>CAZFJC010000011.1:0-43949 GCA_964518765.1 uncultured bacterium
TAAGGTAGCGAAATTCCTTGTCGGGTAAGTTCCGACCTGCACGAATGGTGTAACAACTTGAGCGCTGTCTCGAAGGAGGACTCGGCGAATTTGTAGTGGCGGTGAAGATGCCGCCTACCCGCAGATGGACTAAAAGACCCCGTGAACCTTTACTGTAGCCTGGCATTGGGTTTTGATGATGCTTGTGTAGGATAGGTGGGAGGCTTTGAAGCTGGGGCGCTAGCCTCGGTGGAGCCGACGTTGAAATACCACCCTGGGATCATTGGGATTCTAACCAAGATCGGTGAATCCCGGTCTGGGACAGTGTCAGGTGGGCAGTTTGACTGGGGCGGTCGCCTCCTAAAGCGTAACGGAGGCGCGCAAAGGTTCCCTCAGCGCGGTCGGTAATCGCGCTAACAGAGTGCAAAGGCATAAGGGAGCCTGACTGCGAGGGAGACATTCCGAGCAGACACGAAAGTGGGCCTTAGTGATCCGGTGGATACAGGTGGGAGCACCATCGCTCAACGGACAAAAGGTACTCCGGGGATAACAGGCTGATCTTGCCCGAGAGTTCACATCGACGGCAAGGTTTGGCACCTCGATGTCGGCTCATCGCATCCTGGGGCTGGAGAAGGTCCCAAGGGTTGGGCTGTTCGCCCATTAAAGCGGTACGCGAGCTGGGTTCAGAACGTCGTGAGACAGTTCGGTCTCTATCCTCTGTGGGCGCAGGAGATTTGCGTGAATCTGTCCCTAGTACGAGAGGACCGGGATGGACGAACCTCTAGTGTACCAGTTGTCCCGCCAGGGGCAGCCGCTGGGTAGCTATGTTCGGAAGGGATAACCGCTGAAAGCATCTAAGTGGGAAACCCATCACAAGACTAGATCTCCCCCCCGATTTATCGGGGCTGAAGGCTCCACGCAGACGACGTGGTTGATAGGCCACAGGTGTAAGGCCGGTGACGGCTTCAGCCGAGTGGTACTAACTTGGCCGTGAGGCTTGACCATAATTCATAAGCCAGTGGCCGTCGATCTTTTATCGGCAGCCAAGGCTTCGCGCCTTGCCCCCTCGTTCCTATTTGGTTATATATTTTTCGGCGATCACACCGGAGGGGTCACACCCGTTCCCATTCCGAACACGGAAGTTAAGCCCTCCAGGGCCGATGGTACTGCTTGGGAAACTTTGTGGGAGAGTAGGTCGTCGCCGGATTAATTGAGTCCCCCGCCTCTGGCGGGGGTTCTCTTTTATTAGGAGGGGTCTTCTATTAGATCGGACTCATCTCAAAATTGCCCTGCGGCTAACACTGAATAGGCCCGCGGGATGGTCTAGGTAGCTTCGCTTCCGACGGCATCTTGTGGGCCGTTTCGGATTAGCGGGAACCAGGTCTATGCCTTTTTTGGGTTGGACCGACGCGCATCATACTACCGATGGCGAATCTTATTGGTTTGGAATGAGAGAGCCTGAAAATTTCATCAGGAATAAAAGAAGCCCGGGATGAATTCGGAAAATGTGCCGGGGTGTAACACCAAGCAGCGCAAAGGATAGGAGAATTATTAAATAATTTCAGCAATAAAGACAAAATATTTGATTTTTTTTTGTAAATATGATATAATACAAATCTTTGCGCCCCTATTTGCGTTTTGGGGGCGGGAAGTGGTCTAGCCCACCTAGCTCAGTCGGTAGAGCGCGTCCTTGGTAAGGACGAGGTCACCAGTTCAATCCTGGTGGTGGGCTCCAGAGAACCTGCCCGCGAAACACACGAAACACGCGAAAAAAATTTTTCGCTGGTTTCGTTTCTTTGGCGGGAGAAGAATACAACCGAAGATTTCCATAGGAGAGACCACCATGGCCAAGGCGAAGTTTGAGCGGAAGAAGCCTCACGTTAACATCGGGACGATTGGTCACGTGGACCACGGGAAGACGACGTTGACCTCGGCCATCACCAAGTATTTGTCGAAGAAGGGGATGGCGCAGGCGAAGAGCTACGAGGAGATCGACAATGCGCCCGAGGAGAAGGCGCGCGGGGTGACCATCAACGTGCACCACGCGGAGTACGAGACGGAGAAGCGGCACTACGCGCACGTGGACTGTCCGGGGCATGCGGACTACATCAAGAACATGATCACCGGGGCGGCGCAGATGGACGGGGCGATTCTGGTGGTGGCGGCCTCGGAGGGGGCGATGCCGCAGACGCGGGAGCACATACTTTTGGCGCGGCAGGTGGGTGTTCCGGCGCTGGTGGTGTATTTGAACAAGGTGGACCAGGTGGACGATCCGGAGCTGGTGGAGATAGTGGAGATGGAGGTGCGGGATTTGTTGACGCAGTACCAGTTTCCCGGGGACAAGATTCCGTTCATTCGTGGGAGCGCCTTGAAGGCCATGGAGGAGGAGGACTCGGAGATCGGGGTGCAGGCGATTCAGAAGTTGATGGATGCGGTGGACAGCTACATACCGGATCCGGTGCGGGACGTGGACAAGCCGTTTTTGATGGCCATCGAGGATGTGTTTTCGATCACGGGCCGTGGGACGGTGGGGACGGGCCGGGTGGAGCGGGGCAAGGTGAAGGTTGGGGACAAGGTGGAGCGGGTGGGGATCAAGGAGACGCGGGAGACGGTGGTGACCGGGGTGGAGATGTTCCGCAAGCTGTTGGACGAAGCCCAGGCTGGGGACAACATCGGGGTGCTGTTGCGTGGGATAGAGAAGGACGATCTGGAGCGTGGTATGGTGCTGGCGGCGCCGAAGAGCATTACGCCGCACAAGAGGTTCAAGGGTGAGGTGTACGTGCTGACCAAGGAGGAGGGTGGCCGTCACACGCCGTTTTTCAATGGGTACCGGCCGCAGTTTTACTTTCGGACCACGGATGTGACGGGGAGCGTCAAGCTTCCGGCCGGGGTGGAGATGATCATGCCGGGGGACAACATCACCATCGAAGGGGAGCTGTTGACGCCGATCGCCATGGAAAAGGGGCTGCGCTTCGCCATCCGCGAGGGCGGCCGGACCGTGGGCGCCGGCACCGTCACCGAGATCATCGAATAGGCGGCAAGGTCATAAACCTAGACTGGACGAGCGATGCGAGAATTGATAACCATGGCCTGCACGGTCTGCAAGAACCGGAACTATACCTCCACCAAGAACAAGCGCAAGCATCCGGACCGGGTGGAGTTCAAGAAGTACTGCCGGTTCTGCAAGAAGCACACCCCGCACAAGGAAACACGCTGAAGCAAATTTTCGATTTACAATTGATAATTGTAAATTGAGGAAATAGGCCAGTAGCTCCAATGGTAGAGCGCCGGTCTCCAAAACCGGGTGTTGGGGGTTCGAGTCCCTCCTGGCCTGCCAAATACCGCGCCAGGTGAGGAGCGCAGCCGGGAGGATATAAAGCTTTAAGGCGAGGACGGGCGATGATCAAAAAGTCAATACAGTTCATCAGGGACGTCAAGGTCGAGTTCTCCAAGGTCAGCTGGCCCAGCCGGAAGGAACTGACCCAATCGACGATCATCGTCATCGTGGTCTCGCTGATCGTGGCTGCCTTCATCGGGCTGGTGGACCTGAGCCTCAACAAGCTGGTGGGACTGGTGCTGGGGTAAAGCCCATGTCCATGCGCTGGTACGTCATCCACACCTACGCCGGCCACGAGCAGAGGGTGAAGCAGTCGCTGGAGGCGGCCGCCCATCGCCGGGGGCTGGAGGAGAAGATCGGCAAGGTGCTGATACCCACCGAAGAGGTGACCGAGATCAAGAAGGGCAAGCGCAAGACCTCCTCCAAGCAGCTTTTCCCCAGCTACCTGATGATCGAGATGGACCTGACCGACGAGGTTTGGAACGTGGTCTCCACCACCCCCGGGGTCACCAGCTTCCTGGGCACCCGACGCAAGCCCCAGCCGATGAGGGACTCCGAGGCCAAGCGGCTGATCGCGCGGATGGAGGGGGATAAGAGGCAGGGGCCGGTGGTCATTCCCTACCGCACCGGCGAGACCATCAAGATCACCGACGGGCCCTTCGCCAGCTTCACCGGGGTCATCGAGCAGATAGACCCCGAACACGGCAAGGTCAAGGTGATGGTCACCATATTCGGGCGGACCACCCCGGTGGAGCTGGACTTCCTCCAGATCACCAGCATCTGACAAGCGAAACACCACCCCAGAGCTTATAGATAAGGGCCATTCATGGCAAAGAAAATCAACGCTTTCGTCAAGCTGCAGATACCGGCCGGCCAGGCCAACCCGGCGCCGCCGGTGGGCCCGGCCCTGGGCCAGCATGGGGTCAACATACCCGAGTTCTGCAAGCAGTTCAACGCCCGGACCCAGAACCAGGAGGGATTGGTAATTCCGGTGGTGATTACCGTCTACCACGACCGATCCTTCAGCTTTGTCACCAAGACGCCGCCGGCGGCGGTGCTGCTGAAGAAGGCGGCCGGCCTGGCCAAGGGCTCAGGCGTGCCCAACCGCACCAAGGTGGGCAAGGTCACTGAGGCCCAGGTGAGGGAGATCGCCACCAAGAAAATGGCCGATCTCAACGCCGCCAGCGTCGAGGCCGCCATGATGATGGTCAGGGGCACCGCCCGAAGCATGGGCATCGATATCACCAACTAGCCGATATAGAAAACACAACGTCTGGGAGGCGCGGCGGAAGACGAAGGAACACTTCGACTGGGCTCAGGGGCAGGATCAAGTGGTAAGGTTCGAGGCCCTAAGTTCGAAGTGACGACGATGGCGGCGCCGATAGGACCAGAGAGGAGGAAGATGCCCCAGGGTAAAAAGTACCGCAACGCGGCCAAGAAGACCGATCCGGCCAAATCCTACACCCTGCAGGAGGCGGTGAGCCTGATAAAGGAGATGGCTTACGCCAAGTTCGACGAGACGGTGGAGCTGTCCCTGAGGACCGGGCTGGATCCGAAGAAGAGCGACCAGAACATCCGGGGGACGGTGCTGCTGCCGCACGGCACCGGCAAGAAGGTGAGGGTGCTGGTCTTCGCCAAGGGCGAGAAGGAGGTTGAGGCCAAGGAGGCCGGGGCCGACTTCGTGGGCTCGGACGAGCTGATCAAGAAGGTTTCCGAGGGCTGGGTGGACTTCGACGTGGCCATCGCCACCCCGGACATCATGAACCAGGTGGGCCGGCTGGGAAAGATTTTGGGCGTCCGCGGGCTGATGCCCAATCCCAAGACAGGCACGGTCACCTTCGACGTGGCCAAGGCGGTCAGAGAATCCAAGGCCGGCAAAATCGAATACCGCCTGGACAAGCAGGGAAACCTGCACCTGCCGGTGGGCAAGAAGTCCTTTCCGGCCGAGAAGCTGAATGAGAACGCCCGGCAAGTCATCGCCGAGGTGATGAGGGCCAAGCCGGCCTCGGCCAAGGGCTCCTACATTAAAAGCGTTACCCTGTCATCGACCATGAGCCCGGGCATCAGGATCTCCCTTAGCGAGCTGACGGCCACGGGAAAGTGAGGAAGATATGGCAAGACCGGAAAAAGAGCTTAAGGTCAAGGAGCTGACCGAGAAATTCAAGGCGGCCAAGGCCGTCTACCTTACGGACTTCACCGGATTGGACGTCATCAAGGCCACCGAGCTGCGCAGGAAGCTCCGGGAAGCCTCGGTGGAGTACCAAGTGGTCAAGAACACCCTGGCCAAGATGGCGGCCAAGAACGCCGGCTATGATATGCTGCTGGATTACCTGACCGGCCCCACCGGGCTGGCCTTCGGGGTCAAGGACCCTATCGTCCCGGCCAAGATCCTGACCGACTTCTCCAAGGACAACGAGAAGCTCAAGGTCAAGGTGGGCCTGTTCGAGGGCCGGGTCTTCGACAACCAGGAGATCAAGCAGCTGGCGCTGATCCCCAGCCGGGAGGTTCTGCTGTCACAGGTGCTGGCCGGACTCCAGGCGCCCATCTCCGGGTTCGTGGGCGCCCTGGGGGGCATCCTGCAGAAGCTGGTGGGGACGCTGGACGCGGTGGCCAAGCAGAAGGAAGGCAACTGAACCGAAGCAAGAAACAAAAAGAAATAATAAAGGAGCGGGGAAATGTCAGACAAGAAACAGATAGTGATGGAAGCCATCGAGACCATGACGGTGCTGGAGCTGGCCGACCTGGTCAAGGCCCTGGAGGATAAGTTCGGGGTGAAGGCGGCGGCCCCGGTGGCCGCGGTGGCCGCGGCCCCGGGGGCGGCGGCGGCGCCGGCCGAGGAAAAAACCTCGTTCGACGTCATCCTGGTCTCGGGTGGCGAAAAGAAGATCCAGGTCATCAAGGAGGTCAGGGCCATCACCAGCCTGGGGCTGAAGGAGGCCAAGGACCTGGTCGAGGGCGCCCCCAAGCCGATCAAGGAGGGGGTCACCAAGGATGAGGCCAACAAGATCAAGACAACCCTGGAGGCGGCCGGAGCCGTCATCGAGCTCAAGTAGCACCGCATAAAAGACCGGGCGCCCGGGACCTTTTCGAGTTCTGGGCGAGACCGGGGCCCTGGCGTTTGATGGGGCCGCCGCCGGATGTGGCGCCGGCGGCGGAGCCTACCTCATCAAACGCTGCTTTTTGCCCTCCGTGAAACAAGCTCATCTCTCCGACCCGGCCGCGCCGCCTAAGCCGAAAAACACCACAAGGAGCCAGCCTTGAAACAGCCGAAACGCAGAGAATTCTCCAAGATCCAGTCCGGCATCCAGCTGCCCAACCTGCTGGACATGCAGATCTCCTCGTTCCGCGACTTCCTGCAGAAGGACGTTCCGCCGGACAAAAGGAAGAACGAGGGTCTGCAGGCGGTCTTCAACGAGATATTCCCCATCGAGGACTCCCAGGGCAGGCTGTCATTGGAGTTCGTCTCCTACAGCATCGGCAGCCCCCGCTATTCCATCCCCGAGTGCCACGACCGCGATATGACCTTTGCTGCCCCGCTGCGAGCGGTGCTAAGGCTCCTGATACGCGATACCTCCGATCCCAAGCTGCCGCCCAAGGAGAAGCTGGAGCGGGAGGTCTACCTGGGAGAGCTACCGCTGATGACCGATTCCGGGACCTTCGTCATCAACGGGGCGGAGCGGGTGGTAGTCAGCCAGCTGCACCGCAGCCCCGGGGTCTTCTTCGCCGAGAAGACCCACCCCTCGGGCAAGAGGATGTACACCGCCGAGATCATCCCCTACCGCGGTTCCTGGCTAAAATTCCTGCTGGATCCCAACGACCTGTTGTGGGTTTCCATCGACAAGCACCGCAAGTTCCACGCCACCCTGCTGCTGCGGGCGGTGGGATACGCCAAGAACCGCGACCTGCTGGCCCTGTTCCACCAGCCGGAGAAGGTGAGCCTTCAGGGCGAGAGGCAGGCCCTGGGACGCTACCTGATGGAGGACGTGGTGGTGCCTTCGACCGGCGAGGTGCTGGCCGGGGCCGGGCAGGTGATCACCCCTGAGGTGTTGGCGGCTATCCGGCTGGCCAAGATCGAGGAGGTCACGGTGGTGGGCATCGACCCCAACAAGGACCCGGCCATCATCCCCCGCACCCTGCTGGCCGACAATAACAAGGGGGTGAAGGAGGACGCCCTCTCCAAGATATACAACATCCTCCACCCCGGCGACGCCATCAGCCCGGACCTGGCGAAGACCGTCATCGAAAAACTGTTCTTCGACCGCAAGTACTACGACCTGAAGAAGGTGGGCCGCTTCCAGCTGAACCGCCGCCTGGGCATCGAAGGCTCCAGCTCTACCGTGCTTACACCTAAAGACTTCGTGGAGGTGGTGCGCTACCTGCTGGGGCTTCGCTTGAACCAGGGGGTGGTGGACGACATCGACCATCTGGGAAACCGGAGGGTGCTCCGGGTGGGCGAGCTGGTGGCCGGCCAGTTCTCGGTGGCCATCTCCCGTATGGCCCGCATGGCCAAGGAGCGGATGTCCATCTGGGACGGCTCCGAGGCCATCACCCCGCACGAGCTGGTCAACCCCCGCATCGTCTCCTCAACCATCAACACCTTTTTCGGATCGTCCCAGCTGTCCCAGTTCCTAGACCAGCCCAATCCCCTGGCCGAGCTGCGTCATAAGCGAAGGCTATCGGCCCTGGGGCCGGGGGGGCTCACCCGGGAGCGGGCCGGCTTCGAGGTTCGCGACGTGCACTACACCCATTACGGCCGGCTGTGCCCCATCGAGACCCCCGAAGGGCCCAACATCGGCCTGATCGCCTCCCTGGCCTGCTTCGCCAGGGTCAACGACCTCGGCTTTTTGGAGACGCCCTATCGTAAAGTCAAGGGTGGAAAGTTGACCGGCGAGGTGGAGTACCTTTCGGCCAATGAGGAGGACCAGTTCACCATTGCCCAGGCCAACACCCCGCTCTCCGAGGATGGGAAACTCCAGGCTGACCTGGCTCTGTGCCGGCACCGTGAAACCTTCCCCCGGGTCAAGCCCGGCGAAGTTGATTTCATGGACGTTTCCCCCCAACAGCTGGTGAGTCTATCGGCCGCCCTCATCCCCTTCCTGGAGCACGATGACGCCAACCGGGCCTTGATGGGGTCCAACATGCAGTGCCAGGCGGTGCCGCTCCTCAAGCCCGAGGCCCCCATCATCGGCACCGGCCTGGAGTACCGGGCAGCCATCGACTCCGGCACCATGGTCCTCTGCCACCGCGACGGGGTGGTGGAGAAGGTCTCGGCCGATGCCGTCTATCTGCGACCCCTGAAACAGGACCTGGCCGAGGTCGACTTTCTCAAAGACAGCCAGCTGGACCATTACCCCTTGATCAAGCACCGGCGCTCCAACCAGGATACATGCATGAACCAGCGGCCCATCGTCCGTGAGGGCGACACCGTCCGCCGGGGCGAGGTCATCGCCGACGGCTCTTCGACCTATGGGGGGGAGCTGGCTATCGGCATCAACTGTCTGGTGGGCTTTCTGCCCTGGGTGGGATTCAACTTCGAAGACGCCATCATCATCAGTGAGAAGATGGTGCGCGACGACAAGTTCACCTCTATCCACATCGAAAGCTTCGAGTGTTTCGTCCGGGATACCAAGCGGGGCCCGGAGGAGATCACCCGGGAGATACCCAACGTGGGCGAGGAGGCGGTCAAGGACCTGGACGAGAACGGGGTCATCCGCATCGGAGCCCGGGTGGAGGCCGGTGACATCCTGGTGGGCAAGGTGACCCCCAAGGGCGAGACCGAGCCCACCCCCGAGGAGAAACTGCTGCGGGCCATCTTCGGCGACAAGGCCGGCGACATCAAGGACACCTCTCTCAAGGCCCCCCCAGGCATGGACGGGGTGGTCTGCGATGTTAAGGTCTTCTCCCGCAAGAGCCAGGACCGTCGCACTAGCCTGGACGAGAAACGCAAGATCGAGGAGCTGCAGAAGGAGGCCAAGAAGCAGGTGGAGCGCATCCGCCATGAGCGTGACCGGAGGCTGGTCGAGCTGCTGGCCGACGCCACCTGTAACCTGACCATCAAGCACGGGGACAAGCTGGTGGCCCGCAAAGGCCAGCGGCTGACGCGCGAGGTGTTGGAGGAGATCCGCTTCGAGCACGATATCGAGGACCTGAGCGAGATCTGCGAGGACCGGGCACTGGGTCAGAAGGCCCTCAAGCTCATTGTCTCGGCCAAGCGGGCTATCGAGACGGTGCAAAACAATGTCCAGGTGGAAAAGGAGAAGCTGGAGCGGGGCGACGAGCTCCCGGCCGACGTTATTAAGCTGGTTAAGGTGTTCGTGGCCCGTAAGCGCCGGCTGATGGTGGGCGATAAGCTGGCCGGACGCCACGGTAACAAGGGGGTGCTGGCCAAGATCGTTCCGGTCGAAGATATGCCCTACCTGTCGGACGGCACCCCGTTGGATCTGATATTAAATCCCCTGGGGGTGCCCTCGCGCATGAACCTGGGGCAGATCATGGAGACCCACCTGGGCTGGGCCGCCCAGATACTGGGATACAAGGTGGCCACCCCGGTGTTCAACGGGGCCACCTACAGCGAGGTGTCAGAGGAGATGGTCAAGGCCGGCCTGCCCGAGAACGGCAAGGTGCCGCTTTATGACGGCCGCAGCGGAGAGCAGTTCGACGCCCCGGTGACGGTGGGGGTGATGTATATGCTTAAGCTCTCCCACCTGGTGGATGACAAGATCCACGCCCGGTCCATCGGCCCCTACTCCCTGATCACCCAGCAGCCGCTGGGAGGCAAGGCCCACTTCGGCGGCCAGCGCTTCGGGGAGATGGAAGTCTGGGCCCTGGAGGCCTACGGCGCCGCCTATACCCTGCAGGAGATCCTGACCGTCAAGTCGGACGACGTCCAGGGTCGGCAGCGGGTCTACGAGGCCATCGTCAAGGGGGAGAACCTGCCCGAGCCGGGGACGCCGGCCAGCTTCGACGTGTTGGTCAAGGAACTTCAAGGCCTGTGCCTGGATGTTCAACTGAACAAGGAGGATTAAAGAGATGGCGCTCGATAAGAACAACGGCCACCAAGAGCAGGATTCCAGGACCTACGACTTCGACGCCATCCGCATCGGCCTGGCCTCTCCGGACAAGATCCGCCAATGGTCCTACGGCGAGGTCACCAAGCCGGAGACCATAAACTACCGTACCTTCAAGCCGGAGCGCGACGGGCTTTTCTGCGAGAAGATCTTCGGCCCTACCAAGGATTGGGAGTGCAACTGCGGTAAGTACAAAAAGATCCGATTCCGGGGGGTGGTCTGCGACCGATGCGGGGTGGAGGTCACCATGTCCAAGGTGCGTCGGGAGAGGATGGGGCACATCGCCCTGGCGGTGCCGGTGGCCCACATCTGGTTCGTCAAGTCCCTGCCCTCGCGCATCGGGCAACTTTTAGACCTGTCCATCCGCGACCTGGAGAGGGTGCTCTACTACGAGTCCTACATCGTGCTGGACACCGGCGGGATCGAGGTCGAGCTCCAGGACGAGAGGGGCAACCAGATCAGCCTCAAGAAGAAGGATCTGATCAACGAGTACCTCTATAACCAGGCCGAGGAGAAGTACGGCCGGGGCTTTGTGGCCAAGATGGGGGCCGAGGCGGTGCGCGACCTGCTGCGGGAGATCAACCTGGACGACCTGTCGGCCGAGCTACGGGTGAAGCTGCGAAAGGAGCCCTCGGCCGAGGCCAAGAAGGACCTTCTCAAGCGGCTGAGGATCGTCGAGGCCTTCCGCCAGTCGGGCAACCGGCCGGAGTGGATGATCATGGAGATTCTGCCGGTGATCCCGCCGGACCTGAGGCCCCTGGTGCCCCTGGAGGGCGGACGCTTCGCCACCTCGGACCTCAACGACCTCTACCGACGAGTGCTGACCCGCAACAACCGGCTGAAGAAGATCATCGAGATGCGGGCTCCGGAGATCATCCTGCGCAACGAGAAGAGGATGCTGCAGGAGGCGGTGGACGCGTTGATGGACAACGGCCGCAGGGCCCGGGCCATCAAGGGGAGGGGGAATCGGGAGCTCAAGAGCCTGTCGGACATCCTGCGCGGCAAGCAGGGCCGGTTCCGGCAAAACCTGTTGGGCAAGCGGGTCGACTATTCCGGCCGCTCGGTGATCGTGGTCGGCCCTGAGCTCAAGCCCTACCAGTGCGGCCTGCCCAAGAGCATGGCCCTGGAGCTTTTCAAGCCCTTCATCCTGAAGAAGCTGGAGGAGAAAGGGTATGTCCAGAGCGTCCGCGGGGCCAAGCGGCTGGTGGAGAAGGAGAAGCCCGGAGTCTGGGAGATCCTGGAGGAGATCGTCAAGGGGCACCCGGTGCTTTTAAACCGGGCCCCGACGCTCCACCGCCTGGGGATCCAGGCCTTCGAGCCGGTGCTGATAGAGGGCAAGGCCATCCGCATCCATCCTCTGGTGTGCGAGGCCTTCAACGCCGACTTCGACGGCGACCAGATGGCGGTCCACGTACCTCTGTCCTACGAGGCCCAGATCGAGGCAGCCACCCT
The DNA here is from genome assembly GCA_964518765.1 of uncultured bacterium. GTDB lineage: Bacteria > Edwardsbacteria > AC1 > AC1 > EtOH8 > CAZPNX01. The sequence goes on from CAZFJC010000011.1 coordinate 11,836, forward strand.
GATGCTGTCCACCAACAACGTCCTGTTGCCGGCCTCGGGACGCCCGGTGATCACCCCCAAGCAGGACATGGTCATCGGCTGCTACTATCTGACCAAAGCCAAGGCCGGCGCCAAGGGAGAGGGCAAAGCGTTCACCAATCCCAGCGAGGTCATCCTGGCCCACTCCAACAAGGTGGTGGAGACCAACACCAAGATCAGGGTTAAGATAGACGGACGGCTGATCGAGACCACGGTGGGCCGGGTGATCTTCAATCAAATAGTACCTCCGGAGCTGGGCTACATCAACGAAACTTTGAACCAGAAGTCGTTGCGCAAGCTGGCCCTGACCGCCTTCCGTAAGCTGGGCGGTTACCGGACGGCCATGTTCATGGACGAGGTCAAGAAGATGGGCTTCGAATACGCCACCCAGGCCGGCATCACCATCTCCCTGACCGACGTCATCGTGCCCCAGGAGAAGGAGGGCCTTATCAGGCAGGGCATCGAGGCCACCGAGAAGATTCAGACCCAATACCGCAAAGGCGTCATCACCGACACCGAAAGGTACAACAAGATCATCGACACCTGGACCCACGTCAACAACCAAGTGACCGAGAGCTTCATCCGCGGCCTGGCCGAGAGCAAGCAGGGCTTCAACCCGGTCTTCATGCTGATGGACTCCGAAGCCCGGGGCTCCCGGGAACAGGTGCGCCAGCTGGGGGGCATGCGGGGCTTGATGGCCAAGCCTCAGAAGAGGCTGACCGGGCGCGAGATCATCGAGACCCCCATCCTTCACAACCTCAAGGAGGGGCTGTCGGTGGTGGAGTACTTCATCTCCACCCACGGGGCCCGCAAGGGCATGGCCGACACCGCCCTCAAGACGTCCGAGGCGGGATACCTCACCCGCCGGCTGGTGGACGTGGCCCAGGACGTCATCATCACCGAGGAGGACTGCGGCACCATCATGGGCGAGGAGCGGGGGGCCCTCAAGGAGGGCGAGGAGGTCATCGAGGCCCTGCGCGACCGTATCCTGGGACGGGTAGCTATGGACGATGTGGAGAGCCCTATCACCGAGGAGGCCATTGTCCGGGCCGGGGAGGAGATCGACGAGGAGGCGGCCGAGGAGATCGAGGAGGCCGGCATCGAAAAGGTGCGCATCCGCTCGGTGCTGACCTGCGAGGCCAAACGCGGACTGTGCCGCAAATGCTACGGCCGAAACCTGGGGACGGGCAGAATGGTGGACCTCGGCGAGGCGGTGGGGGTGATGGCCGCCCAGTCCATCGGCGAGCCCGGCACCCAGCTGACCCTGCGCACCTTCCACATCGGAGGCACCGCTGCCCGAATCGCCGCCCAAAGCAAGGTCAGCGCCAAGATGGCCGGCACCTTGGAGTTCAAGGGCCTGGAGACCATCGTCAAGGACTCGGGGGAGGTGGTGGTCATCAACCGCGACGGGGAGATAGTGCTCCATGGAGATAAGGCCGGAGCCAGAACCCGCTACACCGTGCCCTACGCTTCGGTGCTGAAGGTGGTCGACAAGCAGAAGGTGGTCCAGGGAGATCCCATTTTCGAGTGGGATCCCCACACCGCCGCCATCCTGGCCGAGCATTCGGGAACGGTTCAGTTTGCCGACATGGTGCCGGACATCACCGTCTCCGAGGAGTTCGACGAGATCACCGGCATGAGGCGGCCCATGGTCATCGAGAGCAAGGATCGAAACCTCTATCCCCACATCAATGTGGTCGACAAGAAGGGCAAGGTCCGCTCCAGCTACCCCATTCCCATCGGGGCTAGGATAATGGTGCAGGACGGCCAAACCATCTCGGCCGGCGAGCTTCTGGCCAAGACCCCGCGGGAGATATCCAAGACCAGGGATATCACCGCCGGCCTGCCGCGGGTGGCCGAGCTGTTCGAGGCCCGCAAGCCGGTCGATCCGGCCATCGTCACCGAGTTCGACGGGCGGGTCAAGCTGGGAGAGATCACCAAGGGCCAGCGGACGGTGATCGTTCGCAGCGATACCGGTGAGGAGCGAAGCTACGCCATCCCCTCGGGCAAACATCTCTACGTCAGGGAGGGCGACCGGGTCAAGGCCGGGGAGAAGCTGACCGAGGGCTCCATCAATCCCCACGATATCCTGCGCATCAAGGGCTCCTCGGCCGTTCAAGTGTACCTGGTAAACGAGATCCAGGAGGTTTATCGGCTGAACGGAGTCCACATCAACGACAAGCACATCGAGGTCATCGTCCGCCAAATGCTGCAGAAGGTGAAGGTGGAGGACCCGGGGGACACCATCTTCATCGAGGGGGACCAGGTGGACAAGGCAGCGGTGCGCGAGGAGAACGAGCGGGTGCTGCGCGAGGGCGGCCGGCCGGCCACCTTCCAGTCCCTGCTGATGGGCATCACCAAGTCGGCCCTGTCCACCTCCAGCTTCATCTCGGCCGCCTCCTTCCAGGAGACCACCCGGGTGCTGACCGAAGCCGCGGTGCAGGGGAAGACCGACATGCTGCTGGGGCTCAAGGAGAACGTCATCGTGGGGCGGCTGATACCGGCCGGGACCGGGCTGCGGAAGTACCGCAACCTCAAGATCGTCCACCAACCCGAGGAGGAGATGCAGGCGGCGCCGGCCGAGGTGGAGTGATTGTTTTTTTCAAGAGGCCGGGGTGTCACCCCGGCCTCTTTTTTTTTTCACGGGGATTCATTTTAGATTAGAGGGCTTAATAGATAACTTGAAGAGAAATAAAAAGATACGGAAAACAATATATTATAAATTTGTATAACATCGATTATCTTAATTAATTCCAATAAAAAATATTGACTTTTTAAGAGAAATCGTATATAATTACAAGTCTTTAGCGTAATTTTTCTGTATTCTCTTGCAGGAAAATTTATGACGCAAGAGAGTATTTTTTTCGGAAAAAATTTTCACAGGAGATGGCATGCCGACCATCAACCAGCTAATCAGGCACGGAAGAAAAAGCAAGGCTAAGAAGACCAAGGCGCCGGCCCTTTCCAACTGCCCGCAGCGCCGCGGCGTCTGCACCCGCGTCTATACCACCACGCCCAAGAAGCCCAACTCGGCCCTGCGAAAGGTGGCCAAGGTGAGGTTGTCGCACGGCTACGAGGTGGTGACCTATATCCCGGGCGAGGGCCACAACCTGCAGGAGCACTCCATTGTCATGGTGCGGGGCGGCAGGGTCAAGGACCTTCCGGGGGTGCGCTATCACATCGTACGCGGCAACCTGGATACGGCCGGTGTCGACGGGCGAAAGCGCAGCCGCAGCCTCTACGGCACCAAAAGGGCGAAAAAGTAAATTCGCTTCGGCTACCGCTGAAGCTGAAATTCAAAATCCAAAATCCTAAACAACCCTAGAATTTTGCTTTTTGGATTTAAGGTTTATAAGAGATGCCGAGAAGAAAAAGAGTAGTCAAGCGGGAGATACTTCCCGATCCCAAGTATCATGACACCCTGGTAACGGTCTTCATCAACAACATCATGCAGCGGGGCAAGAAGAGCGTGGCCGAACGCATCTTCTACCAGGCCCTGGAGATCGTAGAGAAGAAGGCCAAGCAGCCGGGCATCGAGGTCTTCAAGCAGGCGCTGAACAACATCAAGCCGGTGCTGGAGGTCAAGCCCCGCCGGGTGGGCGGCGCCACCTACCAGGTGCCGGTGGAGGTCAAGCCGGAGAGGCGGACGGCCCTGGCCATCCGCTGGATGCTGGCCGCGGCCAAGGCCCGTTCCGAGCAGACCATGCGCGAGAGGCTGGCCGGCGAGATCATGTCTGCCAGCAAGAACGAGGGCGGGGCCATCAAGAAGCGCGAGGATACCCACAAGATGGCCGAGGCCAACAAGGCCTTCGCCCATTATCGATTCTAGGCGGCAGAAGGCGGAAGCCTAACCGCTCCGGACCCCGCACCTGCGGCCACTGAGTCCCCAAGGCTCTGCCCGGACGGATGCCGGGCGAAGGCAAGGACGAGATGACGCAGGAAGCCAGCCTACATAGGACCCGAAACATCGGCATCATGGCCCACATCGATGCCGGCAAGACCACTACTACCGAGCGCATCCTCTACTTCACCGGCAAGGTGCACCGCATCGGGGAGGTGGACGACGGGGCGGCCACCATGGACTGGATGGACCAGGAGCGGGAGCGGGGCATCACCATCATGTCGGCCGCCACCACCTGCCAGTGGCGGGACTACCGCATCAACATCATCGACACCCCGGGGCATGTGGACTTCACCGTGGAGGTGGAGCGCTCTTTGAGAATACTGGACGGCGCCGTGGCCATATTCTGCGCCGTGGGGGGGGTGGAGCCCCAGTCGGAGACGGTGTGGCGCCAGGCCGATCGTTACCACATCCCCCGCATCGCCTACATTAATAAGATGGACCGGACCGGGGCCGACTTCGATGCGGCGGTGTCCATGATGAGGGAAAGGCTGGGGGCGATGGCGGTGCCCCTGCACCTGCCCATCGGGGCCGAGGACTCCTTCGTGGGCATGGTGGACCTGGTGCAGATGAGGGCCTTGGTCTTCGACGGGCGTGAGGATACGCCCATCGAGGTCATGCCAATCCCCAAGGACCTCGAGGCCAAGGCAGGCGAGGCTAGACAGCACCTGGTGGAGCAGGCGGCCGAATTCGACGAGGAGGCCATGCACCTCTATCTGGAGGGCCGGGAGGTGCCGGCCGGGCCCCTGATGCGGGCCGTACGCAAAGGCACCCTGGAGATAAAACTGTTCCCGGTGCTGTGCGGGGCCTCGTTCCGCAACAAGGGGGTCAGGCCGCTGCTGGATGCCATCATCGACTACCTGCCGGCGCCGCTGGACCTGCCGCCCATCAGCGGCATCAATCCGGACACCGGGGAGAAGGAGACCCGGCGCGACGATCCCGAGGAGCCGTTCTCGGCCCTGGTCTTCAAGATCGCCACCGATCCCTACGTCGGCAAGCTGTCATACATACGCATCTACTCCGGCCGGATCCGGGCCGGGCAGGCCGTTTACAACAGCGTTCTGGAGAAGCACGAGCGGATCAACCGCCTGCTGCTGATGCATGCCAACAAGCGCGAGGACATCGAGGAGGCGTCGGCCGGGGATATCGTGGCCGCGGTGGGCCTCAAGGAGAGCAAGACCGGCCATACCCTCAGCGAGAAGAAGAGCCCCATCGTCCTGGAGTCGATGCGCTTCCCCGAGCCGGTGATCTCGGTGGCCATCGAGCCCAAGACCAAGGCCGACGAGGAGAAAATCTCCAACGCTCTTTCCAAGCTGTCCGAGGAGGACCCCACCTTCCGGGTGAAGGCCGACCCCGAAACCGGGCAGACAATCATCTCCGGTATGGGCGAGCTTCATTTGGAGATTATCGTCGACCGGATGCTACGCGAGTTCGGGGTCCAGGCCAAGGTGGGACAGCCCCAGGTATCCTACCGCGAGACCATCCGTCAGGCGGTCAGGGCCGAGGGGAAGTTCGTCAAACAAACCGGCGGCCGGGGGCAATACGGCCACGTCGAGATCCTGATGGAGCCCACCGGCCCCGGCTCGGGCATCCAGTTCGAGAACAAGATTATCGGCGGGGCCATCCCCCGCGAGTTCATCGGCCCGGTGGAGAAGGGAGCCCGCGAGGCCTTGGAGTCTGGTCTGCTGGCCGGCTTCCCGGTGGTGGACGTCAAGGTAACCCTGCTGGACGGCTCCCACCACGAGGTCGACTCCTCGGAGATCTCTTTCAAGGTGGCCGGGTCGCTGGCGGTGCAGGAAGCCCAGCGACGGGCGGGCTCGGTGCTGCTGGAGCCGCAGATGTTCGTGGAGGTGGTGGTTCCCGACCTATACATGGGCGACGTCCTGGGGGACCTTACCGCCAGGCGGGGCCGGATAACCGGGATGACCAAGCGCCGCGAGGCCCAGGCCATCGACGCCATCGTGCCCCTGGCCGAGATGTTCGGCTACGCCACCAGGCTGCGCTCGCTGTCCCAGGGCCGGGCCGTCTACACCATGCAGTTCCACCACTACGAGGAGGTGCCCCAGGGCATCTTGGAAAAGCTGACGTCCGAGGGAAAGGTATTCCTGGCAGGCAACAAGTAATGTCACCTATCCACCAATAACACTAAAGCACCGATAATTTAGTGGCCCTTCGTGTCGATTAGTGGATAGAAGAAGAAACACCCACCACTCCATGATTAGGAGATAGAGCCATGGCCAAGGCGAAGTTTGAGCGGAAGAAGCCTCACGTTAACATCGGGACGATTGGTCACGTGGACCACGGGAAGACGACGTTGACCTCGGCCATCACCAAGTATTTGTCGAAGAAGGGGATGGCGCAGGCGAAGAGCTACGAGGAGATCGACAATGCGCCCGAGGAGAAGGCGCGCGGGGTGACCATCAACGTGCACCACGCGGAGTACGAGACGGAGAAGCGGCACTACGCGCACGTGGACTGTCCGGGGCATGCGGACTACATCAAGAACATGATCACCGGGGCGGCGCAGATGGACGGGGCGATTCTGGTGGTGGCGGCCTCGGAGGGGGCGATGCCGCAGACGCGGGAGCACATACTTTTGGCGCGGCAGGTGGGTGTTCCGGCGCTGGTGGTGTATTTGAACAAGGTGGACCAGGTGGACGATCCGGAGCTGGTGGAGATAGTGGAGATGGAGGTGCGGGATTTGTTGACGCAGTACCAGTTTCCCGGGGACAAGATTCCGTTCATTCGTGGGAGCGCCTTGAAGGCCATGGAGGAGGAGGACTCGGAGATCGGGGTGCAGGCGATTCAGAAGTTGATGGATGCGGTGGACAGCTACATACCGGATCCGGTGCGGGACGTGGACAAGCCGTTTTTGATGGCCATCGAGGATGTGTTTTCGATCACGGGCCGTGGGACGGTGGGGACGGGCCGGGTGGAGCGGGGCAAGGTGAAGGTTGGGGACAAGGTGGAGCGGGTGGGGATCAAGGAGACGCGGGAGACGGTGGTGACCGGGGTGGAGATGTTCCGCAAGCTGTTGGACGAAGCCCAGGCTGGGGACAACATCGGGGTGCTGTTGCGTGGGATAGAGAAGGACGATCTGGAGCGTGGTATGGTGCTGGCGGCGCCGAAGAGCATTACGCCGCACAAGAGGTTCAAGGGTGAGGTGTACGTGCTGACCAAGGAGGAGGGTGGCCGTCACACGCCGTTTTTCAATGGGTACCGGCCGCAGTTTTACTTTCGGACCACGGATGTGACGGGGAGCGTCAAGCTTCCGGCCGGGGTGGAGATGATCATGCCGGGGGACAACATCACCATCGAAGGGGAGCTGTTGACGCCGATCGCCATGGAAAAGGGGCTGCGCTTCGCCATCCGCGAGGGCGGCCGGACCGTGGGCGCCGGCACCGTCACCGAGATCATCGAATAGGCGGCGGATCTTTTGCTCGGGGAAACTTATCCCGGGGAGGAACGAGGACACAGGGGGTATACGAAAACATCGGTTGTTTGGCGGAACGGGAAAAGGATATATCAGTAATTAAAAATCGGATAACAGATATGACCACAGGCCAAGTCATCAGGATCAAGCTCAAGGCCTACGATCACGCGGTGCTGGACAGGTCGGTGGGCGAGATCGTCAACACCGCCAAGCGCACCGGGGCCAGGGTGGCCGGGCCCATCCCCATGCCCACCAGGCGGACGGTCTACACGGTCAACCGCTCCACCCACGTGGACAAGAAGTCGCGGGAGCAGTTCGAGCGCCGCATCCACAAGAGGCTGATCGATATCTGGAACTCGACCCCCCAGACCATCAACGCCCTGACCAAACTGGAGCTGCCGGCCGGGGTGGACATCGAGATCAAGACCGGGCTGTGATGCCCAGGGCCGAGGGATAAGGCAGAAGGGACAAGGATAGAATCGCATGAGCGGAATGATCGGAAGAAAGATAGGGATGACCCAGGTCTATGGCCAGGGCAACCGGGCGGTGCCGGTGACCCTGATCGAGGCCGGGCCCTGCGTGGTCGTCCAGGTAAAAACCAAAGAGCGTGACGGATACGAGGCGGTACAGCTGGGGTTCCTCGACGCCAAGCCGTCCAAGGTCAATAAGCCTTTGTCGGGGCACTTCGCCGCGGCCAAGACGGCCCCCAAGAGGGTGCTGCGCGAGTTCCGGGTGCCGGACGCCTCCGGCTTCCAGCCGGGCCAGGCGGTCACCGCCGAGCTCTTCAAGCCGGGCGAGCTGGTCAAGATCACCGGGACCACCAAGGGCAAGGGCACGGCCGGCGTGGTCAAGCGCCACGGCTTCCACGGCGGTCCGGCCACCCATGGGCAGACCGACCGCACCCGCCGGGCTGGCGCCGTCAGCTCGGGCTCGACCCCGGGCCGGGTATATCCCGGCAAGAAGATGTCCGGGCGCCTGGGAAACCGCACCTTCTCTCTGCGTAACGTTATCATCGAGCGGATCGACGCCGAGAAGAACCTGATCGCGGTCAAGGGCCGGGTGCCTGGGGCGGCCGAAGGCATCCTCACCATCCACAAGCAATGAGCAAGGCGACCCCCATGCCAGAAGTCAACCGTTACGACAGCGCCGGCAAGAAGGCCGGCACCCTGGACCTGCCCCAGGAGATCTTCGGGGCCGAGGTCAACCGGCACCTCCTATACCTCTCGGTCAAACAGAGCCTGGACAGCCGCCGCCAGGGGACGGCCAGCACCCAGAATGCCGGAGACGTCAGGGGCGGTGGCAAGAAGCCCTATCCCCAAAAGCATACCGGCCGGGCCAGGCAGGGAAGCCGACGCTCCTCCATCCAGGTGGGAGGCTATGTGGCCCACGGTCCGCATCCCCGCGACTATTCCTGGAACCTGCCCAAAAGGCAGAGGCGGGCGGCGCTGGTATCGGCCCTGTCCGATTCCGCCGCCAGCGGCAAGATCTCGGTAATCGAGTCCCTGCCCGCCAGCGGCAAGACCAAGGAGCTGAGCTCGGTCATTACGGCTATGGGCCTGTCCGGGAGCAAGGTCCTGCTGCTGGACGCGGCCTCGCCTGTCCCGCTGCAACGGGCCGGGCGTAACATACCGGGCCTGCGCCTGGTTCCGGCGCGCCAGCTACACCCCTACGACCTGCTCTGGTCCGACCACGTGGTCGCCACCGAGAACGGTTTGAAAACTCTGCAGGAGGCCCTCAGCCGATGAAGGATCTGCATGAAGTCATCCGGCGGCCGGTGGTCACCGAGAAGATAACCGCCCTGCGCGAGGCCCACAACCGCTACAGCTTCGAGGTGGCTCCCTGGGCCAACAAGCTCCAGATCAAGCGGGCGGTGGAGACGCTGTTTAAGGTCAAGGTGACCGGGGTTACCACCATGAACATCCGCGGCAAGATCAAGCGGCTGGGGAGGAACACCGGGCAGAGGCCGGACTGGAAGAAGGCTATCGTCACCCTGGCCAAGGACAACAAGATCGAGCTGATCGAGGGCATCTAAACCCTGGAGATACCGGCTGCACCACCGAACTAAATAAGGATAGAACACGTCATGGGCATCAAGGCATACAAACCGGTGACCCCGGGCCTACGGCACCGCACCGGCTATACCTTCGAGGAGATCACCACCGATCGGCCGCGCAAGGGCCTTGTGGCGCCGCTCATCAAGAGCGGGGGACGCAACAACCACGGCCGGGTGACCGCCGATCATCGCGGCGGAGGCCACAAGCGAGCCTACCGGCTGATAGACTTCCGCCGGGATAAGTTTGGCATCCCGGCCACGGTGGCCTCCATCGAATACGATCCCAACCGCTCCTCGCGTATCGCCCTTTTGAAGTACCGTGACGGCGAGTGGCGCTATATAGTGGCTCCGTTGGGGCTTAAGCCCGGCGACCAGCTAAGCTCGGGCCCGGGCTCCGAGATCAAGGTGGGCAACGCCCTCCCCATCTCCGAGATCCCGCTGGGCACCACCGTCCACAATATCGAGCTCAAGCGGGGCAAGGGGGGGCAGCTGGTTCGCACCGCCGGGGGCGGCGCCCAGGTCCTGGCCAAGGAGGGCGAACACGCCCAGCTTCGCATGCCCTCGGGAGAGGTGAGGATGGTGCGTTTGGACTGCCTGGCCACCGTCGGCCAGGTGGGGAATCTGGAGCACGAGAACATCTCCATCGGCAAGGCGGGGCGCAGCCGCTGGTTGGGCCGGCGGCCCCATTCCCGGGGCGTGGCCAAGAATCCCCACGACCATCCCATGGGCGGCGGCGAGGGCAAATCGTCGGGCGGAAGGCATCCTTGCAGCTCCCGCGGGCTCCTGGCCAAGGGCCGCAAGACGCGCCGTAAAAGGAATATCACCGGCAAGTTCATCCTTAAGAGGAGGAAGTAATGTCCCGGTCTCTTAAGAAGGGCCCATACATCGACCCCAAGCTCTGGGGCAAGATAGAGGCCCTGCGCTCCACGGGCGAGAAGAAGGTGATCAAGACCTGGGCCCGGCGCTCCATCATACCTCCGGAGTTCGTCAGCTACACCATCGCGGTGCACAACGGCAACAAGTTCATCCCGGTCTACATCACCGAGAACATGGTGGGGCACAAGCTGGGCGAGTTCGCCCCCACCCGCACCTTCCGCAAGCATGGGGCGGTGGGCAAGGAGGAGGACAAGAAGAAAAAGGCCGAGACCGTCACCACCGTGGCTGCCCCGGCCGCCAGCGCCGCCCCGGCCGCCAGCGCCCCCCCGGCCGGAGAGAAATCCAAGGGATAGCCATCCAGGCCCGTCTCCGCATAAATCCCGGGGGCAGACGGCCCGCATCATGGTACGAAAATCCTGAGAAAGTTTAGGGAAAGAACCATGCAAGCAGTAGCCAAGCAATCGTTCGTCCGTGTCACGCCGCGCAAGATGCGGATTGTGGCCGATATTGTCCGGGGCAGGAGCTGCAACGAGGCCCTCTCCATGCTGCGCTTCGTGCCCAAGGCGGCCAGCCCCTATCTGTCCAAGGCCATCAAGGCGGCGGTGGCCTCGGCCACCCAGCAGGCGGACGACCCCAAGTTCGACCCCGATACCCTGAGGATATCCGAGATCAGGGTAGATGAGGGAGTCAAGATGAAGAGGATGCGGCCCCGGGCCAGGGGTCGGGCCGACATCAGACGCCGCCGCACCAGCCACCTGACGGTCAGGGTATCGAACCAATAAACCATACAGCGGAGGACTCGGTTTGGGCCAGAAGACTCACCCCATCGGGCTGCGGCTCGGCATCATCCGGAACTGGGAGTCCCGGTGGTTCGCCAAGCGCGATTTCGCCAGCCTGCTGGAGGAGGACCAGAGGATACGGCGCTATCTGCAGCAGAAGCTAGCCAACGCCGGCCTCTCCAACATCTCCATCGAGCGGACGCCCAAGAGGGTGACCGTCACCATACACACCTCCCGGCCCGGCATCATCATCGGCCGCAAGGGGGCCGAGATCGAGAAGCTCAAGGCCGAGATCCAGCTGCTGACCCAGCAAAAGGACGTGCATCTCAACATCAACGAGGTCAAGGTGCCGGAGATCGACGCCCATCTGGTGGCCGACTCCATCGCCCGTCAGCTTGAGCAGAGGATCTCCTTCCGCCGCGCCATGAAGAAGGCGGTTCAGGGAGCCCTGAGGATGGGGGCCCACGGCATCAAGATCTCCTGCGGCGGCCGGCTGGCCGGGGCTGAGATCGCCCGCACCGAGAGCTACCGCGAGGGACGGGTCCCCATGCACACCCTGCGGGCCGACATCGACTATGCCACCGCCACCGCCCACACCACCTTCGGCTGCATCGGCGTCAAGGTGTGGATCTTCAAGGGCGAGGTGCTGAACCGGCCGGCGGCCAAGTAAACCAGACTGCGAGGTGAACTGAGATGCTGATGCCCAAGAGGGTCAAGTACCGGAAGCAGCGCCGGGGGCGGCGAGGCGGCCTGGCCACCCGGGGAAACACAGTGGCTTTTGGGGAATACGGCCTGCAGGCCATGGAGGCGGCCTGGATCACCGATCGTCAGATCGAGGCGGCCCGGGTGGCCATGACCCGATACATCAAACGTGGGGGCAAGGTCTGGATCCGGATATTCCCCGACAAGCCGGTAACCTCCAAGCCGGCCGAGACCAGGATGGGCAAGGGCAAGGGAGCTCCCGACCACTGGGTGGCCGTAGTCAAGCCGGGCCGGGTGATGTTCGAGATTGGGGGCATTGCCGGCAACCTGGCCCGGGAAGCCATGACCCTGGCCGCCCACAAACTACCCATACCAACCAAGGTGGTGGAGCGCCACCGCCATATCGAGGTGAAGTGAGAGATGGTCAAGAACAAAGAGCTTAGGGAGATGACCCGGGCCGAGGTGGAGCACCGGCTTAAGGAGGAGGGTGAGGCTCTCTTCAACCTCAGGCTGCGGCGCCATACCCAGCAGATACCAAACCCTCTAAAGCTCAGGCACACCAGGCGCCAGGTTGCCAGGATAAAGACGGTGTTGCGCGAGGATTCGCTGGGCGTCCGCAAGCTGGCCGCAGGCGTCAATCTTGCCCCGAGCAAAACAGAGGGAACGGCCAAAGAGGGATGACCATGGAGAAGCGTAAGCTGAGGATGATCCGGACCGGTCGGGTGGTCTCCGACAAGATGAACAAGACCGTCGTGGTGGCGGTGGAGCGGCGCATCAAGCACCCTCTCTACGGAAGGGTCATCAAGCGGACCACCAAACTCTATGCTCACGACGAGAAAAATCAGGCCAAGGTGGGCGATACCGTCAGGATAATGGAAGCCAGGCCTCTCTCCCGGCTGAAGAGATGGCGCCTGGTGGAGGTGGTGGCCGCGGCCAAGTAAGGCCTCTACCATCGGACCGGGGAGGGCCGGAGGACATCCCCTCGACTGATCGATCCGACAACGGTCATCACAGGTCCGCTCGGGCAAACCCGCAAACACGCCAATAACGGAACGACCATGATCCAGCAGTATACCAGACTCAACATCGCCGACAATACCGGTGCCAAGAAGGCCATGTGCATCCAGGTGATGGGCGGGCATTATCGCCGCTACGGCACCATCGGCGACGTCATCAAGGTGGCCATCAAGGACGTCCTGCCGGGCGGCGGCTTCAAGAAGGGCGAGGTGGCCCGGGCGGTGATCGTCCGCACCCGGAAGGAGATTCGGCGCCGCGACGGCAGCTACATCCGCTTCGACGAGAACGCGGCGGTGATCATCGACGACAAGGGCGAGCCCAGGGGCACCCGCATCTTTGGACCGGTGGCCCGGGAGCTGCGCGACAAGCAGTACATGAAGATCATCTCGCTGGCCCCGGAGGTCCTTTAGGGCCAAAGGGCCAGAGATTGAGCAGATTGGGGAATAAACCACAAAGGCACCAAGATCATCAAGATTTACCCAACACTTAGTGTACTTTTGTGCCTTGGTGGTGAGCATTCGGTATTAGGAGTTTCGTAATGAAGATAAAGAAGAACGACCCGGTGCTGGTGATCGCCGGAGACGACAAGGGCAAGAGGGGCAAAGTGCTCAAGACCTTCCCCGAAAAGGGCCGGGCCATCGTCGAGGGGGTCAACTTCATCAAGCGACACACCCGGGCCCGCAAGCAGGGCCAGAAGAGCGGCATTCTGGAGAAGGAGGCCCCGGTCTCGGTCACCAACCTGATGGTGGTCTGCGCCAAGTGCGACAAGGGCGTCCGGGTCGGCGCCAGGGTGATGGCCGACGGCCGCCGGGTGCGGGTATGCAAGTCGTGCGGCGAGATGCTGGACAAGGTCTAATAATAATAAATTGCAGGGATCTGAAGGCACAAGCTAGACCATTGAATTGCTGGTCATAGCTCTGGCGAAAGATCGGAGATCAAAGATATAAGGCAGAAGTGAGAAGATAGAAGAATGGCCAGGTTGAAAGAGAAATACCTCAAGGAGGTCAAGCCGGCCCTGATGAAGAAATTCGGCTACAAGAGCCCGATGCAGGCGCCGCGGCTGGAGAAGATCGTGGTCAACATGGGGGTGGGCGAGGGCACCCAGGACGTCAAGTTGGTGGACGCGGCCGCCAAAGACTTGGGGGCCATCACCGGCCAGAGGCCATCCATCCGCAAGGCCCGCAAGGCCATCGCCAACTTCAAGCTGAAGGCCGGGACGCCGGTGGGTTGCATGGTCACCCTGCGCGGCGACCGGATGTACGAGTTCCTGGACCGATTGGTCAACGTGGCCATCCCCCGCATCCGCGACTTTCGCGGGGTGCCTACCAAGTCCTTCGACGGCCGGGGCAATTACACCCTGGGGGTCAAGGAGCAGATCATCTTTCCGGAGATCAACTACGACAAGGTGGTCAAGCTGTTCGGCATGGACATCACCATCGCCACCTCGGCCAAGAGCGACGAGGAGTCACGGGAGCTTCTCCAGCTGCTGGGGATGCCGTTTCAGCAGAAATAGTCCCCCCCACGACGAACGCATCACAATAAAAATATAGGATTGATTCTATGGCCAGGAAGGCGATAATCCAGAAGACCGGACGTCCCAAATTTCGGGTGAGGGCCTACCACCGCTGCCGCCGCTGCGGCCGATCCCGGGCCTTCTACCGCGATTTCGGGCTGTGCCGCATCTGCCTGCGGGAGCTGGCCCTGCGGGGAGAGATACCGGGACTGGTCAAGGCCAGCTGGTAACACCAAACAGTAGACCACAAGGAGACAGCGCTGCCATGTCGATGACAGATCCCATCGCCGATATGCTCACCCGCATCCGCAACGCCGGCAAGGCCCGGATGAAGAGGGTGGACATACCGTCATCCAAGATGAAGCTGGGGATCACCAAGATTCTCTCCCGGGAGAAGTACATCGCCAACTTCAAGTATCTGCAGGACGACCGCCAGGGCGTCATCCGCATTTACCTGCGGTACCTGGAGGGGGGACAGCACCTCATTAAGGGGCTGAAGCGGGTGAGCACCCCGGGGCTGCGGGTCTACGTGCCCAAGGGCAAGGTCCCCAGGGTGCGGAGCGGGGTAGGGCTGGCGGTCATCTCCACCTCCCGGGGTTTGATGACCGACGCCGAGGCCCGCCAGCAGGGCCTGGGAGGAGAGGTCATTTGCCAGGTCTGGTAAAAAGGGGCGATACCAAATCAAGAATACTCGAAGGGCCCCGCGGCCCAGCCCGATCACGGCCGCGGGCCAGACTGAAGGAGAAGCAACGTGTCACGAGTCGGCAAGATACCCATCAACATGCCCCAGGGCATAAGCGCCAAGATTCAGGGGAATAAGGTTAAGGTGGTCGGTCCCAAGGGTAGCCTGGAGGTCGAGGTTCATCCCAGGATAACCGTCGAGGTCAACGGCCAGGTGATACAGGTGTCCCGCCAGAGCGACGCGAAGGGCGACCGGGCTCTGCACGGGCTGACCCGGGCCCTGCTGGCCAACGCCGTCACCGGGGTGGGCGAGGGCTTCACCAAGGTGTTGCAGGTCTACGGCGTCGGCTACAAGGCGGCCTTGGACGCCAAGGGATTGAGCCTGAGCCTGGGTTACTCCCACCCCATCGTCCTACCCAAGCCCCAGGGCATCGAGTTTGAGCTCTTTGAGGACCCAGTGCTCAAGGCCAACAAGAGCACCGGCTATCAGGTCAACATCTTGGTCAAGGGCATTGACCGCCAGCTAGTGGGGGAGGTGGCGGCTACCATCCGCCGCTTCCGACGGCCCGAGCCCTATCAGGGCAAGGGTATCAGGTACCTGGGCGAGCACATCAGGCGCAAGGCCGGCAAGGCCGCGGTAGGCTCGGGCTCCTGACGGGCCGCTAGCCTGCTCACCCGACAACCGCAACCGGATATCAGAGTGTAAAACCATGTTGGACAAAGCCAGAGAGATGAGGGAGGCCCGGATCCGCCGGCATATCAGGATCAGACGCAAGGTTAGGGGGACCAGCGATCGTCCCCGGCTGTGCGTCTTCCGGAGCAGCCGCCACATCTATGCCCAGATCATTGACGACGACAACCACCGGACCCTGGCCTCCACCGGCCGGCTGCAGCACGGCGACAAGGGCAAGATCGCCGAGAGCAAGCTGGTGGGCCAGAGGATAGCCCGGTTGGCCCTGGACAAGGGGATCCAGCAGGTGGTGTTCGACCGGGGCGGCTATATCTACCACGGGCGCATCAAGGCACTGGCCGAGGCCGCCCGGGAAGCCGGCCTGAAATTCTAAGGGGAGGAGAGCAACGTTGGCTAGGGTAAACATCAGCGCCCTGGGCGAGCTTAAAGAGCAGGTGATCCACATCAACCGGGTGGCTAAGGTGGTCAAAGGCGGCAAGCGTTTCGGATTCACCGCCCTGGTGACAGTTGGCGACGGCAACGGCCACGTGGGGGTGGGCAAGGGCAAGGCCCGGGAGGTTTCCGAGGCCATCCGCAAGGCCACCGAGAGCGCCAAGAAGGAGATGAGGCACTTCCCTATCGTCGAGGGCAAGATCCCCTACCAAGTCACCGGACGCTTCGGCGCCAGCCGGGTGCTGTTGCGCCCGGCGGCCTCGGGGACCGGGGTCATCGCCGGGAACGTGGTCCGCTCGGTGCTGGAGGCCTGTGGGGTTAGGGACATCCTTACCAAGAGTCTGGGCTCCAACAACCCCCACAATCTGGTCAGGGCCACCCTGGACGGGCTTTCCCAGCTGCGCCAGCCGGCCGACATCCGGTCGGAGCGCCTCAAGGAAAAGGCTGAGGCGGCGTCGGCTGAACATCCCAAGGCCCCCAAGGCCGACGAGCAGCCGGCGGCGGAGGCTCAGTCCCAGGCCGCCCAATAGCTCTGAAACAATCGCGAGGTCGTAACAGTGACCAAGAAGATAAGGATAACCCAGATACATTCGGCCATCGACCGTCCCCAAGCCCAGAAGAGGACCATCCGGGCTCTGGGGATACGTAAGCTCTACCACACGGTGGAGAAGGCCGACACACCTCAGATCCGAGGCATGATAAAAAAGGTGGAGCACCTGGTCAAGGTTGAGGACATAAAGTAAAGACACGGCAGCCTATTTCGCCGAAGAAGTTTGAATTGTCAGAGGCTGCATGGGCTGGACGCCGTGTCCCAACAGTGGAGGGTAAGATGAGGCTAAGCGATATAAGGCCGAACGAAGGGGCGGTCAAACCGCGCAAGCGGCGGGGCTGCGGCACCGGATCGGGGCACGGAGGCAGCTCCACCCGGGGCACCAAGGGCCAGAAGTCCAGGGCTGGCTCCGGGGCCAAGATACCGGCTTGGTTCGAGGGCGGGCAGATGCCCCTGCAGCGGAGGCTGCCCAAGCGCGGCTTCACCCCCAAGGCCAAGACCGTCTATCAGCTGGTGGATGTGGGCTCGCTGGCCAAGCTTTCGGAGCTTAAGGAGATCACCCCCCAGTCCCTGCTGGAGAGAAGGCTGATTAGGGCGGGTCGCGGCCCGGTTAAGATTACCGGCGGCGGCGAGATAAAGACCTCTCTTAAGGTCCAGGCCCACGCCTTCACTGGCTCGGCTCGGTCCAAGATCGAGGGAGCCGGCGGCACGGCCACGGTGGTTACCGGATAGGCGGTTCCTGCCAACCAAGCCATCTTGAGATATCGCCATGTGGGAGAAGATACAGAATATATTCAACATACCTGAGCTGAGACGCCGGATTCTGTTCACCCTGGGGCTGCTGGTGGTCTACCGCATCGGGGGGCACCTGCCCACCGCCGGCATCGACACCCAGGCCCTGGGCGAGTTCTTCCGGGCCCAGCGAGGAAGCCTGTTCGGGATGTACGACCTGTTCGTCGGGGGGAATCTATCGCGGGCCACCATCTTCGCCCTGGGGATCATGCCCTACATCTCGGCCTCCATCATCATGCAGCTGCTGGGATCGGTTATACCATTGCTGGAGAAGCTGCAGAAGGAGGGGGAGCAGGGGCGCAAGAAGATCAACCAGTACACCCGCTACGCCACCGTCCTCCTGGCCCTGTTCAACTCCTACGGCATCGCCACCTTCCTGGAGAGCCTGGCTCCCAACGGCATGGCGGTAGTGCCGCATCCCGGCCTGGCCTTCCGGCTGCTGACCATGCTGACTATGACCTCGGGCACCATCTTCGTCATGTGGCTGGGCGAGCAGATCACCGAACGGGGCATCGGCAATGGCATCTCCATGATCATCTTCGTGGGCTGCCTGGATACCATCCCCGGATACATCATCCAGACCGTGGTCCAGGTGCGCGGCGGCGGGCTGGGCCTGCTGCCGCTGGTCCTGGTGATCGCCCTGATGGTGGCCGTCACCGCCTCGGTGGTATTGATGACCCAGGGCAACCGCAAGATCCCGGTGCAATACGCCAAGCGGGTGGTGGGACGCAAGATCTACGGCGGCCAGAGCACCTATATCCCGCTTTCCTTTAACACTGCCGGCGTCATCCCTATCATCTTCGCCCAAAGCGTGCTGGCCTTCCCCATGACCCTCGGCACCTTCGTCAAGGGGGAGTGGGCCCAGAACGTGGCCCAGGCATTCGCCCCGGGGGCCCTGGTCTACGAACTGCTGTTCGCCGCCATGATCATCTTCTTCGCCTATTTTTACACCGCTATCGTCATCAACCCGGTGGACATGGCCGGAAACATGAAGAAGTACGGAGGATTCATCCCCGGGATCCGTCCGGGCGAGAAGACGGCCGAATATATCGACCGGATTCTGACCCGTATCACTCTGCCTGGAGCCATTTTCTACGCCATCATCGCCATCCTGCCCACCCTGCTGATGAAATGGTTCCATGTACCCTTCTATTTTGGTGGCACCACCCTGCTGATCATCGTGGGTGTGGCCCTGGATACTCTGCAGCAGATCGAGTCCCACCTGCTGATGCGCCACTATGAGGGATTTATCAAGAAGGGCAAGATCTCGGGCCGGGGCGGCCGGATGTGAGCCGGGCGAACTGAACATTCGGAAAGAATAAAATGAGGTTGATCCTGTTCGGCGCCCCGGGCTCGGGCAAGGGAACCCAGGCCAAGAGGGCCGGGCAGGAGCTGGGGGTTCCCCATATCTCTACCGGCGATATCCTGCGCCAGTCGGTCAAGGAGGGAACACCTCTGGGGCTTGAGGCCAAGGCCTTCATGGACAGCGGGGCCCTGGTGCCGGACCAGCTGATTCTGGACCTGATAAGGGAGCGGCTGGTCCAGCCGGACGCCAAGGGGGGGTTCCTCTTGGACGGCTTCCCCAGAACGGTGGCCCAGGCCGAGGGCCTTGACAGGCTGCTCTCGGGACTGGGGATGAAGATAGATGCCGTGATCTCCCTCGAGGTAGAGGCCGAGGAGCTAGTGCGGAGGTTGACCTCCAGACGCATATGCCCCAGATGCGGGGCCATCTACAATCAAATATCACAGCCGCCCCGGACCGAGGGCATCTGCGACCACTGCGGCTCGGCCCTGGAGCAGAGGGCCGACGACCGGCGCTCCACGGTGGAGAACCGGCTGGCCGTCTACCGTGAGCAGACGTCGCCGGTCATGGATTACTACCGCTCCCAGGGGTCGCTGAAGTTTATCGACGGTTCTCGGTCCCCTGAGGAAGTTTACCGTTCTTTCAAGAAGGTGCTGACCGAGATCTGATGATCGCCATACGGGAACCTTGGGAGATCGACCGGATCAGAGCGGCCGGCAGCATCATCGCCGGTCTGTGGAGGGAGATAAAACCCGCGCTGGTCCCCGGGATCACCACCTCGGAGATCGATCGACTAGCCGAAAGCTTGATCCGCCAAGGCGGCGGGTCGCCGACCTTCAAGGGCTACCGTGGTTTCCCGGCGGCGCTGTGCATCTCGATCAACCACGAGGTGGTGCACGGGATCCCCAGCCCCAAGAGGATTCTGGCTGACGGAGACCTGGTAGGCATAGATGTAGGCGTGACCTATGACGGCTATATCGCCGACGCCGCCCGCAGTTTTTTGATAGGCGGCCGGCCGCCGGCCTTGGCCCTGAAGCTTTCGGCAGTGGCTCGTCAGGCGTTGGACCAGGCGGTGGGGGCGGCCCGGGCGGGAAATCGGGTGGCCGACCTCTCCCGCACCATCCAAACGACCGTCGAATCGGCCGGGTTCTCGGTGGTCCGCCAGCTCTGCGGACACGGGGTGGGTCGGTCGCTTCACGAGGATCCGGAGATACCCAACTTCCACAAGTCGGGGCTAACCCCGACCCTCAAGCCCGGCATGGTTCTGGCCATCGAGCCTATGGTCAACGCCGGCGGCTGGCAGGTGGACTTTACCGCTGACGGTTGGACGGTGGTCACCTCCGACGGCAGCCTGTCGGCCCATTTCGAGGATACGGTGGTGGTCACCGAGGGCGATCCCCTGGCGGTCACCAGGGACAAATAAATAAAGAATAAAAGAGGGCGCAGCAGCATCGACTATGGCCAAACAGGAAGGCATCCAGGTCGAAGGAACGGTGATCGAAAACCTTCCCAACGCCACCTTCCGGGTGGAGCTTCCCAACGGCCATCGCATCCTGGCCCACATCTCGGGCAAGATGAGGATGCACTTCATCAAGATCCTTCCCGGCGACAAGATTACGGTGGAGCTGTCCCCCTATGATCTGTCGCGAGGGCGGATCATCTACCGCTTCAAGTGACCGGAACGGTCCGGTCCGCAAAACCAATTTCGAGGATGGAACCATGAAGGTCAAGGCGTCGGTGAAGAAAATCTGCGAGCACTGCAAGCTCGTCAAGAGAAGGGGCGTCCTGCGAGTCATCTGCAAGAACCCCCGGCACAAACAGCGTCAGGGCTAAAGGAGCAAAGGAGGTAGAAGGTGGCTAGAATAAGCGGCGTCGACCTGCCACGGGAGAAGAGGATTGAGATCGGGCTGACCTACATCTACGGGTTGGGTCCGGCCTCGGCCAGGCGCATTCTGCTGGCGGCCAAGGTCAATCCCAGCAAGCGGGTCAAGGACCTGAGCGAGGAGGAGATCGGCCGCCTGAGGGCCATCATCGAGTCGGAGTATAAGGTTGAGGGCGCCAAACGCACCGAGACGGCCATGTCCATCAAACGCCTGATGGAGATCGGCTGCTACCGAGGGTTACGCCACCGCAAGGGCTTGCCGGTGAGGGGCCAGCGCACCCGAACCAATGCCCGCACCCGCAAGGGCCCGAAGAAGGCCGGCGTGGTCAAGAAGAAGGCGCCCGCCAAGAAGTGACCGGGGGCGAGGGACAAAGGAAAGCCGGGGCCTCCCGGCCATAAACACCAGGGCGGCGGTGCCGCCGACAAAGCAGGAGAGGACAATGGCCGAAGAGAAAAAGCAGGTACGCAAAAAAGAAAAGAAGATCGAGATCGCGGGCATCGCCCACATCCAATCGACCTTCAACAACACCATCGTTACCATCACCGACAAGAACGGCAATGTCATCGCCTGGGCCTCGGCTGGCAAGGCCGGGTACAAGGGCTCCCGCAAGTCGACGCCGTTCGCCGCCCAGGTGGCGGCCGAGAGCTGCGCCAAGATAGCCTTGGGCCTGGGCATGCAGAAGGTGGAGGCTTGGGTCAAGGGACCTGGCTCGGGGCGGGAATCGGCCGTCCGTGCCCTACAGGCGGCCGGCCTGGATGTCACCGTCATCCGTGACGTCACTCCAGTGCCCCACAATGGCTGCCGGGCCCCTAAGAGGCGCCGGGTCTAAGCCGTTCACGCCCGCCGACGGGCATGCCAAGAAATCATTAGGAGGTTTCCAGATAGATGGCCAGGTTCAAGGATTCTCGGTGCAAGCGCTGCCGCCGCGAGGGCATGAAGCTCTTCCTTAAAGGCGAGCGCTGCGTCACCGCCAAGTGCGCCTTCGAGCGGCGGGCCTATCCGCCGGGAGAGCACGGCAAGGAGAGGATGCCCAAGCCCACCGGCTACGCCATTCACCTGAGGGAGAAGCAGAAGGTCCGCAGCATTTACGGCATCCTGGAGCGTCAATTCCGCGGCTATTTCGAGAAGGCCTCGCGCATGAAAGGGGTGACCGGCGACAATTTGCTGGCCCTGCTGGAGCGTCGGCTGGACAACGTGGTCTACCGGCTGGGATTGGCTGCCTCCCGTTCGGCCGCCCGCCAGCTCATCGGGCACCGCCACTTCACGGTCAACGGCCGGATCGTCAACATTCCATCGTACCTGGTGCGCCCGGGCGACGAGATCAAGGTCAGGCCCAAGAGCCAGGAGATTGTGCCCATCAAGGAAACCTTGGAGAGGTCCAAGGGCGGCGAGCGACCGGGATGGCTGGAGCTGGACGCCGCTTCGCTCACCGGCCGGGTGGTTAGCATCCCCACCCGGGAGTCGATCAACCTGCCCATCAACGAGCAGTTAATCGTCGAGCTCTACTCCAAGTAGCCTATCCCCGCCAAAGGCGGACAGGGCCCGCCGACTCCGCTGCCGGATGGAGCGGGGGCAACCCAAAACCAAAAGGGGGGTTGTACGTCCATGAGATGGAAGAGCCTTCAGATGCCCAAGGGCATCGCCATAGATGAGTCCACCCACAGCAGCACCTTCGGCCGCTTCATCGCCGAGCCCCTGGAGAGGGGCTATGGCTTAACCTTGGGCAACGCCCTTCGCCGGGTGCTGCTCTCCTCCATCCCCGGGGCGGCGGTGGTGGCCGTCAAGATCGAGGGCGTGTTGCACGAGTTCTCCACTATCCCCGGGGTGGTCGAGGACGTTACCGAGATCGTCCTCAACCTCAAGCAGATGAGGCTGAGGCTGCACTCGGAGCATCCCAAGACCTTGTTCCTCAAGTCCCAGTCCAAGGGTGTGGTCACCGCGGCGGCTATCGAGGCCGACCCCGATGTGGAGATCATCAATCCGGAGCAGCACCTGGCCACCCTGTCCGAGGACGGAGTCCTCAAGCTGGAGCTTACGGTGGATCACGGCCGGGGGTATGTGCCGGCCGAGGTCTTCCGCAAGTCCTATAATACCATAGGCCTTATCCCCCTGGATGCTTCCTTCTCCCCGGTGACCAAGGTCAACTTCCAGGTGGAGAACTGCCGGGTGGGGGAGAGGACCGACTACGACCGGTTGATACTGGAGATCAACACCGACGGCACCATGCGGCCCGACCTGGCCCTGTCCCACGCCGCCAAGCTGCTACAGGAGCACCTCAGCCTGTTCCTTAGCTTTGGGGACCGCGAGGAGGAAGGGCGGGAGGAGCATCTGGACACCGACGCCGTCAGAATGAGGGAGCTGCTGTCGAAGACGGTTGAGGAGCTGGAACTGTCGGTGCGCTCGGCCAACTGTCTTAGGGCCAATAACATCTTCACCCTGGCCGACCTGGTGCAGAAGACCGAGGCCGAGATGCTGAAATACCGCAATTTCGGTCGCAAGTCCCTGGCCGAGCTTAACGCCATCCTCAAGAACATGAACCTGACCTTTGGCATGAAGATTGAAAACCTGACCGACCAGAAGAGATAAGGCCGAAAAGATGCGACACCGAATGAAGAAGCTCAAGCTGGGGCGCTCCTCCTCGCCCCGGGCCGCCATGCTGGACAACATGGTGACCTCACTGTTCAAACACGAGCGCATTCGCACCACCGACAAAAAAGCCAAGGCAGCCAAAGCGCTGGCCGAACGGCTGTTGTCCTACGCCCGTGAGGGGAGCCTGGCCTCGCGCCGGCTGGCCTCTCGCACCATCCGGGACCCCCGAGTGCTGAAAAAGCTTTTCGACGAGCTGGGCCCCAGGATGAAGGACCGGCCCTCGGGCGCGGTCATCGTCACCAAGCTCTGGCCCCGGCACGGGGACGGGGCCATGTTGGCCATGATGGAGCTGCACGGTGCCAAGATCAAGGTTAAGGCCGTAAAGGGGGAGAAGGGCGAAAAGAAGCAGACCCCGGCCGAGAGGAAGCCCAAGGAGAAAGCGGAGAAAGCACAGAAGAAGGAAAAGATGGCCGAGCCCAAGGCCAAAATGGAGGAGGGCAAAAAGGCCGCCAAAGAGGCGCTGGAGAAGAAATAGCCTCCGGAGGAAATTCGATAGCGTAAAGCTCGGCAGAGAGGGCTTTACGCTATTTTTTATGAAGTCTATGCTCAGTCCGACAAGAGCCGTCATACTGCTGGCGTTTCTACTTATACCCGGCCAGGCCCTGGGTTCGCGGCCCGAGGTCAAGGGGCTTTGGGTAGTTCGCTACTCGCTCAACTCCCCCCGGAACGTCAGAAGGATAGCAGAGCAGGCCGGCCGTTCGGGGATCACCGACCTCTTCGTCCAGTTCTATGCCAAGGGCGAGGCCTACTATGAGTCGCGGGTGGCCCCCCAGGCGCCCTTCGTCACCAAAAGCTTCGATCCCCTCAAGCTGATGGTGGCCGAGTGCAAGCGGCGGGGCATCCGCCTGCACGCCTGGATCAACGTCTACTTCGTCTGGTCCTCGGACCAGAGGCCCCGCAACCCCGGGCACGCCTATTACAAAAGTTCGCGGTGGTTCGCCGGTGACGCCGGCGGCCGGAGCCTACGGGATTACTCTCAATTCGAGCTGACCAGGAACGGGCTGGAGGGGATCTACCTCTCTCCGGCCAGCACCGAGGTCAAGGCCTACATCCGATCCCTGGTGCAGGAGATCATCCTGCGCTACGACGTCGACGGCATCCACCTGGACTATGTGCGCTATGGGCACATCGACTTCTCCTACGATCCCTCCAGCCGGCTGGGCTTCTACCAGGCCTACACCGTGGATCCGGTGCGCTTCTTCGACGGCGACCCCAAGCTGCGTCCCTACTGGGAGGCCTGGTATCTATGGCGGCTGCATCAAATAACCGAGCTGGTGGCCTGGCTGAAAACCGACATCGCCGCCGCCAGCCCCTGGGTAAGGCTCTCGGCCGCGGTCAAGCCCGATCCGGACGAGGCCCGGCTGGGCTTCGGCCAGGACTGGCCCACCTGGCTGGCCAACGGCTGGCTGGATTTCGCGGTGCTGATGGATTACTCCCCGGACGCCAAGACGGTGCTGCGCCTGGCCCAGAAAGCCTATAGATACAAGGGAAGGGGGAATATATACATAGGTTTGGGCGCCTGGCGCGACAGCCCGGAGGGGATAGTGGACAAGGCCAGGCAGCTCCGAAAGCTGGGCATGGGCGACATCGTGCTTTTCTCCTATGACGGCCTGATGGAGAGGAAGATAGACTTGGAGCGGTTGAGGCAGATGGGATTCTGACTTTTACCTCGGAAACGCCATCGCTCCAAGCCGACATAAATAACTGGCGGGCGATGTCGTCGGTCATAAGCGCCGCGGTGCCGAAACCAACCACGAATCCGAAGTAACCTCATTTTAGAGGAGGAGCAGGGGCCAAGTTTTTGATCCATAAAATCCCTTGCATTGCCGCCGGCTTCGGGTGTATAGTTAATAGGTAACCTTAAGAGGAGGGTGACGATGAAGATGGCGATAACCATCCTGGGGGCGCTGGTCGTGATACTGGCCGGGGCGACCTTTTTTTTCTATGCGGACGGCGCCAGGGCCAAAACGGAGCTAAAGAGGTCGCACGACGTCCAGACCGACCTGGCTTACAAGGTGGTTGACCTGGAGGCGCAGAAGGCGGCCGTCTCGGCCGAGCTGGAGTCCAAGCTGGCGGAGGCTTCCCAGCAGAAGGAGGAGGAGATCGCCAGGCTAAGGGAGACCTACGAACAGCTGGCGGCCGGCATGCGCGAGGAGATCGAGCAGGGACAGGTCAAGGTCACCCAGCTGGCCGACCGGCTTTCGGTGAGCATGGTGGAGAAGATCCTGTTCCCCTCGGGCCAAGCCGAAATCACCCCCAAGGGGCTCAAGGTGTTGGAGCGGGTAGGCGGGGTGCTGAAGAACACCAAGGGCAAGGTCATCCGGGTGGAGGGCCACACCGACAACGTTCCCATCAGCGGGGATTTGAGGAAGACCTATCCCACCAACTGGGAGCTGTCCACCGCCCGGGCCTGCAACGTGGTGCGCTTCCTGCAGGAGAAGAGCGGGATCGAGCCGGAGAGGCTGCAGGCGGTGGGGATGAGCGAGTACAAGCCGGTGGCCAGCAACCAGACCCCGGCCGGCCGGGCCCAGAACCGGAGGATAGAGATAGCGCTGATGCCCCAGGCGGGGGTGAAGTAGGAGATCCCGCTTAGAAAGCCAGGGAAGCATTGATTATCGGGCGATAATCCTATATAAATATTCATTAAGAAACTCCCTAAAAAAGCATGCGCGTCCTCCACATCGTGACCGCCTTCCCTCGAGGCGAAGGCGACGTCATCACCCCCTGGCTGGTGGAGATGCTCCGGGGGCTCAAGGGTAGGGGAATAGATGTCGAGGTGTTCACCTCATCATATAAAGGACTTGGTCGCCAAGTCCTTTATGACATCCCGGTCCACCGCTTCCGCTATTTCCCCCGGCGCTGGGAGAATCTGACCCACGAGGAGATGACGGTGGACCGCCTGGGGCGATCGCCGCGGTACAAGATCCTGCCCATCTTTTATCTGATGGCCGGCTCGCTAGCGGCCTGGAGGCTATGCCGGAAAAACCAGTACGACGTGGTACACGTCCACTGGCCCTTGCCGCACGCTCTCTTCGGCTGGATCGCCCAGAAAGCCTGCGGGGCCAATCTGGTGACCACCTTCTACGGGGCCGAGGTGCGCTGGGCCAAGCACAGCCGTTTGCCCTTGCTTAGGAGCTTCCTGGCCTGGGCGGCCAAGGTTTCGGACAGGGTGACAGCCATATCGACCTATACCAAGAACGAGGTAAGGAGCATCGCCGAAGTACCGGTCGAGGTCATCCCCTACACCATCGGATTCTCACAAAAGACAGAAGGCAAACGGCAGAAATCGGAAGGAGGCAGGAGGACGATACTAACCGTGGGACGGTTGGTGGAGCGGAAGGGCATCAGGTACCTAATCGACGCCATGCGGCTGCTGCCGGAGAAGCTGAAGGCGGAGCTGGTCGTCATCGGCGGTGGTCCGCTCCGTAAGGTGCTGGAGGACTATGCCAAGGTTCAGGGCGTGCAAAGGATGGTGAGGTTTGCGGGAAAGGTCAGCGAGGAGGAGTTATCCGCATATTACCGAAGCGCCTCTGTCTATGTTCAGCCGGCCATTGTAGATTCCAGAGGAGACACCGAGATGTTAGGCGTGGTAATGCTGGAGGCCATGTACTACGGCGTGCCGGTAGTGGCCAGCCAGGTGGGGGGTATACCGGATGTGGTGCAGGAGGGCGAAACAGGATTACTCGTGCCGGAGAAAAACCCGAAAGCCTTGGCCTTGGCCATTGAGAAGCTGTTGAGCGACCGGAAAATGGCAGGTATGATGGCAGCCAAGGCAAAAAAACAAATTTGCGATAACTTCTCATGGAATAATATATTAGACAATATTATTAAAGCGTACAATAAACTTTAAGCATTAATTATAACCCAAAGAAATCAAAGGCGATGCCGTACGGCGTCGCCTTTTAACGCTTTGTAGTATAATAAGTTATATGCATGCGGGATGCCAAAAAAATTTAAAAAAATTATAGCAAAGGGCCATTTTTCACTTGACATTGGGCCACATATAGTGGATAATTAGCGCCCTTCCACCAAATAAAGGATATTTCTATGAAATGTCCTTCCTGCGGCAGCTCAAAGGACAAGGTGATAGATTCCAGGTCGGGACGCGACGGCAAGAGCATACGGCGGCGCCGCCAGTGCCTTGCCTGTCATGGACGGTATACCACTTATGAGTACATCGAGTCGCCGCTGATGATCGTCAAAAAGGACGGGCGTCGCGAGGCCTTCGACCGCCAGAAGATCCTCTCCGGGATCCGCAAGGCGTGCGAGAAGCGTCCCATCAGCACCGATCAGATGGAGCGCCTGGTGGGCGCCATCGAGAACGAGGTGCAGTCGGGAGGCCAGAGCGAGGTCAGGGCCGAGCAGGTGGGGGAGATGGTGATGAAGGCCCTGCAGGAGCTGGACGGGGTGGCCTACGTCCGCTTCGCCTCGGTCTACCGGTCCTTCCGCGAGGTGTCCGACTTCGCCGAGGCCGCCAAGAGCTACACGGAAAAAAGGCAACGCAAGAGCTAAATCCGAAATTCGAATCTCGAAACACGAAACAACATAAAACGAATATCAGATTTCCGATTCGGCGATTGAGTATTCGGTATTGTTTCGGATTTTCGTTTTTCGGATTTCGAATTTATTTTTGGTAATAAACCAAAGCTTTAAATAAAAGACGAGATGAGCACCACCGAGAGGGACATCATGTCCCAGCACCAGCCCCAGGAGCTGGGCGGCGAGCCGCCCCGCTTCCTCTTCGCCGGCGACAGCGTCAAGCAGCTGCACCGCAGCCTGGCCGACAAGATGTTCCACCTCATCCAGAAGAGGAACGGAAACATCGTCAACTTCGACCGGCGCAAGATCACCGAGGCCATCTTCAAGGCGGCCGAGGCGGTGGGCGGACAGAACAAGGACCTGGCCGAGAACCTGGCCGACGAGGTGATCCTCTTCCTTTACTCCACCAAGGGGGATCACCTGCCCCACGTGGAGGAGATCCAGGACGCGGTGGAGAAGGTGTTGATCGAGAAGGGGCACGCCAAGACGGCCAAGGCCTACATCCTCTACCGCGACCAGCGCGCCAAGATCCGCCAGCAGAAGATTGCCGTCAGCCAGGAGGCCAGCGGGGAGGCGGTGCGGGACTCGGAGACCACCGACCTGGCCCTGTTCGTGCGCACCTCGGGCGACTCCATCGTCCAGTGGGACCGGGACCGCATCACCGCCGCATTGCGCCGCGAGGCCGGGGTGGCCGAGGACAAGGCGTCCAAGATCGCCCGGGAGGTGGAGGAGACCATCATCCAGTCCAAGGTCAAGCGGCTGACCTCCTCGCTCATCCGGGAGCTGGTGGACAGCAAGCTGGTGGAGCACGGCCTGGAGGAGGCCCGCAAGAAGCACGCCCGGCTGGGGCTGCCGCTCTACGACGTGGAGAAGGTGCTCACCTACCGCAACCGGGAGAACGCCAACATCCCCCACAACCCGGAAGCGACCAACATGACCCTGGCCGAGACCATCAACAAGCAGTTTGCCCTGTCCCGGGTGTTCTCGGCCGAGGTGGCCGACGCCCACGCCCGCGGCGACCTCCACCTCCATGACCTAGGCTTCATCAACCGGCCCTACTGCTCGGGCCAGAGCCTGGAGTACGTCAAGAAGTTCGGCCTGTCCCTGCCCAACGCCCTGTCCATCGCCCGGCCGGCCAAGCACCCGGACACCCTGCTGGCCCACATGGTCAAGTTCTCGGCCGCACTGCAGGGGCACTTCGCCGGGGCCATCGGCTGGGACGCGGTCAACGTCTTCTTCGCCCCCTTCCTGGCCGGGATGTCGGAGCGGGAGCTGTCCCAGCTGGCCCAGATGATGATCTTCGAGTACAGCCAGCAGTCGGTGGCCCGGGGCGGCCAGGCCATCTTCTCGGACCTCAACATCTACTGGGAGACCCCCAAGCACTTCGAAAACGTGCCGGCCATCGGGCCCGGCGGCACCTATACCGGCAAGAAGTACGGGGAGTACCAGAAGGAGGCCCAGCGCTTCGCCTCGGCCCTGTTCGATATCTACCTGGGGGGGGACGGCACCGGCCGGCCGTTCTTCTTTCCCAAGCCCCAGGTGCACATCACCGAAAAATTCTTCCAGACCCCGGGGCACGAGAAATTTCTGGAGCAGATCTCGGCGGTGGCGTCCGAGAAGGGCAACACCTACTTCGTCTTCGACCGGGGGGAGACGGCCAAGATCTCGGAGTGCTGCCGCCTGGCCTTCAAGCTGGACGACCGGGACCTGGACGACGCCCACTATCCCTGGAAGATGCGCTACTCGGCCCTGCAGAACGTCACCCTCAACCTGCCGCGCATCGCCTACCTGGCCCGCGGCGACGACAACCTGCTGTTCCGCAAGATCGACGAGTTCCTGCACCTGGCCTGCAAGGGCCACGTCCAGAAGCGCAAGTTCATCGAGAAGCTGATGGCCATCCGCGACCAGGGGCCGCTGGCCCTTTTAGCCATGGAGAAGGACGGCGAACCCTATCTGAGGCTGGGCCGGGTGACCTACCTCATCGGCATTCTGGGGCTCAACGAGATGGTCCAATTCCACACCGGGCAGGAGCTGCACCAGAGCGACGAGGCCTTCCGCTTCGGCCTCAAGGTGATCGCCCACCTGCATCTGCGCACCAAGGAGATGGCCAGGGAGTACGGCATGAAGTTCGTGCTGGAGCAGACCCCGGCCGAGAGCACCGCCTACCGCTTCGCCAAGCTGGACGCCGAGCAGTACCCCAGGGAGGCGGAGCGGGTGCTCAAGGGGAACCAAAAGGACGGCTCGGTGTACTACACCAACTCCACCTATATCAATGTGGGGCACCCCATGAACCCCATCGACCGGGTGAAGATGGAGGGCAAGTTCCACGACATGATCGAGGCCGGGGCCCTGACCCACATCTGGCTGGCCGACTCCAAGCCGTCTCCGGAGTCCATCGCCAACTTCGTCACCAAGACCTTCCGCCACACCCGCAACGCCCAGATAGCCTTCAGCCCCGAGTTCACCACCTGCAACACCTGCCACAAGGTGTACCGGGGCCTCAAGGACGAGTGCCCGAGGTGCGGGGCCAAAGAGCTGGAGGGGATCAAGAGGGTGAAATAACGGGGGACACACCCCTTGATCCCCTCTCTAGAGGGGACAGGCGGTGAAGCAGTAAAGCGATAAAGACTGCGTCCCCTCTATCAAGAGGGGGACAGGGGGTGCGTCAAACGGGCGCAAGCGCTGCCAGGGGCCAAGCACGAATAAGGCTGCCTTAAGAATGCGTTCAACGACACGAAGCAAGCGTTCATCACCGCAAAGCAAGAGCATATAACCGTTAAGGAAGGATATATCACCGCCAAGGAACCGCATATTACCTTTAAGGAAGCTCATTTCATCGCTAAGGTAACATACATTACCGTTAAGGAAGCGTATATCACCGGTAAGGAAGGGCATATTGACACGTAGGAAGCGTTGAGCGACAGGTAGGAAGCTTGCATCACCGCTAAGGAAGCTTACCTTACAGACAAGGATGTTCATTTCACCTTTAAATAGCCGTTTTTTTCCGTGCTAGAGGGACCGATTGCCGGTGCGGAAGTGTAAATGGTCATGGCAGAAGGAGTTATCGATCTACAGGGGCGTAAGATCAACCGTGGAAAGGCATTGCAAAAGTAATTATGTACCGCAGATGGCATATACAAAACCTCTTCAACCTACCCGGTAAAGTATATGTCATAAGGTTTACGGATTCGAGGATAAGAAAGAAAGTGAAATAGAGGAGGACGACATGGAACTGCTCGAGCTCAAGGACTGCCTGGAGGCCGACAAGGCCACTTTTACTGAAAGCCACGATATAAGCTAAATCAGAATATCAAATCTCGAAATCCCAAACAAACGATAAAAGACCGAAAACCAAAAATAAACAGAAGATCAACGGACCCGGATGAAACGCAGCATCTCACATAGCTTTAAAGCCGAAACGCCGGAGGCCAAGGCCCGGTGGTACCAGTCCCTGCCGCTGGCGAAAAGGATGGAGGTATTCAACGAATACACCAAGATGCTGCTGGTGATGAACCCCAAGCTGGCAAAACGCAGGAATGCTGGAAAAACTAAAGCTGATATTCTGGTGCTTAGAAAAGCACGAGGTTAAGTACCTGGTCATCGGCGGCATCGCCGCGGCCCTGCACGGCGTGCCCCGGGCCACCTTCGACCTGGACATTCTTATCGAGGCCACCGGGGAGAACGTGAAAAGGCTTTTGGCGGCGCTGGAGGAGGCAGGATTGGGCACGGCCGGCCTGGTGACCCCGGAGAGGCTGCTGAAGAAGGAGATAACGGTCTTCGAGGACTGGGTAAGGATCGACGTCCAGACCAGGACGCCGGGGGTGAAGTTCGGGCAGGCCTGGGGGCGCCGCAAGGCCATGGACTACCAGGGGCAGAGGATCTGGGTCCTGTCGAAAAACGACCTGATCTCCTCGAAGAAGGCGGCGGGGCGCAGGATAGACCTGGAGGACGTGAATTCTTTAACGAAGCGAAAAAGATAGACGGAGGGCGACATGGACCTGCTTGAGCTCAAGGACTGCCTGGAGGCCGACAAGGCCAACTTCGACTACACCGAGGAGGCGGACGGCCTGATCATCAAGAACAAGCGCTTCGGCACCAAGATCAGCGTCGGCCCGGAGGCGGTGGCCAAGTACGACTGGCCGACCATCAAGGCCTACAGCGTCTGCGGCCGGGACGTCAACCACATCACCCGGGTCACCGGCTACTTCACCATCGTCGAGGGCTGGAACAAGGGAAAGCTGGCCGAGCTGGACGACCGGCACCATGGGGAGGTCTAGTTACCTAACCCCCGGCCCCTTCCCT
>CAZFJC010000011.1:44049-90266 GCA_964518765.1 uncultured bacterium
TAGCCCCGGCCGAGCCGCTATCCAGACGCCATGCACCGGAAACGGCGCATGGCGTCTGCGCATTACTTCTTCGCTTATTGTCATTCCCGGACATCCACAGAGCCTGCCCCGAATGGCCTAAAGGGTTCGACACAGACTAAGGCGATCCCCGCCTTCGCCGGGACGGCCTAAACGGACTTTTACCATCACCGCCATGTGCGAACTGCTCCAAGTGCCGCACTCCGCCCGCAGCGCCCGTCTCCGCGCCCTGCCGGTCTTTCGCCTGCCGCCGCTCAAGGCCGACATCCAGGAGCTGCTGGACTCGGGCGTGCTGGGGCGCAACGCCGGGGGCCGAAGGGTGATCCCCCGCGCTTTTTTGCTGTTCGACGACCAGCGCCCGCCGTTCATTTAAAGGGGTGATTTTCGATACTGATTTTCACCGATCGATAGATAACGATATCAAGACACATCCGGGGAATCTCTATCCATTGGAAGAAGGCATGGAGATAAAAGGCTTCATCGAGACCTCGCTGGTGGACTGGGACGGGATGGTTTGCAGCGTTCTGTTCCTTCCGGGGTGCAACTTCCGTTGCCCCTTCTGCTACAACCATATACTGGTGCGGCAACCTGAGAAACTGGAGACGGTGCCCTGGGAAAGGGTGGACCGCTACCTTGCCGGGAAGAGAGAGTGGATAGACGGGGTGGTGGTCACTGGCGGCGAGCCGTCGCTTCACCAGGATCTGAATACTCTTTTGATGAAAATCAAAAAATTAAGGTACAAAATCAAATTAGACACCAATGGATATCGGCCGGAGGTGCTGGAGGAGCTGTTCTCCGCGAAGCTGGTCGACTACGTGGCCATGGACGTCAAGGCCCCGCTGGATGAGTCCTACTCCAGGGCGGCTGGGGTCGAAATCGACCTGGACCGGATAAGGCGGAGCATCGGGGCCATCATCGGCTCGGGACTGCCCCACGAGTTTCGCACCACGGTGGTGCCGGGAATCCACACGGTGGAGGCCATCGAGAAGGCAGGCGAATCCCTGAGGGGGGCCCGGCGATGGGCTATCCAGCAGTTCATCCCCGCCCAGGCCGACGACCCCGCCCTCAGGTCCCTGCCCCCCCTGCCCGAGTCCGAGGTCCGTGAGATGCAGAGGCGCGGACAGGCGTTCGTCGATAAGTGCTTGATCCGAGGTCTGCGCCAAGTGGACCAGGCCCCGCCGGAATAGGCGGGGCCGTTTAAATCCCTTGTCTTTTGGCCGAAGTTGTGTTATCTTAATAATATGCCGCCATTGCGAATGAAAAAAGCGCTGTATTGGATCGCCTGGCAGGAGGACGGAGGGGGCCAGCGCTTCTATCCCATGCGGCTGCAGGTGAAGAGGGAGACCCTGATGCTGCATATCGGTCTTTGGGAGGCCGGACGCAGAATATCTGAAGCGAACCTGGCGGCGGCCGAGGCATCGGGCTTGGAATCGGATCTGGCCGACTGCCGGTATGGTCTGGCGGGCTTTCTCTCGAGATTCGGTAAAAGGGAAAGGGCGCTCGAGCTCTATCATCAGGCCATAGCCGTTTTCTTGTCGATGGGGGAGAGTTTGAAGGTGGCCTTGGCGGAGCGCAATATCGGGAACATCCAAAAATTGTTGGGCAGGCCCGAGGAGGCCTTGGCCTCCTACCAAAAAGCCATTAAATATTTCAGGGACAACGGGCGCCATCTGGAGCTTTCCGAGACGCTGAGCAACCTGGCCAACATCCACGCCGACCGCAGGGAATACAGGCGGGCCTGGGCCCTGTACCAGGAGGCCATCGCCCTGGCCAGGGAGCACGGACACCTGAGCAGCCTGGGGAACGCCCTCTACAACGCGGCCTCGGTGATGATGGAACAGAACGACCCCATGACGGCCCTCTCCCTCTACCAGCAGGCCCTGCAGATACACCAGCGGATCGGCGACCGTAGCAGCATCGCTTACGACATCGGCAGCATCGGCGAGGTCTACCTTCAGACAGGAAAGCAGCGCCAGGCTATGGAGCACTTCGAGGAGGTGGAGAGGATCAGCCGGGAGATAGGCGACCGCTACAGCGTCGCCTATGCCCACGAGTATATCGGCCGGGCCCTGCTGGGCCTGGGCAGGGCCGAGGAGGCTCTGGCCCGATTGCGGCAGGGGTGCGAGCTGGCGGCCGCCCTCAAAGACGGGGAGAGTGAGGCCCGGGCCCGGGGGTGGCTGGGGGTGGCCTGCGCCGATTTGGGCCGGATGCCGGAGGCCGAGGTTCATCTGGCCACGGCCATAGCGGAATCGGAGCAGAGGGGGTTGGATTACCAGCTGTGCGACTGGCACTACCATCTGGCCGAGGTGCTGCTGGCTTCAGGCCGGGACGGCATCGGCCACAATCGCCAAGCAGAGGATACGGCCGTTAAAATCGGCAGATCCGACATGGTTTTTCTTTGCCGAGTTCAGCGGGCCGAGATCGATTTCGTTAAGGCCGAGGATGACAAAGGCAAGGCCCGGGCTGTGGAAACATTGAAGTCGATGATGGAGGAAGGACACGACAAGGGACGGAAGGCCAGGCTTTATTTCGAGTGCTGGAGGATGCTGGCCGCCATGGGGAACCATGGGGAGGCCGGCATCATGGGAACAAAGTCCGCCACCCTATACCGGGAGCTGGCCGGGGAGACGGAGGGGGCGGAGTGCAGAGCGAGGCTTGGCAAGCTGGCAGAGGCCGGGATAGAGACAGAGAAGGAATAGAGATATCCGGAGGCAAGGGCATGAAGAAACCATTGAAGATGGCTCTGATGGCCGTCGCCGTCCTGGCGTTGCTGGTCGTGGGCGCCGGGGTGATTCTCAAGCTGATGTTCCCGCCGGCCAAGCTGCGGGCCCTGCTGATGCCGAAAATAGAGGAGGCGGTGGGCCGCCAGGTGACGGTGGAGAGCTTCGGCCTCAAGGTCTGGACCGGCCTGGGGGTGGAGCTCAAGGGGATAGAGCTGGCCAACGCCAAGGGCTTTGCCGAACAGCCCCAGGCCAAGATCGCCTCGATGGTCCTCAAGGTGAACCTGCTGGGGCTGCTGCGCCGCCAGCTTCTGATCTCCAGCCTGGCCATCGACCGGCCCGAGATCCTGATAGAGAAAGATCGTAAGGGGGCCTTCAACTTTGACGATCTGGTCAAAACGGCCCCGGAGAGCTCTGCCGCCCCGCCGCCACCGGCGGCCTCGCCGGTCTCCATCATCCTGTCCTCCTTCAGCCTGAGGTCCGGCAGCCTGCTGTTCGACGACCGGCAGGCGGGCATTAGGCTTATGGCCAGCGGCATCGAGCAAAGGCTTTCCTTCTCGGCCGACCGCAGGATGGAGGACATCAGGACCAAAGGGACCATCGAGATCGGCGAGATCGCGGTGGCCACCCCGCTGATGGCGGCCTCCCGGATCAAGCTGGGGGTGCGGCACGACGTCAAGGTGGACATGAAGGCCAAGCGGGTGACGGTCAGCGAGCTCTCGGCCATCCCCCAGGGGATAACATTGACCATGGCCGGCAAGGTGGATAGCTTCGACACCAAACCGGTGCTGGACCTGGAGCTGAAGACCACCTCCATCGAGGTCAAAAAGATATTCGAGGCCCTGCCGCCCGAGTTCAAGAAGCAGGCCGGCGGGGTGACCGCCAGCGGCCTGATCGAACTGGGGCTCAAGATCACCGGCCAGGTTGACCCCAAGAATCCGAAATCCCTGCCCAAGGTCGATGGGCGGGTGATCCTGAAGGACATCGGGGTCAAGTACGCCCAGCTCCCCAAGTCGGTGTCCGAGGTCAACGGAGACATCCGTTTCTCGGAACGCGACCTCGACGTCAAGCGCCTGGCGGCCAAACTGGGATCGGCCGGGTTCGAGTTGGCCCTGCTGGTGAGGAACTTCGAGGACCCATACCTCAAGGCGGCTCTAAAGGGCAGCTTCGACCTGGGCGAGGTCAAGGACTACGTTCCGCTGGAGAAGGGGACTAGCCTGGCCGGGGTCATCCGGGCCGACCTCAGGGCCGAGGGGCTGGTCAGGAAAACCGATTCGTTCAATATGGACGGCCAGGTGGTGCTGGATAAGCTGAGCTTTGGCACCCCGGCCCTGATGAAACCGGTGACCAACATGAACGGGACCATCGCCCTCACCAAGGATCTGGTGAACATCCCGGACATCTCCTGCTCCATAGGAAAATCCTCGATGTCGTTCACCGGGAAGATAACGAACTTCCTGTCGTTGGTGCCGGAGCAATCGACTAAGCCAGGTCAAGCGGCGATGGCACTTCCCAAGCAAGGGAAAGCGGTATTCGATTTCGCCCTGAACTCACCATTGCTCGACCTCGACGAGATGCTGCCGCCGCCCCCCAAGCCGGGCGCGGCCCCGGGGGGTAAGGGCGCGGCCACTACGTCGCCGCCGATGATGCCATTGCCCGATATTTTGATAGACGGCAAGGTGAGGGTGGCCAAGATCGTCTTCCTGAAGATGGAGTTCGACAACCTGGCCGGCAATCTTACCATGAGGGATAGAAAGCTCAGCTTAGACGGCCAGGTGGGCGTCTATTCCGGCAAGGCGCTGGGCAGCCTCTGGGCCGATCTGAACGATCTCAATAAAATCCAATACAAGATTAAAGCCGACGCCCAGAAGCTCGAAGCCAACGACTTCCTCTCGGCCCTGACGCCCTTCAAGAATCGGCTGTTCGCCAAGCTGGACCTCAAGGGCGAATTTTCAGGTCTGGCTCCGGACACGGTGCTGGTCAAGCAGTCTCTAGAGGGACAGGGGCGGGCCTCCACCGGCGAAGGCCGTCTGGTCAACTTTCCGCTGCTGGCCGACATCCTGTCCCACACCAGGATCGGGGACGCCAGGGAGTTGACCTTCCGCAGCATGAACATGGGCTTCCGCATTTCCGACCAGAAGGTCTACCTGGACGACCTGAAGATGGACAGCAAATTCGGGGATGTCAGCCTGTCCGGATACTCCACCTTCGCCGGGGCGGTGGACTACCGGGTGTCGGTAAAGCTGACCAAGGAGGAGTCGGACAAGCTGAAGGGCAAGGGCGGCAATGTGGCCAACCTTTTCTCCGATCCGGACGGGCGGGTGGTGCTCGATCTTTTAGTGAAGGGCCAGCCGCCCAAGCCCACGGTTTCCTGGGACACCCAGATGGCCCAGGCCCGGCTCAAGGGCAAGGTCCAGGAGGAGATCGACAAGGCCAAGGCCGAGGCCGAGGCCAAGGCAAAAGCGGAGGCCGACAAGCTCAAGCAGAAGGCGGACGCCGAAGCCGAGAGGCTGAAGCAGGAGGCCGAGGAGAAGGCAAAGAAGGCGGCCGAGGAGGCAGCCAAGAAGTTGAAGAATTTGTTCAAAAAGCCGTAATCTTAAAGCATTTAATCCCCATGCCCACCCTCCTCCTCATAGACGGCACCGCTTTGGCCTACCGGGCCTACTACGCCTTCATCCGCAGCCCGCTGGTGAACACCAAGGGCGAGAACACCAGCGCCAGCTACGGCTTCACCTCCATGCTATTGGGACTGATGCGCCAGCACCAGCCCGATTACCTGGCGGCCGGCTTCGACCTGGCGGCCCCCACCTTCAGACACGAGAAATTCGAGGCCTACAAGGCCCAGCGTCCGGCCATGCCCGAAGACCTGCGGCCCCAGATACTCCGCATTAAGGAGATCCTCAAGGCCATGAACCTGTCGGTGCTGGAGCGCGAGGGTTTCGAGGCCGACGATGTCCTAGCCGGCCTGGCGAAGCAGGCCGAGGCCAAGGGGTGGGGGGTGCTTATCGCCACCGGCGACAAGGACTTTCTGCAGATCGTCACCGACAAGGTGAAGGTGGTGCGGCCCAGGACCGGCAAATCGGAGGAATCCGTTTACGGGCCCGAGGAGGTGGAGAAGGAGTACGGGGTGGGGCCGGAGCGCATCGTGGACATCTTCGCCCTGGCCGGAGACGCGGTGGACAACGTGCCCGGGGTGCCGGGCATCGGACCGAAGACGGCCACCGAGCTCATCAGGAAGTTCGGTTCGTTCGACAAGCTCTACCAGAACCTGGATCGGGTGGAGAAGCCGAGGATCAGGAAGCTGCTGACGGAGCATCGGGAGCAGGCCGAGCTGTCGAAAGAACTGGTGACCCTGCATGTGGCCGAGCTGCCGGGGCTGAAGCTTTCGGACCTTAAAGTCCACCAACCGGACCGGGGGGAGCTGATGCGGCTGTTCAAGGAGCTGGAGTTCGAGTCGCTCTACCGCGAGTACTCGCTGACCAAGGCCCGCCAGCTGGATTCCCGTCGGGTGGCCAACCACTCCGAGGCCGAGCTCCTGGCCTCCAAGGTCAAAAAAGAGGGCCAGCTCAAGTTCGACCTGGAGATAATCGACGGCCAGCCGGGTAGGATCGGAGTCTTCGCTGCCGGCCAGCCCTGGGTGGTGGAGAAAGCGCAGACCGTCAAGCTAAAGCCGCTGTTCGAAGATGGAAGCATCACCAAGGTTGGCCATGATCTGAAGTCATCGATCAAGCAACTGGCATCTTTCGAAACCGATGTCGGCGGCGGTCTTTTCGACGTGATGTTGGCCTCGTACCTGCTGGATCCGTCGTGGCGGGGTCACCAGTCATTGGAGGCCCTGGCGGCCGAGCATCTGGGGGTAGGCCTGGCGCCGCCCGAAGACCACGGGAGGAAACAGTCTGAGCTCAATTTCGCACCCGACTCCAAGCAGAGCCTGGAGCTGCTGGC
Organism: uncultured bacterium; assembly: GCA_964518765.1. GTDB lineage: Bacteria > Edwardsbacteria > AC1 > AC1 > EtOH8 > CAZPNX01. Next base: position 50,733 of record CAZFJC010000011.1, read on the forward strand.
CAGGCGGGTGGATGCCATCGCTGCCCTGGAGGAGAAGTTCGCGGCCCGGCTCAAGGAGGCTAGGCTGGAAAAGCTCTTCACCCAGATCGAGATGCCGCTGGTGCCGGTGCTGGCCGACATGGAGCGGGCAGGGGTTCTGCTGGACGTCGATTTTCTCAACGACATGTCCAAGGACCTGGAGAGGCAGATCGAAAAACTGGAGAAGGATATCTATAAAGCTGCCGGCGAGGAGTTCAACATCAACTCGCCCAAGCAGCTGGGGGTGATCCTTTTCGAGAAGCTCAAGGTGGGCAGGGCGCGCAGGACAAAGACGGGCTATTCGACCGACGTCGAGGTCCTCACAAGGCTGGCCGGCGTCCATCCTCTGCCCAGGCTGGTGCTGGACTATCGCCAGTTGTTCAAGCTAAAATCCACCTACGTGGACGCCCTGCCGGCCCAGGCCGAGCCAACGACCCATCGCCTGCACACCACCTTCAACCAGACGGCCACCGAGACCGGGAGGCTTTCGTCATCGGACCCCAACCTCCAGAATATCCCTATACGCGAGGGACTTGGCAGGGAGATACGCAAGGGGTTCATCGCCGAGGAGGGCTTCGAGCTCCTATCGGCCGACTATTCGCAGATAGAGCTTAGGCTGGTGGCCCATCTCTCCGGGGACTCCGCTCTCAAACAGGCTTTTAAGAACGGGCGCGACATTCACAACGAGACCGCCTGCGCCATCTTCGGCTCGTCGCCGGACAAGGTAACCCCGGACATGCGGCGCAAGGCCAAGGCCATCAACTTCGGCATCGTATACGGCATGGGGCCGTACGGCCTGGCCCAGCAGCTGGACATCCCGGTGGACGAGGCGGCGTTGTTCATCGACAACTACTTCGCCACCTTTCCCCAGGTCCAGGCCTGGATGGCTCTGACGGTGGAGCAGGCGCGCCGCGACGGCTTCGTCTGCACCATGCTGGGGCGGAGGCGTCATCTGCCGGAGATGAACTCGCCCAACGGACAGCGCCGAGCCTTCGCCGAGCGTACCGCGATCAACACCCCCATCCAGGGCACGGCCGCCGACATGATCAAATTGGCCATGGTGCGCATAGCCCGAAGATTCTTGGATGCGAAGTTACGATCACGGATGATACTTCAAGTGCATGACGAGCTGCTGTTTGAGGTCAGGGAGGACGAGATGTCGAAGGTCAAGGGCATTGTGAAGGAAGAGATGGAGGGCGCGGTGGCCTTGTCAGTGCCGGTGGCGGTGGAGATGGGGCAGGGGGCTAATTGGTACGAGGCGCATTGAGAAAGGGGTAAGTGAAAGTAGGATTGTGAGAAGATCGCAACACAAGGCACTGAGGTTTATAATGAGAGCATTGGTTGTAATCGCCTGCGTCGCCCTGATGGCCCCAGTCGCGGCGGGACAGGTCCGGCAGGACACGGCCTCGGCCAAGCAGGACACGACGACCGCCAAGACGCTTCCGGACGACAGCCTCGGGATCGCTGTGCCGGCGCTGGCCAAGCCCAGGCTGAACTATCTGATCGACACCACTTTCGAGGCGGTCAACTGGGAACGTTTGTACTACGGGATGGACGGCCCGGACGGCGGATACGAAAGCAACCCTTGGGACGATTACCTTTTCCTGGACGCCGACAGCCGGGAGGATGAAGAGCGGGACCAGAGGGACCAGGAGAGGGACAGCCGGGAGTGAGCATGCTTGAATAGGGCCAGGGGGCAAGGCCAAGGGGATAAGCGAAAGATGAAGCTTCGGCCGGCGCCGTTGATGATTTCGGCCTGGACATCGTCGGCCGGCAGTCTAAAGAAGCCCCCTATAATTCCGGGGGCTTTTTTGCTATAATTGCAAAATCATGGTCGCCAAAACCTACGAAAAGCTGTTCGGCTTCTACAAGGGGTTCGACCCCGCCCAGCGTCGGGCCTACTGGCTGTTGATGCTGGCCTCGGCCTTCGACGGGGTAACCCAGGCCCTGATCCTGCTTCAGGAGACCATGGCCAAACGGGCCCTGGCGGCCAGCGACCTCCAGGTGTCGATGATCGGGGTGATAGCCAACGCCACCATGCTGCTGGCGGCCGCGGTGGCCCTTCTCTTCTCCAACCGCAGCAAGAGGTGGCTCCTGGTACTGGGCCTGGTTTTTGGCCGCCTCATCTTCCTGGGATCATTCCTCATCAGGTCGAGCGGCGTCTTTCTGGCCTTTCTGCTCCTTTATCACGCCCTTTTTGCCGTCCAGACGCCGGTGTTGAACACCTTTTTTCAGACGCATATCGGGAACAAAAGGGGGCAGGCCTTCGCCATCACCCGCATGGTCCTGATAGGTGTCTCCATGGTCTGCGCCCTGGCGGCGGGGCGGGCCCTGGACATCAATCCCGGCCTTTTTGCCTGGCTGCTGTCGACCGTCGCCCTCTCCGGCACGGTCACCTATCTCGTCTTCATCCACCTGGACGGGATGACGGACTACGGCTCCCGAAAGGCGGGTTCGCTGCGCCGGTCGCTGGCCGGACTAAGGGCGGTGCTGGAGAACCGGGAGTTCATGATGTTCGAGGCGGTCTTCATGACCTACGGGCTGGCCTTCATGATGATGGTCCCGGCGGTGCCTCTGATGCTGCTCAATGTCCTGGGATTCACCTTTTTCCAGATGGCCCAGGCCACCGGGCTCTACTCGCAGCTCTTCATCATGCTGATCCTGCCCCTGGCCGGCCTGGTCTACGATCGCATCGACCTGTGGCGGCTGTGGACGGCCTCGCTGGCCGCGCTGCTGGGATATCCGCTGCTGATGTTGGGGGCCTATCTAACCCGTCTAGCCCCGATGGCCTACACCTCCTTTATTTTCTATTCGCTGGGCATCGCCGGGATCATGATACTGTGGAACCTGGGGTCCCTGCGCTTCGCCGGACAGGGCGACTCCCTGCTCTACCAGGGGATACACGTAGCCCTGACCGGCATCCGGGGGCTGTTCGGCCCTCTGGTGGGATACCTGATCATCGCCCGGTGCGGGTTTCCGGCCGTCTTTCTGATCTCCGCCGGCCTGCTGCTCCTGGCCGGGGCCATGAGCCTAGCCTGCCACCGCCGCCAGAAGGCCGGTTCCTCCTGCGGCCTGCCCGAGATATCGTTGCTGGGGATTGCCGGGAGGCACTGAGCCGTGGCGGGGACATCATCCAATAATAAAACTGCCCCGGTCATCGGGCTGACCGGGGGGGCCGGCTCGGGCAAGAGCCTGGTGGCCGCCATGTTCCGGCGGCGGGGGGCCAGGGTGATCGAGGCCGACCGCCTGGGACACCGGCTGTTGTGGCGATCGTCCCCCTGCTATAAAAAAATAGTTAAATCCTTCGGCCGCGGCATCCTGGGAAGAAGCGGCGCCATAGATCGTGTAAGGCTGGGGAAATTGGTCTTTGCCGACGGCAGGTCGAGGGAGAGATTGAACAGGATCGTGCATCCGGCTCTGGTAAGGGAAATAAGGACCAGGGTGTCTAAGCTCAGAGGGCAAGGGGGCGGCCCGGTGGTAGTGGACGCGGCCCTACTGGCCGATTGGGGCCTCCACCGGGAGATGGATCGGGTGGTGGTGGTTGATGCTCCGGCCAGGCTGAGGCTCAAGAGGCTGGAGGCCAAGGGCGTGCCACGGGAAAGGGCCAGGGGCATCATGGCCGCCCAACTGCCTTCCGCCAGGCTCAAAAGGTTGGCCGACGAGGTGATCGACAACTCGGGGGCCATCGGCCGGCTGGAGCGAAGGACGAGGGCGGCCTGGGATCGACTGATGCCATCAATTACTAAGCCAACCCCAAAAACATAGAAAATACCGGAAAGGGAAGACCATGACCATCGCCGAGCTGCGCGAGCAGTGCCAGATCGCCGACGAGAACCTGCGCAACCTGCGGAGGTATCTTTGACCTGGATCGGCAGGAGAGGGAGCTGGCCGAGTACGAGGCCAGGATGTCGGCCCCGGATTTTTGGAACGACAACAACAGGGCCAAGGAGGTTATAGCCGAGGCCAACAAGCGCCGCGACTGGGTGGACGCCTGGCAGAAGCTGCGCAAGGACTGCGATGAAGCCCAGGGCCTTCTGGAGCTGGTGGAGGAGGGGGATGCGGAGTCCCTGAAAGAGATCGGGTCCGAGCTGGAGCGCTTGAGCCAGGGGATCGAGTCCCTGGAGTTCCGCCACATGCTGCGGGGCGAGGATGACGAGCGCAGCGCCATTCTAACCGTCCACCCCGGGGCCGGCGGCACCGAGAGTCAGGACTGGGCCCAGATGCTGCTGCGGATGTACACCCGGTGGATGGAGCGCCGCGGCTACGCCTACAAGGTCATCGACCTTCAGCCGGGCGAGGAGGCCGGGCTGAAGAGCGCCACCGTCGAGGTGTCCGGCCGCTACGCCTTCGGCTATCTCAAGGCTGAGATCGGCGTCCACCGGCTGGTGCGCATCTCGCCCTTCGATGCCAACAAGCGGCGGCACACTTCGTTCGCCTCCATCTTCGTCTATCCCGAGATCGAGGACGATATCAAGGTGGAGATCAACGAGGCCGACCTGCGCATCGACGTTTACCGGGCCGGCTCGGCCGGGGGTCAGAACGTCAACAAGGTGGAGACGGCCATCCGCATCGTCCACATCCCCACCGGCATCATCGTCTGCTCCCAGAACGAGCGCTCCCAGCATCAGAATAGGCTGAACGCCTTCAAGGTGCTTCGTTCCCGGCTTTACCAGCATTACCGGGCCGAGGAGGAGAAGAGGAAGCAGGCCCTGGAGGCCACCAAGACCGACATCGCCTGGGGCAACCAGATACGCTCCTACGTGTTCCACCCCTACACCATGGTCAAGGACCACCGCACTGGGGAGGAGACCAGCGATGTTCACGCAGTGATGGACGGCGAGATCGACTCCTTCATCAACGCCTACCTCAAATGGGGGGGCAGGGCCGCTAAAAATGCCGAGAGGTTCGATAAGGTTTGATCTGGATTGGGATCGATCGACTTATCTAACCGGTAAAAATAAAATAAACATATAGGAGGTAAAATGTTCGCAGCCTATGAGCTCATCAACTGCAGCGCCGGTAAATCGGAACAGGTGGTCGCGGCCCTGCGTCGGGTAAAGGGGGTCAAACAGGCCCATGTGGTCACCGGCCTGCACGACGTGGTCGCCTATGTGGAGGCGCCTAACCTGAGCAGTCTAACCAAGCTTATCATCTCTAAAATCCAAGGCACCAAAGGGGTTAGCCGGACAGTAACCTGCATGGTGGTCAATTGATATTTACATCGGGTAATTCAGGGCGATCGATTTGATGTAAGGATCCAAATTTAAAGTTAACAACCTCGTTGTTTTCAGCGAGGTTGTTTTTTGTGGCGTAAAAAGTTATGAGACCATTTGACAAAATTATGAATTTATGATATAATTAGCTATGGTCGCTATAGGGGAAAATATATGAACCATATCGGTAATAGAATCACGTTTATGGCCGCAATCGGGCTATTGTCCATGCCGGCCTGGGCAGGGGTGCTGGTCCTGCCGGCCAACGAGATTACCTTCAACCCGCCCTTGGACACATTGAACCCGAACCACAGCGGCTACTGGTGGAACCCGGAGAACGTGTTCGAGGACGACTCCCTATTCGCGGTGGACACCGTCATCCAGTTCCGCTACGACTCGCTGGGCGTGGGGTTCACCGACCCTGGCACCCACCCCACTTGGGTGATAACCAACGTCAGCATCAGCGCCAAGCACCGGGCCCATTACTGGAAGACGCGGGCGCGTTTCATCCCCTATGTCGGAGGCGTCCCGCTTTTCGACGAGAACGATCCCCTGCTGGTCTGGCCGCCGGTCAAGTTCGGCTCCACTGAGATGACCAACGCCGTGGAGATAACCCAGCTGGACACCGCCCTGGTCGACAGCTCCTGGGACTGGGACGACGTCGCGGCACTCTCCCTGAAGTACGAGCCCAGAAGCCCCAACGTGGTCTACTACATCAACCACCTCTACGCCACGGTCACCTACGTCGACACGGCCGCGGCCGATACCGGGCATTATTTCACCTTCGACCCGATATCCGATCCGCAGCTTCTGGGAGTGGCCTTTCCTATCAAGATATACGCCCGGGACATGATGGGCGCCGTCATCGCCAGCTACAACGATTCCACCTATTTGTCGGACCTGACCGGGACCATCACCCCCAACGTGGTCCACTTCAGCGCCGGCGTCTGCAGCACCATGGTCACCATCAGCGACATCTGCACCGGGGATTACATCATGGTCAACGACGGGGACACCTCCTCGATCAGCGGCAGCTTCGACGTCATCGACCCCGGCCTGCACCACTTCGAGTTCGGGGAGATATCCTCGCCCCAGACCACCGGGTCGCCATTCCAGATCTCCATCGTCGCCTGCGCCTTCTACGGCGACACGGTGGATACATTCACCGGAGCGGTCGACCTTTGGGACGAGACCGGGACCATGTCGCCCGACTCCACCGGGGCCTTCAGCGCCGGCGTCTGGACCGGGTTCGTCACCGTGGACTCGGTCGTCGCCTGGGACGTCATCTACTGCGGGTACGACGATGGGGCCAAGGCGGTCTACACCGGGGCCAGCAACGGCTTCGAGGTGCAGGACAGCGCCTTGGGCGTGGCCGGGGAGCCTTCGGTGCCCCAGCCGGCGGCCGGGAAGTTCGGGTTCCGGATAAGCCCGAACCCGGCCAGGGCCCGGGCGGATCTGTCCCTGCAGCTGCCCCGGCAGGGCAGGGTGACCGCCAGGCTCTACAACCTGCTCGGCCAGGAGGTCATGTCCCGGGACTTCGGGGTGCTGCCGGCCGGCGCCAGCGCCGTTTCCTGGAACCTGGGCGGCGGCTTGAACACCGGAGTCTACTTCGTCTCCGTGTCGCTGGACAACAGCCAGCGGCTGGTGCGTAGGGTGTCGGTGGTCCGATAGCGGAAATAGCTTTCGTGAGAGGCCCCGCCGGCAAGCGGGGCCTCTCTTTTTCGCTTGACTATCCTTTAAGGCTGGGATAAAATTACCCTAATCCGGAGGACAAGATGCTCAAACTCGATTATACTTACATCTCCGACATCGGCGGACAGGTCGGCCGCGAGGTCACCCTCAAGGGCTGGCTTTACAACAAGCGGTCGTCGGGCAAGATCCATTTCCTGCAGATCCGGGACGGCACCGGCACCATCCAGGGCGTCATGGCCAAAGGCGACGTCGACGACAAGACCTTCGAACTGGGGGAGAGGGTCACCCAGGAGTCGTCGATAGTGGTCAGGGGAACGGTCAAGGAGGACAAACGGGCTCCATCGGGCTACGAATTGGCCGTCACCGGGATGGAGATCGTCCAGCTGACCGAAAACTATCCCATCACCCCCAAGGAGCACGGCACCGCCTTCCTCATGGAGAACCGCCACCTGTGGCTGCGCTCCTCGCGCCAGCACGCGGCCATGAGGGTGCGCGACGCCATCGAGCAGTCCATCCACCGCTTCTTCCACCGCCAGGGGTTCATCCACACCCCGGCCCCCATCCTGACCCCGACCGCCTGCGAGGGGACCACCACCCTCTTCCAGACCGACTACTTCGGGGAGCCGGCCTTTCTTTCGCAGTCGGGGCAGATGTACATCGAGGCCACGGCCGCGGCCTTCGGCAAGGTCTACACCTTCACCCCGGCCTTCAGGGCCGAGAAGTCCAAGACCAGGAAGCACCTGACCGAGCTTTGGATGGTGGACGCCGAGGCCAGCTACTTCGGGCATGAGGAGAACATGCGGTGCCAGGAGGCTATGATCTGCGCCATCGTCGAAGGGGTGCTCAACGACTGCCAAAGGGAGCTCAAGGTCTTGGAGAGGGACCCGGCGCCCTTGGAGAGGATAAAGCCGCCGTTCCACCGCCTGCACTACCGGGACGCCATCAAGCTTTTGAACGAGGCCGGCGATCCCATAAAATACGGCGAGGACTTCGGGGCGCCCCAGGAGACGCTGCTGGCCCAGAAACACGATAAGCCGGTGTTCGTGGACCGCTACCCCAAGGAGATAAAGCCGTTCTACATGCAGCCCGACCCTGAGGACCCCGAGGTGCTCCTTAACAACGACCTGATAGCCCCCGAGGGCTATGGCGAGATCATCGGCGGCTCGGAGCGGATCCACGACCTCGATCTTCTCTTGAAGAAGATGGAGGAGCACCAGGTGCCCTACCAGCCCTACAAGTGGTACGTGGACCTGCGGCGCTACGGCAGCGTGCCCCACTCCGGGTTCGGCATCGGAATCGAGCGGACGGTGTGCTGGATCTGCGGGCTGGCGCACATCAGGGAGGCCATCCCGTTCCCCAGAATGCTGGAGAAGATATACCCGTAATTTTATAAAAAAATGCTTGACATACAGACCGAGATAAGCGATAATATAAATAATTCCGTAATTTCATTTTAAAAATTTAGTGCGCCTTATTAATAAAGTAAGGTGCGTATAGCTATTAGTAATGTCAATCATGAATAAAACTCAAGAAAAAATTAAAGCGCTGGAAAGTAAACTTGCCGATACGCGAGTGATAACATATATTGTTTCAGACCGTGGATTTGGTGGGCCACAACAGCAACCAAAAATGGCATTGGATGTTATCCCCTTTTTCTATGAAAGACTTCTTGAAATCGGCAAAGTAAATAAAATTGCTTTATTCATTTTTAGTCAAGGTGGGGATACAATAGTACCGCTTAGGTTAATAAATTTAATTAGAGAATTTTGTGAGAAATTTACTGTAATAATACCTTACAAGGCGCATAGTGCTGCTACTTTAGTTGCGTTAGGTGCTGATACAATATTAATGGGGCCATTGTCAGAATTATCGCCTATAGATCCGAGCATAGGCACTCCCTTTAATCCTTCTTTACCTGAAAATCCAGCATTAAAACCAGAGTTGGGGGTTGAAGATATTATTGGCTATTTAAATTTTGCGAAAGAAAAAGCAGGCATAACAGATCAAGCCAATATGGTTAAGGTTTTAGAAAAGTTAGTTGATAAAGTCCACCCCATTGCTATCGGGAATATATATCGTTCACATTGTTTAATAAGAGATCTAGCAAAAAAGCTTTTAAAGCTTCACATGAAAGAAAAACAAGCAGACCACATATGTAATCGAATAGTCGAAATGTTAGCGGAAAAGTTACATTTTCATGGTTATCTTATCAATAGGAATGAAGCAATAGAACTAGGTTTGCCTGTAGTTAATGCAAATGATGCAGATTTACTTGTAATAAATGATTTATTTAACGAATACAAGCAATTAATGGGGCTTGGCCAGTTATTTAATCCAAGTCAATTTGGTGAAGTAGAAAAAGAAATTCCAATTTGTATAATAGAGACAACGACGAAAAAGGCATCTTTAAATATAAAGATAAAAGTAACACCTCAAAAAATGCCTTCCAACTTACCGCCACAAGTTCAAATACCCATGCCATCATTTACAGTGCAAATTGAAAATGTTGGCTGGAAAACTGAATAGGAGGTAACATGTTAAATAGTAGTTTTGATAATATAACTTATCAGGTATTGGATTCGCAATGCGAACCAAATACTGGGTCAATAACCTTAAATTACACTGACTTTGTTTTACAAATGCGGGTGTGGAAACCGCTTGAAGTAAAAGAAATGAGCGATATATTGTTAAATAAACCATCTTTTATGCGTGATTTTGGGAAAGCTGAACAGCAGCTAAAAGATGGGAAACTATTAACATTCGAACAAGTTTTTGGAGAGTAAATGATGTGGCAAGAGCACTATTTACCCTCCTATTTAAAGAGTGTAAAGAAGAATATCGTGGGATAGAAAAACGTGTTATTAATAAAATAAGGATAATATGCTCAAATCCATTAATTGGTGAGCCATTAAAGTATCAATTAGCAGGTTTTCATAGTGCGCCACTTGTTGATAATTTTATTTTAATATATATATATTGTAGATATTGTAGAATACAAGGTTTTCAAGAAATACGCAAATGCCCTAATTGCAAGGAAACACCAGATGAAACTATAATATTTGTATTATTTGGGCCACATGATGAAGCATATAAGAAAGCAAAAAAAATTAATGGCATTGAAGGTGACTAGTATTCCTTTTAACGACCCAATATAGGACGGGTCGTTTTTTTATGGAAATTAGCGATGTTTAAAGTAAGTTGTATTTTAATCATTATAGCAATTGCTATTTATGCTTGCGGCCCGGCGCCGGTGGGCCAGCCGTTCGCCGGGGAGATCAACGTTAAACTGGAGCCGGAGCAGACTCCGGCCGAGGGGGCCAAAAGGGTCATCCTCAAGAAAGGCGGCTATACCTGGATGCTGGATCCTAAAGCCTCATATTTAGTCGATGGCATCGTCCTCACCAAGAAGAACTACTCCTCGGACTGGAACGCCATGCTCTCACCCTGCGACATCGCCCTGGCCTGGGGCCAGATGGTCAGCACCGGTCTGCACAGGCAGTGCCGCTGGTCGCAGAGCGGCCGGTGGTACTACTGGCGCTACGACAAGGATTTTCCCTTCGACAACAGCTTCGTCGCCAAGTGGTCGGCCAACAACCACATCATCCCGGCCAGCGAGAACCTCAAGAGGGCTGTGGGCAAGGTGTCGCCGGGGGACACGCTCCGGCTGGAGGGATGGCTGGTCTACGTCTCCGGAGGCAACGGAAAGGAGACATACAGCTGGAACAGCTCGCTCTCCCGAAATGACCAGGGAAACGGCTCCTGCGAGGTGCTGTACCTGACGGCGCTGACCATGAAAGGGATGACCTACAGGTAGTATCGGACAATGGACTATAAAGGCGGCGCCTGAAGCGCCGCCTCTTATTTCTACTTATCAGCTTTGTGTTTGGCTTAAAGAGGAACGGTGATGGGTCACTCCGGGTGGGCCAGCAGCCAGTCGTAGGCCGCCAGGGCCGCCTTGGCCCCCTCGCCGGCGGCCACCACGATCTGCTTGGCGGGAACAGTGGTAACGTCGCCGGCGGCGAAAAGTCCGGGCACCGAGGTGCGGCAGGAGCAGTCTACCATGACCTCGCCGTCATCGTTAAGGCGGGCCAGGCCTTTGACCAGATCGCTGTTGGGGATGAGGCCGATCTCCACGAAAACGCCGGAGACCTCTATTTCGTGAGAGGCGCCCTGATAATCGATGGAGATGCCCTCAACCCGTCTCTCTCCCTTTATCCCGGCCACCCGGGAAGACATCAGGAAATCTACCTTACCGGAGCGCTCCAGCGGCTCCAGAAGCATCCGATCCCCCTGGATGGCATCCGAGAGGTTCACCAGGTAAATCCTGGAGGCGTAATGCAGCAGCTCGTTGGCCGAGGTCAGGGCCGAGTTGCCCCCGCCGACCACGGCCACCGGTTGGCCGGAGTACAGCGGGGCATCGCAGGTGGCGCAATAAGCCACTCCTTTTCCGATGAGCTCCTTCTCCCCAGGGACGTTCAGGCTGCGGTAGCGCTTGCCGGTGGCCAGGATCAAGGAACGGGACTCGAAGGTTTCGCCTCCCACGCCCTTCAAGGCAAATGCGGGAGGGGGTTGAGAGATCGAAGTTAACCGCAGGCCCGAGGCCACGTCGATGGGGTATTGCCGCACCTGATCCTTAAACTTGTCGACCAGTTCCCGGGCCTGGACCAAGTTGAACCCGGGATAGTTCTCCACCACCGAGGTCCACATCATCTGTCCGCCGATGCTCTCGGCCGCCAGCAGCGTTTTCACTCCCTTGCGGGCGGCATAGATGCCGGCTGCCAGGCCGGCCGGCCCTCCGCCGACGATGGCCAGTTGGTAGCTTCCTCCGGAAAGCACCCGGGGAAAATCCAGGGCGGGCGAGAGGGAGAGATCCAGGGTCATGCCTTCGATGTCCATGGCTTGCGCTCCGAAAACCATTGGGATAACTATGGCACAAGACGGTGTTTTTGTCAAGGGACAAAGTACCGTTTGCGATTGACATTTCATCGCCGTTCAATTATACTTAACCTCCGTTATATATTGGCCTTATGAGCAGAAGATCCCCCGGCGGACGCCGCTGGCCGTCCCAAGGCTTCATATACCATAAAAAATTCGAATCGGTGGCCAGGCCGCCGGAATTGGCCATCCCGCTTTGGCAGGGAGGCCGGGCCGCGGTCAATCCGGGGGATAAGGTCAATGCCTACGATGTCATCGGGTACGACCGGGAGGGCTTGCCGGTCCACGCGCCGCTGGGAGGAAAGATTAGGGCGGTGGGCGATTTTCCCCATCTGCTGGCCCGTCCTAAAAATTTCGATTTTCCCCGGCTGACGGTTTTCATCGACGTCGACCGCAAACAGGCGGCCGATCCTCCGCCGTACCGGCCGCTGCCGAGGTTCTGGGAGTTGTCGCATCAAGAGCTTTGCCGGAGGCTGCTGGAGGCTGGGGTGATGGACGTATGTCATCAGGATCTCCCCCGGATGGTGATCTACGACGCCCTGGACCTGGAGCCCCCGCTCTCCGCCAACCTTCGTCTTTTGGAGGAGAGAACCGTCCAGTTGCTTGAGGGCATGGCCGTGCTCAATCAGCTGCACAATGCCATCCGGTCGAGGCTGGTCATCCCCGAGGGCCAGACGATCCTGGAGGACAGGCTTCGCACCCTGCTGGCCAGCTCGGTGAACCTGTCACTGCATCTGGCGGACCGGGCCTACCCCCAGGGGCATCCCCATCTTCTCAGGAAGGAGGTCTTTCCCGAAGGCCGGAGCGCCATCTATGGCATGGCTCAAGTTCTGAGGGCACAGGAGGCGGTGGTTCATGGCCGTCCGGTGGTCGACTGCCACCTCTCGGTGTGGAACCTGCCCGGACGGAAGCAAAGGAACCTGGTGGTCCCCGTCGGCACGCCGGCCGGCTATGCCCTTTGGACGGACGATCTGGAGTCAAAGGCATGGAGGGAGACATCTCCGGAGGCGGGGGATGAAGGCGTTGCCGTCGGCCCGGTCCGGGACAGCGAGCTGACCCTGGTGTTCGGAGGCCTGCTCTCGGGCAGGAGCTACTACAGCTTGGAGATGCCGGTCCAGCCGGATACCAGGGGGCTGCTTCTCCTGAAACAATCCAGGCCGGAACCTTCGCCCTGCGTCAACTGCGGGACCTGCCACAGGATCTGCCCCGTCGGACTGCACCCCTCGGAGATATTTCAGCGAACCGCCCGGCTGGACATCAGAAGGCTGAGGGCGCTGGGCTTGGAGCGTTGCCTGGATTGCGGACTCTGCAGCTGGGGCTGCCCATCCAAAATCGAGCTGATGCAGCAGATCGCGGTAGGCCGGATGCTGCTCGAGGGGAAACTCTAGATGGTAGTCTCCTGGCCGCCGTTTGTCTTTCTCAATCTCGATGTCAGCCAGTATCATCTGCGTAAACTGGCCGCCCTGGCTCCGTTGGCGGCTGCCTCGGCCTTCTGTTTCGGGGTCCCCTTTCTGGCCAGGCTGGCGGTGATGGCCGCGGCCGCCGTCATCTTTCTGGCCCTTCTCTCCAGGTGCCGGGCCATCGATTTCAAATGGAGCCACGCGTTATACGAGGCCATGCTGCTGTCCCTGCTGGCCCCCAGGGAGCTTTCCTGGCAGATGGCCTGGGTTGCCCCGGCCCTCTCCCTTTCCCTGAGGCGCCTGCTGGGAGGGAGGGAGGGCCTGGCCCCGGTGAACGTACCGGCCCTGACCCTGGGCGCCCTGTCCGCCCATTTCGGGCCAGCGGCCGTCTCCCTCGGATCGTGGCCGGTCGGGTGGTGGTTCGGGACGGCCGCTGGCCAATATTTCCTCTGCGGGGTGCTGCCGGCTGTGGCCTCGGCGCTGGCCCTGGTCCTACTGCTGGCCGGTTTTACCAAACATCGGCTGGTGGTCTTTTTCTTCCTGCCGGCCTATTTTTTGTCGGCCCTGTGGCTGTATAATGCCGGCGGATGGGAGGCGGCAGCAGTCAGGACGCCGCTACTCTTCAACGCGGTGCTGGTGGCCGCCTTTTTCCTGGCCCATGACGAACCGTCCACGCCGCGGGCCGGCTGGGCCCAGACGGCCCAGGGCCTGGCCTCGGCTGCCGTCTTCCTGATTTTTTTCTCGGGCGGACGGCTTTACCAGGCGGTGGTCTGGTCGGCCTTCATCCCCAGCCTGTTCTCGTCCTGGCTGGACGCGGCCTCGGCCTACCGCAGATGGCTGCCGCGCTTTCCCTCCGGCTCCGGCATCATGGAATGAGATCCGTGGGATCTGAAATAATAAACTCGAATTCGACATCGAAGGCAGGGAAAACGGAATCTGAAAACCGACAGTAAATTTATTCGCAAAACCGGCGAACCGAGTTAAATAATATAAGCAAAACCGGAGGTTTTGGAATGTCAGACACTTCCCAGGAAAAGAAGCGGGCCATCGACCTGGCCCTGTCCCAGATAGAGAAGCAGTTCGGCAAGGGATCCATCATGAAGTTGGGCGATCAGACGGCGGTGGCCAACGTCGAGGTTATCCCCACCGGGTCCCTGTCGCTGGACGCGGCCCTGGGCGTCGGCGGGGTGCCTCGGGGGCGCATCGTGGAGATCTATGGCCCGGAGGCCTCGGGTAAGACCACCCTGGCCCTGTCCATCGTGGCCCAGGCCCAGAAGGCCGGCGGGGCGGCGGCCTACATCGACGCCGAGCACGCCATGGATCCCAAATACGCCCGCAACATCGGAGTGGACATCGACAACCTTCTGATCTCACAGCCGGATACCGGCGAAGAGGCGCTGGAGATAACCGAGACTCTGATCCGCTCCAACGCCCTGGACGTCATCGTCATCGATTCGGTGGCCGCCCTGGTGCCCAAGGCCGAGATCGAGGGCGACATGGGTGACAGCCATATGGGTCTGCAGGCCCGGCTGATGTCCCAGGCCCTGCGGAAGATCACGGCGGTGTCGGCCAAGTCGAAGACCTCGGTGATATTCATCAACCAGATCCGGATGAAGATCGGGGTGATGTTCGGCAATCCGGAGACCACTCCCGGCGGACTGGCCCTCAAGTTCCACTCCTCGGTGCGCATGGACATCCGACGCATAGAGTCCATCAAGCAGGGCGAGGCCAATATCGGAAACCGGGTCCGGGTCAAAGTCCTGAAGAACAAGCTGGCGGCCCCCTTTCGCAACGCCGAGTTCGAGATCATCTTCGGCCAGGGCATCTCCTATGTGGGGGACGTTCTCGACCTGGCGGTGGAGCAGAACGTCATCGAGAAAACCGGTGCCTGGTTTTCCCTGGGCGGGGAGCGACTGGGCCAGGGCCGGGAGAACGTCCGGGAGATGCTCAAGGCCAACCCCGACCTGCTGGCCCAGGTGGAGAAGCTGGTCAGGGCCAAGCTGGGGATGGATGGCCCCGCCTCCGACAGGGCGGCGGGCGGGCACGAGCCCAAGGCCGAAAAGGCCGAGCCCGAGCCCGACAAGGAGGAGGTAAGGAGACGGGGGAGGCCGAAAGGGAGCTGACGTTTCCGATCCGGAATGAAGGACTGACTTGCCCATCAATGCCCGCGACTACGCCCTGCGCCTCCTGGCCATCAGGCCGCGCAGCGTCCGAGAGTTGACCGACCGTCTGAAGCGGAAGGGGTTCGAAAGTCAGGCGGTAAACACGGTTATCGCGGACTTATCGGAGCTAGGTTTGCTGGACGACGCCAAATTCGCCCGCGACTGGGCGGAGTCCCGCATGACATTCCGGCCCATGGGACCGGACCGGCTCCGGGCCGAGCTTCTGGCCAAGGGGGTGGAACGGGAGACCATCGATACGATACTATCAATATATAGTGATGAGAAAAGGGCGAAGGATGCGGCCCTGTCCCTGGCGCATAAAAAAATGAAGACGCTGCGGGGCCTTGAGCCGCAGATAGCCCGGCGCCGGCTGGCCGGGTTCCTGGGGCGGCGGGGCTTCGCGCCCCCGATAATCGCCGACGTATTAAGGATGATGCAACTTGGGAAACATGAAGTCTGACAAGATCCGGGACGATTTCCTGGAGTTCTTCAGGGCCCGGGGCCACACCATCGTGCCCTCGGCCTCGCTGGTGCCGGACGATGACCCGACCCTGCTGTTCACCAACGCCGGGATGAACCAGTTCAAACGGGTCTTCCTGGGTCTGGAGAAGCGGAACTACCATCGGGCGGCCGACAGCCAGAAGGTGCTGCGGGTCTCCGGCAAGCACAACGATTTGGAGGAGGTCGGCCGGGACCATTTCCACCACACCTTCTTCGAGATGCTGGGCAACTGGTCCTTCGGCGACTACTACAAGAGAGAGGCCATCGGCTGGGCCTGGGAGCTGTTGACCTCGGTCTGGAGCCTTCCCAAGGAACGGCTTTATGCCACGGTCTATCAAAAGGACGACGAGGCCGAAAAACTCTGGAGGTCGGAGACCGACATCGATCCGGCCCACATCAGCCGGCACGGGGAGAAGGACAACTTCTGGGAGATGGGCGAGGCCGGCCCCTGCGGGCCGTGCTCCGAGATCCACATGGACATGGGGCCGGGCAGCTGCCCGCTGGAGGGAAAGGGCGGGCACAAATGCGGGGTGAACACCCCAGGCTGCGGCCGCTTCATCGAGCTGTGGAACCTGGTCTTCATCCAGCACGACCGGCAGAGGGACGGCACGCTCCGCGACCTCCCCAGTAAACACGTGGACACCGGCATGGGGTTCGAGCGGGTGGTGCGGGTGCTGCAGGGCAAGGCCTCAAACTACGAGACCGACCTCCTCCGGCCGCTGGTCGACGCGCTGCAGGAGCTGAGCGGTAAAGATTACACGGGGTTCGACTTCGCACATCCAGCTCAGGTTAAAACCGATATGTCCTTCCGGGCTGTCTGCGACCACGTGAGGGCGCTGGCCTTCGCCATCGGCGACGGGGTGATGCCGTCCAACGAGGGGCGGGGCTACGTCATTCGGAGGATACTGCGCCGGGCGGCCAGGCACGGCCGACTGCTGGGGGTCAGGGAATCGTTCCTCTACAAACTATCCGGTGTGGTGGTTGACGTTATGGGAGGCGCCTATCCCGAACTCAAGCAGAGGCACGATCATATCGCCGCGGTCATCAAGGCCGAGGAGGAAAGGTTCGGGGAGACGCTGGACCAGGGTCTGTCACTTTTCGGAGAGATAACATCAAGTCTTCTATCCAAGAAAAAGAAAGTCATTTCGGGCCAAGATGCCTTCAAGCTCTACGACACATTCGGATTCCCCCTGGACCTTACCCAGGCCATGGCCAGGGAACAGGGACTGGCGGTAGACTTAGACGGCTTCAGCACCTGCATGGAGGCCCAGCGGGAGCAGTCCCGTGCCGCCCGGGGCGAGGTGGAGTACTCCGGCCAGAGGGAGGTGGATTACCCCAACTGCATCTTCGTGGGATACGAGCGGTTGGAGGCGAAGACCAAGGTCACCGGGGTCTTCCGCAAGGAGCTGCCTCTGGCAAAGGCCGAGAAGGGGATGACAGTGGACGTTACTTTGGAGGATACCCCGTTCTACGGTGAAAGCGGCGGACAGGCTGGGGACGTGGGGACGATTGAGTCAAAAGCTGGTATGTTGAAAGTCACCAACACCCTAAAATCATTCAATAAAGCCACCGTCCACCGCTGCCAGGTTATCTCCGGAGAAGTAAAGGTCGGCGATTCGGTCGAGGCCAAAGTGGATCGTGGTGCCCGGCTGGCCACCGCCCGGCATCACACCGCCACCCACCTGCTGCAGGCGGCCCTGAGGCAGATAGTGGGCAGGCACGTCCAACAGCAGGGATCGGCGGTGGATCCGCAGAGGCTTAGGTTCGACTTCACCCATTTCGCCGCCCTGGACCCGATGCAGATCCAGCAAGTGGAGGATCTGGTTAACCATCAGGTGATGGCTGACCTGCCCGTCCAATCGGAGCATATGAAGCTGGCCCAGGCCCAGGCCCATGGCGCCATGGCCTTGTTCGGGGAGAAGTACGGAGAGGAGGTACGGGTGGTGACATGCGGCGATTTCTCCATGGAGCTCTGCGGCGGGACGCATCTGCAGCGGACCGGGGAGATCGGGCTCTTCAAGATAATCCGCGAAGAGGCCATCGCCGCCGGAGTCAGACGTATCGAGGCTATGGCCGGGGTGCCGGCCCTGCATCACGTTCGCCGGCACGAGCAGCTGCTGGAGGAGGTGTGCGACCGGCTGAAGGCGACTCCGGACGAGGTGGTCAAGAAGCTCAACGGCTTGCTTGAGGAGCTGAGGGCCCTCGAGAGATCAAGGAGGGAGGCGGCCAAGGCCCAGCAGGGGAGCCTGGTGGACGGTCTCATCGGAGACGCCCGGGAGGTTGGAGGGGTGCGATTCATTTGCCGGGCGCTCGAAGGATTCTCGTCCGACGAGCTGCGGGAGATGGCCGATGCGATTAGGAAAAAGCTTCCGCAGGGGATCATCGTGCTGGCCGCGGCGGCAGAGGGAAAGATGGGCTTCACCGTAGCGGTGGGCGACGAACTGGTGAAATCCCAAAAGCACTCGGCTGCCGATCTGGCCAAGAAGCTGGCGGTAACCATCGGAGGACGGGGCGGGGGGCGCCCCCAGCTGGCCCAAGCGGGAGGCAGGGACGACGGGAGGCTGGCGGAGCACGTGGGCAAGATGGCGGAGTATCTGTTTTAAATACTAAAAATTCGGCGTGAGCTCGGCCGAACGGCAATAAGAACGCAAGGTTCTCTTTTCTTGTCAAAGATCGAAGTGACCAGGCAGCTCTGCGGCCAGTGCGGGCTTTGTTCCGGAGTCTGTCCCACCCTGGCCATTGTGTTGCACGGCTGGGGGCTGGAGATCGACGAGCCCAAGTGCACCGGCTGCGGTCAGTGTGTGACAGTGTGCCCGACCGGAGCACTTCGGCTGGTAGATAAATCTGAAAACAAAATACAGCCACCCCTTAATCTTCTCCTTGATTAAAGGAAGGGAACGCGGGGTGGTGGAAATGTGCCGATGATCTACGAATACCTGCTGAAAACAGCAAAGGCGAAGGGCTCGTGCTTCCTGGTCCTTCTGGACCCGGACAAACTGTCACCGGCCGCTGCGGCCAGGGCCGGGGCCGCCTACCAGAAGGCCGGCGTCGACGCCATTCTGTTTGGCACCAGCCTGATGCTCTCCACCGCGGTGGACGGCACTATTGCCGCACTCAAGCGGGGCTTTAAAAGGCCGGTGATCATCTTCCCGGGCAGCGCCTACCAGGTCTCCAAGAAGGCCGACGCCATCCTCTTCATGTCTTTGGTAAGCGGGCGGAATCCCAACCTTCTCATAGAGGAGCAGGTGAAGGCGGCGCCTTCGGTCAGGGGCTCAAAACTGGAGGCCATCCCCACCGCCTACATGCTGGTGGAGTCGGGAAAACTGACCGCGGCCGTCTACATGAGCCACTCCACGCCCATCCCGTCCGACAAGCCAGACATCGCCAAGGCCCATGCCTTGGCGGCCAGGTATCTGGGGATGAAGCTGGCCTACCTGGACGCGGGCAGCGGGGCCCAGAATCCAGTGCCGGACCGGATGATTTCGGAGGTCGTCCAATACTCGGGCCTGCCGGTGGTAGTCGGAGGGGGCATCCGTACCCCGGAGGAGGCCGGGCGCAAGGCCCGGGCCGGGGCGGCGGCGGTGGTGGTGGGGAACGCCCTGGAGGGAAGGGGAGGGTCCAAGGCCGTTGATTACTCAAAAGCCATACACTATAAATAAATAGAGGACATCATGAAGGGAGTCATCCTCGCCGGAGGCCTGGGAACGCGCCTGCGTCCGCTGACCAGCATCACCAACAAGCACCTGCTGCCGGTGTTCGACCGGCCCATGATCTACTATCCCATCGAGACCCTGGTGGAGGCCGGAATCCGCGACATCATGCTGGTGACCGGGGGCAACGCCGCCGGCGACTTCCTACGCCTCATCGGCAACGGGTCCGAATTCGGCCTTAAGCACATGAACTACACCTACCAGAAACGCGAGGGGGGGATCGCCGAAGCCCTGGGCCTCTGCCGCCACTTCGTGGGCGGGGACAAGGTGGTGGTGATGCTGGGGGACAACATCCTGGACGGCTCCATCCGTAAGGCGGTGGAGGACTTCAAGCGCCAGCCCTCCGGGGCCAAGATCTTTCTGAAACCGGTGGCCAACCCCCGGGAGTACGGGGTGGCCGAGCTCAAGGGCCACCTGGTCAAGAACATCGTGGAGAAGCCGAAGAATCCCAAGAGCCACTACGCGGTCATCGGCATCTACATGTACGACTCCGAAGTGTGGCAGATCATCGACACCCTAAAGCCATCGGGACGAGGCGAGCTGGAGATAACCGACGTCAACAACGCTTATATCAGGGCGGGCCGGATGACCTACCAGATCGTTAAAGGCTGGTGGGGCGACGCCGGCTCATCTATCGAGGATCTATGGCGGGTCAACTATTACATAGGCTCGAAAAAGCTGAGGAAGCAGCGCTGATCCGGGCGGGCGAGGGAAGGGTCAGCCCTGGTAAGAATACTAAGCTAACGACGCAAGGATGAGGGTATTGGTCACCGGCGCCAGGGGGATGCTGGGGGGGGACCTGGTCCCGGTCCTCTCGGAGAGTTGCCAGGCCGACGGGGTTGACATCGATGATTTCGATCTGACGGAACCGGGCGCGGTGGACGCTATCTCCTCCCGCCGGCCGGAGCTGGTGATGCACCTGGCGGCCATGGCCAACGTCGACGGATGCGAGAGGGACCCCGCCCGCGCCATGCTGGTCAACGGCCAGGGAACCAGGAACGTCGCTTTGGCCTGCCGGCAGTTAGCCATCCCCATGCTGTACATCAGCACCGACTTCGTCTTCGACGGCACCAAGCGGGAGCCATATTCCGAGGATGACCC
Organism: uncultured bacterium; assembly: GCA_964518765.1. Lineage (GTDB taxonomy): Bacteria > Edwardsbacteria > AC1 > AC1 > EtOH8 > CAZPNX01. The sequence continues at coordinate 71,465 of CAZFJC010000011.1, forward strand.
GCCCAACCCTCTGGGGCATTATGGGCGCTCCAAGCTGGCCGGGGAGGAGGCGGTCCGAGAACTGCTGGAAAAATATTACATCGTTCGCATCTCCTGGCTCTTCGGGCGGCACGGCAAGAACTTCGTCTCCACCATTCTCGACCGGGCGAGGAAGTTCGGCGAGGTAAGGGTGGTTGACGACCAGACCGGCTCGCCGACCTATGCCCCGGACCTCAGCCAGGCTCTGGGCCTGCTGGCGGCCAGCGGCCGCTACGGAACCTACCACATCACCAACTCCGGCTTCTGTACCTGGCACGGCTTGGCCGCCGAGGCTGTGAGGCTGTCCGGCCTTAAAGCGCAGGTGATCCCCATAAGCTCGGCGGACTTCCCCACGCCCACCAGGCGGCCAGCCTATTCAGTGCTGGGCAATTATAACTGGATCGCTGGTTTTGGGAAGCCCCTCAGGAATTGGCGGGAGGCGTTGGCCGATTATATTAAAACCACCGGCAAGGGAGCGGAAACATGAAGCAATCAACGGGGATCGATCGAATAAAGCGAGATCTCGAGGAGAGCGCCGCCAACCTTGTGAAGGCCTCGCGCCAGGCGGCGCCGGCAGCGGCCGAGGCCGCCCATGCCATATCGGAGGCCTTCCGCCGGGGGGGGAAGCTGCTGATCTGCGGCAACGGCGGCAGCGCCGCCGACAGCCAGCATCTGGCCACCGAGCTGGTGGTTAGGTTCGAGCGCGAGCGCCGGCCACTGGCGGCGGTGGCCCTGACCACCGACACCTCGCTGCTGACGGCCGAGGCCAACGACCACGGCTTCGAATCCGTCTTCTCCCGGCAGGTGCTGGCCCTGGGGCGGCGGCGCGATGTCCTCTTGGCCATCAGCACCAGCGGCAATTCGCCCAATGTAGTCCAGGCCTGCCGGGCCGCCCGCCGGCTGGGGATGAAAGTCATCGGCCTGGCCGGGCCTAAAAAGGGCAAGATGGACGGACACTGCCATATCCTCATTCGCGCAGCCGGCGGACGTACCGCCGCCATCCAGGAGTGCCAGCTGGCCCTGGAACATGCCCTATGCAAGCTGATAGAGGGAAGCCTCAAGAACTGATCCCTTTTCCCAATGAAGGTATTTAGGTCGCTCGACATCAGGCTGGTGGCCCTGCTGCTGGCCGCCATTCTCTGGCTGCACGCGGTAACCGAAAGGGAGTACACCGTGCCCTTCGATTGCCCGGTGGCGGTGGAGAATGTGCCGGCAGATATGGTGGTGTCTCCGACCCTGCTGCCGGTCTCCTGCCTGATCACCGCCAAAGGAAAGGACCTGGTGATCCTGAGGATCAAGGGGCCCAGGCTGGTGGTGGATGCCGGCAACCGAAGGCTGAGGAGCCTGCCGGTCAAGCTGTCCGAGGGCCGGCTGATGCTTCCGTTCGATATCGAGGCCGTCAGGGTCGAATTCCACTCCGCCGAGCTGAACATCAGGCTGGACCGGCTGTCCGAAAGGTTCTCCAGGGTATCGCCCGATCTCTTGGGGCAACCGGCCGAGGGCTTCATCGTCAGCGACTCGACCGCGGCCGAGCCGTGCTCGGTCCGGATAAAAGGCCCGGAGCGCCAGCTGGCGAAGATGGACACCGTCTTCACCGAGAAGGTGAAGGTGGACGAGATGAGGGAGCGACAGAGGCTTCGGGCACGCCTGCAACTTCCGGACGCCGTCCTCTACCAGGCCGAGCCGGAATCCGTCTGGGTGGACCTCGTTTTCGAGAAGACAGGCGAGAGGCTTTTCCGCAGCGTGCCCTTGGCCATATCGAACCGCGGCAGCGGGTACCTGGTGAGCTATTCGCCGGGCACGGTGGACATTGTGGCCGCCGGGCCCAGGCAGGTGCTGGACTTGGCCCGGACCTCGGACATCAAAGCCACCCTGGATCTGAAGGGCCTTTCGCCCGGCACCCACCGGCTACAGGCGGTCATCGAACTGCCCGACAGGCTGGAGCTGATAGCCGCCACCCCCCGGAGCTTCGAGGTGACCGTCAGGTGATCGCCCTGGGCATCGAAACATCCTGCGACGAGACCTCGGCGGCCGCGGTGGACGGCGATGGCAGGGTTCTCTCTAACGTCGTCCATTCTCAACCGGTGCACCGCGATTTCGGCGGGGTGGTGCCGGAGTTGGCCTCGCGCGACCACCTGAAGAAGATCGCCCCGGTGGTCCTAGAGGCCGTCGGCCCGGCCGGCGGCCTGGGGGCAGTTGACGCGGTCGCGGCAACCGGCACCCCTGGTCTGATGGGGGCTCTCCTGGTGGGTCACTCGTTCGGCCGGGGGCTGTCAGCGGCCCTGGGCAAGCCCCTGATCACCGTCAACCACTTGGAGGCCCATATCTGGGCTGCCTTCCTGACGGAACCATCCCTCGAACCGCCCCTAGTGGCCCTGGTGGCCTCGGGCGGACACACCTCGCTTTTCTATGTGGATGGAGATCGCCGGCTGTCGTTGATGGGTCGGACCCTGGACGATGCGGCCGGCGAGGCCTTCGACAAGGTGGCCAAGATGCTGGGCCTGGGCTATCCCGGGGGGCCGGCCATAGAGGCCTTGGCGGCCGAGGCCGGGGAAAAGCCGCCGTACTTTCCCCGTGCCTGGCTAGGCGAGAACAGCCTGGACTTTTCCTTTTCCGGGCTCAAGACCGCGGTCCTCAACCATCTGGCTTCCAGGGGCAGCGACGGCGAATCGTCCTTAGGGAGGGAGGAAGCTGCGGTTATTTGCCGGGGGTTCCAGGAGGCGGCCATCGAGGTTCTGGTCGGAAAGACGGCCAGGGCCCTGGATATTGCCCACTGCCGCCGTCTGGCGGTGGTGGGCGGGGTGGCGGCCAACGGAGAACTCAAGAGGCAGTTCCGGGAGATGGCCGGGAAGTATGGGATTAAGCTGGTGGTGCCAGAGCCGGACCTGTGCACCGACAATGCTGCCATGGTTGCTTGGAACGGATGGTTCCACCTCCGAAGGGCGGCCGGTTCAAGAGAGCAGGCGGTCAGGTCGAGGGCCCAATGGGCGATGTTCCAACCTTGTTAACCTGGCCCAAGCTGGTGCTGGCCTCGTCCTCGCCGCGGAGAGCCGCCCTTCTCCGCCAGGTCGGTGCCGATTTCGTCGTCCGCGCCCCAGGGACGGACGAAACATTATCCGGCCCCGTGCCCCCGGAAAAACTGGCGGTCGGACTGGCTCGCAGGAAAGCCCTATCGGTTTTCAAATCACTTGGCCGGAGATACTCTGATCGGGTTATCTTGGCCGCCGATACCGTGGTCAGCTACCGACATCATCTGATGGGCAAGCCGGCCGGACCGGCCGAGGCCAGGAGGATGCTGGGGATACTTTCCGGCCGGACCCACCAAGTGATCACCGGAGTCTGTGTTATTGGAAGCGACGGCGGGATGGCGAAGGGATACGAGGTGTCCTCGGTCAAATTCCGCAGGCTTTCGCCGGAGACGATCGAATGGTACCTGGCGACCGGGGAGCCGATGGACAAGGCCGGGGCCTACGGCATTCAAGGTCGGGGGGCGCTGCTGGTGGCGCGGGTGGAGGGATGCTATTTTAATATAGTGGGCCTACCGCTGGCCCTCCTAGACAGGCTGCTGATAAAGCTATGGCAAAATAAGCGATGATTCGTCCGATCATTTGGCACCAGGGCGCGGTATCGGTGCTGGACCAACGATTGCTGCCTCATCGCACAACATATCTGCGCTGCCGCACCGTGGAGCAGCTGGCCCGGGCCATAGAGTCCTTGGCCGTCCGCGGGGCACCGCTCATCGGCATCGCCGGCGCCTACGGCCTGGCGCTTGGGGTCTGGAGGTCCAGGCCGGTGACTTTTAAAAGGGACTTCGAAATGGCCCGGCGACGTATCGCCCGGACAAGGCCCACGGCCGTCAACCTCTTTTGGGCGCTGGGCCGCATGGAGAGCCGGTTTCGATGCCTAATGGCCTCGGGGTCGGAGGGCATACCCCGGAGACTTCTGGCGGAAGCCAGGCGGATTCATGCCGAGGACGCGGCCCGGTGCGCCGCCATCGGGAGTCATGGGGCTAGCTTGATCAAGATGGGATCGACGGTCCTGACCCATTGCAATACCGGAGCCTTGGCCACCGGGGGCATAGGCACCGCTCTGGGGATGATAGCCACCGCCGGCAGGAGGGGGCGCGTCAGGATGGTGTATGTGGACGAGACCAGGCCGCTGCTTCAGGGTGCCAGGCTTACCATGTGGGAGCTGGGGAAGCTGGGGATTCCAGCCACCCTCATCTGCGACAACATGGCGGCCGGTCTGATGGCCGCGGGTAAGGTGGACTGCATCATCGTCGGCGCAGACCGTATTGCCGATAATGGGGATTTCGCCAACAAGACCGGCACCTACGGCCTGGCGGTGCTGGCCAAGCACCATCGGTTGCCCTTCTATGTGGCCGCGCCGACTTCGACGGTGGATCCAGGTGTCAGGGATGGGAGCGGCATCCCGATCGAGCATCGCCGGGATCAAGAGGTCATCTCCATAGGGGGGCATCCCGTGGCCGGGGTGGGGGCTTCGGCCTATAATCCCGCTTTCGACGTCACCCCCGTCAAGCTGGTGACGGCATTGGTCACCGAGAAGGGGATTATAAGGCACCCCTTTGGTTCGTTGCGTAAAAGATTGTCCCTTTAGCCTCTTACGAAAATTTTTCATTGACAAAAGACCACCCAGAGCTTATAATAGAATAGAATTATACGAACCATTTCGGACGACCATAAACCGTCTGCCAAGCCCTGGTGATGGGAATGACAGAAGGCAGGGTGTGGTGTGCCCGGATTCGAACATTTCGGAGGCAAGAAAATGGCCGACGATAAGGTAAAGCTTCTGCCAGAGATAGAGCAGCTGACAGAGAAGCTGGTGGCCGATCCCAAATCTAGGATCTTCGCCCAGTTGGCGGATGCCTACCGGAAATGCGGGATGTTCGATGAGGCCATCGACACCGCCAAGAAGGGCCTGGAGATACACCCCCATTACGCGGTGGCCCACCTGATACTGGGCCGGTGCTATATGGCCAAGAAGATGTACGCCCTGGCTCGGGAGGAATTCGAGCTTACCATCAGGAACGATCCCCAGAACCTGGTGGGCTATCGCCTTCTTGCCGAGACCTACGAGCGTCAGAACATGTATCCCGAGGCGATCAAGTTCTATCAGATGGTGCTCGACCTGGACCCAACCAACGTCGACATCGTCGAGAAGGTGGAAAACCTGAAGGACGCCGTCAGGGGGCAGGAGCCGCCTAGGCCGCAGCCTGCGCCCGAACCGGTATCAGCACCTGAACCGCCGGCCACGCCAGAACCTGCGACGGCTGTTTCACGGGAGCCTGTAACCTCCCCAGTCATTCCGGAGACTCCAAGGACGGAGCCGGAAACCACTGAACCAGAGGCTCCGACGCCTGAGGCGATCCCCATAGAATCCTCTGGCCCAGGCCTAGCATTGCCCGGGGAATCCTCGACCGCCCAAGGGGCTCCGAGCGGGGAAACAGCTTTGTTACCAGAAGCATTGGCCCAGGCTCCTGAAGAGAAGGCCGTGGAGCCTTCGGGCACTACCGCTACTCTGGCCGAGCTCTACGCCTCACAGGGGCATTTCGAGAAGGCGGTCGAGGCCTACCGGGAGCTGATAGCGGCCGAGCCGGAAAATGAAGGCTACAAGGCCAGGATGGACGAGCTTTTGGCCAAAGCCTTCCCCGAGCTGAGCCCGGCCCCGGAGCTCGAGCTGGCCCCGGCCGAGGCCTCGATCCCGGAGCCGGCCGCCGTCCCGTCGGCTTCGGCCGTGGAGGCCAGGCCGGTGGAGCAGGAGGCGGTCGAGCTCGCCGGCATGTTCGCCGAAATGGAGAAGCTGGCGGCAGTGGCCGAGCCGGCTACGCCAAAGGTGCCCGAGGAGGCGGTCAAACTTGACGCGGTCTTTCCCCAGGAGGCAGGGGCCCAAGCCATAGAGCAGGAGCCGGCCGCCGCTGCCCTGAACGCCCTTTTCGCCGAGGAACCGCCTCCGCCGCCGCCCCCGGCGGCAGCAGCCCCTCAGTCCGAAGAGGCGCGCCCGGTCGAAACTGTGGACGAGCCCAAGGAGAACGCCGTCTCCAGCTTCCAAGCTTGGCTCAATAGCATTCAAAAATAAGCACTTAAAAATCGTCCACATCATACCAAGCGACTGGATTCGAATATGCCCATTGGTTATGCGAAAAGGCTGGCCTCGGTCAGGATGGCCATGAAAAGCCAGGGGCTAGATGGCTTGATCGTCACCGGCCTGGCCAATGTCAGATTCCTTTGCGGCTACAGCGGAAGCTCGGGCCTGCTTTGGATCACCCAGAATTCCGTCGTGTTCCTCACCGATTTCCGCTACCAGGAGCAGGCCAGGCGGGAGGTCGAAGCCTCCAAAAAGGTGATTATCAAAAAAACGTTGTTTGACGACTTGCTGGCCATGCCGGCCGTGGCCAAGTCTCGCCGCATCGGCTACGAGTCGGGGTACCTTTTATGCTCTCAGTTGGACCGGCTGTCCAAGGACATCCCCGCCAAGCGGCTGGTGCCGACATTCGGCTTGGTGGAATCGGCCAGACAGATCAAGGACGTCGACGAACTGGCCAAGGTCGCCAAGGCGGCCTCCATCGCCGACCGGGCCTTCTCCGCCATCCTGAAATTCATCAAGCCCGGCATCAGCGAGCGGGCGGTGGCCAACCAGCTTGATTACTATCTCAAGCAGTTCGGGGCCGAAAAGCCGTCCTTCGACAGCATCGTGGCCTCGGGCCCCAATAGCGCCCTGCCGCACGCCCAGCCTGGCAACCGCAAGCTGAGGAAGGGGGATTTCCTGGTGCTGGACTTCGGGGCCAGATACCGGGGTTACTGCTCGGACATGACCCGGACGGTATGCATCGGTAAGCCGACCGCCAGGCATTTAGATATCTACAACCTGGTCCACCGAGCCCAAGCAGCAGGTCTTGATGCGGTGCGGCCAGGGGTGCAGGGAAGGGCGGCCGACGGTGACGCCCGCTCGGTCATAGAAAACGCGGGATACGGTAGGTATTTCGGGCACGGGCTGGGCCACGGTGTCGGTCTGGAGGTGCACGAGGGCCCGCGGCTGGGCAAGACCTCGGAGGACGTCCTGAAGCCGGGGAATGTGGTCACCGTCGAGCCCGGGGTCTACCTGCCGGGCTGGGGCGGGGTGCGGATAGAGGACCTGGTGGCGGTGACGGAAAGAGGATGCCGGGTGCTCAGCCGGTCGACCAAGAAACTGATTTCAATAAAATAGACCGAAAGATCTATGGCTACCACCGCAGACTTCAGAACCGGCATGGCCCTGGAGATGGAGGGCCAGCTCTTTTATCTGGTGGAGTTCCAGCACGTCAAGCCGGGCAAGGGCGGTGCCTTTGTCCGCACCAAGCTGAAAAGCGTCAAAACCGGGGCGGTTCTGGACAGGACGTTCCGCTCCGGCGAATCTATAACCGAGGTGCGGCTGGAGCGCCGCAAGATGCAGTACCTATACAACACCGGCGATTTCTATTATCTGATGGACGGCGAGACCTACGAGCAGGTGCCCATCGCCGAGGAGCAGGTTCACGACATCAAGGGCTACCTTAAGGAGAACCTGGAGGTGCAGGTGCTGAGCCGGGGCGAGGAGGTAATCGGGGTGGAGTTGCCGCTGTCGGTAGTCCTCACGGTCGCTGAGACCGAGCCCGGCTTCAAAGGGGACACCGCCTCGTCGGTCACCAAGCCAGCGAGGCTGGAGACCGGGCTGGTGGTGCAGGTGCCGCTCTTCATCAATCAGGGCGACGCCCTGAAGATTGACACCCGAACGGGGAAATACTTGGAAAGGGCATAGAAGATGGACCTGAGACGCACCCTGGAGCGGATGGTCAAAGATAATGCCTCCGACCTCCACCTCAAATCCGGCATGCCGCCGGTCTTCCGGGTCCACGGCAGCCTGCAGCCACTCAACGAGCCTTCGCTGTCTCCCGAGGAGCTGCGGCAGGTGGCCCTACAGCTGATGCCCAAGGGACAGGAGCAGGTGTTTGCCGACCAGAAGGAGTTGGACTTCGCCATCAGCATCGCCGGCCTGGGGCGGTTCCGGGTCAACGTCTATATGCAGCGCAGTAGCGTGGCTTTGGCCCTGAGGGCCATACCGGTGTCAATCAAGAAGGTCGACGAGCTGGCCCTGCCGGTGATCATCAAAGATTTGGCCCTGCAGCACCGAGGGCTGGTGCTGGTAACCGGCACCACCGGCTCGGGCAAATCCACCACCCTGGCGGCCATGATCGAGCACGTCAACGAGACGGATAGCCGCAACATCATTACCGTCGAGGATCCCATCGAATTCCTGTTTCGAGACAAGAAATCCATCATCAGCCAACGGGAGGTGGGCACCGACACCCTATCGTTTAACTCGGCCCTGAAGCACGTTCTGCGCCAGGATCCGGACTTCATCCTCATCGGCGAAATTCGGGATAAGAACACCCTGCAGACCGCCCTGCAGGCGGCCGACACCGGCCATATGGTGATGAGCACCCTGCACACCCTCAACGCCACCGAGACCATCAACCGGGTCATCTCCTTCTTCCCGCCCCACCAGCACGAGCACGTCCGGGTGCTCTTGGCGGCCACCCTGGTGGGTGTTATATCCCTACGGCTGCTGCCCCGGGCCGATGGCAAGGGCCGGGTGCCGGCGGTGGAAGTAATGATCAACACCCCGACGGTCAAGGACTACCTGCTGGATCCGGTCAAGACCCTGATGATACCGCAGCTCATCCAAGAGGGCACCACCCAGTATGGGATGCAGTCCTTCGACCAGTCCATCATGCGGCACTACAAGGACGGCCTGATAACCTACGAGACCGCCATCCAGAGCGTCACCAACCCCGACGAGTTCAAGCTTAGGCTCAAGGGCATCGAGTCCACTGGCGACAGCCGAGGCTGGGGATCTTTCGAGGGGAGCAAGGCCTAGGGATGCTGCTTGACACCCTGACGGTTCCGGCCGAGGCCGGAGAGGGCTTCTGGGCCGGTAAGTCCGCGGCCATGGTGGACGTGCTCCGCTCCTCAACCAGTATGGCAGCAGCCCTGGGGGCCGGCTGCCGGGAGATCGTGCCCTGCTCCAGCGTCGAGGAGGCCAGCCGCCTGGCCGAAACCCTGGGGAGGAACCACGTCCTGCTCTGCGGGGAGAGGGACGGCCAGAGGATCGAGGGGTTCGACCTGGGGAATTCCCCGCTGGAGTTCGCGCCCGAGGTCGTCAAGGACAGAACGTTGATAATGGCCACCACCAACGGGACCGCGGTCCTGGCCGGCCTGAAGCAGGCCGGCTTGGCGGCGGCGGTCTGCTTCAACAACATCGAGGCGTCATACCGACTGCTAGCCAAAGGGGGTGCCGATGCGGTCATCGTCTGCGCCGGGAAATTGGGGAGGTTCTCCCTGGAGGACATGCTTTGCGCTGGGGCTATCGCAAATCGAGCGACCAAAGACAAGATGTTCAAACTCAGCGATAGCTCCCAGGCCGCGCTGGCCTTGTACCGTAAGCACAGCAGGAGGCTGGCATCAGCCTTGGCCAAGACCCAACATGGGGCCTATCTGGCCAGCCTAGGGTTTACAGCCGACATTGAATTCTGCGCCAGGATCGACAGTACGGACATAGTACCGATTATGGCCAGCGGCCGAATTGTAATTTATTCTTAAGATATTGTAATACAATAAATTACCAGCGCCCGTTAATCTTTTGGATGAAGAAGGATAAAAGGAAGAAGGCCAATGTCAGTCAGGACAGGGTCAGGGAACTAACGGGTTTCTCCCTGGTCCTTCTTGGCATTTACCTTTTAGTCGGCATGATTTCCTTTTCCGGCCTGGACAGCCACGGCTGGTCCCAGGATTGGCCCCGCCAAAACTGGGCCGGACCGCCGGGGGACATCATCTCGCACCGGCTGATAGTGCTTTTGGGCTACTCTGCTTTTTTGATCCCTGTTTTCCTGATGGTCTGGGGTTGGTTCCTGTTCCGCAAAAAGAGGGTGTTGAGGCTTTTCTGGAACAGCCTGCTGGCGGCGGCGGTCCTCAGCTGGGCCATGGCCGTCATCGGCCTTCTTCATGTGCCCTATCATGCCGAGCTTCTGACCGCGGCCGGATCCTGGGGGATGCTTTTGGCCAATACCCTGTATAATAACTTCGGCCAGGTGGGATGCTGGCTGGTTCTTTTCGCCCTCCTTGGGGTATGGCTTTTCCTGGGCACCGAGATAAATTTCTCCCACTGGGTCGATCACCTCAAGACCAGGTGGTTAGCCAAACGCGGACAGAGGGCGGATACGGGAAAGTTGGTTAGGGAGGCCAGCCTCGAGGTCGAGGAGGCTGATGACGATGCCGAGCCCGTGGCAAAGCCGCCGCCGCGGCCGGAGAAGCCTAGGTCCGAAAAGTCGGTGCCCAGGCCGGCCGAGGATAAGGCCATCCCCCACCGGCTCAGGCCAAGATCCACCAGCATCAGCTCCGAATACCAGAAGGCCTTCCTGGCACTGTTGCATGAGGAACGGGAGAAGGCCTCGACCGAGGAGGAGGACAAGTCGCAGATCCTGCTGGAGAAGCTGGCCGAGTTCGGGGTGGAGGGGGAGATCATCGAAAGGCATTCCGGGCCGGTGATCACCCGCTACGAGTTCAAGCCGGCACCGGGCGTAAAGGTGAACCAGATCGCCAACCTGGCTGACGACCTGGCCCTGGCCATGCAGGCCCACCGCATCAGGATCCTAGCTCCCATTCCCGGCAAGGGGGTGGTGGGCATTGAAATACCGAACCGTCACCGTAGCATGGTCCTGCTCAAGCCGCTGTTGACCTCCCAAGCCTTCGTCTCTTCGGGAGGACACCTGAACATGGCCCTGGGGCGGACCATCACCGGGGATCCCTACGTGGCCGATCTTTCCGAGATGCCACATCTGCTGGTGGCTGGCTCCACCGGATCGGGAAAGAGCGTCTGCCTGAACACCATCATCACCTCGCTGCTCTACCACTTAGGTCCCGAGGATCTGCACTTCATCATGATCGATCCCAAGCGCATCGAGCTGTCGATTTATCGAGGCATCCCCCACCTGCAGTTCCAGTACCGGATCGAATCCGATTCCGGCCAGGTCGCCAGCCGGTCCATCGAGGGTGTGGTCACCGATCCCCACGAGGTGCTCCAGGTTTTCCGCCTGGCGGTCAGCGAGATGGAGGGCCGCTATCGGGTGCTGGCCAAGGAGGGCTGTCGCAACATCGAGGACTATAACCGGAAGTCCGGCCAGAGGATGTCCTACCTGATCATCGTCATCGACGAGCTGGCCGACCTGATGCTGTCCCGAGAGGCTGGGGAGATCGAGAGCCGCATCGCCAAGCTGGCCCAGATGGCCAGGGCGGTGGGCATCCATCTGGTGGTGGCCACCCAGCGGCCCTCGGTGGACGTCATCACCGGGGTCATCAAGGCCAACTTCCCGGCCAGGATCGCCTTTCAGGTGGCCTCGAAGACCGACTCCCGGACTATTCTGGACATCAACGGTGCCGAGTCCCTGCTGGGAAGGGGGGACATGCTCTACATACCGCCCGGCCAGGCCGAGGCGGTCAGGCTGCACGGGCCCTTCATCTCCACCCAGGAGACCGAGCGGGTAGTGGACTTCATCAAACAGACATACGGCGCCGCCGGGAACGGATCCCAGGAGGCCGGGGAGGGCGATGGCCAGCCCTCCCGGCCCGATTATTCCATGGAGATGACCGTGCCCGATGAGCCGGGCGGGAACGACGACCGCGACGAGATGTTCGAGGAGGCCAGGGCCCTGGTCATCAGGCACCAGCAGGGATCGGTGTCCCTGCTCCAGAGAAGGCTTAAGCTGGGCTACTCCCGGGCGGCCCGGCTGATCGACCAGCTGGAGGCGGCCGGGGTGGTGGGGCCGTTCGATGGAAGCAAGGCCAGGGAGGTGCTAATCAAAAACGAGGAGGGGGATGATGCGTAAAGCGGCTCTGCTCTTGATGCTCTCAATATCATGGCCGCTGACAGCCGGGGCCCAGGAGCCTGGCGAGGTCATGACCCAGCTGAGGATGGCCTACCAGGAGGTGTCAGACTTCAGGGCCGACTTCGTCCAGATATCATGCGACGCCGTCGCCGGCACCTGCACTAAGTTCGAGGGCAAGCTGGAGGTGAAAAGGCCAAACCTGCTGAGGATGGAGGTCAAGAAGCCCGAAGCCCAGCATATCATCTGCGACGGCCAGAGCCTGTGGATACACATGGTGAAGGAGAAGCAGGTGGTCAGGGTGCCGCTCGACCGGACCAACAACTATCTGGTTTGGCTGAGCCCGCTCTCCAAGCTGATCTCGGCCAAGGTCAAGAACGGGTGCCGGGCCAACGGGGAATACCAGATATGGCTGGACCTTCCCGAGCTGAAGGACACCTTCAAGGAGGTTAAGATCCTAGTCAACCGCGAGAGCTACCTGCTGAACGGCCTGGACGTCACCGATGTCAACGATAACACGGCCGAATACCGGTTCACCGGAATCAAGCTCAATGCCAAGCCTAAGGACGACAGGTTTCGTTTCACCGTCCCGAAGGGGGTAACGATCATCAACGCCGAATAATCTTGCCCAGAGATCGCACCAGGGGATGCACCGGAGGGCCGCATCCCCTTTTCGATAATGTCCGGACCCGACAACGCCACCATGGTGCCGAAATGCGGAAACTGACCAATCCCCTCCCCGAATCCCTTTATCGGAAAAGGCTGAGGCCCCGCCAGGAGGATATCCGCGGCCCCTACTTCCGCGATCAGACGGCCATCATCCACTCCATGCCTTTCCGCCGCCTAAAGCACAAGACCCAGGTGTTCTTCTCTCCGGAGAACGATCACATCTGCACCCGGATGGAGCATACCCTTCACGTGGCCACCATCTCGGCCGCCATCTGCCGGGCCCTGGGCCTGGACGCCGACCTGGCCCAAGCCATTGCTCTGGGGCATGACCTAGGGCATGCCCCCTTCGGACACAAAGGCGAGGAGGTACTGGATGACCTGCTGAAGGATCACGGTGGATTCGTCCACGAGATCTATGCCCTGAGGGTGGTGGACCGGCTGGCCAACGACGGGGCCGGGCTCAACCTGACCTACGCGGTCCGCGACGGCATCGTCTGCCATTGCGGGGAGCGCTACGAGAAGGAGATAGCCCCGCGTTCCCAGGAGGTGGCCCTGGAGAGCATCCGGGCCCTGGGCGCCTATCCGGCCACCTACGAGGGATGCGTGGTCCGGGCCTCCGATAAGATCTCCTACCTGGGCCGAGACATCGAGGACGCCTACCGGGCCGGCCTGGTGGACGAGGGCCAGGTGCCGCGGAAGATACTGGACAATCTGGGTCGCAAGAACGGGGAGATCATCGACACTCTGGTCTCCGACGTCATCGCCGAAACCCGGGCCGGCGGCAAGGTGTCCTTCTCCGACGAATGCCACGAGCTGATGCGCTTGCTGTACGATTTCAACATGGCCCACATCTACCGCTCCCGGCCCCTGGTGGAGTACGGCCAGTTCTGCGAAAAGATCCTCAACACTCTGTTTCGGGAGCTGAGCGAGATCTATAGCAAGTACGGACGTGACTATCCCGTATACGACCACCATCCGGTGCCTCTCTTCCGACGGTTCGGCCGTCACCTTCAGAAGCTGGAGCACATATACCGATCGGAGAATGCCCCGGTGGCTTTGATGGTGGGCGACTACCTGGCCGGGATGAGCGACGAGTACGCCCTAAAGTGCGTCAAGGAGGTTTTTCTGCCCGAGCCGTTGCCCTTCGACCTGCCGCGCGGGGCCGGGTACGATTGACCCCACACCTTCGTCCCTCCTCCATCGTTTTAGGGGTTGAGGTAAGGTCAAAACGAGAAAGTATCAACCTCAGCATGCCTTGGTGATTTTTTGATAGGATGTCTACTGACTTGAAACTGATCGACGACCATGTCTGCTTCGCCTGCGGGGTGGACAACCCCGACGGGCTGAGGCTGAAATTCGAGTATCCCGAGCCCGGCTTGTGCCGGGCCGAGTTCGTACCCAAGGCTAAACATCAAGGGTGGAAAGGCGTCCTTCATGGCGGAATAGTCTCTACCCTGCTTGACGAGGCCATGGCCCATGCCCTGGGAAGCTACGGCGGAGGCGCTGCCAGTTCGGGCGCGGTGACGGCTGAGCTGAAGGTCAGGTTCAAGAAACCCGTGCCCATAGGGGAGAAGATAGTGCTGACCGGTAGGGTGGTGGGAGTCAAGGGTCGGGTGGCCGAGGCGGAGTCGGGGATTACAGACGAAAATGGCAATATACTGGCCTCGGCCATCGGGAAGTTGGTCAAGCCTAAGCGATGATGTCATCCCGGGTACACTCCAACGCCTTCAGGTTGAGAGGGGACCGAGGATAAACGCCACCTGCTTCGGAGCCGGGTAAGGATCGAGCTCAGGGCGACGCCTCAACATGCTAAGCGCTTATGATATCTCGGGGTGACAGGTGGGAGCATGATAGAGTTTCTGACAGACTCCCAGATATACCATCGGGTGATCCTGGAGGAGGTGCCCAAGGCTAGTAAATTCCTGTGGCTGGCCACCTCGGGCCTGAAAGACCTGTACATCAAAGACGCCCGGCGGATGGCCCCCTTTCTCAAGCTCCTCTCCGAGCTGGTAGAAAAAGGCGTTTCGGCCAGGTTGATCCACGCCGGCGAGCCCGGACCCGCCTTCAGGCGCGACTTCGACCGCTATCCTAACCTGATAGAGGGCCTGGAGAGGATGCTATGTCCCAGGGCCCACTTCAAGTCGGTGATAGTCGACGGACACTTCGCCTATTCGGGCAGCGCCAACCTGACCGGGGCCGGACTGGAGGCCAAGTCGGAAGGACGCCGCAACTTCGAGGCGGGCTTCGTTACCGACGAGAAAGAGCTGGTGTCCAAAATCATGAGCCAGTTCGACGGGTTGTGGATAGGAGGGCATTGCCCGTCCTGCCAGCGGAAGCGGTTCTGCTCAGAGCACCGGGACATGGCGTGAAATAGACGTGGGAAGAGATATGAAGGAGGGTCCCTTGGCCAAAATACTTTCCTACTGCGGACTGGACTGTCTGGAATGCCCGGCCTTCCTGGCCCATCAGAACGACGACCAAGCACTGCGAAGGAGGACCGCCCCGGAGTGGTCCAGGATGTACAGCGCCGACATCAAGCCGGAGGATATAAACTGCGTGGGCTGCTCCGTGGGGCAAGGGATCCACTTCGGACATTGCGACGAATGCGAGTTCCGCAGATGCGGCATGACGAAGAAGCTGGCCAACTGCGGCGAATGCCCGGAATACGCCTGCGCCAAGCTTCAGGAGTTCCATGAGATGGTGCCTGAGGCCAAGGATAACCTGGACCAGCTCCGAAAATCCAGGTGAGACACAAGTCTGGCCGAAAGGCCAAGGCAGTCCACTTCGTCTCCTTGGGCTGCCCCAAGAACCGGGTGGACACCGAGGCCATGCTGGGGCTGTTGGAGGGGAGAGGCTTCCGGCATGTAAGCGACCCGGCCGACGCCGACGCGGTAGTGGTCAATACCTGCGGATTTTTGAGATCGGCGGTCGAAGAGTCCCTGGGCGAACTGCGACGGATGTCCTTCCTGAAATCCCAGCACGGCTTCCGGCTGGTGGCCGCCGGCTGCCTGGCACAGAGGATGGGGGGGCGCCTCAGGGGCGCGGTGCCGGGCGTCGACTCGGTGGTCGGGGTCCACGGCTGTTCGGGGATCGCCGAGGCGGCCGACCACGATGCGTGCTACGTTCCTAAAAAAGCGTGTTACTATCCTAGCGGATACTACCTGGGCCGCCGGTTGACCACCGGACCGGGCTGGTCCTTCCTGCGCATCGCCGATGGCTGCGACAACCGCTGTTCCTACTGCCTGATACCCTCCATCCGCGGACGTTTCCGCAGCCGTTCCGTCGAGGACATCGAATCCGAGGCCAGGCATCTGACGGAACTCGGAGTGCGGGAGATAAACCTGATCGCCCAGGATACCACCAACTATGGGGTCGACCTTTACGGCCGAAGATCGCTGGGAAGGCTTGTTAAAAGGCTGAACAAGCTCGATGGCCTTAAGTGGATACGGCTCCTCTACACCCATCCCGCCCACTGGGACGGCCGCCTGATGGAAGATCTGCTGGAATGCGAAAAGGTGGTCAACTACGTCGATCTGCCCTTGCAGCACTGCTCGGACAGGATATTGAAATCCATGGGCCGGGGAGTCGACCGCAAAGGTATCGAAAAACTGATAGCAAAACTAAGGGATATCAGCCCGGGATTGATCATCCGGACGACCATGATGGTCGGCTATCCTGGGGAAACAGAGGCTGAATTCGGCGAGCTGCTGGATTTCGTAAAGAAACAGAGGTTCGAGAGGCTGGGGGCCTTCGCCTTCTCGGCGGAGCCCGGCACCCGGGCCGGCGTGATGAGCGGGCAGATACCACAGGAGGTGAAGATCGAGCGGCTGCGTAAGCTGATGCGGGCCCAGGCGAAGATCTCGGCCGTCTGCCAGCAGCGCCGGGTGGGCAAGGCGGCAGAGGTGCTGATTGAGGGCCGAGGCGCCGCCAACCGGGAGATCAAGCCGCCCAGAGGATGCGCCTACTACGGCCGTAGCCGGGGCGAGGCGCCCGAGGTTGACGGGAAGGTATTCGTATCCAGCTGCCGGCGGCTGATGCCCGGCGATTTCCTCATGGTTGAGTTGGATAAAGGTTGGGCTTACGATTTCTGGGGAACCGAGATAGAAGATGACGTCGAACTGGTTTGAGATATTCTGGGGAGCGGCCATATTCATCGCCGGCCTTATCTTCGGCTCCTTCGCCAATGTCTGCATCTGGCGGATACCGCGGGGCGAGGAGGTGGTGAGGACCCCTTCGCATTGTCCGGAATGCGGGGCCGCCGTCCGCTGGTTCGAAAACATACCGATATTGAGCTATCTGGCTCTTGGCGGCCGGTGTCGGGTCTGCCGGAAGCCGATAAGCCTGCGCTACCCGATAGTCGAACTTATCTCTGGCATACTATTCCTGGCTCTTTTCCTAAATTACGGGCTGGCGCCCAGGCTGCCCCTGGCTTTAATTTTTAGTTGGTCCCTGCTGGTCATTAGCTTCATCGACCTAAGGCACTACATCATCCCCGACGCCATCTCCCTGCCGGGCTTGGTTATAGGTCTGGCTGCGGCCAGTCTGGCAACAGCCGGGATCCCGATTTTTTTGGACCCGCTGACCCCTCCTCTGGCGGGGCTGGCTGGCGGCGGGAGCTTTTTGCCTCCGATCCTGGAGAGCCTCCTGGGGTCGGCCCTGGGGGGTGGGTTCCTGGTGGCGGCCGCCTGGGCCGGCAAGCTGGCCTTCCGGCAGGAGGCCATGGGGGGCGGGGACATTAAACTGGCGGCCATGATCGGAGCCTTCCTTGGCTGGAAGGCGACGGCCTTCTCCCTGTTCTCCGCTTTCCTGGCCGGCAGCCTGGCAGGGGCGGCCCTGATCCTGCTGGGCAAGGTAAGGGCCAGAAGGGCGTTGGTGCCCTTCGGGCCGTTCCTAGCCCTGGGGGCCCTGGCGGCCATCTTCTTGAGCCGGACGGCGGTAGACTGGTACCTGGGCCTGATACTGGGACGTTGAATCCATGGTCCCAAACAAATCCGTCGCTGACCTCTTGACAAAGTCTGTTATTTGGTATATAGTTATCATGGATTTAAAAGGAGGGTCGATCGGGCCAACTGAACGTCGGTAAGCTTGTGCCACTACATCGCCATAAACGCTCAAAAAACTAGTGGGACAAGTCCGTTTCTACCGCACTGGCCCGATTCTGCACTTCCTCAAGTTCAGAGATTCCCGATAGGGAAAGCCGGTGTCAGTTTGCAGATACCGGCTTTTTCTATACGCATTTTGACGAGGTTTATGGTTCTTATTACCGCCATGCTGGGCATCCTGTTGATGTCCACCCCATTGACAGGGCTGGCCGCAAAAGACATCCAAGTCGAAAAAAGCGGCCAGGATGCCTGTTGGTTCACGGTCGAGGTGCCGGAGGCGGAAATCAGGGATTGGGGGGACGGCCGCCGCATGCTGTCTCTTGACGGATACGGGCCGGAGGCATTGCCCGGCCATCCGGCCCTGCCTGCGAATTTCGTCTTCGTGGCGGTGCCCGAGGGCGCCCGGGTTATTGTCCAATCGAGGGCTTTGGAGCCTAGGGAGTTTTCAGACATCAGGTTGATACCGAAACCCAAACTGGTTTCCTCAGGAACCGGCGTATTGGGGCGGCTGGATTATTCTGAGGACAGGGATGCCTATGCCCAGGCAGGATACCTTCCATCCCAGGCCGCAGAGCTGGTGGCCTTGGAGTCGCTGCGGCAGATGACGGTGGCTAGAATAAGGATCAATCCCGTCCAGTATGATCCAGCAAGAGGGAGGCTAAGGATATTCGACAAAATCGAGGTCAGGGTAGGCTGGAAGGAGCCGCAGAGCATGGGGGAACCGGTGTTCGATCCAACCTTCGACCGTGCCTTTTCCTCCATGATACTGAATTACGAGCAGGCTAGGGGGTGGGGTCGAAAGCCGCCCCCGATAAGCTCCAAGGACGGAGACCCCTTCGATCAATCGGCCAGGTGGTTTCGCATCCCGGTGCTTAAGGATGGCGTTCACCGCCTGGATTATGGCTACCTGACAAAATACGGAATCGATCCGGCCATCATCGATCCCCGAACCATCAAGATTTTCAATGGGGGATCCCGTGCTCTGCCCAAGGATTTCAGCCAGCCTTATCCCGACTCGCTCACCCAGGTGGCCATATGGGTCGTCGGGGAGGATGACGGCCGTTTCGACCAGGACGATGTCATTATTTTCTACGGCCAG
>CAZFJC010000012.1:0-81912 GCA_964518765.1 uncultured bacterium
ATGGTCGGGGAGAGAGGATTTGAACCTCCGACTCCCTGGTCCCGAACCAGGTGCGCTACCGGGCTGCGCTACTCCCCGACTTTCCTTCTTCTGCCACGGATTTTCACAAATTTTATCTTTATCTGTGGAGATCTGTGTCTATCCAATACCCCCCACCCTCTAGCTAGGCCCGAACCAGATGCGCTGCCGGGCGGAGCCTGTCCCCAGTGTAGCCGGATGGCTACTCCCCCATTATTTATCTTGCCACGGATTTGGCGTATCAACCGACCTATTCATCCGTGAAGATCCATGGCCGAGAAAAGCCCCAACCCCGTGGTCGGGGCGCCCAGACTCGAACTGGGGACTTCTTGCTCCCAAAGCAAGCGCGCTACCAACTGCGCCACGCCCCGTAAAATAGTTATTATATTATATTTTAAGGCAGACTGTCAAGCAAGGCTTGGCGCCGGCCTGGCTAAAAAGAACCCCTGGCCGTATGGTATCCCCAGTTCCCTGACAACCCGGTGCTCGGCCTCGCTCTCCAAGCCCTCGGCTATCACCTGAGCCCCTATCCTCTGGGCCAGCCCCTGCAGGGTGCGCAGTAGCTCCAGTTTTATCAGGTTTTTGTCAGCCCCTTGCACCAGCGAGATGTCCAGCTTGAGGAAGTCGGGCTCGATCTCGGCCAGCAGCTTAAGGTTGGAGTAGCCGGCCCCCATGTCGTCAATAGCCACCGCAAAGCCGTGCTGCTTGAGGCGCTTGAGCATGCCGCGGAAGCGCTCCCAGTCGTGCACCGCCACCCGCTCGGTGATCTCGAAGACCACCTGCCGGTTCTCCAAACCGGCCTCGGCCGCTTCGGCAGCCAGCTTCTCCGGGTCGAACTCAGGATCGTATAGGCACTTGACGCTGCAGTTGATGAAGATCCTGCCCGGCTCCCCCACCTGCCTGCCCAGGGTCAGGGCCCGGCGGCGGCAGCGTCGCTCTAGCTCGTTGATGAGGTTGGTTTGCTCGGCGAAGGAGAAGAGTGCCTCGGCACTCTCGAACTCGCTATCCTCCGGGCCCCGAGTCAGGGCCTCGTAACCGAAGACGATCCCGGTCTCCAGGTGATAGATGGGCTGGAACAGGGTCACCAGCCCGTCGGTGTCCATCAGGGTGCGCAGGGTGCGATGCTGCCGATGGCGGTGGCCCTCCTGGGTCTCCCGGGCCGCCCGCGACGCCTCCTCCACTGCCTGGTACACCAGGCGCTCGAAACGCAGCCGGGCGTCCCGCGATATCACGGCGCGGCCGGTGAGGAAGGTGTGGGACTGGCCCAGCTCGGATCCCGGCCGGGGCAGCTCGGTGCCGCCCAGCCGCGTCAGCATCATCACGCTCTTCTGCTCCAAGTGCCTCTCCGGGTCCCCCAGGCACTTGGTGAAAACCAGTATCTCGTCCCCCCGGATGCCACGCAGGGCCAGGATGTCATCGCGGGACAGCCCTGCCCCCCGCTCCTGCTCCAGGGTGGCGGCCACGGCCGTAAGCATCCGATCGTACAGTTGCCAGCCATAGATCTCCTCCAGGTGGGCGGATTGGTCCACCCCCAGGTAGACCACTCCCACGTCCTGGCCGTTCTCCGTCAGGCGCCTCACCTCCTCCAACACCGCCGGCAGCGTGGGCAGGCCGGTGGCCCTGTCGTATAGCCGGCTACGGAGCCTGAGCCACTCGGCCCTAAGAGCGAAGAAATCCCTGACCGGCTTCTGCTCCATCACTTCCTGGCCAATATGGTGGCCACCCGTTCCACCAGCTCCTGGGGGGAGAAGGGTTTGCAAATGTAGTCTACCGCCTCCTCCTGCAGGGCGGCCATCTTATCCTTGGGCTCCACCTTGGCCGTCAGCATGGCCACCGGTATTGATGCGGTTGACTCCTCGATCTTCAGTATCTTGAGAAGCTCCATGCCGTCCAGGTCGGGCATCATAATGTCCAGCAGGATCAGGTCTGGCTTCTCTCGGTACATCTGCTGCAGGGCCTCGTGGCCGGTTAGGGCCGGGTAGACCTGGTATCCCGCCCCCTCCAGCACCAGCTTGACGAAGTCGAGCAGGTCCTCCTCATCGTCGACCACCATTATCCTCTTCTTGGGCTCGTCCATACGCATCCTCCTTACGCTGATGCCTTAGCCTTTGGCCAGCGGCAGATCGAAGATGAACTCGGTCCCCTGCCCCAGCACGCTTTTAACCTCGATGCCTATCCGGTGGGCGTCCAGGATGGACTTGACGATGGCCAAACCCAGGCCCACCCCTCCGTAGCGGCGGGTGGAGGAACCGTCCAGCTGTTGGAAACGCTCGAACACCTTGTGGATGGAGTCGGGCGGGATGCCGATGCCGGTGTCGGCGACGGTGACCCTTATCAGGTCGTCCCCCTGGGGCACCGCCCGGATGGTCACCCCGCCTTGGCTGGTAAACTTTACCGCGTTTATTATCAGGTTGTCCATAACCTGGCCGATGCGCTCCCGGTCGGCGTTCACCCGCGCCCCCTCCGGCACCTCCAGCTTGATCCACAGCTTTTTCTTCTCCAGCTCGGTATGCAGCGAGTCCACCACCTCGTCCAGCAGGGGCTTGAGTTCGAACGGCCGGACCTCCACCGCCAGGTGCCCGGCCTCGATGGTGGTGAAGTCCAGCAATTCCTTGATCTGCCGCATCAAACGCCGGATGTTGCGTCGCATGACCTCCAGGCCGTTGTGCTGGGTTTCGGTCAACGGGCCCAGCTTCTCCATAGCCAGGTAGTCGGCGTAGCCGGCGATGGCCGTCAGCGGGGTGCGCAGCTCGTGGGAGATGTTGGCGATGAACTCGCTCTTGAGCTGGTCCAGCTTGCGCAGCTCCAGGTTGGCCTGCGATAGCTGCTCGTAGGACTCGGCCAGCGCCTCCAGGTTCTCCTTGAGCTGCATGGCCATCTGGTTGAAGTTCTGGGCCAGCTCGCCGATCTCGTCATCGCTGCGGACCGCCACCTCCTGCTCCAGCTGGCCGCGCCCCATCTCCCGGGCGGCCACCGTCAGCCGGCTGATGGGCTCGGTGATCCGTCGGGCAGCGGCGTAGGCCAGGGCCGCCCCCAGCAACACGAAGATCATGGTAAGCAGCACTACCTGGATCAAGGTGTTGCGGAACAGCTGGACCAGGGCGTCGAACGAGGCCAGGTAGCGCACCGAGAGCCGGTGCCGCCCCCACTCCTCGACGTAGGGGGTGACTATCTCCAGCCTCTTGGCCCCGTCCTCCAGGGTGACCTCCTGCCAGCTGATATCCAGCCTCTTGATGCGCTCGATCAGGCTGGGATTCTCCAGCCGGGGCCTGGCCCGGTCCAGCATGGCCCCCGACTCCAGGTCCTTAGTGTCGAACTTGACCTCGCCGCCGATGTCCAGGATCTGGATGCGGTCCACGTAGCGGTTCATGGACATGAGGTTGGAGACGATCTCGCGGAACTTGTAATAGCCCGAGGCGTAGTATAATTCGTACCCCTGGCAGAGCGGGGCCACCGTTAGCTGGGAGAAGGAGACCCCGCTGTCGATGATCTCCCGGCGCATCTGTCGGTTGCGCACCACCAGGGTGGCGGCCGCGTTCACCATCAGGATGATGATCACCAACAGGCTGATGGTAGCGGCGAACTTTATCTTCAGGCTCTTCATGGGCGCCCCGCCCCCCCCTGGGCCAGTCGGCGGCAGGCTAGGAATATGACGGCCGCCCCGATTAGAAGGCTCACCAAGCCGGCCAGCCATATCCGCCCCCAGATCTGCCTCCATTGTTCGCCCCAGGGCCGATAGGCGATCAGATAGCGCACCGAGACCCGGTGCCGGCCCCATTCCTCGAGGTATGGCACCACGATGTCCAGGCTTTGGCCATCCTCGTGTTTGGCCATGCGGCAGCTGAGCTCCAAACCCTTGACCGCGGCCAGCAGATCCGGGCCGTCGAGCTTCGACTGGACAGAGGGCTTGCCCTCCTCGAACTCCCGGGAGTCGAAGAGGATCCGACCCTCAACGTCGATCAGGGACAGTCCCTTGAGGTCAGGGTTCATGCGCATGACATCGCCCACCAGCTCCCGAAACTTGTAGTAGCCAGAGGCATAGTAGCTGTCGTAGGCCTCGGCCACCGTCCTGGCGCTCATCCGGGCGAAGCCGAAGGCATCCTGGCTGTGTCTCCTCTGCCGGGCCGGGCCGGTGAAGGCCACCATCAGCAGGTGCTGGAGCACCAGCAGGGCCAGGTAGAGCCCCACCCCGGCGACCGCCAAACGCGTCGGCTTCATACGGTTCACCTCCTAAAGGATAGTTCCGAGATCAACACCCAGCCATCCTGGCGCGGCTTGAAATCCAGGCTTCGGCAGTGGGCATAGGTCTGGTCCCTGACGTAGAGCGGTATCAGCGGCATGTCCTCCAGACCGGCCGAGAGCGACTGCTGCAGCAAAACGATGCGCCTCCTGGCATCCAGGGTCCGGCCGGCCAGTTCGATCTGGCAATCGAGCTCCGGCGCCGAATATCCGCACCAGTTGGCGCTGCCGTACCCCGGACCGGCCTGGCTGTGCAGACAGGCCTCCAGAAGGTCCGAGGCATCCCCGGAGACACAGGACCAGCCGACCAGGAAGAACCGGGCCTGCCTCCGGTTGAGGCGGTCGGTGAGCACCGTCCACTCGCGGGGCACCACCCTGGCGTCGATGCCTACCGAGGACAGCTGCCTGGCGACAGCCTCGGCCCTGGCGGCCGCCGATGTGGAGGCCTCCAGCTCCAGCCTCAGGCCCGGCCCGTACCCCGCCTGGGCCAGCAGCGCCCTGGCCCGATCGGCCTTGGGGCGGTCGGCCTCGGCCTGAGGGATGAAACCCACCACGAACGGAGCCACCAGCTGTCCGATGGGCCTGGCATCCAGCCCGGTCTGTTCGATGATCCTGGCCGGGTCCAGCGCCCAAAAGATGGCCTGCCGCACCCGACGGTCGGTCAGGGGGCCGGGCAGGCCGACGTTGGCCCCCAGCAGGGTCACCCCCAGCCCCGGCAGACTGTGGTAGACCAGGCCGGCCTTGGGATGCCGGGCGCTGTCGCGCAGCTGCACGAACTTGGCCAGGTGTATCTCGCCCCTGGCCAGGGCCGCCAGCCGCTCCTCGGGGGTGGCCAGCACCGCGAACTCGGCCCGGGTTATCCGGGGCCGGCCGCCCCAGTAGCTGTCGAAGGCTCCCAGCACCAGCCTTCTCCCCGGCTGGTATTCCTCGAACCGGTAGGGCCCGGTGCCCACCGGGACGGCGATGCTGTCTGGCGTCCCGCCAGGCAGGATGGCGATGAAGTTGAGCTTGTTCAAAAGCACCGGCGCCGGCTGGCGGGTGACGATCTCCACCGTCATCCCGTCCGCCGCCCGGACCGTGCTCACCTGCGACAGGTAATAGGAGAGCCGGCCGGACCGGGCCCGCTCCAGGCTGAAGACGACATCGGAGGCGTTCAGCAGCCGCCCGTCGTGGAAGCGGACCCCGGGACGCAGCCGGAACCGCCACACCAGGTCGCTGGGGTTCTCCCAGCTCTCGGCCAGCAGAGGCGTGATCCGCATCTGGGGGTCGAATCCGACCAGGGCCTGGCAGACGTTGGCCAGCGCTGAGCTGGTGACCTCATCGTCCAGGGCGTGGGGGGTCCAGGGAGACGATGTCGTCCTCCAGGGCCACCACCACCGTCTCCGGGGCCTTGGGCCCGCAGCCAAGCGTCAGGGCCAGGGCCAGGGCTAGGGCCCGAGGCAGGGCTAACGAAATGCCGGTGCTTTTAAACATAATATGCACTGGATATTATACTATATATATTATTGTAAAATAACTATACTGACCCCCAATACCGCAGGCTGGTGTCGGGTATACCCCGCTGGAAGATGACATCCAGGTTGTGGGTGGTCTGGGCTTCGGCGGAGTTCACGTTGAACAGAGGTGAGGCGCTCGGGGCAAGGGCCGTGCAAAGAAAATAAACAGAAAGCACCCCTCGGCACAGCTCGGGGCAGGGAAGGCGGAATGTTAAAACAATGTTTCTCATCTTACCACCAATATCCGCAATGCTTTCATTTCCGCTTGAACTCGGCCGCCAGCACCAGCCCGTCGCTGCGGGGCGACCACTCCAGACCGCGGCGCAGGCCGTAGCAGTACTCCCGGACGTAGAGCGGGATATATGGCAGATCCTCGGCGGCCAGCCTGACAGCTTTCTTCAGTAGGGCCTGTCGCTTGGCTGGGTCGAACTCCCGGTCGGCGGCCTCCAACAGGCGGTCCATAGCCGGATTGGAATAGCCGGTAAGGTTGTTGGCCCCCAAACCTGACGGCTGAAGGCTGTGGAGCTCGTTCAGGACTTCGCTGGCGTCGCCGAAGCCGAAGCCGAAGCCCATCAGATAGAACCTGGCCCGGCCGGCGGAGATGTCCTGGTAGAGCCTCTCCCAGGAGACCGTGTCCACCTTCAGCTCTATCCCCGCCTCGCCAAGCTGCCGGGAAAGCTCCCTGCCAACTGTCCAGGCCGTGCCCGACATCTCCAGGGTCAGCTTCAGGCCGCCGGGGAAACCGGCCCGGGCCAACAGGGCCCTGGCGCCGGCCGTGTCCCTTGTTGGTTTGGGCAGATCCGGGTCGTATCCAAGCACGGTCGGAGCCACCAGCTGCCAGGCCGGCAAGGTATACCCCTGATAGGCCACTTGGGAAAGCCTGTCCCGGTCTATGGCCAGGGAGATCGCCTGTCTCACTCTAATATCGAGGAACGGGTTATCTGGGATCCGGCCCTTGAGGTCATATCCCAAGACCCCAACCGAGGCGCCCGGCCAGGACTTGAGGGTCACCCTGGTTGATGCTTCCATTTTTGACCTTTGCCCTTCGGAGACCGAGGCATCGAAGTCTATCCGGCCGGAGAGCAAGGCCGCCGATCTTTTTCCCTCGTCGGTGATGTTGCGGAACTCGGCCCAGGGGAACGACGGCCTCTCCCCCCAGTAGCCCTCGAACCTCTCCATCCTAATCCCGCCGCCGTTCAAAGGAGAATGGTACCGATAGGGCCCGGTGCCCACCGGATGCTCCGAGGGATCGGAACCACGGGGGATTACCGCCACCTGCGGCAGGATGCTTATCAGGGTGGGGTGGGGGAGCTTGGTCTTTATCTCCAAGGTCGCTGAATCCAAGGCCTCAATGCCCTTTATCTGGGAAAGCATGCCCCTGAAGATCGAGGACGAATCCCGCCAGGCGCGCTCCAGGCTCCAGATGACATCCTCGATGGCGACCCCCCTTCCATCGTGGAAAAGGACACCGTCGCGGAAGTGAAACCGCCAGGTCAGGTCGTCGGGGTTGGAATAGCCCTCGGCCAAACAAGGCACTATCTTCAGGTTGGGATCGAAGGCCACCAGCCCCTGGTACATGTTGGCCAGCACCGACACCGTCACCGCCTCGTCCTGCCGGTGGGGGTCGAGGCCGACCACCCCACCCTCGTGGGCGATGACCAGCGTGGTGTCGCCGCCGCGGCCGCAGCCGAACAAAACCAGAAGGCAGAAAGCGGAAAATGAATAGAGCGAAAAGTTATGGCGGGTAAACCCGTCGCCAGCCCTTTTGCCTTTTCGGTTTCTGCCTTCTGCTTTCAGTTCTCGCTTCACCTCCTATTGACCTCCTTGGCATAGATCATCAAGTCCGAACGGGGCTGCCAGGACAATCTGTCCGAGACCGCGTAGATCTCATCCTCGACATACAGGGGGATGCGGGGCAGATCGGCCATCACCAACCTCATGATCCTCTGCAGGGCCTTGAGCCGCTGGGCCTGGTCTAGGTATCCTGAGGAGGCCTCGATCAACCTGTCGACCGAGGGATTGCGGTACCGGTGCTGGTTGTCCCGGCCGTAGCCTGCCCGGGGGCTGTGGATGACGTCGTCGAAAAGGTCGGAGGCGTCGCCGGAGATGGAGACCGAACCCAGCAGGAAGAAGCTGCTGGTGTCCTGAGCATCAAAGAACGCCTCCCTCTCCTTGACGTTCAGCTCCAGCTCGATGCCGGCCCGGGCCATCTGGTGCTGCAGCTCCTGTCCGAAGGAAAGCCTGGTGTCGGGCAATAGCAGCGACAGCCTAAGCCCCCGGCCGTAGCCGGCCGCCTTCAGCAGCCTTCTGGCCCTGTCCGGGTCATATCTTAACTGGGGAAGGCCCGGGTCGTATCCGAAGATGGCCTGCGGCACCGGCTGGCTGGCCGGCATCCCGAAACCCAGCACGCATTGCCCCACCAAGGCCTGACGGTCGACGGCCAGGGATATCGCCTGCCGCACCCGGAGGTCGCTCAGGGGCTTAACGGTAGTGTTGAGGCCCAGATACCTCAGGGCCAGGCCCGGCCTTCTCTCCAAACGGTATCCCCTGACCGGACTATCCAAAAGCCCTCGGGCGGCCGCCGGAGGCACCTCGTTCACTATGTCGGCCATGCCCTGCCTCAGGAGCGCCTCGATCTCCCTGGGATCTTCGTACTTGGTGATGGTCACCTGCCTGAAATCAGGCTTGGGCCCCCAGTATCTATCCCAGCGCTGCATTCTCAGGCCGCGCCTGCGGTCGAAAGACAGGAAGCGATAGGGGCCGGTGCCCACCGGGGCCTGCTCGAAACCGGCGTCTCTATATTTCTGATGATAGCGGGCCGGGATGATGAAAGCGTTCAAAAGCTTGTTCAGCAGTATGGGATAGGGGCGCCGTGTCCTGATGACCACGGTCCGTTCGTCGGCCTGGAAGATGGTGTCCACCGCCACGAAGTTGCTCTTGAGCTCCGAGGCCGGCCAGTTCTTGGCCCGGCACAGGGAGAAGACCACGTCCTCGGCCTGCATGGGGGTGCCGTCGTGGAAGAGGACGCCCGGCCGGAGGCGGAAAACCCAGGTCAGGTCGTCGGGGTTCTCCCAGGTCTCGGCCAGCAGGGGTCGGATCTTCATGGCCGGGTCGAACTCGACCAAGGCCTCGAACATGTTTCCCTGGACCAAAACGCTGATGACCTCAGACTTAAGGTGCGGCGTCAGGCAAAGCGGCAGGCCCCGGTTGGCGATCACCAATTCGTCCTGATGCGGCGACGGACGGCAACCGAGGGCCAGGGCGGCCAGAACGATGCACAGAGTTCGGACCATCTCACCCTCCTTTCATCGCAGCCGCCAGTTGCCCGACCACCTAAGCTCGGCCAGCGACAGGCTTCCGTCCAGCCGTGGGACGAAGGACAGCTGCCGGTGGTGGGCGTAGGTCCGACTGCGTACGTACACCGGCACCAGCGGCATGTCCGCCAGGGCCAAACGCATGGCCCGGTGCAACAGCTCGATTCTCTGCCGGTTGTCCAAGGTCGAACCTATCCGTTCCACCAGGGCGTCCATCTCCCGGCTGCGGTACCCGCCCCAATTGGCACTCCCGTATTGGCGGGCGTCCGGGGAGTGCAGGCAGGCGTCCAGGAAGTCCGAGGCGTCCCCCGAGCTGCAGGACCAGCCCACGAAGAAGAAAGGACTTCGCTGATTGAGTATCCGCTCTGAAAGCTGGGCCCAGCTGAGCACCCGCACCCTGACTTTTATACCCAGCCGGGAGAGCTGCTCCACGATCACCGGGGCCGAACGGCTGACGGCGGCCTGGGTCACCTCAAGGTCGGTAGTAAATCCCTTGGCGAATCCGGCCCGGGCCATCAGCCTCCGCGCCTTATCTAGGTCGGGCCGTCCCGGACGGAAGTCAGGCAGATAGCCCACGATGTATGGGGAGACGAACTGGTCGCTGGGCTGGGCCTCCAGCTCGATCCTCTCTATCCATTTCTGGGTGTCGATCGCCCAATAGACCGCCTCCCGAACCTGGCGCCGGCCGAAGGGGTTCTTTGGGCTCAGCCCGAACCCCAGGAAGCCGACCGAAAGGCCGGGGACGGTCTCCAGCCTGATGTGCTCGGCGTTTTTGACCCTGGCCAGGTCGGACCGGCTGATGTCGCGCGCTATGTGCACCACGCCGGACACCAGCGCCTCCAGCCTTTTTGTCCGCTCCTCATAGAAGCGGAACCTGACGCGCCCGATCCTGGGCTTGGATCCCCAGTAGCTGCGGCAGGCCTGGAGCACCAGATCGGTGTCCGGCCGGTGCGAGACGAAACGGTAGGGCCCGGTGCCCACCGGCTGTGTTATGGTATCCGGAGAGCCCGAGGGCACGATAGCGATAAAGGTCAGCTTGTTCAGCAGCACCGGCGAGGGTCGGCTGGTGATCACATCCACCGTCAGGCCGTCCACCACCCTGACCTCCTTCACCGTGGCCAGGTAATGCCCCAGCTCCAGCCCCCGGGCCCGGTCCAGGCTGAACTTGACGTCGGCCGCATCGCAGGGGGTGCCGTTGTGGAAGGTAACCCCCGGCCTCAGCTGGAAGCGCCAGACGTTCTCCCCGGGGTTCTCCCAAGAAACCGCCAGTCCGGGCCGGATCCTCATCTGGTCGTCGAACTCCACCAGATGGCTGTAGATGTTGTCCATCACGCAGTAGGTGACGCTCTCGTCGTGGCGGTGCGGGTCCAGGCCCAAAAGGTCGCTCTCCAGTCCCACCCCGAGCTCCTCGGGCCCGCCGCTTACCCGGCACCCGGCCAGGGCCATGGACAGCGCCAACACCAGCGCCATCCTTTCGGCAAATCTCTCTCTTTTCACGGCAGCAAAGACATTGTCTATTTTCCGTCTTTCCATGAGATCTCGGCCAGTTTCACCCTGGCGTCCTGCCGGGGTATGAAATCGACCCTGGCCTCGGCCCCGTAGCCGCGGTTTCTAAGGTACAGCGGCACCAGCGGCATGTCATCCATGACGGCGTCCTGTATCCGGTGGAGCAGGCCGATCCTCTCCTTCTGGTCCAGAATCTGGTTGCTCCGCTCTATCAGCCGGTCGACGGCCGGATTGCTGTAACCGGTGTGGTTGGCCTGCCCGTAGCCGGCGGCCGTCTTGGAATGCAGGCAGGCATCGTAGAGATCGGAGGCGTCCCCCGAGCTGCAGGACCAGCCGATGAGGTAGAACGGGCTCTCCTGCCGTTTGAGACGCTGGGTGAAGCTGGTCCACTCCATTCCCACCACCCTCACCCTGATGCCTGCCCTGCCCAGCTGCCGGGCGATCACCTGCCCCGAGGTGGCAGCGGCGCTGTTGGACAGCTCGAAGTCGGTACTGAAACCCCTGGGGTAGCCGGCCTCGGCCAGCAGCCTTTTGGCCCGGTCCAGATCCGGGCGCCGGACATTGCCACCGGGCAGATATCCTACGATGTAGGGGGATACCAGCTGGTCCCAGGGCTCGGCCTCCAGGCCGGACTCGGCCACGATCTCGGCCGGGTCCAGCGCCCAGAAGATCGCCTGCCGCACCTTCCTCTTGGAAAGGGGGCCGCCCATCCGGATGTTAATGCCCAGATGGGTGACGCCCAGGCCTGGTCGGCTGAGGTAGATCAGCTCCGGGTCGGCCAGGATCTTTTTCTTGGACTCCCCCTCCATGTCCCTGGCCAGGGAGATCTCTCTGGCAAGGAGCGCCTGCAGACGGTCCCCGTCCTCGGGTATTACCCGGAAAACGGCGGAGGGGATGGCCGGCCTGCCTCCCCAGTATTCCCCGTTGGCCTTGAGGCTCATGGCCACGCCCTTGCAGTATTCCTGGAACAGGTACGGTCCGGTGCCCACCGGTCTGGCGATGCTATCGGGGCTGTCATCCGGCACTACGGCAATAAAGGTCAGCTTGTTCAGCAGTACCGGCGAGGGCTGGTCAGTCACCAGCTCCACCGTCAGGCTGTCGATCTCCCTCACCTCCCGGAGCCCGTAGATATAGTGGCCCACCTCCCTGGCCCTGGCCCGCTTCAGGCTGTGGACCACGTCCCTGGCCAGGCAGGATTTCCCGGAATGAAACCTGACCCCCGGCCTCAGGTGGAACCGCCAGGTGAGGTCGTCCGGATTCTCCCAGGATACCGCCAGGGCCGGGGTAATTCTCATCTGCCCGTCGAAGGCCACCAGAGGTTCGTAGATATTGGACAGCACCGAGTGGGTAACACTGTCGTCGTGGCGGTGCGGATCGAGGGTGATGATGTCGTCCTCCATCGACAGACGGATAGCCCGGCGGCCGTTGCCTCCGTGGCGGCAGGAAAACGACATCAGCAGGCAGAGCAGCAGGATCCCGCCCGCCCTGGCCGACTTAGCAGAGGTTCTCATGGAATGTGCTCCCAAGCTCGACTTCATTTCGGCCGGACCTCCTTTCCCAGGACCATCATGTCCAGGCGCGGCGTCCACACCAATCCGGCGCTTGACCCGCTTACCTGGTCCTCGATGAAAAGAGGTATTATGGCCACGTCCCGGCAGACCAGCCCCATGGCCTGCTGGATAAGCTCCAGCCGCCTCTCCTGCGAGAAGCAGGTGTCGGAGACTTCGATCAGCCGGTCCACCTCGGGATTGGAATAGCCGCCGTAGTTGTTGACGCCGTAGCCGCCGCTTTGGGAATGAAGAGCCTCGTCCAGAAGGTCCGAGGCGTCGCCCGAGGTGCTGCCGTAGCCGATGTAGAATAGGCTGGCGGTGTCCAGGGACCGGAAGAATTGCTCCCTGGTCATCGGCTTCAGCGTCAGCCTGATCCCGGCAGCCGCCATGTGCTCTTGGAGCCGGCGGCCGACCTCTATCCTCTGTTCCGGTATGGAGAGCGTCAGGTCAAGCCCTTGAGGGAAACCAGCCTCCCGGAGCATCCTGGACGCCCGGGCCGGATCATAGGGCAGCGGGGGCAGCCGGCCGTCGCTTCCGAACACCGTCGGAGGCACCGGCTGGTTGGCCGGGGAGCCGTACCCGTAGCAGACCGACTTCACCAGGTCCTGCCGTTCCACCGCCAGCTGCAGCGCCTGCCGCACCAAGGGGTGGCTCAGAGGCTTGGCGCTCCAACGAAAGCCCAGGTAGCGGAGGACCAGGCCCGAGCGGTGATGGATGCGGTATTTTTTCGATCCCGCCCCCTCCAGCCGCCTGGCAGTGGCCTGGTTCATCATGGGGACGATGACCGAGTTTCCGCCGGATTCGAGCAGCCGGCCGATCTCCTCTTCGTCGTTGACCACCATCAACTTCATCTCGCCGAAAGCCGGCTTTCGGCCCCAATAACCGGGATACGACCTCAGCACCAGGGGCCCGCCCTGGGGGTATTCCTTCAACAGGTAGGGGCCGGTGCCCACCGGCGAGCGGCCGAAACCCTCCGGCCCCAGTGCGGTGAAGACCTTCTCGGGGATGATGAATACCGAGACCAGCTTGTACAGCAGCAGGGGAAAGGGCCGCTTGGTGGCGATGCGCACCGACTGCCCATCCAACGCCTCGATGGACTCTATCTGGACGAAGTTCGCCCGGAGGGAGGAACCCGAATCCTCCTTGGCTCGTCTCAGGGAGAAGACCACGTCCCCCGCCGTCAGCGGGCTGCCGTCGTGGAAGGTGACGCCGCGGCGCAGCCTGAAGATCCAGGTCTTGGGATCTGGCGTCTCCCAGTTCTCCGCCAAAAGCGGCGTCACCCTCATCCTGGAATCGAACTCTACCAGGCTCTCGTAGATATTCGACTGGGCCATGACGGTGAAGACCTCGGGCATGCCGTGCGGCACCAGGGATATAGGCCACCCCTGCCCGGCCACGATCAAGGTCCCGGTCTGCCCGGTCGGGCCGCCGCAGGAGGCCAGGGCCCCCGCCAGCATAGCCAGGGCCGCTAGAACTGCCGTCCTGGAACGCCTCATCTTTCCACCTCTATTTGCTTTGAATGGCCTTCCCGGCTTTCCGGATGATCACCTACTGGCCCGTCCGGTCCGGAACTCCTTGGCCAGGACCATCTCGTCGCTTCGCGGCGTCCACAGCAGCCCCGGCCTGACGGCATAGTATGTCCTCTGGTAATACAGGGGTATCAGGGGCAGGTCCTCGGCGACTATGGCCACCGCCCGCTGCAGCAACTCCTGCCTTTTGGCCTGGTCAAACTCCCCGAAGGCCGACCTGATGACGGAATCCAGCCTGGGGTTGGAGTACCCGGTGCTGTTCCCGTGCCCCAGCTCGCCCGGGGCGTGGCTGTAGAGCTCGTTGATCCCCTCGCTGGCATCGCCATAGCTGAAGGCCAGCCCGTACATGTAGAAGGGAACGACCCCCTGCTCGATGCCCCGATAGAGGCTGTCCCAGGATATGGTGTCGGCCCGGAGCTCGATACCAGCGGCCGCCAGCTGGCCCTCCAGCATCTTCCCCACCCGGTAATTCATGGGTTTGAGCAGCAACTGCAGCTTCAACCCGCTCCCAAACCCGGCTTGGGCTAGAAGCCTCCTGGCGGTCGCCGTGTCCCGGAGGATCTCCGGCATCGAGGGGTTATATCCCAGGACCGTGGGAGGGACCATCTGGTTGGCCGCTTGGCCGTGGCCGTTGAAGGCCTTGTCCACCAGCTCCCTGCGGTCGACGGCCAGCGACACGGCGCGCCGCACCCGAAGGTCGGCCAGGGGATTGCCGCCCTTTCTTGGTTTCATGTCGCAGCCCAACAGCCAGACGGTGTTGTAGGGCGTCTCCCTGATGGAGACTCGGCTGTCCCTCTCCAGCCCCTGCCGCTGGTCGCCTTCCAGCATGGCGTCCACGTCTATCTCTCCGGCCATCAGGGCGCGCGCCCGCTCCTGGCCCTGGGGAAGGCACCGGTACTCGGCCATCACGAACTGCGGGCGCTCACCCCAGTAACCCTCGAAACGGTGCAGGGCTGCGCCCCGCCGCTCCAGGAAACGGACGAAACGGTAGGGCCCGGTGCCTATGGCCGTCTCCCCGGGTTCTAAATCTCTGGGCATTATGGCCACCGCCGCCAACAGCTTGATCAGCATCGGCCGGGGCCGGTCGGTCTGCACCTCGACCGTCAGGCTGTCCAACTCGGCTATCCGGCATACTACCGACATGTCTCCGGCAAAAATGGAACTGGGATGCTCCTTAGCCCGCCTCAGGCTGTAGACCACGTCATCGGCCCTTACCGGCCGGCCGTCGTGAAAACGGGCCTCGGGCCTCAGGTGGAAGCGCCAGTTGTTGTCGTTCGGGTTGTCGTATCCCCTGGCCAGCATCGGCACCACCTTCAGGTTGGGGTCCATCCCCACCAGCCCTTCGTAGATGTTGGCCAGGATATTGATGGTGATGAACTCGTCCTGGGTGTGCGGGTCCAGGCTGACCGCCCCGCCGTTCATGGCCACCACCAGCACCGTCCTCCGCCCCGGCGAGCAGCCGGCCGCCGCCAGACAGGCCAGCAGCAGGGATAGAAAGGCTTGTTTGGTGCGCTTGCTCCTAACCTGCGGCCTTCGTTCTGGCTTACTGTAAATATATAGTAGCACGATTGATATTATTTGTGTTACGTCTTGATGGCGGCGCTTAGATGACAATAAGCAGTTTGGCTGGCGGCCTTCCCGAAAGCCTAGGTTTTGAGCGGTTTCTTCTTGGCCGCCGGGAACAGGATATTGTTCAGGATCAGGCGGTAGCCCGGCGAGTTGCGGTGCAGGCGGAGGTCGGTCTTGGGGTCGCCCACCAGGTGCTGGTAGTCCTCGGGATCGTGGCCGCCCAGGTAGGCAAAGCTGCCCTTGCCGAACAAACCGTGAAGGTATTTGATCTCGTCGGTGCCAGCCACCTCAGCCAAAAGCACCAAGCCTTGCCTGATCAGGGAGCGCCGAAATCCGGTGTCCTGGCCTAGGAACTCCCTCACCAGGGCGGTGTGGCACTGGGTCAGCATGCAGGAGACCGGGTCGTACTTGGCCGAGAAGTCGAAGAGGGTGAAGTAGGCCTCCGCCCCCCGCGAGGCCGGGGCCTCCAACGGCCCGTCCTTTGAGCCGACATCGAAGGTGTTGTTGACGTCGATGTCTGAATGTTCGTAGACCATGGGGCTGATTATGACCTTGAAACCGGTGAAGGCAATGGTTTGGCCGTAATCCAGCCTTTCCTGGGCGCGGGGGTCGGCCGGATCGCCGTCGAACTCGGCCGGCACAATGTCGGTCTGGTGAGCCGCCAGGGCGATGTCCAAGGTGGCCGGGGCCGAGCACATGGCGAACAGGAATCCGCCCTCCTGGAGATATTGCCTAATCTTCTGGGCTACTGCCAGCTTCAGCTGGGAGACCTTGGCGAAGCCCAGCTTCTGGGCCTCGCGGGTGTTGGCTCGGACTTCGTTGCGGTACCAGTCGGTGTTATGGAAGCTGGCGTAGAACTTGCCGTACTGCCCGGTGAAGTCCTCGTGGTGCAGGTGCAGCCAGTCGTACTGGGCTAGGGCCCCGGAGAGCACCTCCTCGTCCCAAAGGGTGGAATAGGGCACCTGGGCGTATTCCAGGGCCAGGCGGACCGCGTCATCCCAGGGATCGTAGGTGGGCGGCACGTAGACCGCCAGCCGGGGCGCCTTCTCCAGCTCGATGCGCTCCATGTTGGCGGCTTCGATCTCCCCGTAGATCGCGCGCTTGCCTCCCTCGCTGACCGCCTGGCAGGCCACCCCCCGCAGCCGGCACAGGTCTTCCAGGCTTTTTGAGCCGGGCAGCAGGAACGATCCGCCCCGGTAGTTGAGCAGCCACTCCACCTTGTTCCCCTCCTGCAGCGCCTGGTAGGCGATGCCGTAGGCCTTGAGGTGGTCGGTCTGTGACAGGTCCATGGGGATGAGCAATCCCTGTCCCCAAAGCGTTGGGCATGGACAGAAGATGGCCAGAAATATTGTGGCGGCGAGGCAAATGTTTTTTTTCATTTTTCCCAGCACCGACGGGCCGCCCCCTATAATAGTTTCGGGCAGCCTAACTCTATGATTAGTTTATGATTATTGGGTCTGTTTGTCAAGGGTTTTGTTGAAAATTTATAGTTATTATCTACTATCGCCGGAATGAATATAAAGAAGGCTGGCTGAAGGCTACCTTCCCTAAAAATGGAGCTTATCTCACCAGAGCCATCTTCCCGGTCTGACCGAACTCTCCTGATTCAAGTGTATTTTTACCTATTGTAATCCAGTTCTCCCCTGCCTGTTGACATCCGTATTTTTATCTGCTAATATCATCCATCATCCGCGGCGGCTGATAGACCCAAGTTCCATCCACATCTCCGAACCTCAGAACATTCCATGAGACGTTGCCATAAATGCGGCCGGGCGCTCCCCCCGGGGGCCGCCTTCTATAATGTAAGAATCTCGGTGCAGCAGGGCTTCGACGGCGTCATCGAGCCCGGCCCGGCCGAGGACCTCAAGTCCCTGGTCTCCAAGATCGAGCGGCAGACGGCCGGGGTGCCGGAGCGGCTCTTGGAGGACGAGGTCCACAAGGAGTTCGACTTCGTGCTCTGCCCCCGCTGCCGCGAGAAGTACTCCGCCAACCCCCTGGACCTCCCCCTGGACTCCAGCCAGATACCCAAGAAGGCCTCCGACCTGGGCTAATCCGCCAGTTTCTAGTTGCGTGTTCCGAGTTGGAAGTTGTTGCTATCGAGTGCGCCATCGACATCGCACAATCCGGAACCCGCAACTCCGAACTCGCAACCTGGTAAAATGAAATCCCCCTTCGTCCACCTACACGTCCACACCGAATACAGCATTCTCGACGGCCTGGCCACGGTCGACGAGCTGGTGCGCCGGGCCAGGGAGTGCGGCATGGACTCGCTGGCCATCACCGACCACGGCAATATGTTCGGCGCCCTGGATTTCTACACCAGATGCCGCTCCCAAGGCATCAAGCCGATCGTGGGCTGTGAGGTTTACGTAGCCCCTCGCAGCCGTTTCGAGAAGCAGGGCGGCGAAGGCGAGGACACCTCGTACCACCTGGTGCTGCTGGCCCGGGACGAGGCGGGCTACCGCAACCTGATGAAGCTTTCTTCGGCCGCCTTTCTGGAGGGCTTCTACTACAAGCCCCGGATAGATAAGGAGCTGCTGGCCGCCCACTCCGCCGGACTTTTGGCCATGTCCTCCTGTACCAAGGGAGAGATCAGCCAGATGATCCTCAGGGGGCGCGACGACCGGCTGCGGGAGGCAGCCTACTTCTATCGGGAGCTGTTTGGAGAGAACTACTTTCTGGAGGTGCAGAACCATGGGCTTGACGAGGAGCGCACCGTTCTTCCGGCCATCGTCAGCCTCTCCCAACAGTTGGGCATCCCCCTGGCGGCCACCAACGACGTCCACTATCTATCCCCGGACGACGCCAAGGCCCACGCCGTCCAGCTCTGTGTACAGACCGGCGCCACCCTGGACGACCCGAACCGCTTCCAGTTCGCCAACAACAGTTTCTATTTTCGTACCCCGGCCGAGATGGCCCAGCTTTTCAAGGACCTGCCCGAGGCCCTGGCCAACACCGCGGCCATTGCCGAACGATGCAACCTGCATCTCTCCGACCTGGGCACCGGCCGGCTCAACCTACCTCACTTCCCGGTGCCGCCAGAATACGAGAGCCAGAACCACTACCTCCGCTACCTGGCCAACTCCGGGCTAGCCAGGCGCTACCCCAAGGTCACCCCGGGGCTCCAGGAGAGGTTGGACAAAGAGCTGTCCATCATCGAACGTATGGGCTTCGCTGGCTATTTTCTGGTGGTCAAGGACTTCATCGACTTCGCCCGCAGGAGCGGGGTGCCGGTGGGGCCGGGCCGTGGCTCGGCCGTGGGCAGCCTGGTGCTCTACAGCCTGGGCATTACCGATGTCGATCCCATCCGCTACGGCCTGCTATTCGAGCGCTTCCTTAACCCGGAGCGGGCCAGCATGCCTGATATCGACATCGACTTCGGCGACCTTAAGCGGGAGCTGGTGATCGACTACGTCAAGTCCAAGTACGGCCAGGACAGCGTCTCCCAGATAATCACCTTCGGCACCATGAAGGCCAGACAGGCGGTGCGCGACGTGGCCCGGGTCTTCAAGCTCTCCTACCCCGAGGCCGACCGCATCGCCAAGCTCATCCCCTTCAACCAGACCATCGCCGAGGCCCTAAAGAAGGTGCCCGATCTGGCCAAGTTGGTGTCCTCCGATCCCCGCTACCAGGAGGTGGCCGGCATCGCCCAGCGCCTGGAGGGACGCATCCGCAACGCCTCCACCCATGCCGCTGGCGTCGTCATCACCCCGGGCTCCCTCACCGACTACCTGCCGCTCTTCCGCAACCAAAAGGGCGGTGAAATCTCCACCCAGTACGAGATGGGCTGGCTGGAGAAGTGCGGCCTTCTGAAGATGGACTTCCTGGGCCTGCGTAACCTGACCATCATCGAGGAGACGGTGGAGCTGGCCCGGGCCGGCGGGGCCCAGGTGGACATGGCCGCCATCCCCCCCGACGACCCCAAAACCTTCGAGCTGCTGCGCTCCGGCGACACCGTCGGCATCTTCCAGCTGGAGGGCTCGGGGATGCGCGATTTGACCATCAAGTTCCAGACCTCGTCCATCGACGACATCATCGCCATCATCTCCCTCTACCGCCCCGGCCCCATGGACCTCATCCCCGACTTCCTGGCCCGGAAGAACGGCCGGCAGCGGATCGAGTACGAGCACCCCCTGCTGGAGGGCATCTGCCGCGATACCTACGGCATCCTCATCTACCAGGAGCAGGTGATGCAGGCGGTGCAGGCCCTGGCCGGCTGGAGCCTGGGGGCCGGCTACCTGCTGATCAAGGCCATCTCCAAGAAGAATCCGGAGGTGGTCGAACAGCAGCGCCCGGCCTTCATCAAGGGCTGCTGGGAGACGAACAAGATCCCCAAGGAGAAGGCCGAGAGGATCTTCGACCTGCTGGCCAAGTTCGCCGGCTACGGCTTCAACAAGTCGCACGCCGCCGGCTACGCCATGCTGGCCTACCAGACCGCCTACCTCAAGGCCCATTTCCCGGCCGAGTACATGTCCGCCCTGCTTTCCAGCGTCATGGGCGACGCCGACAAGACCAACTCCTTCTTGGCCGACTGCCGGGAGAAGGGCCTGCGCATCCTGCCGCCGGACATCAACGCCAGCGTCTACCGCTACCGTCCCGAGGGCAACTCCATCCGCATCGGGCTGGGCGCGGTCAAGAACGTGGGCCAGCAGGCCATCGAGGGACTGGTGGCCGTCCGCGCCACCCTGGGGCGTTTCTCCTCCGTGGCCCATATGCTGGAAAACGCCGATCCCAGGCTGGTCAACCGCAAGGTGGCCGAGAGCCTGATCAAGGCCGGCTGCTTCGATTCGGTGGACCCTGACCGCCAGGCCCTGCTGGACGCCCTGGACGACTTCATGGACCAGGCCTCGGAGAAAAGGCAGAGGCGGGAGCAGGGCCAGACGTCCTTCTTCGACGACGAACCTCTTCCCGCCGCCCCCGCGGCCAGGACAGGCAAGGTGGATCCCAAGGCCTTTCTCCCGTTCGAGAAGGAATCCTTGGGCTTCTACCTCTCGGGCCACCCGCTGGAGAGGTTCAAGGTGGAACTGCGCTCCTTTGCCACCCACTCCATCGGCCAGCTGGGCGAGCTGGAGGACAACCAGCCGGTGATCGTCGGCGGCTCGGTTTCGGCCGTCAAGCAGACGCCCCAGCGCAACGGCAAGCCCATGGCCTTCGTCACCCTGGAGGGCCTGTCCGGGACCTGCGAGGTGCTGATCTTCTCGGATCTTCTGGAGACCAAGCGACAGCTTCTGGAGGTTGACTCCATGCTGCTGGTGGCCGGCTCGGTCTCCACCCGGGAGGAGGAGAGCCCCAAGATCGTGGCCAACGACCTCTTCCCCTTGGCCCAATGCCGCCATCAGCTGGTGGAACATGTGGAGGTGGTGCTGGCCCAGGCCCAGATGGATGATAATTCCATAGAGCGCCTCACAAGGATACTGGAGAAATACCCTGGCGCCTGCCCGGTGGTCTTCCTGGTGGAGAGCCCGGGGGAGCGGCCCATCAAGATCCGTTCCCAGCGTCTGCGGGTCAGCCCCGAGCCCGAGCTCTTCCAGGAGCTGGGCCAGGTCCTGGGCTCGCAGTCCTTCCGATTCTGCGGCCGCTGGCAGCCGCAGAACGGGAGAAGGCAGGGAAGCTTCAGGCGAAGGGAATGATATTTTAATCCGAAAAGGGCATCGCTCTCCGCGATGCCCTTTTTATACAACATATTGTAGCCGCAGGATATCGGAGGCCAACAACAGCAGTAAAAAATGTTTAAATATATATAAATAATGCTTGAAATATTTAACTATATGTTATATAATTACAAAAATATCTCTGGAGGCTGGCATGAAGCTCCTATACTATTTTTCCATAGTAATGCTTTTATCCACCCAGGCGGCCCCGGCCATCCAATTCGGCGAGATGGTGGACTTCCCCACCGCCGGCACCATGGGCCGAGGCGCATACGCCATCGACATGCGGATGCAGCCGGTGGGCGGACTGCTGCTGGGGCTTTCCTTCGGCATGTTCGATCGCTTGAACCTAGGGGTCACCTACGGCGGCGACAACATCATCGGCTACGGCCGCCCCAATTGGAACCCTTCTCCGGGGGTCCAGATTAAATACCGCTTCTGGGACGAGAGCTATTGGTTTCCGGCCATGGCCGTCGGCTTCAATAACCAG
This sequence comes from uncultured bacterium, assembly GCA_964518765.1. Taxonomy (GTDB): domain Bacteria; phylum Edwardsbacteria; class AC1; order AC1; family EtOH8; genus CAZPNX01. The sequence goes on from CAZFJC010000012.1 coordinate 21,363, forward strand.
GGTTACGGGCCCTGGTACGGTAGTCGCTACCTCACCAGATCCCCGGGGTTCTATGCCGTGGCCTCGAAAAACTACCGCTTCCTGGGGACGCTCGGGTTCCACGGCGGCGCCAACTACAGCATCGAGGACCGAGACAACCCAGATAACTCGGTCAGTTTCTTCGGCGGCATCGAGAAGTCGCTTAATCCCGAGCTGTGGCTGGTGGCCGAGTACGACCTGGCCCTCAACGACAATTTGGAGGACCAGCAGTTCGGCGAGGGCTACGGCTACCTCAACGGGGGACTGCGCTGGCTCTTCAGCAAGCGGCTTCTTTTGGAGTTCGACCTGAAGAACATCCTGCGCAACGGCTACGGGGAGCAGCCCTCGGCCCGCATCGGCCGCACGGTGAAGATATCCTACTATGATTCTTTCTGATCGGGCTTAGTCACCAGTCCCCGCTTGAAGCCGAAGCCGCTCCCTTCCGAGAGCGGCTTCTCTTTATCCCCTCTTGAGAGGGGAACGAGGGGTGTGTTATACTGTTTTCAGCATTTCACACACCCCCGACCCCTCTCCCAGAGGGGACAAGTGAAATCGAGTTCAACCAGTGACGTTCGCAGACAAACCCTCCATCCTGGGCCTCTCCCCGGAGCAGCTGACCGAGGCGGCCAAGCCCGAGCTGCTGCGCTCCTACCAGGCCCGGCAGATAATGGCCTGGATTTACCAGCGGGGCATTGCCGATTTTTCGGCCATGACCGACCTTGGGTCGCCTTTGCGAAAACGCCTGTCGGAGCGTTTCTCCATAACCAGGCTTTCCGTTAAACGGATGGAGGTATCAGCCGATGGCACCAGGAAACTGCTCCTGACCGCCCCCGACGGCCAAAGCTTCGAGTGTGTGCTCATCCCCGGCCGAAACCGGCTGACCGCCTGCCTTTCCTCCCAGGCCGGTTGCCGGCTGGGCTGCGCCTTCTGCGCCACCGGGGCCATAGGTTTCGGTCGGAACCTGACCGTGGCCGAGATGGCCGAACAGCTGCTCCGGCTGAAGGCCCTGGCGAATACGCCAGTGACCAACGCCGTCTTCATGGGCATGGGCGAGCCCCTTGACAATTACCATAACGTGCTGGCGGCCGCCCGGCTGATCAACTCGCCCCAGGGCTTTGGGCTGGGGGCTCGGCATATCACCATCTCGACCGCCGGCTTGGTGCCGGGCATCGGGCGGCTGGCCGAAGAGCCGGAGCAATTCAAGTTGGCTGTCTCGCTCAATGCCGCCGACGACGCCGTCCGGAACCGGCTGATGCCGGTGAACAGAAAGTATCCCCTCGGCGATCTCCTGAAGGCCGTCAAGAGATACGTATCAAGGACCGGAAAGCTGGTCACCTTCGAATATGTGCTGATCTCGGGGATCAACGACCGCCAGGTGGACGCCCGGAACCTGGGCCGGCTGCTGAAAAGAACTCCTTCCAAGGTGAATCTGATCCCCTACAACGGCCCTCCGTCCGGGATTTTCGCGCCCCCGCCCCCGGATTCGGTCCGCAAGTTCCACCGAACGCTCTCCCAGCTCCACCCCAAGGTGACCATCAGGGCCAGCAAGGGACGGGACATCTCCGCCGCTTGCGGGATGTTGAAAGCATCCTGCTCCATCTAGTCCCGCTCGCCAGCCACCGCCACCTTCCTGGCGAAGGCTGTGGCGAGCATAGCCTGCCGTGGACAGGATACCTGAATCTTCGACAATTTAACTTTAAGGCTCTTCTGGGTTTGGTGTGGGAATAATTGGTGCATTAGAGGGGCATAACTCTAAGGTTTATAGATTGTTACAAGTCATCAGAGATTGTTAAAATTCAACTACTTTCCCGCTTTCTCTTCAAAAGAGAAAGCTCCAAAGAGAACTGTCGCTGCACCGCTGCTCTGATGCCCCAATGCCGGCCGTCTAAAAGCATTGATCACGACCTCCCCGATTGTCCCCTCCTTGGTAAGGAGGGGATACAGGGGTGGTCAGCGCCAGCCTTCCCAGCGCAGCAGCGCTGATGCGACACAGAGCCCCGCCGTCAGCGGTGCGGCCTGGCTTCAGCGCCGAAGAAGCACTCATTGGGTGTTATGCCGCCTGCAGGTTCTGGTTCAATGAGTGCCGGCGCGGATGCTTGGCCCGCCGCAGCGCTGGGCCTCGGCCTGAGCTCGGCCGAACGGCGGAAAGACTTCTTTGGTTACTTTCTTGGTCACAAGAAAGTAACATGGGAGAAAGATCATTTGTTATACTACTTGTGCTTACCCATTATAAACCCCGAAGATCCAACTTTAAAAACAAGAGCGGAGGCGATCCCTGTCCCGCCTCCGCTCTTGTTTCTGGTGCTCCCTATAAAACCGGGGTGCCTTCAAAACTCCACCACCCTGCGGTTCCTCAGGGCCGGAATAGAGTAGGTCGTCAGTAGGACTATTTTAGGCTTGGAGACCTTTAATAGCTCGACCCTCAGCCGAACTTCGCGGTCGCTGGGCAGGTCGATCTGCCGGCCGGTGGTTGCGTCTCGAAAACTTCTGGTGGCCGTGTCCGGAGGAGCCACCGTCCGGGGCAGGGTCAGCTCCCTGATCCCGCCCTCCCTCATCCCGGCCACGCAGGTAAAGAAATATTGCGGCGCCACCCCCGAGGGCACCATCACCGGGATGAAACGGTCCGGCAGCCTGTCCCGGTCCACCGGAGGCCAGAGGACGGCGATCGTTTCCTTATCCTCAAGCCTGCCCCCCTCGTCCAGCACGCTGACCTCCATCAGCAGCCGGCGGCCGTACTGGGCGACCCGGCCCTTCCCCAGCCTTATGTCCAAAGTCGGAAACGATGGCGGCCCCTCCAGGTCGCAGGCCATCAACCGGGCCTGGCGGGGATCTAAATCGGCGACGTCCGGCCAGAGGCCTCGGTCTACGCTGCACCCCGCAGCCGCCGCCACCAGGCAAGCGGTGCCGGCTATACGGCGCAGCTTCATATTACTATATTATCATAGGATAGCATCATGGGGACAGGCTCCGGATGGCCAGGTTCATGATCACCTGCCCCTGCTCCGTCTCCAGCGGCAGGACCACCGTCTCCAGGGTGGTGTTGAAGACGTTCATCTCGCGGCCGGAGAATAATGTGGGAGAGGTGATGTTGAAGCGGTGCCCGCGGTTGACCAGGTCCGACACCGCTCGGCCGGCGATGATGTTGGCCAGCTCGTTGACCGTGGCCGGGACCAGCTCCTCCTCCTCGCCCATCTCCTGGCGGTTCATCAGCGAGGCCAGGCGCCTGGCCGTCTCCCGACTCATGTCCAGGAGCATCCTTCCCTCGGCCTCGCCGAAGATGCCCACCAAGCTGGCGATGCCCTGGGTGGTAACCAGCGAGGTCTTCAGCATGGCCTGGCCCCGGGAGACATGGCCGCCGGTGACCTCGGCCAGCACCTTGGCGGCCGAGTCCACGAACGGATGGATGTACTCGCTCTTCATAGGTATTCCATTTCTCCTGCCGCTGATTTGCCCGGATTTTCACCGATGCCGGTCAGCTTGGAAATCTACAATGTGGCAATCCGTGTTTATCCGTGGCCAAAAGGCTTCTCAGATCTCCCCCACCATGCCCATCAGCCCCTCCACCACCTGGGGATCGAACTGGCTGCCGCTCAGCTGCCTGATCTCGTCGACGATGGCCGGCAGAGGCATAGGCTGTCGATAGACCCGGGGCGAGGCCATGGCATCGAAGGCATCGGCCACCGCGATCACCCTGGCCCTCATCGGTATGTCGTCGCCCTTGAGCCCGTCGGGGTAGCCGCCCCCGTCCCAGCGCTCGTGATGGTGCCTGATATCGTCGGCGATTCCGTGCAGCCGGCCGATGTTGGCCACGATCTCGGCTCCCAGGTTCGGATGGCGTCGTATCAGATTCCATTCGGACTCGGACAGCTGGTGCCTCTGGTTGAGGACGCTGTCCGGCACCCCCAGTTTGCCGATGTCGTGAAGCAGGCAGGCCATCTCCAGCTCGCCGGCGTCCATCACCCCCCGCGACATCAGGTAGGCCTGGTTCATGTGGCCCACGATGCGTTTGGCCCGCGAGGCCACCCGCTCCGAATGGCCGCGGACGTAAGGGTCGCCGATCTCCACCGCCTTGACTAGGATTTTAATCATCTGGGCGCTAACGCCTGACAGCTCGTCCTCCAGGTGGAGGATCCGGTTGAGTTCGTCCGACATCTCTTGATGAAGACGCTTGATCTCGGTTTCGTAGGAGACCCGGAGCTGGCTGGTGAAGAAGGTCTTGGCCTGCTGGTAGTTCCTCAAGCCGCGCTCGATGGCCGGCGCCAGCTCCTGGGGGGCCTTGGCCCGCGTCACCAGGTCGCTGACCCCCAGTCTCCAGAAGTCCATGATCCGGGCCGCGGCCGCCTCCTCGGCCAACAGGATCACTGGCCGCATCGGGTTGTGGCGCTGCAGCTCCTCCACCGTCCGCTTGAGCTCGCCCATCTCCCTCTCCTGGGGCACCGACAGCAGCACCGCGTCCGGCCTCTCCACCTGCACTGCCTTCGGTACATCGCGCAAACTCTCCACCGTTTTGACGACGAAGGAGCCTGGAGCCAGCAGGCTCTGGGCCTGCCCGGGGAAAGCAAAATGCGGGCCGCAGGCCAGCACCCGGGGCGGCCGGCTTTTGACGCCGGCCGCCTTGGCCCGGCCATCATGTCGGGATACCGCCTCGGCCAGCTCGTCGACGATCTTGCCGGCCAGCACCTCGAAGTCCAATGGTTTCTCCAGGTACTGAGAGGCCCCCATGGCCTTCAGCCTTTCCTCTATCTCGTTGGTGCCGAAGGCGGTGGTCAAAATCACCGGTGTGTCGGGATGGAACTCCCTGAGGTAGGAAAGCAGCTCGAACCCGTCCATCTGCGGCATCTTGATGTCGGTGACCACCAGGTCAACCGGGTGGGTGCGCAGGTGCTCCACCGCCTGTCTGCCGTTTTCGGCTGTGGACACCAAGAAATCATGGCGGTAGGCCTTGAAACCCTCCTCCAGCAGGGCCAGGAATGACTTTTCGTCATCGACGATCAGTACATGCTTCATCTGTATTTCCTCGATATTGATTCCAATCTTCGCCCCGAGGGCGCTCCGGACATCAGCCGGCGGCCGCCGGCAGCCTGAGGGCGACCTTGGTGCCCCTCCCTCTTTCGCTCACCACCTCGATCTCCCCGTTCATTTTTACCATTATGTTCTTGGTGATCACCAGGCCCAGGCCGGTGCCCGAGGGTTTGGAGGTGTAGAATGGCTTGAATAGGTTTCTCTGCTGCTCCCGGCCGATGCCGCAGCCGTTGTCCTCCACGGCTATCTCCAGCATCTCGCCGTCCTTGGTCGAAGAGATGATTATCCTGGCGTCCTCCCTGCCCTGCAGGGCGTCGGCCGAGTTGGCCAGCAGGTTGAGGAGCACCTGCTGCAGAGCCCGGGGATCCAGCCAGGCTACGATCTCCCCGGATTGCAGCCTGGCCTCGATGGAGATTCCCCGCTTTTTGAAATCCTCCCCGGCCAGCAGCCGGATTTTGTCCAGAAACTGGTTGATCTCCACCCTCTCCGGCTTCAGGCTCTCGTACATACTGAAGTTCTTCAACGACCTCAGCAGGTCCTCCATCCGGGAAACCTCCTTTGAGGCCATCTCGACAACCTTGATGATCGTCTCCTTGGGATAGGATTCCAGGTTCTTGGAGAGGATCCCTATGGCCATCTTGATGGAGGTCAGGGCGTTGCCTATCTCGTGGCGTATGCCGCTGAAGACGTAGCCGATGTTCTCCATGGTGTTGACCGCCTCGGCGATGGAGCGTAGCCTTCGCTGTTCGGTGACGTCCCTGACGGCCGTCACGTGGGCCGCCGTGCCGTCGGGTCCGGTCACCGGCGATAGGGTGGCCTCGGCCTCGAATTCGGTGCCGTCCGCCCGGGACATGGTGAACTGCCCGTGCCAGGGCCTTCCCCGCTCCAGAAGCCGGGCGATCTCCCGGCGGTAGGCCAGTTGGAATTCGCCGCCCAGCACCTCTCCCCGGTCCCGTCCCAACAGCTCCTCTCGGCTACGGCCCGACATCTCCTGGAAGGCCGGGTTGATATAGCGGATGGCCCCCTGGGGATCGGTGATGACCACCCCCTCGGCCGCCTGCTCTATGGCCGCCACCAGATGCTTCCGCTCCTCCTCGGCGCTCTTTCTCTCCATAGCCAGGGCGATCTGATGGGAGACGAAGGTCAACACCTCCTTATCCCGCTCGCCGTAGGACTGACTCTCCTGGTAGCTGTGGACCACCAGCGCCCCGAAGGCCTTCTCCCCCCGTTTCAGCGGTACCCCCAGCCAGCAAGAGTCGGGCGTGCCGTGATAGGTGATCAATCCGGCCGACACCATGTTGCGGATGGAATTGCCGGTGGCCAGCAGCGGCTGGCCGGTGGTGATAACGTGCTCGGTGATCCCGTTGCCGAATGGCCGGGGGGCCGGTTTGGGGTCCCGCTCGTCCACATAGTAAGGGAACTGAAGCGTTTTGGTTGCCGGATCGACCAAGGCGATGTAGAAGTTCCGGGCGTACATCAACTGGCTGATGACACCGTGAACCGAGCGATAGAACTCCTGGATGTCCCGGCTGGTGCCGGTGGTCTCCGCCAGCTTGTAGAGGGCGGCCTCCAACAGACGGGCGTGGCGCTGTTCGGTGATGTCCTCCACCGTCCCTTCGTAATAGACGGTCTTGCCCGTTTGGTCCCTGATGGCGATGGCGTTCTCCCGGACATAGATGGTGCTGCCGTCCTTGCGGCGCCACTCGGATTCCAGGGCCCGGACCATGCCCTCCCTCTCGATCAGTTCCCGGAAGCGGGCCCGGCTGAGGCCGGGGCCGTAGATGTCCTCCTTCTCCAGGTTGACCCTCTGCAGCTCCTGGAGGCTGTCGTAGCCCAACATCCTCACCAGGAAGGGATTGGCCATCAGCACCTGGCCCTCGGGGTTGGTGCGGTAGACGCCGATGGGCATGTTCTCGAACAGGTTGCGGTAATGCTCCTCCTTCTCCCATAGCGCCCGCTCTGCCCTCTTGCGGTCGGTGATATCGACCACGAAGCCCTCCAATGCCAGGGCCTGGCCCTCCGAGGAATAGACCCAGCGTCCCTGCTCCCAGACCCATCGCTCCTCGCCCGAGGCGTCCCGGATGCGGTATATTATCTGGAAGGGCTGGCGGCTGGCGGCCGCGTTTTGATGCTCGGCCTCCACCAGCATCCGGTCCTCCTCGAACACCAGCGAATCGTAGGATACCGCCCCCTCGCCCAACAGCTGGTCCGGCCGGTATCCGGTTAGCTCCAGGCATCCCTGGCTGGCGAACTCCATGATATTTCCCCCCTGGCCGCCCCTGCGGTAGGCCATGCCGGGCAGGTTGGAGAGCAGCGTGCTCAGGGCCCGCTGGCTTTCGGACATCCGATCCTCGGCCAGCTTATACTCGGTGCGGTCGCGGGAGACCACTACCACATGGGTGATGATCCCTTGGTGATTTCGGTAGGGGTAATAGGCCACGTCGAAGAAGCGGCGCCCCAGGGCGGCGAACTCGAACCACTTTTGGTAGTGCACCTCCTCCCCCCGGAAGCCCTGCTCCAAATATTGGCCGATGATCTTGGCCGCCTCCGGCCCCCAGACCTCCTCCACCGTTCGTCCGACTATCTCCTCCCGGGCCTTGCGGTGAGCCTGGCAATAGGCCTCGTTGGCCGCCTCGTACACCTGGTCGCTGCGGATCAAGGTCATCAGGTCCTTGGAGGCGTTGACGGCGAACTCATACTTCATCCGGGCCTCGTCTGACTGGGTGCGGTCGGTGATGTCCATTCCCGAGATGAGTATGCTGGCCGGCTGGCCCTCCTCGGCAATCATCACGTTCTTCTGGGAGAAGAGGATGGTGCGGAGCGAGCCGTCCCTGGACAGCACCCCCACCTGGAGCTCCGGGGTGCTCTCCCCCCTGAAGTTCCTCTCCAGGTCGGCCAACACCGCCTCCCGCTGCTCGAAGACCACGAATTTTAGCACCGGCATCCCCACCACCTCCTCCCGTCGGTAGCCCAGCCTCTCCAAGGCTACCCGATTGACATCCTGGATTGTCCCGTTGGCTCCAATGATGATGTTGATGGTCGGGCTTTCCTCATAGAGGAAGCGGTATTTCTCCTCTGACTTGCGCAGGGCGGTTTCGGTCCACTGCCGTTCGGCTATCTCCACCTTGAGGGCTTCGTTGGCCTCGGCCAGCTCCCGGGTCCGCTGTTCGACCTTCTCCTCCAGCACCAGGGCGGAGCGCTGTAACTCCTGCTCCATCCGACGCCGGTCGGTGACGTCCTCGGCGATGGAAAGAGTGCCCCAGGGTGTGGGGTAAACCCAGGTGTAAAAATATCGGCCTCCCTTTTCCTCCTCCATTTGCTGGGGCTGCCCGTCGGACATGGCCCTTTGGAAGGCCTGATGGATCGAGGTCCCCTCGAATCCCTGAAGGACCTCTAAGATACTCCTGCCCTCCACCGCCTGGGGGCTCAATCCTAAAAGTTCGGCGTAGGCCTGGTTGCAGTAATTGACCGTCATGTCGCGGCGCACCGAAAGTATCGGCGCCCTGATGCAGTCCAGCAGGGTGCGGTGCTTCAGCTCGCTCTCCCGCAGCAGCTCTACGGTTCTTTTCTTCTCCAGGGCGGCGGCGATGTGCTGGGAGACGAAGGACATGATCTCCTGCTCCGGCTCGCTCAAGCGGCAGCCGGGATCGTAGCTCTGGATGGCTAGTACTCCGAAGATACGCTCCTCGCTCTTCAAGGGCACCCCCAGCCAGTCGACCGCGGGTGTGCCGTAGCCGCTAATCCCTAGTTTTTCTAGCTCCGCCCGCCTTTCATGAACCATCAAAAGGGGCCGGCCGCTGCGGATGACATATTCGGTGAGGTTGTTGCCCAGAGGCCGCTCCCGGGGCGGTGAATCCTTTTCGTCCGAGTAATAGGGAAAGCTCAGGGTGTTGCGGATCGGATCGTGGAGGGCGATGTAGAGGTTGTTCACCGGTATCAGGGTCTTCACCACCTGGTGGATGTCCTGGTAGAATTTGGCCATGTCGGCGGTCGATCCGGAGAGCTCGGAGATACGATAGAGCGCTTCCCGGATCATCTCGCTCCGCCTGCGTTCGCTCCGCTCCTGGACCTCGCGCAGGGCCCGCAGGATGGCCGGCGTCAGCCTTCCCAGTTTGTCCTTGATGACGTAGTCGGTGGCTCCGCTTTTAAGAGCCTCCACCGCCAGCTCCTCCCCCATCACCCCGGAGACGAAGATGAAGGGCACCTCGGGTCGCTTCCGGCGGGTCACCGCCAGGGCCGCCAGCCCGTCGAACCCAGGGACCTTGTAGTCCGCCAGGATGATGTCCGGCCGGTGGTACTCCAGCCCGGCCAAAAAGTCCTGCTCGGTGGTTACCACCCTGGAGGAATGGGCCAGGTTTGACCGCTGCAGCTCCTGCTCGATCAGCTTGGCGTCAACCTCGTCGTCCTCTAGGATCAATATCCTTAGTTCCCTGCTCATGGCCCCCTCCTCCGGTTATTGGGGATCCTGCCCAGCGTAAGTTTGCCTCCGTCGTTGTCATCCTGAAATGGACTCCTGCCTCGCAAGTTGTCGGATCGCCATTGTCATCCTGGGATGGCTTCCTGCCTGGCATTTTGAAGGATGACCGCCTCGGGGTGACAGGCCTAAAAGAACTTGGCGATGGCCTCGACCACCTGGTCCTGCTGGGCTGGGGTAATCTCAGGGTATATCGGCAGCGAGAAGACCTGGCTGGCCGCCTCCTCGGCCACCGGGTAGGAGCCCTTCCCCTTGCCCAGGAACGAGAAGGCCGGCTGCAGGTGCAGGGGGATGGGATAATGCACGGCGTTGGGCACGCCATTTTTATTCAGGTGCTCGATCATAGCATCCCGCCTTCCGGTGCGCAGGGTGTATTGGTGGTAGATCATCTCATTGTAGGGCCTGACCTGGGGCGTCCTGATGTCCCCCACCCCCTTGAAGGCCCGGTCGTAGTAGGCCGCCTTCTCCCGTCGCGCCTGGTTCCACTGGTCGAGATATTTCAGCTTGACGCCCAGCACCGCGGCCTGGAGCGCGTCCAGCCTGGAGTTGACCCCGATCCTGACATGGTGGTACTTCCTGTCCGAGCCGTGCTGGCGCAGCACCTTGCATTCCCTCTGCATGGCCTCGTCCGAGGTCAGGATCATGCCTCCGTCGCCGTAGGCCCCCAGGTTCTTGCTGGGGAAGAAGGACAGTCCGGCGATGTGGCCCATGGAGCCGGTCTGCCGGCCCCGGTATCTGGCCCCCAGGCTCTGGGCGCAGTCCTCGATCACCTTGAGGTTGTGCTTTTGGGCAATGGCCATTACCTCGTCCATGTCGGCCGCCTGGCCGTAGATGTGCACCGGCATGATGGCCTTGGTCTTGGAGGTGATGGCCGCCTCGATCTTGGTCGGATCGATGTTGAGGGTGTCCGGGCAGACGTCCACGAACACCGGCCTGGCCGGGATCCAGGTGACCACCTCGGCGGTGGCGATGAAGGTGAAGGGGGTGGTGATGACTTCGTCTCCCTCAGAGACCCCGGCGGCCTTGAGCGCCAGGTAGAGGGCGTCGGTGCCCGAGTTGACCCCTATCCCGTATTTGACCCCGACGTATTGGGCCACTGCCGCTTCGAACTCCTCGACCGTCTTCCCCAGGATGAAGCCTCCGGAAGAGACCACCTTCTCGATGGCGGCGTCGATTTCGGGCTTGATGGTGCGGTACTGGGCCGTTAGGTCCAGCAGGTAGAGTTTTTCTGCCATGGTGTTGGTTCCTTTATGGATTTATGTGTAAGTTTTAACGTTTAAGGGTTTGCGAAACGGGCGTAGCCGGTTTAAGTGACGACCACAATAAAGAATAATGTGAAACTGCTGACGCAAACCCGTTTGTTATGTGAAGTGGTTTAATTCATACTTACTTAGCTTTGTTTTTATTTTATTAGATACACAAGTATTATATTTTAAGTTTATAATGTAATCGGTTACTTTATACTCAAATTCTTTTATTGGCATACCAAATGTATCAAAAAAACAACGAACAAAATCTTTTTTTATATTCTTGTAAAATGTTTTGAATTTTGAAACACCAAAACGAGTTATTATCTGGTCAATAAAAACGCCAGCTATAGGATATGTTACATAATCTTGGTGTTTGTTGAATTCTTGATTTTGGGCTAACTTTGTTATACCAGGATAAGCGTTATTTTTAAGGTAATATTGAGTCCACGCTTCATTCGGGATTCCCCACCAAACTTTATCAAAGTACATTGCCAGACCTTCGCGTAACAATTTCTGATTTGGTCTTGATAAGGTGTTAGAAGAGATTAAATGCACGTCCTCGTGAAAACCAATACATTTAATTCTTCTATTGTATACAGCATATATTTTATCTGGACGTATAGCAAGACCATTGGTAGGTTCATTATTACCATATAGTTTGCCAATTTCATGTGGTGATTTACATAAATAATAATGTATTCTTATATTAGGCTTGACTTTTAGAATATCACAAATATATACATAGCAACTTTCTTGAAGTGAGATTATCTTTCCGATTTGTTTTTCCGCAAGAGAGTTGCTGTGATAATAAAAGTCATAGTGTGCTGTTTTTTTGATGTTCCAATTCATAAAATTAGAAAATTGTGTGTTTATTTATAGCCATTTCACATAACTACTGGCTTTGCGACATTACGTCGTGAAGCCGACCACCAGTGGCTGGATATGCGCACTGTTTCGTATATTTCCTCAATGGCTTTTACCCGTTCAACACTGCCTATAGCCCCTTACCCGACGTTGCCTTACTTTGACCGATCGTAAACACTCCCCGCGCCGCTGTATATATACCTTATCCTCACGTCCCCTCCACCGAACAGGTCAGGGCCAGGTCCGGGAACAGCCCGATGACGAACTCGGCCAGCACCGCCCGGGCCTTCTCGGCGCTCTCGGCCTCCATGGCCTTGGCCGCCACCCGACGGCACTGATCCAGCCTTAGGCTGAGGATCATCCGCTTGACCTCGGGTACGGCTATCGGATTCATGCTGAACTCGTCCAGGCCCAGCCCCAAAAGCAGCGGCACCGCCAGCGGATCGGCGCACATCTCGCCGCACATGCCCACCCAGATACCGGCCCGGTGCCCGGCCTCGATCACCTCCCTCACCAGCCTCAGCACCGCCGGGTTGAAGGGATCGTACATCCGGGCCACCTTCTGGTTGGTGCGGTCCACCGCCAAGGTGTACTGGGTGAGATCGTTGGAGCCGATGCTGAAGAAGTCGGCCTCGGCCGCCAGCGCCTGGGCCGACAATGCGGCCGCCGGCGTCTCGATCATAATGCCCACCGGACACTTCTCGTCGAACCTGGCCTTGGATTTCTTCAGCTCCTCCCTGGCCTCCTCGACCAGGACCCTGGCCCGCCTCAGTTCCTCCAGGCAGCAGATCATGGGAAACATCATCTTGACCTGGCCGTGGGCCGAGGCCTTGAGGATGGCCCGTATCTGTGACTTGAACATCTCGGGCCGGTCCAGGCAGAAGCGGATGGCCCTCCAGCCCAGGAAGGGGTTGGCCTCGGGCTCGGGCGCCTGGCCGCCGATCTTGTCCCCGCCCAGGTCGAAGGTCCTGATGATGACCGGATCCGGGGCCAGCTTCTCGACCACTCGCCGGTAGATGGCGTACTGCTCGTCCTCGGACGGCAGCCGGTCCGAGGTCAGGAAGAGGAACTCGGTGCGGAAAAGGCCCACCCCCTTGGCCCCGTGCGACAACACCGAGGCGACCTCCTCGGGCAGCTCGATGTTGGCCGACAGCTCCACCTGATGTCCGTCCCGGGTAATGGCCTTGGAGCGCCTCAGCTTCTTGAGGTCGGCCACGTGCTTCAGGTAGGCCTTTTGCTGTTTGCGGTAGCTCTCCAGGGTGGCCGGGGCCGGGTTGAGGATGACCATCCCCCGGTTGCCGTCGACCACAGCCCAGTCTCCCTGCGAGGCCTGGATCAGTACACCCTTGACGCCCACCACCGTCGGTATCTCCAGACTGCGGGCGATGATGGCGGTATGGGAGGTCTTACCTCCCAGCTCGGTGACCATCCCCAAGGTCCTCTGGGCGGACAGAAAAGCGGCGTCGCCAGGGGAAAGCTCGTGTGCCAGCACGATGGACTCTTTGGGGATGCTCGGCGCCTGGCCCTGCTCGCGGACGTGCTTGACCACCCGCCAGGAGATATCCTTGATGTCGACCACCCTCTCCTTGAGGTACTGGCTGTCCGATGACTCCAGCTGGGCCGCCACCTGCTCCATCACCTCGTGGAAGGCCGAGGCCGCGTCCTGTCCCTCGCGGCGGATCCTCTCCTTGGTGCGCTCGGCGGCAGTGTCGTCGGAGAGCATCATCAGCTGGGCATCCCACAGCCGGGACTCATCCTGGCCAAGCCGCTCCACCACCAGGCTTCGCAGCTCATCCAACTCGGCCCGGGCCCGCTCCACCGCCTCGACGAACCTCTGGACCTCGGACTCGGCGTCGGCCACCTTCTGCCTGGTCACCGCCCCAGTGCCCTTGCGGTAGATGGCGATCCGCCCGATGCCGATGCCGGGCGAGGCGGCTATCCCTTGAAGCCTGATCTCCTTCAGCATCTCAATCCTCGTTGAATTTGTCGGCCACCAGCCGGGCCAGGGCCTCCAAGGCCTCGTCCTCGTCCGGACCCTGGGCCCTGATGTGGAGGCTGGAGCCGGGCTGGGCCGCCAGCATCATCACCCCCATAATGCTCTTGCCGTTGACCTCCAGGTCGTCCTTGCGTATCCATATCTGGGAGCGATAGCGGTCAGCAGTCTTCACCATCAGGGCCGCCGGCCGGGCATGCATCCCCAGCCGGTTGACGATGGTCACCGAGATCTCCTTCATGGCCTCACCTCTATCGTCAGCTCCAGCGATTCGGCCCCGCCCGGATCCAGCCGCATCGGCTTGGTCCAGACCAGGCAGGAGCACTGGTAGTTCCGTTCCAGACCGGACTCGGACTGGGAGACCGTCTCCACCGGGTAGCGCCATAGGTCCCAGGGCCGGTCGAACCTGAAGCGGACAGCGATCCCCCGAAAATCGTCGTCAACCGAAAAATCTGTCAGCCCCCGCTCCTCGGCCGCCAGGTCCAGCCGGGCTGACGACAGCTCCCGGCTTCCGGATGAGCAATGCCTCCCTTCGCCGGCCGACAACAGCCCCAGGTTGAACTCGATCCCGGCCACCACCTCCAGAGCCTCCGCCCCCCGGTTCGTCCACCGATAGCTCGCCCGCAGCGCGGCCTTCGAGGCCAGGGATAGGTTTTTTTCTATAACTATATTATTATAGTAACCAACCAATCCCACGCCATCATATTTCCCCTCGGCCTTCATCTCCCAGCGGGTGGCCAGCACCCCCTGGTAGGCCGGGAGCCGAGACCAGCGCAGCGCCTCCAGGCCGGCCCCGGGCGGCAGCAGGTGGTCGGCCAGGGCCATCCTGGGGCAGGGATCGTAGGCCAGCAGCTTCTCCAGCCCCGCCTCCTTGGCCGACATCATCTCGTGGATGCTCCTGCCCGCCGTCGCTTCTCCGGCCTGGTGCTCGGCGATCCGGCGGTGGTAGCTCTCGGGGCGACGGGAGAGGTTGTCCAGGAGGTTTACCCCCTTCCGCTTCAGGTCCCACTCGTATATGGCCCCGCCCCAATCCGGCTTGAGATAGAGGTTCATCTTCGCATTGGAGAGCTTGATCTCCGCCCGCCCGTCGCCGTCAAAATCACGACGCTCAACCGCTCGCTGCCCAGCCTGCCTTTCCGCCAGGTGCTCGGCCCTGATCAGGTGCTGGTACAAAGCCGAGCGTAGATGCGGCAGGTAGAGCCCCCCGAAGATGCCGTGCCAATAGCCGCAGTTGCACTGTCCGCGGTAGAGCTCTTTTTGTACCTCGGCCCCGGCTTGCGCCGAACTATGTCGAGGCGCCTTGGCCGCCATCTCCGAGACCTCGAGCATCTTGCGGTAGATAAAGTTCGATTCCGGGTACTTGGCCAAGAAGTTCTTCCAGATGCCGCCCCGGACGAACGGGGCGTAGCGATCGTAGCTGCCCTCGTGCTTCAGACGATCGACCAGCTCCCGATAGACGGCCTCGGACTCAGGCTCCAGCACCCATTCGCCCATCTCGGTATAGGAGCCGGTTGGCAGGTAGATCCTCCCTAGGGGGCCGAGCCTTTCGGCCGCCTGGGCAAAGGTCAGCATCTCTATCCGCTCATGGTTGGCCTGCAGCGCCTCGAGAAACCTGGCCAGCCAGCCGTTGTTATATACGTGCTGGTGGGTGCCCGGCCAGACCCCGAACTTCTCCCCGTCGTCGGCCAGGATGGCCATCTCCCCGGGCCGGTATTCGCCGACCAGGTGTCCGATGACCTCCTCCACGTCGTGGAAGGGCACCAGGTACCGCAGCCTCTGGCTTATGGGGAAGGCCTTGATGCCCAGTCCCTGGTCCTCGGTGAAATAGTAGCCCTTGAGCCTCTCCTGGGGAAGGCCGGCCGCCTTGAAGTGGGCGTCGTCCAGCGCCGTGCACTCGATGCCGGCCCGGGCCAGGGTCGACGGCAGTGATGGCTCCCAGACCCGCTCGGCCACCCAGGCTCCTTTGGGGCTTTGGCCGAAATTGGACTTCAGGAATTCCGACATCATGGCCAGCTGGCCGGCGCGGTCGGGCTCCGGGATAGCCGGCAGTATGGGCTCGTAGAACCCTCCGCCCCACAGCTCCACCTGTCCGCGGTCGCAAAGCGTCTTGACCATAGCCAGGTACTCGGAATGATGCTCGGCCAGCCACTCCCAGAGGCAGCCGCTATTGTGCAGGGTGAAGCGGAACCAGGGGCGGTCCAAGACCATCTCCAGGAACGGACGGTAGGCATTCTGGTAAGCCTCCTCGAACACGAAGTCGAAGTTGCCCACCGGCTGGTGGTTGTGGACGCCGAAGAGGAAGTATGTTTTGTTGGAGTCCATTCGGTCAAAATGCGATTAATATTTCATCCATACAGACGCAAGCCCCTGGCCTTCGGCCGCCCCTCGCTCCCCTCCTTGGTAAGGAGGGGATTTAGGGGTGGTTGGTTCGCCGCACCCCTCGCTCCCCTCCTTGGTAAAGAGGGGATTTAGGGGTGGTTGGTTCGCCGCCTCTCTTGTTCCCCTCCTTGGTAAGGAGGGGACTCAGGGGTGGTTGGTTCGCCGCGCCCCTCGCTCCCCTCCTTGGTAAGGAGGGGATTTAGGGGTGGTCAGTCCCTTGCATTTAGTATAGCTTTCAACACACCTTCCATGTTCGCTAAAACATCGTCATTGTTGAAGCGAAGCACTTTGATGCCCAACCCCTCTATGTAATCTTGTTTCTTCTTGTCCCGCACCCCTTGCCTTGGGCTTCCATGCACGCTCCCGTCTAATTCAATGGCGATTCGAGCAGAGGGACAATAGAAATCGACGATATATTTACCGATGCTGTGCTGACGCCGGAACTTCATCCCGTTAAGTTGGCTTCTTTGCAGCCTTTTCCAAAGCAGTATCTCGGCCATTGTCGAATTGTTGCGCAGGCTCCTTCGAATGCTTTTCAATCCTGGACGGTTATGAACTCGGGCCATTTCAGTAATACCCTGTTTGCTCTCGACCACCCCTCGCTCCCCTCCTTGGTAAGGAGGGGATTTAGGGGTGGTTGGTTCGCCGCGCTCCCTCGCTCCCCTCCTTGGTAAGGAGGGGATTTAGGGGTGGTTGGTTCGCCGCGTCCCCCTCCCCCGGGGGAGGGGGACGGGGTAGGGTCAACCCGAAAAGTGTAAAAGTGTAAAAGGGTATAGCGTAAACATTTTACTTTGCGAGACGAAAGCCTACGCCGCTGCTGCGGTTGTCCGGGTTGTCGTTGCCCCGGTAGGCAGTGCGGCAGTAGTTACCGCTGTTGATGAAACTGCCGCCGCGGATGACGCGGGCCGTTCCGGACGACGGGCCGGTAGGGTTGTCGCGAGATCCGCCGGAGGCGTGGCTGGAGGGCGAACTGCCGTAGTAATTTTTGTGTGTGCTTAAAAAGCCACAAACCGTAATCATACGCTTTCGTAAAAACAATCAGCTCGTTGGCGCTCATAATTTTCCAGATTTTCAGATTACCAGATTTTCAGATATTCAGTGTATTTACTGGGCGACACGGAAGCCGATGTTGTCGTTCCTGATGCCCGGGTAGTTCCTGCCGCGGTAGGCGGAACGGCAGTTGCTTGCAATGTTGTCCCAGCTTCCGCCGCGCAGCACCCGGAGGTCGCCAAAGGACGGGCCGGTAGGGTTATTGGAGGGCGAACTGCCGTAGTAATTTTCGCCATACCAGTCGTTGCACCACTCCCAAACATTGCCGGCCATGTCGTGGCACCCATAGGGCGAAACGCCGGAGGGAAAACTGCCCACCGGGGAGGTGTTAGTATAGTCTCCGTCTTCATAACTATTGCATTTGCCGGCATCCCAAGTGTTGCCCCATGGGTATTTTCTTCCATCAGTCCCCCGGGCCGCCTTCTCCCATTCGGCCTCGGTGGGCAGGCGCAGGCCTGCCCAGTCGCAGTAGGCTTTGGCATCGTGCCAGGTTACATTCACCACCGGGTGGTCGTTCCTATTATTCCAAGAGGGCTGTTCCGGCATGGTCCTGCCCGTGGCATTGCAGAACTTTCGGAACTGCCCCACCGTCACCTCGTATTTGCCTATGTAGTATTTGTCCAAGTAAACCGTGTGCACCGGCTTTTCGTCACCGTCGCCGTCATCAGAGCCCATGGTGAAGCTGCCGGCCGGGATCTCTATCAGCACCGAGCCGTCCTTTTCGTTCACTATCTCTCGGCCTTTCGCAGCTTGACCACCCCTCGTCTCCCCTCCTTGCCCAAGGAGGGGACTAAGGGGTGGTTGGGTGGTCTTCAGCACCACATTCCGCGCCACGCTCTGCCCCGGCCCCACGCTTACGCTCACCTGCCCCACCTGGTAGCCGTTCTTTTCCACCTTAACATTGTATGTCCCCGGTTCCAGCCCGGTAACACTGCAGGGGGTGATGCCCCGCGGCGTTCCGTCAACGTTAACGCTGGCCCCGCTGGGCGTGCTGGTTATCACTATCGAGCCCGGCTTGGGGGAAAGCACCGCATTCAACGTGTTTCCCTCCCCGCTTTCTATGGTCATCTCCACCTCGTAGGTCGCATAGCCGGTTTTGCTCACCCTTATCTTATGGACACCGATCCCCAGCCCGGCAACCTTCAAACCTGTCGAACCTGCCCCGAGCGAAGTCGAGGGGCCTGTCAAACCTTTTCTGACGCCATCTATGTAAACAGTAGAGTTTGCCGGCTCCGAGGTTACGGTCAGCGTTCCGTATTCTTTGGTCAGAACCGCATTGACCGAGGCGGTGATATTCTTGGCCACATTCACCGTTTTGGAGACGCTGCTGTAGCCGTCCTTGACTATGACTATGTTGTGCTCTCCTATTTCTATTTTGGATATAAGCCCCGGGGTGGCCCCGACGTCAGCCCCGTCCAGAAAGATCCGGGCGCCAGGCGGCGTGGAACTAACCTTTATACTGCCGTATTCGGATTTTGTCTCGGCTATGGGCGTGGCCGTCGGCTTCGGCTTCCATCTGGAGAACTCGGCCGCCGCCTCCTTCATGGCATCAAGGAGATTGGAGATGTCGCCCGTGTATTTCTTGGAGAAGGCCATGTCTATCTCGCCGGTCTTGACGTCGATCATCCGCAGCTCCACGGCGAAGACCGCCCCGAACTTGCCGATGGTTCCGCCGAACATCTTCTGCACCCCCAGGTACTGCCCGGCCTCCACCAGGCAGGAGGTGGCGTCGCAGGCCCCGCTCTGCTGGAATCCCTGCTCGCGGAGGATCTCGTCGCGCTTGGAGCGCTCGATTACCTTGTAGGCCCCCTGGCCGACGAACTCGTTCAAGAGCTTGTCGGTCAGCATCACCACCTCCTTGGCCGACAGACCCTCGGTGACGTTGAGGTCCATCACCGAGACCGTCAGCTTCTGGGCGGCGGCCAGGCCTGCCAGCAGAAGTGTGGCGATTGTTATCTTAACCAGCCTATCCATCCAATCTGGCCTTTCTTCTGATTTCCGCCTTCTGCTTTCCGTCTCAAGATTTATTCGATGTCGTCATCCTCGCCGTACTGGGCCGATTCGAACTTCTTCTGGATGGAGTCCAGAAGCCTCCTGTTGAACTCCTCGGCCGAGCGGTAGCCGCAGAGCTTGAGCAGGTGGTTCATGGCGATCACCTCGGAGATGACGCTGATGTTCTTGCCCGGGACCACCGGCACCGTCACCAGCGGTATCCGCACCCCCAGGATCTCGGTGGGCTTCTCATCCAGTCCGGTGCGCTCGTAGTCCTCGTCGTCCGACCAGCGCTTGAGGCGAACCTCCACCTCCACCCGCTTGCGCATCCGCACCGCCCGGATGCCGAAGATGGCCGTCAGGTCGATGATGCCCACCCCGCGGATCTCCATGTGGTGCTGCAGGGTCTGGTTGCCGTAGCCGATGAGCATGCCGGCGCCGCGGCGCTTGATCATCACCACGTCGTCGGCCACCAGCCGGTGCCCCCGCTCCACCAGGTCCAGGGCGCACTCGCTCTTGCCGATCCCGGAGTCCCCGGTGTAGAGCAGCCCCACCCCATAGACGTCCACCAGGGTGCCGTGGACCGAGACCACCGGCGCCAGCCGGTTGTCGATGTAGGCCGAGAGCTTGTGGATGAAATCGGTGGTGTCCATGTCGGTGCGGAAGAGCGGCACCCCGTGCTTCCTGGTCTGCGACAGCAGCTCGGGGTGGACCTCCAGCTTCTTGGTGACCACGATGCAGGGTATTTGGTAGGACAGGATCCGGTCCAGGGCCTCCACCCTGGCCGGCGGCGTCAGGGTCTCCAGGTAGCCGGTCTCGGTGATGCCGATGATCTGGACGCGCTCCCACAGGAAGTAGCCCATGTAGCCGGTCAGGGCCAGCCCGGGCCGGTTGGTGTCGGCGATGACTATCTTCCTCTCCAGCTGGCCCTGGTTGAGGACCTCCAGCCGCAGGGCCTCCCGGCGGTCCTCCAGCATCTCCTTGACCGTGATCTCCCTCATTCCCTCCTCGCATCCCCCGGCTCGCCCGCCCCAGCCGGCCGCTGGGCGCCCGGGGCGAAACCGCGGCAATCTGTGTTTGTTTTTCTGGTCCGGGGCTCCGGCTTTAGATCCTGGTGCTCACCCGTTTGCGGTCCTGACGCTTCTCCTTGAACTTCTTGACCTGGGATTCTATCTTCTTGGCCGCCATGTCGACGGCGCTCTCCATGCTGGTGGAGACCTCCTTGGCCGTCAGCCTCTTGCCCCGGGGCAGGTGCACGGCCACCTCGGCCTGGTGCCGGTGCTTCTCCCCGGTGAGGATGACCCTGGCCTCCAGGATGCGATCGAAGAAGTGCTCCAGCTTGGCCATCCTCTCCTCGACCTCGGCCCTCAGGGCGTCGGTCATCTCCGGGTAATGCCGGGTGGTGATGTTCAGTTTCATGTTGTTCGCTCCTTATGTTGGCTGATGTTGTATTCCGTTTTCGACGTTATCTCTTCATAGAGCTCGGCCGCCCGGTAGGAGCTCCTGACCAGGGGCCCGGCGCATACCGCCATCCCCAGCTTCCGGCCGTGACTCTCCAAATCCTGGAATTCCTCCCACCCCCAGAATCTGGTTATCGGCCGGTGAGAGGATGAAGGAGCCAGATACTGGCCGACGGTGGCCGCTCTGCATCCGGCCTTGGCCAGATCCTCCAGCGCCGCCGACACCTCCGAATGATCCTCTCCCAGGCCCACCATCAGGCCGGACTTGGTGGCCAGACCCGATTCCGCAGCCTCCTGGATTATCCCCAAAGAACGCTGGTAATCGGCTGCTGGCCTGACCTCGGGGTAGAGGCGGGGCACGGTCTCCAGGTTGTGGTTGAGGACGTCTGGCCGCGACTCCAGTATCCTGGCCAAAGCCGACCGATCGCCCTGCAGGTCTGGTATCAGCACCTCGATCCTGGCCCCGGGGCTGCCGGAGCGAATGGCGGCTACAGTGGCCGCGATGTGTGCGGCGCCGCCGTCAGGCAGGTCGTCGCGGGTGACCGAGGTGACCACGGCATAGGACAGCCCCAGCATCGCCACCGCCTTGGCCACCGCCTGCGGCTCGCCTGGATCGAGCTTCTTCGGCTGTCCCTTGGGCACGGCGCAGAAGGTGCAGCGGCGGGTGCAGGCCGGTCCCATCACCAGGAAGGTGGCGGTGCCTTCGGAGAAACACCGGTTGCAGTTGGGGCACTTGGCCGAGCGGCAGACCGTCTCCAGACCCAGGCCTTCCAGCGTCGCCCCCACCCGGTGCCGGGCCGGATTCATCCTCAGCTCCTGTTTGAAATCGGCTGAAAGACGGATTCTGTTTGCGTTATCGGTCGCCATGGCTGCCATCAAAAGGTTATGCGTTTAGGCGGCACGGGCTATGGCTGGTCGAGGGGACGGTCGAAAGGACTAGCGTTTCCGCCTGAGCCGGGTGGGCAAGATTTTTTCCTCCTCCCGGTACTTGGCCACCGTCCTTCGGGCGATGTTGATTCCCTTCTGCTTGAGAAGCTTGGCTATCTGTCCGTCGGTCAAAGGCTTTTTGGGATCCTCGCCGGTCACCAGCTCGGCGATGGTGGCCCTCACCCCGCGCGACGAGTCCAGGCCGCTTTCGGTCTTCAGCCCCCCGCAGAACAGGGAGCGCAGGGCCACCACCCCGTGCGGGGTCAGGGCGTACTTGTTCTGCACCGCCCGGCTGACGGTGGACTCGTGCATCCCGATGTCCTGGGCCACCTGCCCCATGGTCATCGGTCTGATGGCCTTGGCCCCGCTCTCCAGAAAGCCCCTCTGCCTGGCCACCACCGCCTCCAGGATCCGGCCGATGGTCCGCCGCCGCTGCTCTATCATCCTGACGATGAAGCGGGCCGCCTCAATCCTTTTGGCCACGTAGGCCCGGTCCTCGGGGCTGGAAGCCTTGGCCTGCCTCAGGATCTGCTTGTATCCGGCGGCCAGCCTCACCCGGGGCACCACCCCGTCGTTGGTGATCACCTGATAGCCCTCTCCCACCCTCTCGATGATGACGTCGGGATAGATGTAGCAAGCCTCCTCGCTGTCCAGGCCAAAGCCCGGGCGAGGGGAGAGCCCGGCGATCATCCGTTGGGCCCTGACCACCTCGGCCGTGGTGGTCTTCAGGGCCCGGGCGATGGCCGGGATCCTCTGGCGCTCCAGCAGATCGAAGTGAGAGGAGACTATCCGCCAGGCCAGCGTCCCCTCCTTGCCCTGCCTGGCCATCTGGATCAGCAGGCATTCCCTGATGTTCCGGGCCCCGATCCCCGGCGGGTCCAGGCCCTGGACCAAGGCCAGCGCCCGCTCGGCCTGCTCCAGCCCGCAGCCGGCCTGCTGGGCGATCTCGTCCAGGGGGACCTTGAGCAGGCCGTCGCTGTCCAGGTTGCCGATGATGGCCTCGCCCAACGCCAGGTCCTCCCCGTTGTCCGAGGCGATGCGAAGCTGGCTTTTCAGGCTCTCCTGCAGGTTCTCCCGGCAGGCGATGACCGGAAATCCGGTGACCTCGGGCGTGGTCTCGCAGGACTGTGGGACGGATTCCATCTCCTCCTGAAGATAGTCCTGCCAGTCGATTTTATCATCGGCCTCCTGGGGCTCAACCTCCGGCTCCTCTCCCTCCTTCTCCCCTGGCTCCTCGCCCTCGGCCACCTCCTCCAGCATGGGGTTGACCTCCAGCTCCTGCCTCACCAGCTGCTGCAGCTCCAGGGTGGGTAGCTGAAGGAGCTTTAGAAGCTGCAGCATCTCCGGGGCCAGTACCTGCCTCAGCTCGCCGCGCAGCTCCATCCTCGGCGGCGTCATAGGCCCTCCTCCCCGAAGAAGGCGCCCTTGGCCTCGGCCGGGATTTTGATCCTGGACAGCCGGCCCTCGGTGAAATAGAACTCCATCACCCGGCTCTGGACCATGTTGCGGCCGCGCTTCCCCCCTTTCTCGTACTGGTGGTAGAGGCTCCACACCCGGCCGGACGTTCTCGCCCGGGCTATCCGGCCGTCCCGGAACTCGGCCCACAGGCTGTCGCAGCGTATCAGGTCGGTGTCGCCGGCCGAGGCGGCGAACTGGCGCAGGGCCACCGAGTCGAAGGCCTCCAGCCCCTTGACGGTATCCCCTTCGAAGGACAGGGTTATCAACCCGGCCCGCATGTCGGTGTTGGGCTGCCACACCCGGGGCGACCCCTCCATAACCAGCCTCCCCTGTTCCCGGTAGTAGGCGGCCCGTTCGCACCAGGCCTGGAGCGTGTCCTGGACGTAGTGCACCTGTCCGCTGGCTACGGCCATGCTCCCCTGGCGGTAGACCTCCATCCTCTCCGAGGTGACTGTCCTCGTCCGATCGCTTCCCCGGTCCTTGACCTCCAGCCTGGGCCGGCCGGTGAGCAGGCCGTAGCCCTGCTGGTGCCAGTACTGGCCGAAGTCGGCCAGGGCCTGCTGGAGGCCGGAGCTGTCGGCGATCCGCACCCGGCCGTAGGCCTCGCTGCGCGCCGCCTCCCGGAAGTAGGCCAAGGAGTCGGCCGACAAAGTCCACTGAGGGTCGCGGGCCACTGGCTGGCCGTGCATCACCGCCTTGCTCAGCTCCTTATAGTAGCAGGCCCGACTTCCCGTCATCTGGATGTCCCGGTCGGTGAGCGACACCCTACCCCAGACCTCGGCCTGCTGCCTGAGGGTGGAGACCCAGGCGCTGTCGCCGCGGAGCACGGTCGAGCCGTGGACGATCTCCACCTGCCCCAGGAGCCGGGTCACCTTGTCCTTGCCCAGCAGCTGGGCCTTCATGGTGTTGGCCGACATCAGATAGGGCTGGGAGGTGTCGGGCCGGTGCTGTCGCCAGTCCGGTCGCGGGGCCGAGCCGTTCCCGGGAGGCGATGCCATGACGGCCAGCACCATGGTCAATATGATCATCGGAACTCGCCCAGATCGTTCAACAGCTCCTTCTGGCCCTGGACGTTGCGCTTGAGCTCGATCTCCTTGAGGTCCGGGCTGGCCTCCAAGCCCTCGCCCGTCAGCCAGTCGCCCCCCCGCTCCAGCCTGACGGCGGCCTCGGTGTAAAGCCGCCGGGCGGCGTTGTTCCATCGGATGTAGCTGGTGGTCAGCACCAGGCTGTCCCGGCCGGCGATGACCACGTTGTGGCGCGCCTCCATGTCGCGGCTGGCGGTGTTGACCATGCCGCGGTCGGCCGTCAGGGTGGCGCTGATGCTGTCGCCGGCCTCGCGGTAGAAGTCGATCTTCAGCTTGGCCAGGTCCACCTCCTGCCGCTGGCTGAAGCTGTTGGCCTCCTCGGCCGTCATCACCCACACCTTTTTCCCCAGCAGGGTCTCGGTCAGCCGGAAGCCGGCGATGGTCTGCGAGGGGATGGTGTCCCTGGCCGCCAGACCCCGGTCCTCGGCCGGCCCCTTCTTCCCCGGACATCCCGACAGCGGCAGGGCCGCCAGCAATAATACTATATATTTATAGTTCATGTATCCTTGCGGCTATAAACCTTCCCTTTTCCCCTTTAACCTTGGCCCTGGTCCCTGGCCCTCGTCCCCGGTCACCAGGGTTTCTCCGTCCATCTCAGGTGCATCCAGGCCCATTGTCTGACGTCCCATTCTATCAGCCGCTCGACGGCCGCTGTCTGTCGCCGCACCTCCTCCAGGATCTGAAGTTCCTTGTCGCCCTGCGGGGAGCGATCTATCTCCGGAAGGATGGTTATCCGATGGCGGCCGTCGGGCAGCCTGTGGACGGCCAGGGGCACCACCGCGGCCCCGGTCTTGAGGGCCAAGGCGGCGGCGCCGGTCGGCGTTTTGGCCGGGTGCCCCATAAATTGGACCTCGACGCTGGCCACCCGGGTGTCCTGGTCGATAAGTATCCCCAGCGCCTGGCCCTGGCGAAGCGACCGGATCGCCTCCCTGGCCCCCTGGTCCCGGTCGATGACCCTCACCCCCCATCTGGAACGGGCGGAGTTCAACAGCCTGTCAAGCCTGGGATCGTAGACCTTCCGGCCGATGACGCTGATCCGATAGCCGCGCTGCGAAAACCAGGCCGGTATCAGCTCCCAGCAGCCGATGTGGCCGGTGACCGCTACCACCCCCCGTCCGCGGCGGTAAGCCCGGTCGAAATGCTCCAGGCCGGAGACAACGACCATCGATTCGACCTGCGTTCCTGACTGCCTGGGAAGGCGGATGGCGTCTACCGCATTCAGGGCCAACTGGCGGAAGACCTCCCGACCTAGAACCAAGCGGTCGGACCTTTCCGGAAAGACCAGCCTCAGGTTGAAAAGGACCTTGTCCCTCTCTTTAGGCAACAGTCTCCAAGCCAGTTTCGAGAGGAACCCGGCCAAGGCAAGGCACCAGGCTTTCGGCAATAATTGGAAAAAGAGCAAAAGGGTAAAGATCAGGATGTATTGTAACTGGCGCCGCCAAAAACGCACAGCAAAAAACATACTTACCATTTTCATCATATAAATTTATCACAGGAAAATGGCCTTTGCAAGAGAAAAATGCCCCAAACTTTATTTCGGGGCATTCGTAATGCTTTACTTAACAAAACGTTAATGCAAATTATGCAAAATATGTGCCATTAAAATACTATCTATATTACCCCAGCCTTCATGATGTCGTGCAGATGGATGATGCCCGCCGGCCTCCTCTCCCTGTCCACCACCAGCAGCGATGTCACCCGGTGGTCCTCCATCAGCTGGGCCGCCTTCACTGCCAGGCTTTCTCGGTCGATGATCTTGGGGTTTTTATTCATGACCTCGGCCACCTTCAGGCTCATGATGTCGTCGGTCTTGGCCAGCAGCCGCTTGAGGTCCCCGTCGGTGATCACCCCGGCCAGCTTGCCACCCTCGTCCACCACCGAGGTCACCCCACGCTTGGCCGTCATCTCCAGGATGGCCTGTTTCATGGTGCTGTCGAGCTTGACGACCGGGACGTCCGCGCCCGATAGCATCAGATCGGAGACCTTGAGCAGCAGCTTCTTGCCCAAGCCGCCCCCGGGA
The DNA here is from genome assembly GCA_964518765.1 of uncultured bacterium. GTDB lineage: Bacteria > Edwardsbacteria > AC1 > AC1 > EtOH8 > CAZPNX01. The sequence continues at coordinate 47,355 of CAZFJC010000012.1, forward strand.
TGCAGGCCGGCGAAGTCCTCGGGGGTGAAGCCCCGCTGTTCCAGCAGGGCGATGGCCAAAGCGTCGCCCATGGCCAGGGCGGCGGTGGTGCTGGTGGTCGGCACCAGGTCGTGGGGGCAGGCCTCCTCCTTGACCGAGACGTCCAGCACCACGTCGGCGTGGGCCGCCAGGGGCGCATCCGGCTTTCCCAGCAGGGCCACGATCCTCACCCCCCGGCGCTTGAGCATGGACAGCAGGGCGTAGAGCTCGTCGGTCTCGCCGCTCTTGGAGATGATGACGGCCGCGTCCCCTTTGCGCACCAGCCCCAGGTCGCCGTGGAGGGCGTCGGTGGGGTGCAGGAAGAAGGCCGGGGTGCCGGTGGAGGTCAGGGTGGCCGCTATCTTCTGTCCGATGAGACCTGACTTCCCCACCCCGGTGACCACTACCTTGTTCCTGGCCGCCAGGAGCAGGTCCACCGCCTCGGCGAATTTCTTATCCAGTCTTGCAGCCAGTTCCCCCAGTTCCCTGGCCTCGGCCCGGATGGCCTTCTTCCCCAGGGCTACGATTTTCCTCGAGTTGTTCATGCTTACTTCTATAATACTAGAATCCGTCACTCCTGCATAGGCAGGAGTCCATATAACTAACCTGGATCCCCGCTTTTGCGGGAATGACCGGGTAAGTGCGGGAATATCTAAAACCCGCTGACCGCTATCCCCCGCGGGTACTCCACCTGGTACTCCAGGGCCATCTCCTGCTCCTGCTGCGGGGCTAGCCGCATCTTCCACTCGATGATCCCGTTCGGCCTTTCCTTAATCCCCCACTCCTCTTTCTCGTCATCGAACTTCGGAGATATCAATTTGACCTTGATCTGGTCGTTTTTCGACACCGGGTACTGCTCATAGACTGTGATTAGCTCGTCGTCCTTCTTCAGGTTCTTCACCTTGATCGAGTAGGCATAGGTCTTTTTTACCCTCTTCCCGTCCTCGGTCAGATCTTTCAGTTTCTTCCGGGTGATCTTGATCCCCTCGTCCACCCCCAGCGAGGCGTCGAACTTCTCCGACGGAATGACCGTTCCTATGGCCGAGCCCCCCACGAAGTTGTTCCCGAAGAAGACGTTGATGTCGCCGGCCATGAACGGGTATTCGGTGGTGTTGGTCACCTTGGCCCGCAGGTAGGCGTGAGGTTTTAACCTGGGCACCGCTGTGTACTCGAACTGCGCCTCCAGCTTCTCGAAGGCGATCGGTATCTTGTGCGGCTCCCCGTCGGACGGAATGTCGTTCATCCCCGGGGTAGCGAAAACGTACGAGGTGCCCATGGCCTCAACCTCCGAGGCGGCTATCCCGATGTCCTCTCCACGGCCGCCGCGCGCCTCCAGGGTTGTTTGCTCCATGTCCACCGGCATAGGCTCCTGGGCTAGGTTCATCTGCATCTTTGTCTGGGCCACGTTTTGCCTGGCCTGCAGCTCAGCCGTTCCCTTGCGGTAGGCCTGTCTGGCGATGTCCAGGTACCAGGCGGAGACGGTCGGCATCTCGCCGGACACCGAGGGCCGGGCGGTGGACAGCACCACCTTGACGTCCTTCCAATCCTCCCCGGTCCTCTGGTAGATGACACCGTAGTAGGAGAACTCCACCTCCTTGCCCTCGGGGCTGACCCTGATGTCGTACACCGGGTGCCAGGCCGCGCCCATCATCATGTAGGAGACCTCCAGCTCCAGGGTCCCGGCCCGCTCAACCGTCAGATTGACTGCGATCGTTTTCCGTGTCGTCTGCCCGCCCGAGGAGATGCGAGCCAGCCGCTTCTGGACCGCTTCCATCCTTTGCTCCAGGGATTTCCTGGACTTCTCCAGCGCCCGCACCTCCCTGTTCAGCGCCTCGTACTTGGAGTCGTAGAACCCGAATAGGCTCATCCACTGGTTGACCGAGGGCATGGGCGCCTTGTCCTGCTCACGGGAGCGTGAGTCCGAGGTGCTTGCAGTTTTGATCCTCTCCAGGAAGTCGGTCTCCTTGTTGATCAGGTCGAGCCGGTCGTTCATCGACTGCACCTGCTCCCGCAGCTGGCTGAGAGTGTCCTCCAGCGCCTTGTAGGCCCTATTGGTCAGGGTGTCCAGGTACTGGGTCTCCACCTTGACCCCGGAGATCTTGGCCTCGGCTGAGCCCGAGCCCGAGGCCCGCACCGAGTTGTCGAAAAGCCCGGCCGGCAGGTCGGTGAACTTCACCAGGTGCTCGCCCGGCCCGTAGGATTGCTTGTGGACCCGGGTGATCTCGCAGCGGTCGTTATAGACCACCGCCTGGCCGATCCTGGCCCTCTGCTCAATGACCTGGACGCCGAAGGCGCCGGCCGCCATAGCCAGCAGGGCCAGGGGCAAAGCGATTCTCTTCATTCTCCTCCTCTCGTTGTCATGCCGGCGAAGGCAGGCAACCAGAGAAAAGCCATGGATTGCCTCCTCCGGAGAAATGACACTGTTTATTGTATATATCGCTTGGCTATTTCGTTTATTTCAATCAAGCTCTCCAGCAGCCGCTCCAGCCTTTCTAGCGGCAGCATGCTGGCCGCGTCGCACTTGGCCTGGCACGGGTTGGGATGGGTCTCGATGAAGATGGCCTCGCAGCCGGCCGCCGCTCCGGCCCGGGCCAGCGGCTCGATGAACTCGGGCGACCCGCCGGCCGGGTCGGATGACGGTTTGCCGTACTTCCTGATTGTATGAGTGACGTCGAAAACCACCGGGTAGCCGAAACCTCGCATAATCGGCAGGGATTTGAAGTCCACCACCAGGTTATGATAGCCGAAACAGGTGCCACGTTCGGTCAGCAGGATGCGGTCGTTGCCCGCCGCCTCGATCTTTTTGACGATGTGCCCCACATCCTCGGGAGCCAGGAACTGGCCCTTTTTGACGTTGACCACTTTGCCGCTCCTGGCGACCTTGAGGGTCAGCTCGGTCTGCATGCACAAATAGGCCGGTATCTGGATGACGTCCAGCACCTCGGCCGCCGGCCCCACCTCCTCAGGGTAGTGCACGTCCGACAGAACCGGCACATCAAAGGTATGTTTAACCTTTGCCAACATCTTCAAACCTTCGTCGAGCCCCGGCCCTTGGTAGGACTTGGCCGAGGAGCGGTTGTCTTTCCTGTACGAGGCCTTGAAGATGAAGGGCATCTTCAGCTTATCGGCTATCCTCTTGACCTCCTCGGCCGTCTTCAGGACCACCGATTCATCCTCCAGCACGCAGGGCCCGGCGATGAGGGCCAGGGGTGAGTTCCCACCGACGTTTATCTTACCGATCTCAAGCGTTTTCATTATTCCGCTTATACCTTTCGCCTATTTTCGACGATTTCTCTGGGAAATACCCTGCCTTCAGCTCATCCAACCTCTCCCGGTATTCCACCTTTCCCGACCTCTCCCACAGACCCTTGAACAGCCGTAACGACTCTTCCTTCCTGGCTTGGTCACGGGTCAGCCGGAATATCTGAAAGCTCACTTCAGCTTTTTCTTTGTCGCCCTCCTGCTCCCGCAGCATTTTCTCCAGGCCGGCGGCGGCCGCCTCCCTGTCGCTCTCTCCGAGAATTCTCAGCCTTAGCAGCTCGGCTTGGAAGATGATCTCCCGGCGTCCCAACTCCCGGGCCACCCGGCCGGCGCGTTCTAGATACCGAGAGGCTTCCCCGTTCCTGCCCAGTCGGTGCTTGAGCTCGGCCATCAGCCAGCAGTTCTGGCTCAAGTGATAGTTATTATCTATGCTCTCGGCAATCTCTATCCCGCGCTCCAGCAGCCCTTCGGCCTCGGCCAGCTCGCCCGTCCTCAGGCGCAGCTTGGCGAAGTTGCCGCACAGCCGGGCGATGTCCTCGACGTTGTCCAGCTCCTCGGCCATACGCATGGCCCGCTCGAAATGCAGTCGGCTTTCCTCCCAGCGCCCCCGGGCCAAAGCGGCCATCCCCATGTCGTCCAGGGCCACGATCATCCCGGGCTTGTCGTCCAGCTCCTCGGTTATCTCCAGGTATCGCCGGAAGGACTCCTCGGCCCGGTCGGTCTCGTCCAGCTCGAACAGGATGGAGCCGATGTTGCCCACCGCGTAGCTGATCACCTGCCGGTTGCCCAACCGCTGGGCCAGCTCCAAGTAGCGGCGCCCGAAGTCCAGGGCCTCGGGGTATCTGCCCTGCTCTTGGTGGATCATGCCAATGTTGCCGGTGGCGATGGCTTCGGTCTCCAGGTCCCCGGTCTCCCGTGCCAGCCTGGCCGCCTCCTGGTAGTGTTCGATGGCCCCGGAGAAGTCCCCCCGCTCGTAGCAGATGATGCCGATGTTGCCCACCGCCCGGCTGACGCTCTGCCGGTTACCAGATTCCCTGGCGATCTCCAGCGCCTGCCTCAGCGATTCCAGGGCCTGGTCGTACTCGCCCCGGTTGTGCTGGATGTTAGCCAGGTTGCTCAGCACCCTTCCCAGGCCCGGCCGGTCCCCCAGCACCCGATAGAGCTTTTCCGCCCTTTGCAGATATCCCTCTGCCTCCGGATAGCGCCCCCGATTGACCTCCAGGCTGCCCAGACGATTGAGGGCATCGGCCAGCAGAGCCTGGTCGTCCGCGGCGCTGAATCGATCCCTGAAGCCTAGAAGCACCCTTTCGGCCTCATTCCATAGCCCCACCGTCTCCAGGATGTCCAACCGCTTCTCCTGGACGGCATAGGGAAGGTAGCCACCTCCCCTCCCTGGGGCCGGAATCTGCAGCCATAGCATCCTCGGTCGATAGCGGTGCCGGCGTCCTTCATCGCCGAGAATTACCCCTTGGTCCATTTCTTCAAAGAACTGCTGGCCGTCAGCCAAGCATCAGATACATCAACCCCAGGCTCATGGCCAGGAACAGCAGAGCGGTGGCCAGCTTGACCCCGGCCACCGAGGCCTGGGCCCAGGCGGCGATGCGCTTCGAGGACACGCCCCAAAAGGCGATGACGAAGGTGATGATCATCGGCACTTCGAACATCAGATTGTAAAGAAGCAGATACCCGAAGGCCTGCATCCGGTAGGTGGAGATCTGGCTGACGAAGGCGATGGTCGGCAGGTAAACCTGCCCGGTGCAGGCGAACTCCAACAGCGAGGTGATCAGCCCCACCCCGAAGGCCCCGCCGATCAGCCCGCCCGCCCCCATCCTTTCCCGGATGATCCGGTGGATCCTCTGCTTGGTCGCGGTGGAGAGCTGGAGATCCATGCCCGAAAGCTCGCCCCGGCGTGCTTTGAGGTAATCCCGAAGATTGTAGAAGGCCAGCACCAGCCCGGCGATGATGGCCAGCCAGTAGAAAATCTTGCTTATCAGCGGCAGGGCCTTGAGCGTCATCAGAAACGACAGCCCGCCCACTCCGATCAGGAAGTAGACCAGGAAGTCGGCCAGGGTGTAGGTGGCCCCCACCGCCAGGATCTCCCAGCGCTGGCGGCCCACGAAGGCCAGATAGGAGATGAAAAAAACCAGCACCGCCAGGGAGCAGGGATTGACGCCGTCCAAGAGGCCGGCCCCGATCACCCCCCACAGGCCGAATGATCGAAAACGCTCCAACATGCTCTGCCTGGCCTGAGGAAGTTTATGCCCTGCCTCCAGCCAGGGGATTATGCCGCTGCCGTTCCTGTACTTTTCCAGCAGCCTGCCCAGTTGGCTGTCGTTCACCTGGTCGCCTGTCAGGTAATCCTGTCCCACAAAAGCCGAGGGGGCTATCATCCGTTGGGATTCCGGCACCTGATACAACAGGCCCAAGGCTTCCGCCAATAATTTTGATGAATCGGAGGATATCTCTATCTTTTTAATCGAGAGATTGGGATACCGCGCTTTGAGCGCCCGGAGCATATACTCAGCCCGATCGCACTTGGGGCAGCGGGCGTCGGTGACCAGGGCCAGGTAAATGGAATCAACCTCTGAGTTCTCGGGTAACGGCCCGGCGGACGTGTCCCTGCCCGCCTGCGGAGGTTTTTGGATATCGGGCTTACTCTTGGCCGACGCCGCCTTGGCCACCTCGGCCCTCAAATGCTTCTCGATCTCCTCCACCCCGCCCAGTATCCGCCGGCCGATGACCGCGGCCGGGATCTGGTTGTTGCGGTCGCCCCAGCGTTCCTCGATGTCCAGCAGCCTGCGGTATTCCAGGGGATCGTCCACGCTTCGGTAGGTGATCTTTAGCCTTCCCGGGTAATCCCTGACCAGGGCGGTCAACAGGCCCTCCTTGAGCTTCTCGCAGTCCGGGCAGTCCGGGGCGAAGAAGACGTCCACCGCGATATCACCGTAGCCCTGGACCCTGACCGCGGCGTGGCCTCTGGGGATGTAGGTCCCAACGATGGCGGTGATGTCCGGATCGTCCGGAAGGTCCGAGTTTATGCCCAGAAGCTTGGAGGATCTTAAGCGCCACCGTCCGTCCTGGAGCTCCATCCAAGCCTGGGTGAGCCAGGCAGCCTTGGAGCCGGCCTCTATGATGGGAACGCCGTGGGACCGGTCCGCCTCCCTGATCTCGTTCTGGGTATGCCCCCCGATTATCAGGTCCAGCTCGGGGAATTCTGAGGCTATCTCCTGCTCCTTCTCGTATCCCAGATGGGAGAGCAGGATGATGGCATCTGCCTTGGGCCTGACCTCGGAGACAAGAGACCTCAGGACCGAATCGGGGTCCAGGATCTCCAGCTCCCGGGACACCTCGGCCGGATAGTACTTGAACACCTGCTGGCCCATAAGTCCGATGGCGGCCACCCTGATACCCCCGACTGCGAAAATGCGGTATCCGCCGACCAGCTCCTTGCCCCTGTGCCTGAGGTTGGCCGCCAGAAAATTCACCCTGAACTTAGAGGAGAGCTCCTGGAAATAGTCCACCCCCCTGGAGAGCTCCTGGTCGCCTAGGGCCACCGCCTGATAGCCCATGGCCTGGTAGGCGGCCAACACCAGGGAGTCGGTTTTCCTGTCCGAGTCCAGCCCCCAGATGTCCCCGGAGTCGAATAGCAGGTGGCCCGGGTGACCTCCTGTTATCTGTTTGATGAGCGAGTAACGCTTGGCCAGCCCGCCCTTGGGCTCGCTGGGGCACTTGCAGGGATAGAGATATCCGTTATTGGCGTTGGTCTGCAGGATCAAGAGCTGATGCGGTCCGGCCTGGGCCCGGGCGTTGGAAGCCAGCATCATGGCTGCCGTCATCAGCAGCCACCATATGTGATATTTTCTCCGGGTCATTTTTCCTGAACTATGGTCTCGGTGTCCCCCTCGCGGTCTATGTCCTCCAAGAGCCTGGCCAGATCACGGGCCATCCCGGCCAGCGCCCTCCAGCCTAGATAGCGGTCCAGGGCCCGCAGCATCTCGCCGGCCGAACGATAGCGTTCGGCGGCCCTGGTCCGCAACGACCGCCTGATGATGGCGGCCATCCCCCAGTCGTGGTAGGGTGAACGCCAGAAGGCCGAGGGGTATTTCCCGCGACAGATAGCAGCCGTCACCCCTTGTCCGTCGCCGCCGGTGAAGGGTTTCCTGCCGGTGACCATCTCGTAGAGCAGTATCCCCAGGGAGAACAGGTCCGAGGAGAAGGTGACGGTGCCCCCCGAGGCCTGCTCCGGCGACATATAGTAAGGGGTCCCCACCACCACCCCGGCCGTGGTCAGGTCCGATCCGGAAACCTCCCGGGCAACCCCGAAATCGGTGAGCTTGACCAGCCCCTCCCTCGAGATGAGGATGTTCCTGGGCTTGATGTCGCGGTGGATGACGCCGCGGCGGTGGGCGCACTCCAAGGCGGCGCACACCTGCCGGGCAATGCCGGCTGCCGTCCTCGGGGGCAGAGGCGCCTGGCGCTCGATGACGGTGGCCAGGTCCAGGCCGTCCACGAACTCCATCACCAGGTAGCCCGAGCCGCCGTGGCGGAAATAATCGAAGACCTCGATGATGTTGGGGTGCTGCAGGCCGGCGGCGATGGCCGCCTCCTTATCGGCCCTTTCAAGGTCGCCCTCTCCGGGCGAGGTCCTCTTGATCACCACCAGGCGGTCGAGCGAGCTCTGGACCGCGGTGAAGATCCGTCCCATGCCGCCCCGGCCCAGTTCGTCCACTATCCGGTAGCCGCGCGGAAAGTTCTTATCCATCGGACGTAGCCACCCGGTTCCGCCCCTCGGCCTTGGCCCGGTAGACCGCGGCGTCGGCGCGACGCACCAGGTCCTGCCAGCCTTTATCCTTGGGACGCCGGCAGGCCACCCCCAGGCTGGCCGTCACCGAGAAACCGGTCAGCTCCCGGCTGCGCCCTTCCAACAGCTTCCTGATGGACTCGGCGGCAGAGGCGGCGTCCCCGGCCTCCATCCCGGGAAAGGCGGCTACGAACTCCTCGCCTCCATAGCGGGCCACCAGATCGTCGCGGCGGCAGACGGAGCGGATCAGCCTGGCGGCCGCCCTCAAGGCCCGGTCCCCGGCCTGGTGCCCGCGGCCGTCGTTGATCCGTTTGAAATGGTCCAGGTCGATGAACACCAGCGACAGCGGGCTTCGGTTACGGACCGACTGCCTCCATAAAAGATCCATCTCCTGTTCGAAGTGCCGGCGGTTGTGCAGGCCGGTGAGCCGGTCGCGCCGGGCCATATCCTTGAGTTTCCGGCGGCTGCGTTCGGCCGTCAGCCTGAGCCGCAGCAGGTCGCGGGCCTCCCCCCGGCCGCCCAGCTTGCGGCCTAGTTCCATAAATTGGAGTCGCAGCCCCACCGTCTCCTGCCCCAACCTTTCAGCGCAGGTGGCCTCGTCGGAAAGGTTCAGCCCCCGCCCGTCATCGTAGATCAGAGTGGTGGAGCCCAGCCCCAACTCGTCGCCGTGCTTCAGGGGTCGGCTCTTTGTCCTGGCCCCGTTGACGAGGAGCCCGTTGGTGCTGTCCAGGTCCTCGACGTGCCATCTTCCCCCGGAGAGGTATATCCGGGCATGCTGGCGCGACACCAGCTTGTCGCCCAAGACCAGGTCGCAGCCAGAACTGCGTCCCAGCAGGCGGTCCCGCCCGTCGAGCTCCAGCCTCTTGATCAGGACCCCGTCGTCCACCAGGTTGAGGGAGGGGACGCCCTTTTCCGATGAGTCAGTCAAGTCGCCTCAACTGCAGCGCCTCAACGCCTCTATGACAAAATTAGAGGCTGCCTATCCCGATCACCTTCGGCGTCTTGATGGTTTGGTGCCCCTCGGGAACCATGATCGACACCGGCGCCGGCATGCCGTTCACCTCCGGCTTCTTGGCCAGCCAGACCTTGTAGACCTTTCCCTTGATGGCGCTGGCACCGTAGCCGTCGCCGTTGGATTTGCGGACGTTGACCCGGGTGATCTTGGCCGGCTGCTGGTAGAACTTGATGTTGTTGAAGTCCTTCTTCAGGGAGAAGTCCAGCAGGTCCCGGCCCAGGGCGTCGCCCTCCTCGTTAACCAGGCCGCCGCCGGCGATGGACAGGAAGAGCACGGCGCAGGAGTCCAGATCCGGGGCGTTGAGGGCCTGGACGTACCGGTCCAGCACCGCCTTGACCTCCTTGGGCAGCTTTGAGACCGGGATGTCGTCCCGCTTGGACTGGGCAGATAGTCCTGTGCCAACCATCAGCACCACTGCAACTAGAACAAGGATATTCCTCATGAGTTCCTCAGTTTATAGCGTGTCTGGATCTCTTTGGGGAACAAAGCGCCGCACTATATAATTATAGGCGGCGTCCTTCGTTGCTAATTATTCATGCATGACACCAAACATGTTTTATTCGGTTGATGGAGTCAATGTTCACGAATGTTTTCATAAGCCGTCTCGATTTCGGCAATCACTTTCCCGATGTCGTTCAGCACCTCCTCGTTCCTGAACCTCATAACCCTTATGTCCCGCCGCTTCATGACATCCTCGCGGTGCCGATCGTATTCCTTTTGCCTGTCGTGTATTTCACCATCCAGCTCTACCGCCAAGCGCATCTTATTACAGTAGAAATCGGCGATGAAGCCGTCGATCACCTGCTGCCGCCTGAACTGCAGGCCCATCACCTTGTTGTTCCGAACCGCGTTCCAGAAGACACGTTCGGCCTTGGTCATGTTGCGGCGCAGATGCTTGGCCAGTGCGTGTTTTCCCGGGCTTATCCTCTGGCCGGTGCATACTCCGGGCAGGCGCTTTCTCTCAGCCATTTCGCTATTGACCCCACCCCGCCCTCCTCGAAGGCTTTCGGGGAGGGTACCGGGAGGGGTCAGATTTTACTAGCCATGTATCTCACCAGGTCGGCCACCCGCATGGAGTAGCCCCACTCGTTGTCGTACCAGGAGACGATCTTGAAAAAGCGCTTCTCGCCCTTGAGGTTGTTCTGCAGGGTGGCCAGCGAGTCGTAGATGGAGGAACGGGGGTCGTGGATGAAGTCGGTGGACACCAGCTCCTCGTCGCCGTAGCCCAGGATGCCCTTGAGGTAGGTCTCCGAGGCCCTCTTCAGCAGGCCGTCGATCTCCTCGATGGAGGTCTCCTTGACGGAGCGGAAGGTCAAATCCACCACCGAGACGTCCACCGTGGGGATGCGGAACGACATTCCGGTCAGCTTGCCCTTGGTGGCCGGCAGCACCTCGCCCACCGCCTTGGCCGCCCCGGTGGTCGAGGGGATGATGTTGACGGCCGCCGCTCGGCCGCCCCGCCAGTCCTTCTTGGACGGCCCGTCCACCGTCTTCTGGGTGGCGGTGTAGGCGTGGATGGTGGTCATCAGGCCGGTCTCGATGCCCACCCCCTCTTTGAGCAGGACGTGAACTATCGGAGCCAGGCAGTTGGTGGTGCAGGAGGCGTTGGAGACGATGTGGTGCTTCGAGGGATCGTACTCGCCTTCATTGACGCCCATGACGATGGTCTTGACATCCCCCTTGCCCGGGGCGGTGATCAGCACCTTCTTGGCCCCGGCCTGGAGGTGGCCCTGGGCCTTCTCCGACTGGGTGAACAGCCCGGTGGCCTCGATCACCAGCTCCACCCCCAGTTCCTTCCAGGGAAGCTGGGACGGCTCCTTGGTGGCCATGACGCACTTGATCCTCTCCCCGTTCACAATCAGGATATCGTCCTCAGCCGCCCCGGCGCTCTTCTCGGTCCCGACCTCGCCCTTGAACCTGCCGTGGACTGAGTCGTATTTAAGCTGGTAGGCGAAGTACCTGGCGTCGGTGGAGATGTCCACCACTGCCTCTACGTTCACCGTCTTCCCCAGCATCCCTTGCTCGGCCATGGCTGAAACCACCTGCCGGCCGATGCGCCCGAACCCGTTGATCCCGATCTTCAGCGCCATCGCGTTCTCCTTATATCTGTTTGCGTACAATATGCCTCTCATCCCGAGAAATTCCCGCTTGCCCCACTGGGGGAGGGATGAATCCGTGCTCACATACGTCACCCTTCAGATATTCAGGCAAAGACGCCTTCTCAGGGTGACCGCAGTCCCTTGTTCACACCAGCTTGGCAGCCTCCCGTATCAACCCCACCGCCTGCCCGATGGAGAAGAGCCCGGTGTTGACCACCAGGTGGTAGTGGGCAGGATCGGCCCAGTCCTTGCCGTAGAAATCGCGGATGTAGGCCGCCCGGGCCTTGTCCTTCTTGTGGATCCGCTCCCTGGCCTCCTTCTCGCCCAGCTCCTGCCGCTCCATCACCCTTCTGACGCGGTGCTCCAGGGGCGCCACCAGCTTGATGTGCAAGCAGCCCGGCTTCCCGGCCAGCAGGTACTGGCTCCCCCGGCCCACCAGCACCACCTCGCCCTTCTGGTAGAGGCTCTCGATGACCGCCTGGGTGAACCTGAGGTACTGCTCGGCGTCGAAGAAGTCGCCTCCGGCCGGCAATGGCCCGGCCATGGGCATCTCGAAGCCCATCACCGAGTACAGCGAGGGGTTGGCCAGAAACAGGTTCGACAGGTACTTGGAAAGCGGCGAGTACTCCTCCTGATCGAACTTCTCCACCCGCTCCGAGGCCACCTTGGCCTGCTGGGCCACCTTGATGATCACCGCCTTGTCGGCCAGCTCGTAGCCCAGGGCCCGGGCCAGCTCCCGGGCTATCTCCCGACCCCCGGCCCCGTGCTCCTTGGATATGGTTATTACCGCCATACTAAATTCCCTCTCAGATAACAACTAACGGATAACGAACGTTAACCGCGGCCTTTCTCTATCGTACTGTAAAGCAGCCCTCCCATCTTCTCCACGTCTTGGAACAGCTCTTCGTGTGTCTCGGCGTCGAGATCCCCGGTGTCGCGCAGGAGATCGAGCCGACCGCCTCCGCCATATTGACGCCTATCGAGGTTCCCGATTTCAGAAGTCGCCTTGACCTCGCTTTTTCGACTTTTTCATCATTAACTTGTATTTTTTACTATCTTTACTGCAAAGGCATAATCCTTGGTAAATATAGAATGCTTTTATCCGCGCCCCCGATATTTCCCTTTACCTTTGCCGATGGTATACTATTGACTTGCTGTTAGCTGTTATCTGTTTGTTGTTAGTCGAAATCACCGGCTGCGCAGCAGCGCCCCCACCCCCTGGTACCTGTCCAGCTCGGACTTGCCGGAATAGAACTCCACCTTGGCGCCGCTCCTGACGGCCAGCTCCACCAGCTCCTCCTTCATGTCGGCGGCCTCGGTCACCTCCTGGCTCTGGCAGAAGGGGCAGTTCCTGGCCTTTCCTCCGCTCCCCATCTGCATGCAGCTGGCGCACTTCCATCCGCGGCCGGCGTACTGGTCGGAAACCACCAGCAGCTCGGCCTGCCCGCTCTGAAGCGCGTTGAGGGTGGCCTCGGTGCCCACCACCGCCCGGCCGCCCTTGCCGGTCCCCCATACCACCGCCTCCCGGGCCGCCCTCATCGAGCCCTCGTTCTCCGCCCTCTTGAATATGGCCAGCGTTTCGGAAAGCATCCGGTGGCGCGGGGTTCTTATGTCCATGGCGCCGCCCTCGATGGTCATGGCCTTCAGGGCCGGAGGCATCTGCCTCTTGAACTCGGCCTGGACGCCGTTGTCGGCCATCAGGATGACGGCATCCACCCGCCCGCCGAGAAAGAACCTGACGGCCTTCTGCAGGACGGCCTTGGCGTGTTTGGATACCTGTTCCATCAAATGCCGGCGGTAGCGTTCGTCCGAGTGTCCCAGGCGGCCCTTCTTGGTCTCGTAACCCTTGCTGGCCACGGCCTCGACATCGCTGACGATGTCCATCTCCTCCTCGACCTCGCCCAGGTTAACCCGTATCAGCCTGGCCCTCTTCTCGTCGCTCATGATGACGCCATAGGCGGAGAAGTCGTCGGCCATCTTCACCAGGGGATAGATATAGGGCAGACGGGAGACGATGACGTGATTCTCGAAAGGCTGGGCCGTCTGGACCGCGGTGAAGACCTTCTTGCCCTGTGATATAAAGAGCGCCAGCCCCCGGGCGCGGCTGTTCACCTCCTCCTTCAGGTAGCGGTTGATCTCCCTGATGTCGGCCATCAGGTAGCCGTCAAGCGGGGAGCGCTGGGCGTACTGCTTCTCCAGCTCGGAGAACCTCTTCTTGAGGAAGGTCTGGTAGTGCCGCTGCCCCTTGGGGTCGGGCCGCAGGTCCAGGTAGAGGCTCATGATCAGGCCCTCGTCCAGCCTGATCTTGGCCAGTTGACGGATAGTGCTGTTAATGTCGGTGCCCATGTTTGCATTCCTCCCGTCAAATAGATTTATCTTTATTCCAGCGTTGCCAGGCCTGCGGCCATCAAAATGGCCGCAGGCCCGGCTCTTTTGCTCAGGCCTTGCCGGCGCAGCCGAACAGCCGCACCTTGCCCTTGACCACCTCCCGGACCGCGTCCCGGCCCGGGCCCAGGTACTTGCGGGGGTCGAACTCCGACGGATTCTCGGCGAAGACCTTGCGGATGGCCCCGGTCAGGGCGATCCTCAGGTCGGTGTCCACGTTGATCTTGCAGACGGCCATCTTGGCCGCCCGGGCCAGGAACTCCTCGGGCACCCCCCGGGTCCCCGGCAGCTTGCCGCCGTACTTGTTGCAGACCTCCACCAGCTCGGGCGGGACCGACGAGGCCCCGTGGAGCACGATGGGAAAGCCGGGCAGCAGCTTCTGTATCTTCTCCAATCTATCGAAATCAAGGGTCGGCTCGCCCTTGAACTTGTAGGCCCCGTGCGAAGTGCCGATGGAGACGGCCAGGGAGTCGCATCCGGTGAGCTCCACGAACTTCTTGGCCTGCTCGGGGTCGGTATAGACAGATTCCTTGGCCCCGGGCTCGTCCGAGGTCGAGGTCAGCTTGCCCAGCTCGGCCTCCACCGGCACCCCCTTGGCGTGGGCGTATTCCACTACCTCTTTGGTTATCTTGACGTTGACCTCGAAGTCCTCGTGCGAGGCGTCGATCATCACCGATGAGAAACCGTCGTCCACGCAGGCCTTGCACAGCTCGAAGCTGTCCCCGTGGTCCAGGTGCAGAGCGATGGGCAGGTCGGGGTAGGTCTCCACCGCCGCCTTGACCAGGTGGGTGAGGTACTCCCGCCGCGCATATTTGCGGGCCCCGGATGACACCTGCAGGATGAGGGGCGCCCTCTCGGCCGCCCCGGCGTCGACGATGGCCTGCAGCAGCTCCATGTTGTTGACGTTGAAGGCGCCGATGGCGTATCCTCCTTGATAGGCCTTCTGGAACATCTCTTTGGTGCCGACCAGTGGCATGGCTTTCCTCCATGTTTAATATGGTGCTAATTATATATAGTAATATCTAAACTGCCCGCTACCCGGCTGTCACTCCGCCCCCTCCTCCCCGCCCCCCGGCTTGAGCTCGAAGCGTTCCTCCAGGTCGTCCGCGGTGCCCGGCAACCGGTCCGGTCCGTCGCTCTTGATGGTGAAATGGTCGCTGGCCAGCTCCAGCCGGTAGGGCTGGTCGAAATAGTCCCGGTCCGACTGCTTGCCCTGGATTTTGACATGCTGCCGAAGCCAGCCGCTGAAGTCTGAGGCATCTGGCAGGTCGCCGCTGCAGCGGTAATTAGCTGCGATGGCCATGCCGGTGTTTCGCATCTCCGTCTGACTCATGAAGGCATGATAGGTGTCCTTGACCGCCTGCATGGTCCGGCCCAGCCTGAACCCGCTCAGACGAAGGCCCAAGGCTACTATGGCCAGGAAGAGCACTTTGACGAATATCTTAGGCATGGGGCGGCGCCCCCAGCTGGGCCAGCCGTCCGCTGCCCAACCTCTCCAGCTTCTCCCCCAGCGACAGGTGCTGCGAGAAGAACTGGTTAAAGTCATCTTTGGACAGG
This sequence comes from uncultured bacterium, assembly GCA_964518765.1. GTDB lineage: Bacteria > Edwardsbacteria > AC1 > AC1 > EtOH8 > CAZPNX01. The sequence continues at coordinate 62,491 of CAZFJC010000012.1, forward strand.
CAGAGCAGGCTGCCGTCAGTTCTGGCCACCACCGTGGCCGTTCTGGGGACATTGGCCAGCAGGGCAATCTCGCCGAAGGGATCTCCCTGGCGCAGGGTGGCCACCGGCGTCTTGTCGTCCGGCCCCAGCACCTCCAGCTCACCCTCCAGGGTCACATAAAAGAACTCCCCGACCTCGCCCCGCCTGATCACCGGCTGGTCCCTCTTCATGGGGATCCGTCGCACCCGCCGCAGCAGGCTAGCCATGGCCTCTGGCTCCAGTTCGGCGAACAGTGGCGAGGATTTGAGCACGTTGGCCCCGCGTATCAGCGACACCAGGTCGGCCCCGGACTGGCCTTCGGCCGCGGCCTGGAACGAGGCCCGGTCGATCACTATGGCCTCGCAGGGCTCCAGTGCCCTGACCGTGGCCGTCCTCGGCACCGATTCGATCAGGGCCACCTCGCCGAAGCAGTCTCCCGGCCCCAGGCGGGCCACTCTGGCTACCGCCCCGGTAACATCCTCCACCAGGACCTCGGCCCGGCCCTTGGTCAGCACGAAAAATTCTTCTCCTATATCGCCCTGCCGGATCAGCACCGCACCCCGGGCGTGCCAGGTCCGCTTGGCCCGCTCCGCGATTTCCCTAACGACCTCGCCCGTCTGCCCGCTGAATATCGGGATGCCTTTCAGGACCTCGGCCACCTGATCCGGCTCGGCCGCCTTCTGCGCCTTCCTCCTGGCCGTCCTGAACCTGGGGAACAGCGAGGCGACGGCCCCGGCCATGATGGCCAGCAGCCCGATGGCTGCCGAGAAAAGGGACAGGCCCAGCGCGATGATGAAGAACCAGGATATGACGGCTAGGGCCGGGCTGGGGCGGCTGAATAACTGGCGCGAAAGCGGCAACAGGTTGCCCTCGGCCAATCGTTCCGCGAGGTAGAGGGCGGTAAAGAGCCAGGCCAGCAGCCAGACGCTGTACATGGCCATGGCCGGCTCGCCGCTGAAGCCCTTGGGGCTGGCCAAGCCCCTGAGGTATCTCCTGGTCAGGTAGGTCAGCGAGGAGCTGAGCGGCTGCCCTCCGGGTATCAGCGAAATGAAAAGCTCGTGGGCGCCTGTCCTGCCCACTGGGCACAAATCCATGAAGGCGGCCCCCAGCATTACCGCCACTATCAAGTTCATGGCTGCTGCAGCGCCATAACCTTTGAGCAGGACAATGGTCACCAGCCGAAGTATCGCGGCCATCAGGATCAGCCCCGCTAGGGCTTGGCCATGGGCCATCAATCTGATATTACGCGGGGCCCTCACCAGGCACCTGGCGCCTGGATCGAAGTTGAGCAGTCCTGCTGTCAGCCGAAGGGCAAATCCGCTTGTCGGCATCCTGGCGGTCCTTAGGGTCGAGGCAATTAAAAGCGACCGTAGGCTCAACGCCAGGGACGCTGCCAGGTATATGGTCGCCAAGCCCAGGGTGCTGCTGCCGCCTGGAAGCATCAGCTGCCAGATCCGGGGCAGGCCCAGAAAAGCCAGAATAATTATTCCGCAAATGGCCATTATTGCCGCGGGCCATAAACTGACGCTCTTTACGGACTTTGGTTCCGGATTCCGCCCACTGCCAAAACGAACGAGAATTATATCCTGCAGTTTATCAAGCCATCGGGGCCGACGGCACTGGCCCGCAGAAAGCAGCTCCCGGGCTATCTGATCATCCTCCAGCAACCCGGCTTTTGCCATCCGGAGGCAGATCGATTTGAGCTTCTGGAACGGAATATGGCCGTGGAACAGGTAGGCCTGGTAGGCGATGTCCTTCAGGGTCTGGCCAGTGAACAGCTTGGCCAGCCTGGCCTCCAGGTCATCCAGCACCAGGCTGTGCCGGCAGTCAGGGTAGCCAGCTACCCAGCTGCCATCGCCTCGGTCCCAGACCTGGCATCCCACTTTAAGTTTGACCTTGAAGTCCTCTAGTTCTGACACTGAGATTCCCTGCTGATTCGTCTTCTGTCTCTGTCCTTTCTCAGGAACCTGATTTTCCCTTTTGAGCCTCCTGCTCCTCCATCCGTTTGATGCACAGCTTGCAAAGGTGCTCCTCAATCGGGCCGTGCTCGGCGATGAACTCTAAAAAGCCCTGCTTCTCCAACATCAGGAGCTGGCATTCGGTCTTGGCCACCACCGTGGCCGTCCGCGGCGAGTCGGTCAGCAGGGCGATCTCGCCGAAGGCGTCCCCCTTCCCTAAGGTGGCTATGACCGTCCGGTCGTCCGGACCCAGCACCTCCAGCTCGCCCTCGATCACCACGTAAAAGGCCCGCCCCTCCTCGCCGCGGCGGATGACCACCCAGCCCATGTCCACCGACATATGCTGGCCCACCTCTATGAACCTGGCCATTTCCTCCAGGGAAAGGCTGTCCAGGAATGACGGATCCTTTAACAGATTGGTGCCGGCTAGGGTCCGGGCCAGGCTCTGGCCGTACTCCAGCTCCAGCACCTTGGTGCGGCGGTCGCAGACCTCGGAGGGCCCGTAGTATTGTATCGGCCCGGGATAGAGGTATTCGTTGTTCAGGGCCCAGCGCTCCCGGTTCTTGGCGAACTCCAGGAAGGGGCGGCTTTCAAGGTCGACCAGGGCCTTGCGGATGACCGGAACCTCCCTGCCCTTTCTCCTCTCCAGCGCCATCATCGAAGCTAGGGGCACCCCTCCCGGAGCCCACTGATCGGCCGGCCGGGCCAGGTTGCGCACCACCGCCATATAGCCGGTGCGGCCCGAGGCCAGCAGGGCGGCGGCGGTGTAGCCCAGGCTGTAGGCATAGTCGGCGTCGAAGTTGGAGGGGGGAGCGCAGCGCCCCTCATAGCCGAAGAAATGGTACTGGGCCGAGAACTTCCCTTTATACATTCCCTTCCGGGCCAGTTCGCGCAGACGATCGCCCACCATGTCCCCCAGCAGTTTCTCGGTCTCTATTTTGGAGACCTGGACGTTGCCGTGCGGGTCCCTGTCCTCCAGCAGTTGGCTGCGGATGCTCTGGGGCAGGACGGAGAAGGTCTGGGCCGATTCAGCCGAAAGCTTTCTCGCTAAAAACTGCTGCCTGTCCTCGTCGGTGGGAAGCGCCTGGTACTGGTCCCGATCCCGGGCCAGGATGTCGTTGAGCTCGGCGATCAGCTTCTTGATCTCGGGGATGAACTCTACCAAGCCTTCGGGGATGACCGCTACCCCGAAGTCCATTCCCAGCTCCGAACGGTTGCGCACCACGCCGGCCAGGTAGTCGCAGAGCTCGACCAACCTGATGCTCCGGGCGGCCACCTCCTCGGAGATGATGGCGATGTTGGGCCGGCATTGCAGGGCGCACTCCAGGGCGATATGGGAGGCCGAACGCCCCATCACCCGGATGAAGTGCCAGTACTTGCGGGCCGAGTCAGCATCGCGTTCGATGTTTCCCACAAGCTCCGAGTAGATCTTGGTGGCGGTGTCAAACCCGAAGGAGCTCTCCATCCGTTCGTTCTTTAGGTCTCCGTCAATGGTCTTAGGCACCCCGACCACTTTGACGGGGATCCCTTCCCGAAGGAAGAACTCAGCCAGCAGACAGGCATTGGTGTTGGAATCGTCGCCGCCGATAACCACCAAAGAATCAACGCCCAAGCTCTGGCAGGTTTCGGCCACCCGGCGAAACTGTTCTTCTTCTTCCAGCTTGGTGCGGCCCGATTGGATCATGTCGAAGCCGCCAGTGTTTCGGTAGCGGTCGACCGTCTCCCGGTCAAGCAGCCGGTGCCGGTTCTCCAGGATGCCGCCGGGGCCGCCCAAAAAGCCGAACAGCTTTGAGCCGGGGTCGGACGCCTGCAAGGCGTCGAACAGGCCGGCGATGACGTTGTGTCCACCCGGGGCCTGGCCCCCGGAAAGGACTACCCCGCAGACCAGGGGCTTGCTCAGCCTCCTCCCGGGTTCGGCCCCGAAGCTAACCAGGGGCAGGGAGCCGGTCCTGGGGAACTGCTTAGCCAAAGCGGCTCCGTCGCCGGAGGTCTCAGGCACCAGGCCCTCCATGGCCCGGACCGACATCCCGTGCTCGGAAAAGAGCGGAGGAAGTTTCGGTTTGTACCCCAGCCTGTTCTTCTGCAGAGCGGAGATATTCTCCATGCTTGTCCTCTTTGGTTTTTCACCCGGTTTCCAGCTGTTGCCGGCGATACCCCCCTGCCGGCTTTGGAACTTGAGGCACGTCCTATGGAAAAAACTCTATCAGTCCAGCGGGGCTGCGGCCGCAGCCAGGGCCAGCACCTCCAAGGCCCCGGCCTCCAACAGGGCCCGGGCGCAGGAGCCGATGGTGGCCCCGGTGGTCAGCACGTCGTCCACCAGTATCACCCGGCGGCCGCGTACCCGGGATGGATCCTTGACCTGGAAGATGTTCCGGACATTCTCCAGCCTTTGTTTCCGGTTGAGCCTGGTCTGGGTGGGATTGTGTCTGACCCGGCGCACGGCCTTGGGATCGGCCGGAATGCCGGTCATCCTGGAGAGCTCGTCGGCCAGCAGCTGGGCCTGGTTGTAGCCGCGTTCCCTGAGACGTGCGCTATGCAACGGCACGGCGACGATCAGGTCGGACTTAAGGTAGCAATCGTCCGTGCCCAGACAGCCGCGCATCAGCGCCGCCAGACGCCGGGCGATGCTGCGCCTCTCCGAGTATTTCAATAGATGGATGGCCTCGGCCACGGTCCCGGCGAAGGGCCCAGGCGTCCTGATATCGGAGCAATCCCACCCCTCGATGCGGCAGGAGTAGCACAGCCGTGGCACGGTCCCGGCTGGCAGCCCCGCCCCGCAGCGTTGACAGGCGCCTCCTCTGTCCCAGGTGATCGCCCGCCGCCAGCATTCCCGGCACACTGGCTCCCTCTGTCCGTCCGGCATCCGTTCGTGGCAGCAAGCACAGTACGGCGGAAAGGCGAAGTCGGCCAGAATGCCGGCCAGCCACCCCAGGAATTTCAGTGGACTTGCTTTGATCCACTGATTGACACGAGAATAGGCCGGAACATCCGTGTTCATCAGCGCCTGTTGGTGGAAGGGGGATCAGAACTTGAACTTGACCGCCAGCCGAGGGGAGAACTTCTCCACCGCCTTGTAGTAAGGCTCGATCAGATTGCCAGCCTGGTCCCTGTCCTGGGTGCGGCGCTCATAGGTTCTAAGGTAGCTCAGGTAGAGCATGACGTGCGAATATACCTCGTACCCTCCCTCGACGGTGACCAGGAAGTTCTCGTCCTGCTTGCCCATGTCGCCGAACTCGCCGATGCCCTTGTGGTCGTAGGCCGCGGCCAGCTCCACCTTGGGGATCAGGTCGGGCAGCTTGGTGCCCAGGTGGAGGACGCCGCTCTTGGGCACCTGGTAGGTGTACTGATAGGAGCCCAGGATGTCCATCTTGCCAACCAAGGTGGCCGCCAGCTCTCCGTAGGTGCCGTTGTTGGCGGTGCTGTCCAGGCCCACCAGATATTTTTTACGGACGGGAAATGGCCCGGGAAGATAGCGCTCGACCTCGTAGAACCGGTCGAAGTACTGGGCCGCGAAGCGCTTGCCCAGGAAGCGCTGCTCCAGCTTGGCGGACAAGGTCAGCAGGTTGCCGGGAAAGCGGAGGTCGGCCCCCACCCCCACCACGTTGCCGTGGCCTAGTTCCTTGATCTTCCCAAAGTCGTAGTAGAGGCCGGTGTACAGCAGGCTGGTGTTAATCAGCGGCAGGCCCAAGTCGAAACCGTAGGCGGTGACCCCGTCTTCGGTGTCCCGGCTCTGGTCCGGATCAACGTCCCCGGCCACCGTGGCCCCCAGCTCGAATCCCTTGATTATCGGAAGGCCGGTTCCCCTGAGCGGGCGGACGTATCCCCGGCCCCCGTAGATCTCGGAGCGGCCGAAGTTGGAGACCACCGTCTCCAGCCCCAGCAGGCCGAAGTCCATATCCAGCTCCATGCCCAGCTTGCGGTCGGCGTCATTGGCCGCCTGGTTGGCGTAGCGGTACATGATGAAGCCGTGACCCAGGGTGGCCGCGTCCAGGGCTCCCACCCTGGCGTAGAATCGGTCGCGCTTCTGTCCCCAGCGCAGATAGCGGATCACCCGTACCCAGCGGCTCCTGGGGTTCCAGTCCTCCTTACGGATCCCGTCCTGGTTAAACAGTATGTCACCGTCCAGGCCGAGGCCGAACTTGTAGATCGAGATCTCCGGTATCAGCTGAACCCGGTAGTAGAGCTTGCCGTCCACGGTGGTGATACCCAGACCACCCATCATCTGAGCCCCAAAGGCTTGGACCACCGAAGCCGAATCCTGGGCGGCGGCCTTCGCCGGCAATAGGACAGCGGCTGCCAGCGCCATCAGAATGGAGAACCTTTTCATTCTGCCTCCTATTGTATGTTCTTGCCTTTTATTATACTATCAGGGGTGGAAGCTGTCAATCGAAAAAACCAGGCAAAGCCTGGTTTTCATCCCCCCACATCCCCGGCCCGGGAGATCATCTGTCGGATAACCCCGGTGACAAACTTGGCCTTCCAATCCTCGGTGAAGCACGACAGCTCCTCCCGCATGCAATTCAGGAATTCCCCGGCGTTGTTCACGTCTAGCTGCTCCAGAGGGATGCCGCTGCGCGCGGAGATGCGCTGGATGCAATCCTCGGGCGCGTCCGGCACGTAGCGCCGGAAGATGTCGCGGACGATGTCCGGGATCCTTTCCCTGATGTCGCCTTGGGACAAAATCATTTCCCGCCTGACAGGTACTGTTTGACCCTCTCCTCCAGCCTCCGGGACGGCGCCATTACGAAGCGACATTGGGGATCGCCCCTGGCGATACACCTGACCTCCCGGGCGTCCAGATCCAACCCGAAGCTGTAGGAGCACCAGCCGGCCGAATATCCGGCCGAGAACAGGCAGGCCGGCTTCGGGCTTTTAGCACCCCTGGCCATATAGCCGGCGGACTCGAAAGTGTTGGGATGGTCGTAGACCAGCAGGTAGTTCTGGTCCGGACTGGGGCGGCTCTCGGGCAGGATGTCTACGAAGGCCCAGCCGGTGTGCGAGAAGTGGACCGGTCCGGCCGACAGCTTGTGGATGGGGTCGGACAGCCCCAGCTTCTCGGCGAACCTTGCGGCATCCCCGTGTCCCACGGTCTTGGCCAGGATGTAGAGAAAGGACTCGGCCACGTCCTCCCCGAAATCGGCCGTCATCTTCTCTCTCAGCACCGAAAAGATGGACTCGCCTCGAACCAGGATGTAGCGGTCGCCGGCGATGTTGATGATGCCCCGGGATGGGTCCCGCTCCATGCTTTCGAAGAAACGTCCTACCATCCTTTCGGCCTCGGCGAAGATCGGCTCGAACTGCGGCGGAACTTTGACGGTTGTGACCATGGATTCTTCTCCCTATTGTTGTTTCGCCCGGCGCCCCGCGCTCAAAAACTAGCAGGTGCCCCCGGGCGATCTGGTACCGGGAGCACCTGCTCAGGCCTCGTCACTTGTTACCTTTAATGCACGGCAGAGAACGCATGTTCCTGCCCTTCCCATAATTATTCAATGGTGCCACGGGACAGAGTCGAACTGCCGACGCCCCCGATTTCATCGGGGCGCTCTACCACCTAAGAATCGATCCACTATTTCCTGTAATGCCGAATGGCTTTTGAGCGATTTGAGATATCGCTCGCGTGCTTGTGCCAGCTCTTTGGTGTCGAATCTCTCGGAATGGGCCAGGATCAATGGCCTCCGGTTTTTGGTGGAATCAACAGCTCCCGCATTGTGCCTTCTTATCCGTGCCTCGAGATCGCCGGTGCTTCCGATGTAGAACCTGCCGTCCTTCAGGCTTTTCAACACGTAGGTGAAATACGGCAATGTCGTGGAAGCAAAATTCAATGGTGCCACGGGACAGAGTCGAACTGCCGACGCAGGGATTTTCAGTCCCTCGCTCTACCACCTGAGCTACCGTGGCATAGGCGGATTATATCAAATACCCCGGAGCGCTGTCAACTCTTGCCGTTCTTGGCCCCGCTCCTGATCTTCATGATCTCGTCGATAATGCCGTATTCCTTGGCCTCCTCGGCCGACATCCAGAAGTTGCGGTCGGTGTCGCGGGCGATCTTGTCCACCGGCTGCCCGGTGTGCTCCGAGAGGATAGCGTTCAGCCGCTCCCTGATGAGCAGGATCTCCCTGGCGTGTATCTCGATATCGGCCGCCTGGCCCGAGACCCCGCCCAGGGGCTGGTGGATCATGATGCGCGAGTTGGGCAGGGCGTAGCGCTTGCCCCGGGTGCCGCAGGCTAAAAGCAACGCCCCCAGCGAGGCGGCCATCCCCATGCAGATGGTGACCACGCCGGGCCGGATGTACTGGATGGTGTCGTAGATGGCCAACCCCGAGGTCACCGAGCCGCCCGGGGTGTTGATGTACAGCTGAATGTCCTTCTCCGGGTCGTCGGCCTCCAGGAACAGCAGCTGGGCGATGATCAGGTTGGCGATGTTGTCGTCCACCGGCGAGCCGATGAAGATGATGCGCTCCTTGAGCAGTCGGGAGTAGATGTCGTAGGCCCGCTCCCCCCGGCCGCTCTGCTCGATGACGAATGGTATCAGGCTCATGGTTCCCTCCGATGCTGTCAGTCTATGCTCTCGATCTTGAGCTCCGCCCAGCGGCCCAGCATCTCGCTGGCCTTGGCGGTGACGATGCGGTGGCGTATGTCCTCCAGCCTCTCGGGTTGGGCCTCCAGGGCGGACATCAGCTGGGCCGGGTCCACCCGTTGGCGGCGGGCCAGGTCCCTGACGGCCGCCTCCACCTCCTGGGGTTCGGCCTCGATCTTCTCCAGAGCGGCCAGGTGGGATAGGAACAGGTCCTGCTTGATCCGCCATTCGGCCACCGGCCGCAGCTCCCTGGACATCTTCTCCTCATCCAGGGCGCACTGGTCGCAGGTGGCCCCGTCGCCGTGCCGGTGCGACAGCTGGTGGCGCTCCCGGGCCTGGCCGATCATCCTCTCCAGGTTTTCCTTGACCAACGATTCCGGAAGCTCCATGGGATTTTCGGTAATGATGGTGTTCATCACCTGAAGGTTCACCTGCTCCATGGCTTCGGACTCGGCCCTAGCCTCCAGGCCGGCCCGGATCTTGTCGCCAAGCTCGGCCAGTGTCTGGTACTCGCTGACCTTCCTGGCGAACTCGTCGTCCAAAGGAGGCAGCCTCCGCTCCTGGACGTCCTTCACGACGACCCTGAAGCCTATCTTCCGGCCGGCCGCCTCCGGTGATGGATGGTCGTCCGGATACTGGACCGTTATCTCCTTCTGGTCCCCCGGCCTAACCCCCACCAGGTCCCGGTTGAACTCGGCCAGGACCTGGGGCGCGCCCAGGTCCACGGCATAATCCTGTCCCCGGAACTTCTGGGCCCCGGGAAACTCGGTCAGAGGGCTGTAGTCTATAATCACCCGGTCGCCCTCGGCCGAGGGGCGGCCGGCCGGGAAGAACTCGGCATACAGGCTCCGGAGAAAGTCTACCTCCCGATCGACGTCGGCCTGGGTCACCCGGCAAAGCCTCTTGACCGCCGGGATGCCTTTGTAGCGTTTGATCTCGACCTTGGGCAACACCTCGAAGGTGGCCTTGAACCTGAGGATCTGGTCCGAGGACAGCTCCAGGTCCGAAATCTGTGCCCGGTTCACCGGCACCAGCCGATGCTCGTCCAGAGCCCTCGCAAAGCTCTCCGGCACCAGCTTTTCGACGGCCTCGGCCTCGATGCCCTTGCCGAAGCGGGCCTCCAGGATGGCCCGGGGCACCTTGCCCGGCCGAAACCCCGGTATCTTGGCCTTGAGCCCGTACTCTCGGTACAGCTCCTCCATGGCCTCCCGCACCTGGTCGCTGGGGACCTCGACCTCGAAGACCCTCTGGCAGGCCTTGGGCGCCTTCAGTTCCGTCTTCACCCCGCTCCTGTTATTACTATTTTAATATGGCATAATAAAACATCGCGGGCCGCGGTTGGTGCGAGAGGGGGGAGTTGAACCCCCACGCCTTGCGGCACCAGATCCTAAGTCTGGCGCGTCTGCCAGTTCCGCCACCCTCGCCAGCCGGGCCCTGACGTCGGCTCACTGGTTTAATTATATCAAATGCCGTCCTGAGCGTCAAGGCTGAGGGCGGCTGAGCAGGCGGGCGGCCTCATCCAGAAGCTTCTCCCGAGTGTTGCGCCTGGGATCGTCCAACACCTGTTCCAAAAGCTGCTCCAATAACCAGCCGATCTCCGGGCCGGAAGGCAGCCTGAACTCGGCCATCAGGTCCCGGCCGTCCACCGCTAGGTCACGCAGGGTGAAGGGGGGATGGTGATGGATCTCCTCGGTGACCGCCTGCTCCAAATGCTCCAGGGCCGGGTCCCCCGCCTCCTGGTCGCGGCCCTGGGCTCTGATGTCGGCCCGCCTCAGTTCGATGAGATCATATATCCGTTCCACCCCCACCTTGGAGATCAGGCGTCTTAGTCCCCGCTCCGTCTCCGGAATGGCGAACATGTGGCGCCGCACCAACAGGCAGACCTCATCGGTCAGATCTCGGGGGTACCTCAGCCTCTCCAGCACCGACCGGGCTGCCTGCTCCCCCACCCTCTCGTGGCCGTAGAAGGTGGCCGCCCCGCCCGCCATCTGGCGGCATCTCGGTTTGGAAACGTCGTGCAACAGGGCTGCCAAACGCAGGGCCAAGCACTGGGGGTGCGTCCTGGGAATAAAGTCGACGGCCCTGATGGAATGCTCGAAGACGGAGTAGCGGTGGAAGCCGCCCGGCTGGGAGCAGCCCACCCCCTCCTCCAGCTCCGGCAGAAGAAGCTTCAAAAGCCCGCTCCTCTGCATCAGCCACAGGCCCACCGATGGCCGCTCGGCCTTGAGCAGCATCTTATCCAGTTCCATCCGCACCCTCTCCGGGCTGACGGCGGATATCAGGCCGGCATGCCTGCTGATGGCCTGGTAGGTTCCTTCCTCCAGGGCGTACTCGAAGCGGGCGGCGAACTGGCAGGCCCGCAGCATCCGCAGCGGATCCTCCTCGAAGGCCTTCGGGCCCACCATCCGTACCAGCCGGGCGCGGATGTCGGCCATCCCGCCATGGGGATCTATGATGTCCAACAGTTTCTCGTGGGCATAGAGCGGCCGGGCCATGGCGTTGACGGTGAAGTCGCGCCGCCCCAGGTCCTGCTCTATCGGCAGCTCGGGATCGTAGTCTATCTCGAAATCCCGGTGGCCGATGCCGGTGCTGCGCTCCCGTCGCGGCAGGGCCAGGTCCACCAGCCTCGCCTGGCGATCCGAAACCTCCACCCGGAATTTGACCACCCCGAAGCTTTTTCCCACCAACTCGGTGCGGCCAAAAATGGAGAGGATGTCTATCAGTTCCTCCATGGGCATGCCGGTGGCCAGGTAGTCGGTCTCCTCGGGTGTGTAAGACCAGAACCGGCCGGGATCCAGCCGGCCGGTATGCGGGTCCATCCCGTAGCGGATGCGGTCGCGGACCGCTCCCCCCACCTCGTAAAGCTGTCCTCTGGCGTTGATGGCCTCTATGACCTTGCCCGGTAGCTGCATCTTTCGGTTCTTAAGCGCCTGAAATTAAAAGGTGATCTGCCGGCACTTGGCCGCTTTATGGTCCAACCCCAGCTCCTGGTAGATGGCCAATGCCCTCTCCTTGAGCTTTTCGGCCAGGCCGTCCCTATCCCGGCCCGATTCCTTGAGCATGCCGGCATAGGACAGGCAGATGTCGGCCTCCATTCTCCTCTGCCCCGATTTCTCGAACACCCCCAGGGCCTTCAAGTAGTGCTCCTCCGACGACTGATAGTCCCCCTCGATAGATCTAAGGCTGGCGAAGGTCCACTCCACCTGTCCCAGCCTAGATTCGGAGCCGATCTCCGACGCCAGGCCCCTGGCCTTGTCCGCCAGCCCGAAGGCCTCGGCCAGACACCCTTTTTCCTCCCCCTTCAGGTCCGCCCAGCCGATGTAAAGCTCGCAAAGGGAGGCCCGGTCGCCTATCTCGACGAACAGCGGCTCTATCTCCTTGAAGATCTCCTCCGCCCTACGCCTCTCTCCCATCAAATGATGGACGTTCGCCAGGTTCAGCCCGGCGATGGCCACCCCCTGCTTGTTTCCTATCTCCCGGGCCGTGTCCCGGTAGTTGGTGAAGAGGTCTATGGCTTTGGCATAATCGCCGCGGGATTTGTAGACCAGGCCCAGGTTGCCGAAGTTCTGGGCCACCGCCATTCTGTCCCCCATCTCCTGGTTGATCTCCAGGGCCTTTTGGTGGAGATCGAGGGCTTTATCGTACTCCCCCAAATCCTGATAGACGATGGCCATGTTGCCGTAGGCCGTCCCCAGCGCATTTTTATCCCCTATTCTTTGGCCCAACTCCAGGAACGCTCCGTAGTATTCCAACGCCTTGGCCAGGTCCCCCTTGTCGTAATACATGATGCCCAGATTGCAGGTCGCCGCCACCAGGGACGGCATCAATCCGTTCTGGCGGCATATGTCGGCGCAGGCCTTGAACAACCTGATGGCCCGATCGAACTCCCCCTGGGTGTAGTAGACGCCGCCCAGGCTGTTCAAAAGCTGCGCCTTGGTCTTCGCCAGGCTTTTCCGTTCATCATCCGAAGTCGCCGCCAGGTCGGCCTCGAGTATCCTCAGGGCGGTCTCGCCCTGGCGCACCGCCTCCCCTATCTCCCCCTGCTTTCGTAATATCCAGCACCTCAGGATGTGGATCTCGGCCTGTTCCTGCAGCTCGGACGGCCTCTTGGCTGCCAGGTCCGACTCCGACGCCTTCAATATATCCATGGCCTCGTCGAACCTTCCCTGACGCTGGGCGATGTCGGCCTGCATCCTCCTGGCCCTGGCCTTGAGCGCCTTGTCCTCTCCGGCGTGCTGTTCCATCCTGCGGAACCATGAGTTGGCCACCTCGAAGTCCGAGGCCAGGACATAGAGCTCGCCGAGGTTGCCGCAGTTCTCGCAAAGGTTTCTTTCGCGCTCCGGCAGCCGCTCGAGGATGTCGGCCAGCTTTTCGCAGAAGGCGATGGCCTCCTGGTTGGCGTAGCGATCCCTGGCCTTGCGTCCGGCCCGGCCCAGCCATTCGATGGCCTTGGCCTCGTCGTCGCTGTTGGCGTAGTGGTGGGCCAGGATCTCGGCGAAATCATCCAGCCTGGAGGCATAGGTCCGCTCGATGGCCTGTCCCGCCAGCCGGTGCAGCTCCCGGCGCCGCTTTTTGAGCAGGCCCTGGTAGGCCACCTCCTGAGACAACGGGTGGCGGAAGGAGTACTCGGGCTCCGGGCCCCTTTTGGTCTCGGCGATGAAGTCGAATTCCTCCAGGGTGGCCAGGTACAGGGTGAGCATCATGTCGTCCAGGCCGGAGAGGGCTTCCAACAGGCGGACATGGAAGCTGCGCCCCAGCACCGAGGCCGTCTGCAGGATGTCACGCAGCTCGTGCTCCAGCCGGTCAAGCCTGGCGGCGATCACCATCTGGACGGTGTCGGGCACGTTTATGGAGGATACGTCCTCGGTCAGCCGCCACACCCCCTGGCGGTAGGCCAGAACGCCGGAGTCTATCAGGGAGCGGATGATCTCCTCCAGATAGAAGGGGTTGCCCCCGGACTTGGCCAGCAGCATATCCTTGAACCCCTGCCCGATGCCGGGGACGTTGAGCAGGTTGAAGGCCAGGCTGGTCCCCGAGTCCCGGTCCAGCGGCGCAAGTACTATTTCCCTGTAGTGTAAACCCAGCCGGCCCCGGAAACGCTCCCGGGACTGCTGGCCGCCGGCATCCCGCTCCGGACGGGTGAGGACCAGCAGCCAGATGGGGGCCGCCGGCGTTCCGCAAAGCTCCAGCAGGAACTCGTCGGTGGCCTCATCGGCCCAGTGGTAATCGTCCATCACCAGCAGCACCGGGGCTTGGCCGGCCAGGGCCGTCAGGAACTTCTTCAGGGCCAGGTGGGTCCTGGCCTTCAGCGCCTTGGCGTCCAGGTGCGCCACCTTCTCCGACATCTCCTCCGGAAGCCTCAGGGAGAAGAGATGGGCCAGGTAGGGGGCGGACTCCATCCAGGAGCCGGGCATCAGCTCACGGCATCCCCCGACTATCTTCTCCAACACCATCTCCGGAGTATCCTGGTCGCTGACCCCAAAGGCGGACTCCAATGCCTGGAGAACCGGCCAGTACGGCACGTTCCGGCCGTAGGACAGGCAACGCCCCTCCAGCAGTTTGACTTTGATGCCCTGCCCGGCTATGACCGATTTCATCTCGGCCAGCAGCCTGGACTTGCCCAGCCCGGCCTCTCCCACCACGAAGGTGGCCCCGCCGCGGCCCCGGGCCAGAGTCCGCACGTCCTCGACAAGCGAGGCCAGCTCCCGGTCCCGCCCCACCATGGGCGAGGTCAGCCCGGCGATGCCCCGCTTGGACTCGGGCTTGTCCCGCAGCTTGAGCGGCTGAAAGACGGCGATGGGGTGGTCGAATCCCTTGGCCTCCACCTTGGGCTTGGGCTGGTATTCGAACAGGTAGCGGCTGGAGCGGAACACCGGCTCGGAGACCAGTATCTCCCCGGCCTTGGCCGCATCCTTGAGGCGCGAGGCCAGGTTGACCGCCTCCCCCATGACCGTGTATTCCCGCTTCTCCTCCGAGCCGATCTCGCCCACCACCACCGTGCCGCTGTTGATGCCGATGTGCAGGCCCACCCGCCCCTCGGTCTTCAGCCGGGCCGCCAGGTCGCGGTTGACCGCCTCCAGGCGCTGGAACATCCCCAGGGCCGCCCGCACCGCCCGCTCCGGATCGTCCTCATGGGCCGTCGGGTATCCGAAGACGGCCATCACCAGGTCGCCCTCGTACTTGATGATGGTCCCCTCCTCGGCGGCTATGGGCTTGTTGAGGTGCCCGAAGGAGATGTTGACCGCCTCCCGCACCTCCTCGGGGTCCAGCCTGGCCGAAAGGGCGGTGAAGCCCGACAGGTCGGCGAAGAGGATGGTCAGCAGGCGGCGTTCCTCGGTCTGGACGTTCATCTCAAACCCGCGCTCATCGGTTAGCTTTCCAACTCCTCCAGGGCGTATCGGTATACCAGTTTCTTGGCCTTGGCTTGCAGCGCCAGGTAAGCATTTCGGGCATCCCTTTTCGTTGCTTCGTCCCTTGATAGGCGGTACTTCTGCAGCAGAATGTCCGCTGCCTGGTCTCCGTCCCCGGCCTCGGCCAGCAAAGAGTCAAGCTCCGCCATCCCCCTGGCGGGATCGGTCCGTCCCGCGATCGATGCCAGCATGACCCTGGCCGCGAATTCGGCCTCCTTGTTGCCCACCTGGCGGGACCCCTCCAAAGCTTGGCGGGCGAATTCCTCTGCTTGGTCGGCCCGCCCCTGCTCCAGCCTCAGCCTGGACATCTGGGCCAGGTACCCGCAGAGGTAATGTTTCAACTCTATCTCCCTGGCGATGGCCACCGCTTCCTCCAGGTATTGCTCGGAAGAGGCCAGATCCCAATCCAGCATCAACAGGTGAGCCAGCATGCTCAGGCCGAAGCTGAGCACCGGCCGGTCGCCGTAGCGGCGGGATACGGCTATCTGCTCCCGGAAGCACTTCTCGGAGAGGGCCCGGTTTCCCAAGTTGGCATAGACCACCCCCAGGTTAACCAGAGCGTAGCTGGCGTGTACCTCGTCCCCCAGCTCCTTCAAAATCTCTTGTTGTCGGTTGAATCCTTCCAGCGCCAGGCCGTAATCCTCCCTCCTCTGATGAATGATGGCGATGTTGCCCACGCTGAAGGCGATGGCCTGCTTGTCTCCGACGATCTGGGAGTGCTTGAGAGACTCCTGGTAGAGACGCAGCGCCTGGTCGTGCTCCCCCCTGTCCAGGTGCACGTTACCCATGTTGCCTAGGGCCATGTAGATCCTGGGGTGGTCCTGGCGCCTTTCCGCCTCCTCCAGCAACCTGCGGTAGTATTCCATGGCCTGGTCATATTCCGCCCGTTCGTAATGCAGCAGCCCTATATGGCTCAGGGCCATGCAGACGTCCTCTATCCTCCCGAGCTCCTCAGACAGCCGCAGGTATTCCCGGTAGTATTCCATGGACCGGTCGAGCTGGGAGCGATGGTAATAGATGTTGCCCAGAAGGCTGTAGGATTTCGCTTTTCCCTTCTTATCGCCCACGCCCCTGTAATGCTCCAGCGCCGCATTGGCCAGCTCGAAGGCCTCCTGGTCTTTTCTCTTAAGGAGCAGGATGGATGCCAGCCAGTTGCCGGCCGAGGCGATGGCCCCCGGATCACCCGTCAAGCGGGCCTTCTCCAAGCTCTCCCTCAAAAGCCTTTCCGCCCTGTCCCAGTCTCCGGTTGTCCGGCAGACCTTCGCCAGGTTGAGAAAAACCCTCCAGGGATGGTAGCTGGACCCCCCGGCCTTCGACGGTATCTCCACCCACCATTCCTTTCTCCTGGCCGGCAACCCTGCACTCAAATTCCTTCCGTGATGGGCCATCATTCCCCCAGCAGCCTGGACATCGCCTCCGCCGTCCGCCGGGCCGCCCCGCGGCGCAATTGCACCGCCGCCAGGGCCAGCGCCCCCATTTTGATGCGTTTCTCACGGTCCGTGCCTAGTTCCACCAGCACCTGACTCAGTTCACCGGCCGAGCCGATCTGGACCGCGCCCCCGGCCTCCAGAAGGCTGGCGGCGCTCTCGGCGGCGTTGAACATGTGCGGCCCGAAGATGACAGGAAGGCCGAGGGCGGCCGGCTCCAGCGGGTTGTGGCCGCCCACCGGCACCAGGCTGCCTCCCACCAAGGCCAGATCCCCAGCCTGGTAGGCCACAGCCAGCTCGCCCAGGGTGTCCCATAACATCGCCCGGCAACCGTCCGACATCAGCTCCGACCTGCTCCTCCGGGCGAAGTTTATTTTTCTGCGATCGAGTAAAGCGGCGACCTTCCCGAACCTTTCCGGATGTCGGGGGGCGATAATCAGTTTATGGTTTGGGATTTGGGATTTGGAATTTGGAACCGCCTCCTGCCATGCCTTCAGCAGGATCTCCTCCTCCCCCTCCCGGGTGCTGCCGGCCACCAGCACCAGATCGCCCGTAGCGATGCCCAGCTTGGACCTTATCCCGGCCCTCTCCTCGTTAGTCGGCGGCGTCGCCATCGAGTCGTACTTGAGGTTGCCGGCCACCATGATCCTGGCACCGGGGCCGGCCAGGGCGGCGAACCTTCCGGCGTCGGCCTGGGACTGGCAGGCGATCAGCGAGGCCCGGGCCAGCAGGGGCCCGAACAGGAATTTCAGGGCCCGGTACCAGGAGAACGATCTTGGCGAAAGCCTGGCGTTCACCAGGAACAGCGGTATTTTCTTGATTTGGCACAGCCAGAACAGGTTCGGCCAGAGCTCGGTCTCGCAGACGACCACCATCATGGGTTTGAGGCGGTTGATAGCCCTCAGCTGCGACCAGGGGAAGTCCAAAGGGAAGAAGAAGGCCGAGCCGGCACCGCCCAGCAGCCGGGCGGCCGTCTGGCGCCCGGTGCCGGTCATGGTGGACAGGGCGAGGCCGAGGCCGGGCTTGAGCGAGGAGACCTCGGACAGCAGCGGCCGGATCATCATCACCTCCCCCACCGAGGCGGCGTGCAGCCAGGCCACCGGTCCGACCGACCGTGGCGAGGCCCCGCACCTCTGCCTCCATTTTTCATCGCCCAGCAGACAGGCGGCGGCCAGGAAGGGACAGGCCAGAAGAAAAACGGCGCCCCCCAGCAGATTGTAGAGGGCCAGCCCCAGGGCCAAACCTATCACCAGGACCTCAACGCCTGGCGCAGCTCCGCCGGGGTGACCGCGGCCACGCCCAGCTTGGAGACCTCGATCCCGGCTGCATGGTTGGCGATGACGGCCGCCTCCTCGAAGCTGGCCCCAGAGGCCAAGGCCAGGGTGATGGCGGCGATGACCGTGTCCCCGGCCCCGGAGACGTCGTAGACCTCTCGGGCCGCGGTCGGTATGTGCTTGGCCGGCTTGCCCGGCAGGCAGAGGAACATCCCCCTCTCCCCGGCGGTGATCAACACCGCTTGGGCCTCCAGCCTCTCCAGCAGGACTCGGCCGGCCTTCTCCATGTCCGCCGGACCGGCGATCTTGATGCCCAGGGCCCGCTCCGTCTCCTGGACATTGGGCTTGAAAAGGGTGACCCCCTTGAAGTCCAGGAAGTGGTCGAACTTGGGGTCGACCGTAACTATTTTTTTATAGCGCCGAGCCGTCTCCAGGGCCTCCTGAAGCACCTGGCCGGTCAGCAGGCCCTTGTTGTAATCCTCGATCAGCAGGGCCTGACACTGCGGAAGCAATTTCCGCAAGGCCGCCCCTACCCTGCCGGCGCTCTGGGGAGAAATGTCCCGGCTGTGCTCCCGGTCAACCCTCACCACCTGCTGGCGGTGGGCCACGATCCGGGTCTTGAGCGTGGTGTGGCGGCCCCTCTCCGCCACCAATCCCGAGACGGGAATGCCCTTGGTCCTGAACTCCCTGACCAGCACCTTTTGGGCTCGGTCCCGGCCCACCACCCCCACCGGCAGCGCCCTTCCCCCCAGGCAGCGGATGTTCCAGGCCACGTTGCCCGCCCCGCCCAGCATCAGCTTCTCGGAATCGACCTCGACCACCGGCACCGGCGCCTCGGGGGAGATGCGGCTGACCCGGCCGAAAAGGTATTCGTCCAGCATCAGGTCGCCCAGCACCAGCACCTTTTTCCGGGCGAAGGCGCGGATGAGGCTGTCGGCGCGTTTGGGTGCTATCTTCATATTTTATTGCTTAATTTTTCATATAATAAACTAACTAAATGATAAAGTCAATATCATGGTAAAGTAAGAAAACATTTTATATTGTTTTTTAAACGAAAATTGTGGCTGGCCTAGAGTGACTTTTATATTCTTTCAGGTAAACTAGTTTAAAAGAAGCTCCTCGCAATAAATTGCGAGGAGCTTCTTTATCGGAATATTTAAATTCCAACAAGTATTTCAATCCACGCGCCCACGCGGGGCGCGACTGCGGGAATATGGGATGAGCCGCGAGGATGCCGAGTTTCAATCCACGCGCCCACGCGGGGCGCGACGCCGAAGGATGTCCCCTCGATTGTAATCGGAGAAGTTTCAATCCACGCGCCCACGCGGGGCGCGACCCAAGCGGCGGCCGGAAAACGCAAGAAAAAATGAGTTTCAATCCACGCGCCCACGCGGGGCGCGACGGGCTCGGGCCTCGTCTTCGTTTCCCCTCCAGTTCCGGTTTCAATCCACGCGCCCACGCGGGGCGCGACCCATGCGACAACACGCCATGATAGGCATAATAAGTTTCAATCCACGCGCCCACGCGGGGCGCGACATGGGCCGCCGGGCCGGGCCGCCGGCCATCAAGCGTTTCAATCCACGCGCCCACGCGGGGCGCGACCGGAGTTCGGGGGAGATGTATTCCCGTGCGAGGAGGTTTCAATCCACGCGCCCACGCGGGGCGCGACGCCCCTTGTGCTTGATGGGTTCAAATTGCTTAACGTTTCAATCCACGCGCCCACGCGGGGCGCGACATGGGCCGCCGGGCCGGGCCGCC
>CAZFJC010000012.1:82012-85560 GCA_964518765.1 uncultured bacterium
GGCCATCAAGCGTTTCAATCCACGCGCCCACGCGGGGCGCGACGCGCCGCATTAAGCCCAACTTATCCATTACTGGCGGGTTTCAATCCACGCGCCCACGCGGGGCGCGACTGACGGTATTTACCAATGTTGCGATACTCCGACTGTTTCAATCCACGCGCCCACGCGGGGCGCGACATGGTATTAAGTCTATTTTTTCAAGTTTTAAAGTTTCAATCCACGCGCCCACGCGGGGCGCGACACCATGCGACAACACGCCATGATAGGCATAATAAGTTTCAATCCACGCGCCCACGCGGGGCGCGACTTGGCCCGTTCATCCTCTTTGTCAAGGATTTCGGCGTTTCAATCCACGCGCCCACGCGGGGCGCGACCCCGAATAGGGCGAGGGCGGTAATAAGGACGTAGTTTCAATCCACGCGCCCACGCGGGGCGCGACTGTTCGCCTTCACGCCGCCTGACGGCTCGGAGAAGTTTCAATCCACGCGCCCACGCGGGGCGCGACGTGATGTTGACCGCCGAGACGGGCAACGAGTCGGTGTTTCAATCCACGCGCCCACGCGGGGCGCGACGAGCTGCGGCGCAACGCCATCGACCAAGCGAAGGAGTTTCAATCCACGCGCCCACGCGGGGCGCGACATGGCGGTCATTCCAGCCCGATCCTATCATCGCTGTTTCAATCCACGCGCCCACGCGGGGCGCGACCACCACGCCGTTAGAATGCTCAAATATAAGCACGTTTCAATCCACGCGCCCACGCGGGGCGCGACAGTAATCGGGGTGCGGTTTATTTTGAGGATAAGGGGTTTCAATCCACGCGCCCACGCGGGGCGCGACTAATCCGGCAGCAGGCAAAGGCCGCTATAGAAAAGTTTCAATCCACGCGCCCACGCGGGGCGCGACCCGGACGCGCCGAGGGTGATGCGTCTTGTTTCAGGTTTCAATCCACGCGCCCACGCGGGGCGCGACCCTGGGCATGGTGCGGCAGGGGATTGCGCCCGTAGTTTCAATCCACGCGCCCACGCGGGGCGCGACCTGCGGGTGTCGAGGATGGGATTGACGGAGGAGGAGTTTCAATCCACGCGCCCACGCGGGGCGCGACTCAAGGGCAGCGGCGGCAACGACCCAGGAGATAGTTTCAATCCACGCGCCCACGCGGGGCGCGACTCTACCTTAAGTTGCCAGTTGGCCGGATCGTGGTTGTTTCAATCCACGCGCCCACGCGGGGCGCGACGGTTCTCTTGGATTGCCAGGTTTACCAGCAAGGCGTTTCAATCCACGCGCCCACGCGGGGCGCGACCATCTACCTGGGGGCCGGATAGCGGGCGATATTCCCCGTTTCAATCCACGCGCCCACGCGGGGCGCGACAGCAATTCCAAATATGCCCCCTTTTCTGCGAATGAGTTTCAATCCACGCGCCCACGCGGGGCGCGACCAAATGTCTGGTATGACTTCTCCCAGCCAAAAATAGTTTCAATCCACGCGCCCACGCGGGGCGCGACATATTCTTTTTTATTATTTCTTACAATATTAAGTGTTTCAATCCACGCGCCCACGCGGGGCGCGACTTTCTGTCCGTGACCCACGTTCTGGGCATTCGCCGTTTCAATCCACGCGCCCACGCGGGGCGCGACTTAGCGGGGCGTTTTCGTTGCATCCGGGGCAAGTTTCAATCCACGCGCCCACGCGGGGCGCGACGGCCGCCGGCCACGAGATATCCTTAAAGTCCTGCGTGTTTCAATCCACGCGCCCACGCGGGGCGCGACCGACGACCGCGATGACCCCGGCGAAGATAAGAGCGTTTCAATCCACGCGCCCACGCGGGGCGCGACAGCAATTCCAAATATGCCCCCTTTTCTGCGAATGAGTTTCAATCCACGCGCCCACGCGGGGCGCGACCAAATGTCTGGTATGACTTCTCCCAGCCAAAAATAGTTTCAATCCACGCGCCCACGCGGGGCGCGACATATTCTTTTTTATTATTTCTTACAATATTAAGTGTTTCAATCCACGCGCCCACGCGGGGCGCGACTTTCTGTCCGTGACCCACGTTCTGGGCATTCGCCGTTTCAATCCACGCGCCCACGCGGGGCGCGACTTAGCGGGGCGTTTTCGTTGCATCCGGGGCAAGTTTCAATCCACGCGCCCACGCGGGGCGCGACGGCCGCCGGCCACGAGATATCCTTAAAGTCCTGCGTGTTTCAATCCACGCGCCCACGCGGGGCGCGACGCTATTCCCCTCTCCCTCCGCAATATGCAGTATCGGGTTTCAATCCACGCGCCCACGCGGGGCGCGACAAGTCCGTGGGAAAGAAAAACGAGACGGGCAGATGTTTCAATCCACGCGCCCACGCGGGGCGCGACCCAGTATTGGAGGGCTGACATGGACAATGTGATAGTTTCAATCCACGCGCCCACGCGGGGCGCGACTACTTCGAGCTCTTCAGCAAAGCCAAGATGGACAAGGTTTCAATCCACGCGCCCACGCGGGGCGCGACCGAACCGCTTTATGGTCTGGTCTTGCAACGTTGCGAAGTTTCAATCCACGCGCCCACGCGGGGCGCGACCCCAAGCCTCCGGCCCCGCCCAAGCCGGTGGAGGGTTTCAATCCACGCGCCCACGCGGGGCGCGACTTGCCTCTCCTTTCGCCATAGCCCCTCATGCAATAGTTTCAATCCACGCGCCCACGCGGGGCGCGACCTGCGACAGACAGAGCATTTACGACTACGCGGCGTTTCAATCCACGCGCCCACGCGGGGCGCGACTACAAGCTACTTACCGATAACTTTTGGGCCAAGCTGTTTCAATCCACGCGCCCACGCGGGGCGCGACTCCTTTAATTATTCCAGCCCAATTTTGTCATCGGAGTTTCAATCCACGCGCCCACGCGGGGCGCGACCGCCGGGGTAGAGCAGCCCGGCTCCGCCCGTGGGGTTTCAATCCACGCGCCCACGCGGGGCGCGACCGGGGTCTGGGCCGATAGGCGGTGGAACCCGAGGTTTCAATCCACGCGCCCACGCGGGGCGCGACCCCCACCTGACCAGCCACGCGCATTTCGTCAATGTTTCAATCCACGCGCCCACGCGGGGCGCGACGCCGTAAAGCGTCAGGGTTTGCATGGCTCCGTTGTTTCAATCCACGCGCCCACGCGGGGCGCGACAATTTATTGAAGATAATTTAAGAAATAATTAAGGAGTTTCAATCCACGCGCCCACGCGGGGCGCGACGGAAAGCGGAATATGCTATAGGCCGGCGCGTGGAGTTTCAATCCACGCGCCCACGCGGGGCGCGACTCAAAGCTCGGGGGGGCAGGCCCCGGAGCCGGACGTTTCAATCCACGCGCCCACGCGGGGCGCGACCCTTTCAGTTTCAGTTATTGTCGGAGTGGCGGTAGTTTCAATCCACGCGCCCACGCGGGGCGCGACCGTGGACTTGAGGGTGTCATCTGCGGCAATGGTGTTTCAATCCACGCGCCCACGCGGGGCGCGACCTTGACCGACGAGCCGGTGGATACTGGGATCTCGACG
The DNA here is from genome assembly GCA_964518765.1 of uncultured bacterium. Lineage (GTDB taxonomy): Bacteria > Edwardsbacteria > AC1 > AC1 > EtOH8 > CAZPNX01. The sequence continues at coordinate 85,541 of CAZFJC010000012.1, forward strand.
TTTCAATCCACGCGCCCACG
>CAZFJC010000013.1:0-83897 GCA_964518765.1 uncultured bacterium
TATATTAAAATAAAATTTTTTATTTTTTGTAATTTTATTTTTTTTTAATTAAATTTTATATTTTTTTTGAAAAACTGGGGAATTAGGGGTAAGTTTGGGTTTTTTACTTATTGCACATAATTCTATCTTTGTATCAATAAAAGCATGTGTATTTGGTGCTGTTTCAGATTCCGTATCTAAAAAATTACCGTCTTTGAAAACTTCAACGGTAGATTTTGATATTCTTCCTATACGAAAATATATACCATCATTATCAAGCGGCGTAATATTACCTATATGCCAAATTGTACCCAATCTTTTTTCTGCGGAAGGCAATGAATTAATAATTTCCTTAATAATTTCTGCTCTTTCCTTTTGAGGTTCTAAAAAATTTGTTTGTTTATTTGTATGTATTTTTATACGAAACAATTGAAACTCAAGCATCTTTTTTCCTTCCTTTTCTACCATTAAGGTGTGACAATTTATGCTTTAAAATAGCAGTATGTAATTAGCTAACAGCCCATTAACGGCGTTCTGGGCCTGGTATACACTCTGGATGACCAGTCGCATGCGTCCCCACCCGGCCCGGGATTACCTCTTCTTCGACCGGGGCCTTCTCCCCGCGGCCCTGGCCGCCTTCCGCGGCCTTCCAGGGGTTTTGGCTTTTTTGATTTTACCCGTTTTCCTGGATGTCTTGGCTTTCTTTCCCGGCTTGATCTTCGATTTAGCCTTTGCCGGCTTACCCTTTTCCCCGGCCTTCCTGCCCTTCATCGTCTCCCTTTTCACCTTTCCCTTTCCACCTCCCCCCAGGGAATACGCCGCCCGGGCCTCCCTGACCTCTGATTCGGACAGGTGCGGCAGGACCACGGCCACCACCTCGGGAAAATCGATGCCGTTTCGCTTTAGGGTCTCCAGGGTGGGGACGCCGTTGGAGGTCCAACCACGGCGCTTGTAGACGGCGTCGATCAGCTTCTGGTAGCGGTCCTCGCGGTACTTGCGGTGCAGGGCTATCTTCTCCTCGGTGGTCTTGCCAGCCGGGTCGATGCCCATCCACTCCTGAAGCTGCTTGTCGTAACGATCCTGGCGGGATTCGTACTCCTCCCGGGTGACCGGCCCCAACGCCCGGTAGGGCGCCTTGTCGTACTTCCTGGTGCCCTTGCCCATCCGCAGGTCGAACACCCGCTGGAACTGGTAGACCCGCTCGGACATCCGGATCAGCTCCTCTTTGTCGATCTCCCGTCCGGTGACCCCGGAGAACAGGTCCACGTAGTTCTGGACATGCTCCGGCACCTTGGCCGCCTCCATGGGCGGGTTGGCGGTGCGGTTGTCCCCGGGCTCGATGTCGTTCCAGGGCAGCTTGCACAGCCCGTTGAGGCCGAACCAGGTGCGGAACATGGGAAAGTAGTACAGGGCCTCGGCCTTGTCCTCGAAGGTGGGGATCTGGTTGTTGACCATGTCCATGAATATCAGCCAGGCCTCGTCGTGCTGCGGCCCCTTGTTGGTCAGGTAGTAGCCGCCCTGCTGGGCCAGCGACTCTTTGCACTGGTACTCGGACTGCTCCAGCCCCTTGCCCTCGAGCGCGATGTCATCCAAAAACTGGCGGTCGCCCCAGCCGTTGTCGGCGAACATGGTCTTCATCCGATGCACCCCCTGCCCGGCGTACTCTGCTCCGAAGCCCTCGCCGCGCGCCATCTGGTGGAGCATCTCCAGCTGGGCCGCCCCATTGCCCCAGGTCAGCTCCAGGCCTCCGGTGCGCTCGGCGTTGAGGATGCCACGCTGCCAACACTCCATGACGAATCCGGTGATAGTCCCAAAGCTGATGGTGTCGATGCCATAGGTGTCGCAGTAGAAGTTGCACTCCAACAGCCAGTCGGGATCAAAGATGCCGCAGTTGGCGGCACAGCCGGCCGCTGTTTCGTACTCCGGACCGTCGACGATGACCTTGTGCCCTTTGTATGGCCCGGTGCGCAGCACAAACCCGTCCACCCCGTGGGCGCAGGACATGGAGCAGCCGTACCAGCAGCCATCCGGGATGTTCTGGGTGAACTTTTGGATCCACATGGTCTTGTCGATGTTCTTGGCCTCGGGATGGCTGCCGTACTGAAAGTTCATCACCGGCAGCAGATCGTAGGCGTTCATGACGCTGACGATGTTGGTGGTGCCCACCTTGCGCATGGTGCACATCTTGTCGTCGAAGTCGTGCATCTCCCTGTGCAGCCTGACGCCAGCCCGCTGGATCCGCTCCAGGTCGGCCGGCCGGTTCATGTCTCCCTTGACCGCCGGGCCGTGCACCACCAGGGCCTTCAGCCTCTTGTCGCGGAAGACCGTCCCGATGCCGCCGCGGCCGGCCTGCTTGAGCCGGGTCACCCGGCGCCTCACGTCGTAGTAGCTGAAGTTGAGGCAGCCGATCCTAGTGTGCTCGGCGGCCTGGCCGGACGAGACCACCGAGACGTTCCTTCTGTCCTCCTCGTCCTGGGCGTACTCGTGGGTGTACTGCTCGGCGGCCACGTGGGAATCCACCGACTCCAGCGGCGCCCGCTCGATGGTGACCTTCCCCTTAACCCCGTCGATGACCACGATGACGTCCTGGGACGCCTTGCCCTGCAGCTCCAGGGCATCGAAGCCGGAGAACTTAAGCAACGGCCCGAAGTAGCCGCCGACGTTCGAGTCTATGGGGATGTCGGTCACCGGGGACAGTGTTACCACCAGCGACTTGCCGCAGCCCGGGTATTGGGTGATGCCTCCGATGGGGCCGGGGGAGATGATGATGTCGTTCTCCGGGTCGTTCCACTTGGTGGAAGGCTTGATGGCATCCCACAGGTATTTCAGCCCGAAGCCGCGGCCGCCGGTGAAGATGCGTTTCAGGTCCTCGGATATCTTTTTTTCCGAGATCCTCATGGCGCTCAGGTCGATGTGCAGGCTGCGATTGGTGTAGCCCTTCTCCGGCAGGCTGGGGGTGTAGACGTGCTCCGCCAGAACTTTATGGGCTTTCTTCATCTCCTCGATGTTATCGAGGTAACGGGTGTATTCGAATGTCCTGTTATCGCTCATTTCTGTTTCCTTATCGTTGGGACATGGCACGCCATGTCCTTACTTCTCCGCCATCTCCAGTGTCCCATGGGGGCAGGCCTTGACGCAGGCCCCGCAGGCCACGCATTTGAAGGGTTCGGGCTGGTCGGGATGGTGCCGCATGGACATGGTGGGGCAGAAGCCGACGCACATCAGGCAGCCGACGCACTTCTTCTTGTCCAGCACCACCACCCCCAGCTTGTTGCGGGACAGCGCCTGAACCGGGCAGATCTCTATGCACTGGCCGCACTGGTTGCAGACGTTGATCTCGAAGGCGCCGTCCTTCTCCGTCACCCGGATGGCCGACTTGGCCGGGTCCTCGGTCTTGAAGAAGGTCCTGGAGCAGGCCTTCTCGCAGGCCCGGACCCCCTGGCAGGACGAGGGGTTGGTTTTGAGGTACTTCATGGTCTATCCTCAATAGTTTATTATAACTCCATATAGAATTGAATTTTATCAGACCAACCACATAAAATCAAGATGTTATTTCGTTAAAAGTACGCCCTTTCCTTCCCGGGCTTCATGAAAGGCCGCCACAAAGGGGCGGCCTTTCGTTGGTTAAAATATCATCCTGGCCACGCTGTCGGTGGGCTCGAAATCGAATCCCAGCGGCTTGGAGATTCTCCTCAAGTTCTCCAGAATGGCTCTTCCCGCCTGGCCCGTGACGATGGTCGGCTGGAAGCCGGTCTTGGTGTTGTCCACGCACACCGGCACCACCTTGGCCTCCCCCGGCCCAGAGCGCTTCAGCCTCACCTCCAGCATGATGCTCTCGGTGCATTTCCGGCTCCTGGACCCAAAGGCGAAATTGCCCAAGCTGTAGGCGATCAGCTTGCCCTTATAGATCTCCAGCCCCTGCAGGATGTGGGGGTGGTGGCCCAGCACCAGGTCGGCCCCGCTGTCTATGGAGAGTTGGGCCAGCTTCCTCTGGTACGGCTTGGGCGTGTCCATCAGCTCGGCCCCCCAGTGGAAGGAGACAACCACCAGGTCGGCCCGCTTCTTGGCGGCGGCGACATCCTCCTTGATGCAGTCTTCCTGGCCCGGGGCCGTCCCCGCCCGCCTGGACGTGGCCCAGAACTCGGCCGGATAGACCTTGGAGTACGAGAGGAAGGCGATCTTGAGCCCGTTCCGTTCGACGATTGCCGGCCTCCTGGCCTCGGCCAGATTCATTCCGGCCCCGCTGTGGGCTATGCCCAGGGAGTCCAGGAGGGCGATGGTGGCCTTGAGGGGCTCGATCCCGTAATCGAGGATATGGTTGTTGGCCAGGGCCACCGCGTCGAATCCGGCGTTTTTTAAGGCCCCGGCGTAGGACGGCGGCACCAAAAAAGTGAACCTCTTTTTAAAGGCTTTCCCTTTGGTGCCGAAGGGGGCCTCCAGATTACAGATGGCGATGTCGGCCCGGCGAATGGTCGGGGCGGACCCGGCGAAGGGATGGTCGGGCCCGTGCTCCCTTATAATCGGCTCCATCGAGGCCCCCATCATGACGTCGCCGACCGCCAGGATGGTGACCGAGGCCGTATCGCCCGGGGCCGCCTGAGGGGGGGCGGACATCAGAACAGCCATCAGCAGGATCTTCAGCATATTCTTTCCTTATGCGGGATTGGGTAATGAAAAAGCCCAGTCCTCGTTTGGGAACTGGGCGGCGCCAGGCAAGCCGATTTTCAGAACATCCTGGCCAGCAGTATATAGTCTTGGGGATCGACCGGTTGGCCGTTGACCAGCACCTCGTAGTGCAGGTGGGGCCCTGTGGCCCGACCGGTCTGCCCCACCAGGGCCACTACCTGGCCCCTGGCCACCGACTGCCCCTGCTCCACCTTGATCATGGAGCAGTGGGCGTAGCGGGTCCGGATGCCGTAGCCGTGGTCCAGCTCCAAGCAGAGCCCGAAGTTGCCGCGATAGCCGACGAAGGTGACCGTCCCCTTGGCCGAGGCCACGATGACTGTGCCCTCGGGGGCGGCAATGTCTATGCCTTCGTGCATACGCAGCTCTCCCACCAGCGGGTCGCGCCTTAAGCCGAAGGGGCTGATGATCCATCCCGGCGAGGGCTGGATGGAGGGGGTGTGATCCCAGCGGTTTTGCTGTTCCTGGAGCGAGGCCACCACCTCGTCGAAGCTCTCGCCCTGCAGTTTGGTCTCACGCAGCATTTTGTCCAGGTCCTGCTCGGTGGCTTGGATTTGGGTGGCCGTCCCATGGCTGATCTCGCTGAGGAAGGGCGAGCGCTCGTAGCCGCCGACACCCACCTTCCTGATGTCGGAATCGATGGGTTGTAGCCCCGACATGACCCTTAACTTTGTATCGAATTCCACGAAACGGTCGATGCTGGCCTGCAGGTCCTCTATCTTTTCGTTGAAATCGGTTAGTTTAGCCTTGAGGATCCGGTTCTCTATCTCCAGCTTCTTCAGCATGGAGATATCCACGAATTTGCCGACATAGCCGGTGGTCACCAAGCCCAGCCCCAAAAGCAGGAACACGCCCAGGCCGATCATGGAAGCCACCAGCCAGTAGGGCAAACGGATGCTGACCATACCCCCGGGGTGGTGGGGTATGAGCACCACCGTCAGATATGTCTTCTCCTTGAGATTCATAAAATATCGCCTTATACTTTATCATATTTCAAGGACGGCTGTCAAGTGGTAAATTCATTTTTTACAGACCTTGATTCCCTGATGCGCTTAGAGATGCCGTTTGGCGTCGTCCCCATGGCCGCCGCCATACGTTACCGTATGACATGATATGATGCTTGACAACCGTGGACAATCCTGTTAAAATGACATTGTATGGAGACAATTGCACGGCATTCAGTTGAGACCCAAAACTTCAGAGCGATCCTAATGCCATTTGAAGCCGCCGATCTATGCGCCTTGGTGTTTAGCGGCTCGATGGACGCCCTGGTGATGGACCGGCTCCAGGAGAAGGCTTCGGCCGTTTTAGCCGGCAGGCAATGGAACTATCTGGTGGATTTGGAGGCGGTGACCTATGTCAGCTCCACTGGCCTCGGATTCCTGATGCACCTGCTCAAGCACCGGAAGGAATTCGTCTATCTTTCGAACCCTGGCCCGGCCGTGCTCAAACCGCTCAACCTGTTCGACATCAAACATCTGTTCCGCTACTATCAGACGCTCGACGACTTGGAGAGGTCGTCCGGCCTGCCGGCTGAGCTTATCGCCGCCATCAGGGAGCAGAAGCAGCTTCTCAAAAGGTCCGGGCCTCCAAAAAAGAGCCTGGAGATGCTCGGCGATTACCTGGATAACGATCAGGAGCTTCACGAAGTACAAAAAATGATGTCCTCCCTGCCCCGCCCCGACCACCGGAACGAAATTACCCTCCCGGCCGAGGAGCGCTATGCCATCGTTCTCGGACGCTTTCTGGAGGATGCCCTGGAGCTGGCTTCCCGGCACGGCGGCCCCACGGTGGAGAAGTCCACGACGGAGCTGGTGGCCAAAGAGCTGATGGCCAATGCCGTGGAGCACGGATATGGACGCCAGAGCGGAGGACTGGTCGTGGTCCGGTATTCACTGGAAAGCTCGAGCCTGGAGATAGAATTCATTGACCACGGTCGAGGGTTCTCCACCACCGCCCCGGCCGAGGGTGCCTTACCGCCGGCCGGCCTGGAGATGATGCGCCGTATCTTCGGCCAGGTGGAGATAGGCCCCGGCCCCGGGGGCCGCCCCGAAGGCCTGGTGCTGGGCCCCGGAACCTCTGTGCGGATGTCCCTGCGTCTGGACCCGAACAGTCGCGGCCGGGGCCAACCAGGAGCCTGAGCAAACAAGGGAATTTATAATATGGAGAGCTTCAACAAACTGGCCTTGGAGACGCCAACCTTCTCCGCCAAGATACTGGTATTCGACTCCCTGGACTTCTGCGCCATTTTGCTCAGCGGAGCGATGGAGCCCCACCTGGCATTGCAGCTCAGGGAGAAGGTGAACGCGGCCACCATCGGCAAGAGATACAATTTTCTGGTCGACTTGGAAGGCCTGACCTTCATCAGCTCCAACGGCCTCGGCTTCCTTATGTATCTGGCCAAGAGCCAACGCCAGTTTGTCTATCTCTCCCGGCCCGGGCCGGCCGTCATCAAGCCTTTCGATCTGCTGGACATCCAGCACCTATTCCGATACTTCCATACCATCCAGGAGCTGGAGGGCATGCCCGGCATCCCCCCGGCCATCCTCTCCCCGCTATGGATGGAGAAGAAGGTGCTCTCAGCCGCCCTCCACCAGAAGCAATGGGTCAAAATACTCAAGGAGCACCTGGCTTCCAGGGAGCTGACCCGAGAGATCCAGGGTTTGTCGCCCTATCTGGAGGAAGCCGAGACCAAGGATGCCATCGTCCTGCCGGCCGGCGAGAAATTCGTCAGCGTCCTCTACAAGTTCTTGGAGAGGGCCTTCGAGCGGGCCGAGGAGCACGGCGCCGCCCCTCTGGACGCCCAGACCATCGAGCTGGTGGCCAAGGAGCTGATGGGCAACGCCATCAAGCACGGATACGGATATCAGAGCGGGGGCAAGGTTCAGGCCGAGTTCAGGATCGACCAGGGTTCGCTGGTGATAACCTTCACCGACCACGGCCGGGGATACGCCCCCGCCCCCAACGGCCAGAACGAGCTGCCATCGGCCGGCATCGAGCTGTTGCGCAGGATATTCGACGAGCTCGAGGTCGGCCAGCCCCCCCAAAAGCTGTCCGAGGGGCTGGTGTTGGGGCCGGGGACCATGGTGAGGATGGTGAAACGCTTCGGACCTCAAACCCCCCAGGCCGACGCCCGGACGCCCGGCTGGTGGCGGCGCCTCACCGGATTTTTCCGTAAAGGATGACGACCCTCCGGTAGGCACTGTTCCGAGCGATAGGCTATTGGAACCGAGATGCCGAAAGTCGGCCAGGTTTTATCCCCCGGCCTTGGTCTCAAGGCCAGGTTCTCTCTGTGGCTGGTTCTGTTCGTGCCGGCCATGATGCTGGCGACCTATTTTTTCTTCTCGCGCCACCAAAGACAGAACCTTTCGACCGAGATGCGGTTGCGGGCCAGGACCATCTGCTCCGGTCTGGCCTCAGCCGCCGAGGAGGCCCTGGTGATGAAGGATGATCTGGCTTTGGCCAAGCTGGCGGCCGACGCCAAGGCCCATAATCCGGGGGTGGTTTTCTGCTCGGTGTCGGACGCCGACGGCCGCGTCTGGGCCCACACCGACCTGTCGCTGGTAAACACAGTGGAGACCTTCCCCTCCACGGCCGGAGGCCCGGCAGGAACCGATGAGGGCGTCCGGGTGTACCGCACCAGCCAGGGCATCGAGGTCTTGGACCTTTTCCATCCCATAGCCGTCAAGGGAAAGGTTATTGGGCGGGCGCGGGTGGCCGTCTCCTTGGAATCGATACGCCAGGCGGTCTCCAGAGCCGGGCGCGGCCTGGCCCTGATGTCCGCCGGCATCCTAGCCCTGGGTTTGGTCGGCCTGTTGCTGATGGTCTCGCTGGTGGTGGGCCCCTTGGGCCGAATCACGGCCGACATCGAGGCCATCGGCAACGGGGACCTGGACCGCCGCATCGACACCTATCGCCGCGACGAGGTGGGACAGATAGCCCAGGCGGTGCGCCAGATGGCCAGCAATCTGAAGGCCGCCCGGGAGAGGCTGATCGAGCAGGAGCGGATGAAGCGTGAGCTCCAGATCGCCCGCAACATCCAGCAAGCCCTGCTGCCGGCAGAGCTGCCACAGATTCCGGGGCTGGAGCTGGCCGCCAGGTACCGGGCTGCGGCTGAGATCGGCGGGGATTATTACGACCTCATTGGTACCGGCCCGGAGCGGCTGTGGCTGATCGTGGCCGATGTCTCGGGCAAGGGGGTTGGCGGATCGATGGTGATGACCATGCTCCGCAGCATAATCAGGCTCGAAAGCGCTCGGGCCCAATCTCCCGGCCGGCTGCTGGAGGCGGTCGACGCAGCCCTGCAACGCGACATACCTGAGGGCATGTTCGTCACCATGTTCTGCGCCCTGTTGGAGCCGGCCTCCGGACGTCTGCGCTATTGCCGGGCCGGCCACAACCCGGCCTACCTCTTCAGCCCCGGGAAAGGGAGGTTGATGGTGCTCAAGCCCCGCGGCCAGCCACTGGGGTTCTCTTTCGAAAGCCCAGGCGGGCCTGCCGGAAACATGGTGGAGGAAGAGATCGCCTTCGGGGAGGGCGACCTGCTGGTGGCCTACACCGATGGCATTACCGAGGCGGCCGACGCCGCCGGCCAACAGTTCGGCGAGTCCAGGCTGGAGGAGGCCATCAGGGAGTCCGGCCGTCTAAGCCCGGACCGGCTGGCCGAAGAGGTGATGGACCGTCTGGAGAGGTTCACCGGAGGTCGGCCTCAATCCGACGACCTCACCCTGGTGGTGGCCCGCCGCACCCGCATCGCTTGATCAACTTCCATGTTGAGATCGTTCTTATATCTCACCCTCTGCTCGCTGGCAATCTGCTCTGCCGCCCGACCGGCCGCCTGGACCATCGAGACGGTGGACTCGTCCGGAGCGGCCGGCCATTACGCCTCGCTGGCCGTGGACGGCGGCGGCCGCCTGCACCTCTGCTATTACGACTCAGCCGGCGGCGACCTGCGCTACGCCCTCAGGACCGGCGGCGCCTGGACGTACGAAGATCTCGACACCGCCGGAAATGTTGGCCTCTACTGTGCCGTTGTAGTCGGCGCCGACAATAACCCCCGGATCAGCTATTTCGACTCCACCAACCGGGCCCTAAAATTCGCCTCCTACAATGGGACCCAATGGATCGTGGAGACGGCCGACCCCGGCCCGGGCGTCGGGCAATACACCTCCGTCTGCCTCAACGGCACCACGCCCATCGTCAGCTATTACGACCAGAGCCATGGCGACCTGAAGCTGGCCACCAGGTCAGGAACATGGATTTTGACTAGGATCGACTCGGCCGGAAATGTCGGCCGGTTCAGCTCGGTGGCCAACAGCGGGACCAACCAGACTAAAATCAGCTATTATTCGGACACCCTGCGTCAGCTTAAGTATGTCCGCCAGCAGGGCTCCAATTGGGTGGTGGAGCTGCCCGACCCGGCCATAAACGCCGGCCTTTTCACCTCCTTGGCCTTGACAGGCAACGTCCCCACCATCGCCTATTTCGACTCGGCCGGCGGCCGCATCCAGCGGGCCACCAAGCCGTCGACCAGCTGGGTGGTCGACACCGCCGACAATTCAGGAAACGCCGGCGGATATGTCTCCCTGGCATATGACCCCGCCGGCCTGCCGGCCGTCAGCTACTTCGAGGCGGCCAACGGAGATCTGCGTCTGGCCCGCCATTCGGGCACGGCATGGACTACAGAGGCGGTGGACACCGCCGGCACGGTCGGGCTTTACACCTCCTGCCGGATCGGCTCCGATTCCACGATATATATCGCCTATTACGACCGGTCGCTGGGCCGGCTCAAACTGGCCGTCTCCGCCGACACCGTCCCACCGGGGCCGCCCCAGAACCTGACCGCCAACGGCGCCAGCCCCTCTCCCTGGAGCAACAATCCCAAGTTCGGCCTGGTCTGGACCAATCCTTACGACCGGAGCGGAATAGGGCGCTCCCTGTACAAGCTGGGGGAGGCTCCGACCTCCAATTACGACACCTCCGGATCGCTTTCGGCCGCGCCCCCTGATTCGGCCACGGCCACGGCCCTAGCCGGCCAGATGCTGCACCTCTGGCTGGTGGACGGCGCCGGCAATACTGATTTCCAGAACCGAGCATCGGTGCTGCTGCGCTACGACAGCCTGCCTCCTTCCGGCTGCGCCGCCTCCTCGTCGCCCTTCAGCGCCACTCCGTCCTTCGTTGTCTCCTGGAACGCCGGCTCGGATTCCGGAGGCTCCGGACTCACCGGCCGCTACGCGGTTAGGGTCAGGGATGGGGCGGGTTTATGGAACCTCTGGCTGGCCGATACCCAGGCCTTGTCGGCCGTCTATCCCGGCATCGACGGCCACCGCTACTATTTCGAGGCCGCCGCCTGGGACTCGGCCGGGAACTGCGAGGCGTTCTCCACGGTAGCCGAATGCAGCACCTTGGTCAACACCTCCTTGCCGGCGGTGATCTCGATGTCGCTGGCGCCCGACACCGTGCTTCAGGCTGGGCTCACCGTCCTGTCTGCCCGAATCACGGATAACCAAAGGGTGACGGCCGCCGAGTTCTTCATCGACGTCACCGGAGACCCAGGCGCCGGGATTGCCGCCAGCCCAGTCGACAGCTTCGGCCAGGCCTCGGTCGATGTCCGGGACACCATTTTCGCCGCGGCTCTGTCGATCGGCGCCCACTGGGTTTTTCTCCACGGCCGCGACGACGCCGGCCAGTGGGGCCCCTTCGATTCCGTCTCGTTCTACAAGCCGGCCCCGGACACCGCCCCCCCCTCGTTCGTCATCCAGATCAGCCCGACATCGCCCTCCATCGGCGTCGCGGTGTCGGTCTCGGCCGCGCCCAGCGAGCCTTTGCATCCCGACTCCACCGCGGCCTGCACTCTGCGCGCTGCCGACGGATCGCTCCTCCCGCTGGCCCTGGCCATGGATTCGGTGAGTTTGAAGGCCTCCTTGTCCACCTCCGGGCTGCCGGCCGGCGCCTGCCGGCTGACGGTCTCCGGATACGACCGATGGTCGAACCGAGGCTCGTCGTCGATTGAATTCATCCTTTCCGCCTCCGGCGAGTTCCTGCCCGAGGACATGGTATACATCTGGCCCAATCCCGTCAGGGGTGGTTTGGCGAATTTCCATTATTATGTCAATTCCAATGCTTCGGTGACCGCCGAGGTTTTCACCCTCGACGGTCGACGGGTGGCCAAGTTGACGGGACGGGGCCAGGGCGGCAGGCCTCCTCACCGCACTGATTCCAATATGATTGTCTTTGATGCATCGGGCCTGGCCAGCGATGTCTACCTTTTACGTCTGACCGCCACCAGCGAATCCGGGGGCGAACAACGGACCGTGATGAAGAAATTCGCCATTATCAGGTAGCGGCCGATGAGACACCAAGCTCTTGCCGTAGCCTGCTGGCTCGTTCTGGCCGGCGCACCTTTGTTTGCCCAGGCCGGCACCGGGGCCTCGTTCCTTAACATCGATGCCGGAGCAGAAGCCGTCGCCTTGGGCGGTTCCGCCGTCTCTCGGACCGGATCGGCCTGGGCGGCATTCTGGAACCCCGGCTCGCTCGGCTGGCTTCGCGGCCCAGAACTAGCTGCCTCCCACTCCGAGCAGGGCCACTCGGTGAGGTGCGAATACCTGGCCGGTGCCTACGGTGGACACCGCCTGGCCCTGGCGGTATCCCTTCAGGCGCTTACCTTGGACGGACTAGAGGAGCGCACCGAACCCTCGGCCGCGCCCCTTTCGGCCTTCGGTGCCGCCTTCCTGGCTCCGTCACTTAGCTTTGCCAAACATTTCGGCGACCGTCTCTCGGTCGGCACTAGCCTGAAGCTTGTCTACCAAAAGATCGGCGCCGACCAGGCATCCTCCTTCGCCAACGATATCGGCTTGAGCTTCCTGCCGGGCCCGTCAGGAATGCGGACCGGAGCGTCCCTCACCAACTGGGGCAGCGGGGTCAAGTTCGCCGAGCAAAGCAGCCCTCTGCCGACCAGGATCCGCCTGGGCGTCGGCTACGATCTTTTAAGCGGGGACCTCAAGCTGTCCGGAGATGTGGTCAAGCCGCGCGGCGGCCCCTTGTTCCCCTGCCTGGGGGCTGAGGGCTCCATCAGGGATGGCATCCGTCTTCGGGCGGGTTACAGGGGTGGCCAGGCCGAGGCTGGCGGCGTAGCCGGGCTTTCCGGAGGCATGGGCCTAAAAGTCCGTGGTTTCGAGATTGACTACGCGGCCGCCTCCCGCGGTGTGCTAGGGCTGGTCCATCATGTTTCTCTGACCTTCCATCCCGGAGCTGGCTCCGAAGCTAGGAACGAAAATACCATAGCCGCCGAACTGCAGAGGCGGGCCCGGATTACGGCCGAGACCTTCTTCCGGCAGGGCCAGGGCCATCTCCTGGCCGGTCGTCCCCAGGAGGCGGCCCAGAGCTTCGACCTGGCCCTGGTTTGGGATCCGGAGTTTGCCGAAGCGGGCCGGGCCTTGGCCGAGGCCAAGACGGCCGCCTCCGAGGGGGAGGCTGCCAGGCTCCTGGCATCAGGTCTGTCCCATTTCCAGGCAGGCAGGATGATTGATGCCATATCCGACCTGGGACGTATTTTGGAGATAAAGCCGGATCATCAGGCGGCCCGCCAACTCCTGCAGAAGGCCTCGGACGCCCTGCTGGGGTCACGCCCCGCCCTGCCCTCCGATACCGCGGCCGACATCAAAATCAATCGTCACCTTCGTGAAGGAGCCCGGTTTTTGGCGACCGGGGCCTACTCCCGCGCCATAGGGGAGTGGGAGGCAGTATTGGGCTTGGAACCAGACCATCCTGCGGCCAAAGCCTCGATCGAAAGGACGGGTATCCTTCTGCGCCAGGCAGTCGAGGCCGCCCTGCAGAAGGCCGAAGCCTCGGCCAAGCAGAATAGGTGGCCCGCCGCCCTGGCATACATCAACCGGGCTTTGGAGCTGGAACCGGCCAACGAGCTGGCCCTGGCCCGAAAGAAAGAGGTGGTCGAAACACTGAACCGCCTATCCGAGACCCATGCCAGACGAGGCTCCGAGCTTCTCGCCAAAGGCGATTACCAACAGGCCGAGGCCGAGCTAAGGCTGGCGCTGGCCCTGAACCGCGACAACCGGACGGCGGCCGAGCAGCTTAACCGGCTGGGCTCCCATCGGGTCAAGGACAACGCCCGGTTGATCGGAGATCTCTACCTCAAAGGCATCGCCGCCTACACCCAGGAGGAATACGCCCAGGCGGCCGCCTTCTGGCAAAGGGTGATCGAACTGGACCCCGGACACACCAATGCCCGGCGCAATCTGGAGCGGGTTCGAGAGAAACTGCGGATACTGGACCAATAGCCTTTATTCCGTAAAAAAAGCCCTCCTTCAAGAGGGCTTTTTCTTTCGGCTCCGGGCTTAACTTTCAGAAACGCTTTGATGTCCGTGTTCTCCGGAGTGCTTCAGCTCTATGCCTGGCTTTCCCTGCTTGATCAGGTAATCGTTGATGGCCGCCCGGATGCCGTCCTCGGCCAGCACCGAGCAATGCATCTTCACCGGGGGTAGGCCGTCCAGGGCCTGGGCCACCGCCTTGTTGGTGACCTCCAACGCCTCCTCCAACGTCTTGCCTTTGACCAGCTCGGTGGCCATGGACGAGGTGGCGATGGCCGCCCCGCAGCCGAAGGTCTTGAACTTTACATCCACGATGCGGTCACCCTCGACCTTAATCATGATCTTCATCATATCGCCGCAGACCGGGTTGCCCACCATGCCCGTTCCGTCCGGGTTTTCGATCTCGCCCATGTTCCGCGGGTTCATGAAGTGATCCATGACCTTCTCGCTGTACACGAACCATCCTCCCTTGGAATTTCAAGGCAATTTTAAACGTAAATCCCGGACAAGTCAACCCCGGGGCCGGGATTCCAGGATCCTCTGCCGCAGGTCCCTGACCGCGGTGGTGACATCCCGGGCCCTGGTGACCGCGGTCACCACCGCCAGCTTGGAGGCCCCGGCCGCCAGCGCCCGTCCGATGTTGCCTTCGTTTATCCCCCCCATGACAGTGAAGGGTATGGTCAGATGCTCTTTAATATCAATTATGGCCCCCGGCCCCAGCGGGGCCATGGGGGTGGCCTTGGTGTCGGTAGGGAATATCGGTCCTATGTTTATGTAGTCGGCACCCCCCCTCTGGGCGGCCAGGGCTTCATCAAGGGAGTGGGTGGAGATGCCGATCAGCAGTTCCGGGGCCACCTTTCGTGCTGCCTCGAGAGGCAAATCCTCCTGTCCCAGATGCACCCCGTCGGCTCCCACCGCCAGGGCGATGTCCACGTGATCATTGATGATCAGCAGCATACCGGCCCGTTCGGTTCTTTGCCGGAACCTTCGGGCCATGAGGTACAGATCCTTTTTGGCAAGGTTCTTTTCCCTCAGCTGGACGATCCGAGCTCCTCCAGCGATCAGCCCCTCCAGGATTTCTTCATTCGTCCTTCCCAGCGACTGCCCGGAGTCGGTGACCGGATAGAGGTCGATTTTGTCGAAGGCCTGGATGCGTTCCGCCTTGGTTATCATCCCTTGCGCCGTCCTCTACCCTTCAAATCCCCGGTCCCAATCCTTCCACACCGTATCGAAGCCTCTGGCGCGTATGGCCAGCGCCACCTCGGCCACCGAACGATTGTCGTCAACCGAGAACTGCTCCTCGGCGGACTGTCCCTGCCCGTCCAAATTGCCACCGAGCTTGTCGAGATACCCCCCGGGCGAGGTTTTGGAGCCGGCGCTCATCCTGGTGACGCCGACGCCGGCCATGTTATCCCTGAAATCCGGAGACTCCCGGGTGGAGAGCACCAGGCCGACGTCGGGAAGGGCGAGCCTCAAAGCGCATATCATCTGGGCCAGCTGCCGGTCGGTCACCGGATGGGGCGGCTGAAAGCCGCCGGCGGCTGGCCTCAACCTGGGGAATGAAATCGAGACCTGGCTACGCCAATAATGCTTCGTAAGGTAGGCGGCATGGTGGGCCAGCAGGCAGGCCTCCAGCCTCCAATCGTCCAGACCCAGCAGGGCTCCGATCCCCAGCTGGCGGAAGCCGGCGGCCCCGCCCCGTTCCGGGGCGGCCAGACGGAAGTCGAAATCTCTTTTGGGGCCGGTAGGATGCACTTGGCGGTAGACCTCGCGGTTGTAGGTCTCTTGATAGATGGCCAGCCCGTCCACCCCGGCCCCGTAAAGGCGCCGGTATTCCGCTTCGCCCAGGGGATAGATCTCTATGGCCACCGAAGGGAAGAGTTTTTTTAGCCGTCCTGCCATCTCGGCCAGCATGTCTACCGAGACCACATCCGGACAATCGCCGCTGACCAACAGTATCTGGTGGATCCCCTGGCCGTGCAGACGGCGCGCCTCCTCCATAACCTCGTCGAGGGACAGCGTCCTCCTGGCCACCCTATTGTTGACATTGAAGCCGCAGTAGAGGCAGGCGTTGCGGCAGTAGTTGGAGATATAGAGCGGCGCGTATAATTGGACCACCCGGCCGAACCGCCTTACGGTGATGTCCCGAGCCAGGCCGGCCATTTCCTCCAAAAGCTCGCCGGCGGCCTCGGACACCAGCACCGGGATATCATCCGAGGACACCCCCGAGCCCTGCGCCCTCCCCCTGAGGACGCGACGGACATCGTCCGATCCGGCCGCCTCTATCCTCCGGCTAAGGCTCTGCCGATCGATCCCCTCCAGTAAGGCGGCAAATCCATTCATCTTAAAAAACCCGTCAACGGGCTCGAGGCCGAGGCCCTCTCGGACTCATCCATCGGTCCGGCAGACCGTGAAGAAAGGGAAGCCTCCACCGCCAGGCGGAAGGCTTTGGCCATAGCCACCGGGTCCCGGGCCACAGCCACCGCCGTGTTAACCAGCACCGCGTCCGCCCCCAGCTCGAACGCCTGACAGACGTGAGACGGCAGGCCGATCCCGGCGTCAACCACCACCGGCACCGTGGCCTGTTCCACCATGATACGGATCTGGTCGGCGGTCCTTACCCCGCGCCCAGTGCCGATGGGTGCGCCCAAGGGCATGACCGCAGCGCAGCCCGCGTCCTGCAGCCTCTTGGCCAGTATGGGGTCGGCATTGATATAGGGCAGCACCACGAAGCCTTCCTTGACCAGGACCTCGGCCGCCTTCAGGGTCTCCACCGGGTCGGGCAGAAGATAGTTCGGCTCCGGGGTCACCTCCAGCTTCAACCAATCGATGCCGGACGCCTCCCGGGCCAGCCGGGCGATGCGCACCGCCTCGGCCGCGTCCCGGGCCCCTGAGGTGTTGGGCAGCAGCCGATAACGTTTGCGGTCGAGGTGCGACAGGATGTCGTCCCCGGGGTTGTCCAGCTCCACCCGTCGCAGGGCCACGGTCACCAGCTCGGCCCCCGAGGCCTCCAGAGCCTGGACCATGATCTCGGGGCTGGAGAATTTCCCGGTGCCAAGGAAAAGGCGGGAGCGCAGCTTCTTTCCGGCTATCGACAAAGCTTCTTCGGACATACTGCTTTCTACTTTCTGTTTTTCATTTCACCCGCCCCCCACCAGCCTCACTATCTCCAGCACGTCGCCGTCCCGCAGCACCACCAGGTGACGGCGGTCTTTTTGGATGATCTCGCCGTTGCGCTCCACCACCGCCTGGGATAGCCCCCGTTCATCGAGGAACCTGTCCAGGGCCGCGGCTTCCTCGAGGCGCATTTTTCTTCCGTTGACCGTGATCTCCATCATAGATAAATCCCATCCCCGAAAGCTGGGATGGGACCCGTCAGTCCGCTTCCTTCGCCGGCATTACCCGGTTCAGGTTCCATGGGTCGCCCAAAAGGCCTCTCAGCTCGGCGGCGTTTTCGCCTTGCTCCCCAGCTCGAATTTAGTATAACCCCACTCTACCCGCTTGTCAAGCCTCAGATAGAAGATACCCTGCACTCTCAGCGGTTGAACGCTACCTGAATGTCGGGCTGGACAGGAAGAAAAGCAGGAAGCACCCGGCCAGGACATACATGGCCGCAGGTACCGAACGGGCCTTTCCCGAAAGCAGCTTCACCAGAACATAGGAGAGAAACCCCAGGGCGATGCCGTTGGAGATGCTGTAGGTGAAGGGCATGGCGGCCATGGTCAACACCGCCGGGATGGCCTCGGAGTAGTCGCGATAGTCGATCTTGAGAACCGGCTCCATCATCATGATGCCCACAATGATCAGGGCCGGGGCCACCGCCGCCTTCGGCACCAGGCCCACCAGCGGCGCCGCCAGCATGGCCAGCAGGAACAGCAAGCCGGTGACCACGGCCGTCAGGCCGGTGCGGCCGCCCTCCTCGATGCCGGCGGCGCTCTCAATGTAGGAGGTGACGGTGGAGGTGCCGACCAAGGCCCCGGCGATGGGGCCGATGGAATCCGACATCAGTATCCGGCCCAACCTGGGTATCCTACCCTGATTGTCCAGGAAACCTGCCTTGACCGAGATGCCGATGATGGTGCCGGCGGTGTCAAAGAAGTCCACGAAAAGCAGGGTGAATATGAGAACGGCGAACTTGAGCTGGAGAGCGCCCAGGATGTCCAGCTTGAGGAAGGCCGGCGCCAGCGAGGCCTGCATCAGGGAAGGCGCCTGCCCTCCGGTATGGAAGAGGGGGATCAGGTTCAGCAGGGTGCCGAATACGATGCCCAGCAGTATGGCCCCCTTGATCCTTCGGGCCAGCAGCACCGCCGTCAGCACCAGCACCAGCGTTGCCAGCACCACCTGGGGCCAGACCTGGGGACAGCAGAGCTTCGACATGGTGACGAAGGTCACCGGATGGGCCTGGATCAGCCCGGCGTTCTCGAACCCGATGAATATCAGGAAGAGGCCGATGCCCACGCTGATGGCGCATTTGAGCGGAAAGGGGATGGCGTTGATCACCGTCTCCCGCAGGCGAGTCATGGTGATGGCCAGGATGATGACCCCCTCGATGAAGAACATGCCCAGGCCCACCGGCCAGGGGATACCCATGCCGGCGCAGATGGCATAGGAGAAGAAGGCGTTGATGCCCATGCCTGGCGCCAGGGCGATGGGATAGTTGGCCCACAGCCCCATGACTATGGTCGCCAATCCCGATACCAGGCAGGTGGCCAGGGCCACCGCTCCCTTGTCCATGCCGGCCGCCGCCAGGATCATGGGATTGGCAGCGATGATATAGGCCATGGCCATGAAGGTGGTGATCCCGGCCAGTAGCTCGGTTTTGAGGTCGGTGCCGTGTTTTCTTAGGCCGAACAATCTTTCCAGCATATGACCTCCTAGTACATTCGACCAAGTATAAGGGCTGCCGGCTGCCTTTGTCAACCCGCGGGCCGCCCCTTTACATTTAACGGCAAATTAGGTATAATTACTCCACGTTAAGCGCCATTAGCTCAGTTGGTAGAGCAGCTGACTCTTAATCAGCGGGCCGAAGGTTCGAGTCCTTCATGGCGCACCAGCCATTAAAAAGATGACCGATTCAATCCTTTTCAAAGAGCGTTGCCGCCCCGTCACGGGCGCAGCGCCTTTTTATATCCGGAGACGCTATCTTGGCCCAGATTGATCATACCTCCGATTCCCTTAACCGGGACCAGGAGATCGCCGTCCTTCTGCAGCAGCTGGAAGAGGCTTCCGGCAAGGACGAACGCCTGCAGCTGTCCCTGGAGCTGGGCCGCCGGCTGGCAGTACACGGCGCCTACGACCGGGCCATCGATGTTTTGGAGTCGGCCTTGCCGCTGGCCGAGGCCGAAGGGGACCGGATCCGAGCCCTGCGGCAGCTGGGTGAGGCCAATCTCAGGCTCAGCCGCTACCAGAAGGCCTATATGCATCTGGGGGAGGCGCTGACCCTCCTCAGCTCCCGGCCCTTATCCCTGGAGCTTTTCCAGGTATACTACGACATCGCCTGGATGTTCTACCGCCAGGGCTACCTGGACAACGCCCGCAGCTATCTGGACGGCGCCCGCATGGCCCTCGAGGGCCTGCCGGAGGGCGACGGAGACGGAAGGCAGCAGGCCGAGCTGCTCCACATCACCGGGCTGATAGAGGCCGCCGCTGGCAACCACGACCTGGCCGCCGCCAACCTCCAGATGGAGGCCGGCATCCACCGGAAGGCCGGCGATGACCGCTGGCTGGCCGCCGTCTACAACAAGCTGGCCAGCGTTACCTTCACCCGGGGGGACATCGCCGGCGCCTTGGAGCACCAGGCTTTTACTCACGCCTTGGCGGAGAAGATCGGCGACGATTTCCGCCTGGCCCTGTCCCACAAGAACTACGGAGATATATATTTTATCGCCGGGGACCTGCCGGTCGCCCTGGGCCACTACCGTAGGTCCGATGAGATCTGCCGCTCCATCGGCAACGGTCTGGGGCAGGTCTTCGCCCTGGCGGCTATCGGACGGATACTGGCCGCCGACGGAGAGGATCCGGGGGCCAAGAGCCATTTCGACCAGGCGTTGGAGAAGGCCCGGGAGCTGGAGCTTAGTGACCGTGAGGCCTGCATCCTGGTGGACCTGGCCGAGTGGCATTGCCTGCAGAGCCGCCCCGAGGCCGCTCAGGAGAGCCTGAGGCTAGCGGGCAACATCGAGATGATGCGGGGACAGACATCCTCGCCCAGGCACCGGGTGGTGCTGGCCAGGGCCCTGCTCATGGAGCCCGGCATCCACGGCGCGGTGGAGGCCCAGCGCCTGCTGGAAAACCTCCTGGCCAAACCCATCAAGATCGACGATGAGCAGATGACGGCCGTGCCCGAGCTGGAAGCCCAGGCGCGTTTCCTTCTTTCCCGGGCGCTATGGAAGCAGGGTTTGAGCGAGCCGGCTGAGGCCGAAATGGGCCGGGCCGCCGAGCTGCTGAAGGGAATGGCCGATCGCATGCCCCAGGAGCTACGCCACAAATTTCTTTCAAAGCCTGCGGTGTCCACCATTCTATCGAAGAACGGTTGAGGCTGGCGGTTGGCTGGCGAACGACGAGGGGGCAGCTTTAGCTGCCCCCTCGTCTTATCCCGAACCAGTTATTCATGGTCATTCGGCCCGCCTGTTTTCTATAGACCGCCAATCCGCCTTCAAAACTTGGCCGGGGCCCTCGCTGCCCCTGTCGATCGATCTTCTGGCCCTACTGATTTCGTAATATCTCTGGGGAAAAAGATGGGACTGTTTTACAATGAAATGCACCTTTCTTCCCCTGCCATTCCTGGGCGGACACGATAGCGTTAAATATGTTCTGAGTATGACGTACCGACAACGTATGAAGGGTGCCGCCCAAGGTTAGACGAGATGTCTGGATGAACTTGCCGACATCTTGGTGGAGCACTCTCCACAGATAGATCACAGATGTCCCTCGGTCTGCGCTTGATTCCTGCCGGAACCCGCTCTGTCCGAGGTCGGAGAACACCGCTCCAGTCAAGGCCGTCCGGCCTCGCTCTCCGGTTTTCGCCCTCGGATCCTGGCCTGGCGCCTTGCGGCAGTAAACGGTGAAGTACTCAATGGCAGCCGCCGCTGCTCTGGCACTGGCAGCGGTAGCCGGCCAGCTCCAGCGCCTTTCTGATGACATCCTCTGTGAAAGGCGGCGGCTCTGGCCCCTCCGCCTTGGGCCGGTCCATCAGCTCGTAGCAGCGCCGGCAAAGAACCTGGGCGTTGTCCAGTCCGTTTCCGCCGTCACTTCGGATATGGTACACCTGCAGCCCATCGAATCTGCTACAACGCGACATACCTTTAGCTCCATAATATAGCCGTCAGTAGTTATTATAATAATAGTATATCCAAAGGAAAATAGTAAATAAGCCAATGTCTTAAAAATAGAATAGCTATGCCCTATTTTTCACCAGATTATCGAGCGCTCTATCGCCTGCCTTAGTATAAAAACAGAGGATCCCGCTATGGGAAGAACCGGTGTCTCTGTTGCATAAAGGCATTGAAAAAAACCTGATTTTAAGGTATATTTAATCTGTTCGCCGCGCCGGTGAAAAGCAGGCTAAGTCATTCGTGGGGGCGACAGGTTTCGACGGCGGGCGGGCGGTTCAGGTGGCATGCCGAGAATGCCGGAGGGCTCGTTAAAATGCCGGCGCGCCATAACTGGCACAGACAACTACGCTCTGGCGGCCTAATTTTGACCGCCATGTCGTTGCCGGTCTCCGCCTATCTGGCCGGCAAACGGCATCGCAACGATGGGCTGGCTCTGCTCCCCGCCCCGGGGAGCCGGGCGAGATCTCAGGGGCTGCCACCCGGCGGACCGCGTCTACGCGGGCCCCGGGGATAAGCCAAAACGTAGAATAAGCATGTAGAGGCCGGGGCCGTCACTCGTTCGGACGTGGGTTCGATTCCCACCGCCTCCACCATAGTGGCTCTCTGCCGGATAGCGGCCTGCCGCAGACTTGGCCCCGGCGGAGATCATTAGAAACGCCAGCATCTGTCGATGCTGGCGTTTCTCGTCCGTCGATAGAAAACTAGGCTCCAGCCCTCTCCAGCTGCGAGGTGCAGTTGGGGCAGCGGGTGGCCTTGAGGCTGATGGCGGAGAAGCAGAAAGAGCATTCCTTGGTGGTCGGCTCGGCCGGAGGCAACTCCTTCTTCCTCTGCAGCCGGTTGACCAGCTTGATGACCAGGAAGATGACGAAGGCCACTATCATGAAGTCGATGACGTTGTTGACGAACAGACCGATCTTGATCACCGGCAGGCCTAGGTCGGTGGCCGTCTTCAGGGTCAGCTTAGTCAGATCTATTCCCTCGGGCCTGGCCAGGGGGATGACGATGCTGGAAAAGTCCAGCTTGCCTACCAGCCGGCCGATGGGCGGCATCAGCACGTCGCCCACCAGTGAGGAGACGATCTTGCTGAAGGCGGCGC
Source organism: uncultured bacterium (assembly GCA_964518765.1). GTDB lineage: Bacteria > Edwardsbacteria > AC1 > AC1 > EtOH8 > CAZPNX01. The sequence continues at coordinate 22,416 of CAZFJC010000013.1, forward strand.
CGATGATGACCGCCACCGCCAGGTCCAGCACGTTGCCCCGCATGATGAATTCGCGGAATTCCTTGAACATAATATCCTCCTTCAAAGGCTATGCCATCCTGGACCGCCCCCCCCGACGGAAGCTTGAACTGAGGTGGGCGCCATGCCTGTCATACGAAGCGAGGGATCTTCCTTGGTTTCTTCGGCAGTCTGACAGGCAGCCGGCCCCAGGATGAAGTTGGTTATGAGTTTACTTGCGCGAGTAGGTCAGCCCCAGCGACAGGGTCTCCTTGAGCCGTCCCCGCAGGTCCACCTCCTTGTCGTAGAGGAGCTGGGCTGCCAGGCTGACCATCAGGTACTTGCTGACCGAGGCGTTGATCGCGTTCTCCCAGTTGACGTCCGGGGACTTCCAGTAATTCTCGTTAGGCAGCCCCTCCAGCTTCCAGGCGTCGGAGTAGTAGAAGGCCCTATAGACCGAAAGCTTCGAAACGTACCGGACCTTGTCGCTGAAGACCGTCGTCTTGTAGTCGGTGATGAACTCCATGCCGCCGTTCCTCTCCGTTATGGTGCGCCGGCCCGTTGTCGGTTGCAGAAGGAGGTCATAGACGATCTCATCACGACTGATCTTCTGCTTTACCGCTAGCCCCAGGCGGGAGATTAGCTCTCGCTCCTTTTCGCTGATGAATGCCCGGGCCACGCCCAGGCTGGCGGTGACCACTGCCGGGTTGAAGGACCTGATGTTGGCCGGATCGCGAGCGTCCCGGAACTGGGTCTCCAGCCGCAGGGAGGCGAAGGGGTCGGCCGCCAGTCCCAGGGTGAGCCGCAGCATGGATTCCAGGTCGATGAGGTCGGTGGACTTGGAAGGCACCCGCCAGCGCTTGGTCTCCTCCTCCTGGCTCATGGTCTGGCCGAAGGCCAGCTTGGCGGTGTTGCGGTGATTGATCTTAGCGCTGTGCTGCCTCTGGGCCGAGGCCGACAGGTTGGCCGCCCAGGATACCGAGCCCATCTCCCCGCCGGACCAACTGTCGCTGTAGGCGTTCTGGGTGGTCATCAGGCTGGCCTCGACGGTGGTGGCCCAAGGGTTGGCTGCCGGAGCCCCAGTCCCCGCACCGGCGGCACTGTCGGCCTGGAACACCAGCATCAGCATCAGAAACTTCAAGGCACTCATTTCCCGGCCCTCTTTTGGTGTCGTCGGCTTATTAAGTTTTTACTATATCACTATCGGGGACGGTTTTCAAGCCTGATCGGCGCGCCAACCACCAGATCTGAAGATTCTGATTGCTTTTCCACCATTTCTGATGTAATATCATAATATGTAGAAATCCTATCGCAGCCCGGTTCCTATCGTTTTCTAGATGAGGAGTTCCCATGAGCCCCAGAACGAAAAAACCTATGGCCTCAGTAAAAGCGGAGTGGCTCTCCCATATCGCCGAGCAGTTGGGCGAGGGCATAGCGGTGGCCGATCTCAAGGGCCGCCTTGTCTTCGTCAACCAGGCCTGGGCCAAGATGCACGGCTACAGCGTTCCGGAGCTGGTGGGAAGGAACATCCACATCGGCCATAACGCCCGGCAGATGAGGGAGGACGTCATTCCCTTCAACCGAAAGGTGATGCGCTTCGGCAAATGGTCCGGTCGGGTGGGCCATATCCGCAGGGACGGGACTCCCTTCATGACCGAGATGACCACCACCATCCTTCGTGATTATGAGCGGCGCCCGGCCGGGATCATAGGCTTCGCCAAGGACATCAGCGACCGCCTGAGGGCCGAGGAGGCACACCAAACCCTGGAGCGGGTGATGGCCATGTTCGGCCAAGCCAACCGAGCCGTGGGCCGGGCGGCCGACGAGAAGTCGCTACTTCAGGAGATCTGCGACATTATAGTCCGCATCGGCGGCTACGCCATGTCTTGGGCCGGAGTTTCAGAGCCCGAGAACGGAGGTAAAATAAGGCCCCTGGTCTCCAGCGGGGCGGAGCTGGGCTACCTAAGGGCGGTGGCCATCGGGCTCAAAGGCAGGCTGGGCTCCGGACCCACCGGAAGGGCGCTCCGGACCGGCCGTCCGGCCGTCAGCCAGAACCTGCTGATCGATCCTAGGTACCGGCCCTGGCGCCAGGAGGCTCGTAAATGGGGCTACGCCTCGTCGGCCGCCTTCCCTTTGATGCACGGCCGAGAGCGGCTGGGCGTCCTCAATGTTTACTCCGGCCGTCCCGGGGCTTTCGGAGGACAGGAGCTCTCCCTGCTTTGCCAGTTGGCCGACAACCTCTCCCGAGGCCTGGCCTTGCTGCGTCAACAACGCATCGACCGCCTGTTCTTCGAGGCCCTGCCCGATTTCTTCTTCCGTTTGGACGCCTCCGGGACAATCCTGGATTACCGTGGCGGAAGCGGCGGGAAGAATTACGCCTCGCCCTCCGAGTTAGTCGGCCGTAAGGTGTCGTCGGTGCTGCCGAAAAACGCCTCCATCCTGATCGGCGACGCCCTGGGCCGTATCCTCAGGTCCCGCCGGATGGAGTCCTTCGAATACACCCATAAGATCCGGGACAAGGCCAGACATTACGAGGCCCGTCTGTTGCCGCTGACCGAGGGGCAGGCAGCCGTCCTGGTGAGGGACATAACGCGGCACCGTCAGGCGGAGGTGGAGCTTATCCGTTCCCGCCGGCAGTTTCAGACGCTGGCCGGCATCTCCCCGGTGGGCATCTTCCAGACCAGGCCCGACGGCTACACCACCTACGTCAACCCCCAGTGGTGCCGCATCGCCGGCATCACCAGCCAGCAGGCGTTGGGCAATGGTTGGCTCAGGGCGGTGCATCCCGACGACCGCAAGCGGGTCGGCGGAGGCTGGCGCCGCGCCATCGGCGGCCGGAGGCCCTCCTCCACCCTCTACCGATTCCTGCATCGCGACGGCCGGGTACGCTGGGTTATCGGCCAGGCCCTGCCGGAGAAAGACCCGCAGGGCCGCACCATCGGTTATGTGGGGACCGTCACCGACGTCACCGAATATAAGGCGGCCGAGGACAAGCTACGGGCCTGCGCCGATTTCAACCAGGCCATCATCGCCAGCTCTCCCATAGGCATCGCCATCCGCGACCGGTCCGGCCGGCTGGTCAGCTACAACAAAGCCTGGGAGCGGCTCTGGGCCATGCCCCTATCGATGATCGAGGAGATGAAGCAGGCCATGACCCCGGACCTGCTGCGCCGGATCTATTGGTACGTCCCCGAACATCTCCCCAAGATAGCCCGGGTATTCCGCAAGGGAGGCAGCTACTACATCCCCGAGATCCATTTCCCCAAGCGCCGGCCGGGCCAGGCCGAGTGGATCAACCAGCACTTCTACACCATCCCCGACGCCAGGGGCCGGGTGGACAAGATAGTGGTTATGGTCGAGGACATCTCGGAACGCAAGCGGGCCGAGCAGGAGGCTCTGATGCTCTCCCAGGCCGTCCGCTGCTCGTCGGAGTGCATCAACGTTACCGACCTGGACAACAACATCCTTTTCGTCAACCAGGCCTTCTGCCGGGCGTACGGCTACAAGGAATCAGAGCTGCTGGGCCGTAACATCTCCCTGGTCATCCCACCCGGTCCGGACCTAGAGGCCGTCGAGGATATCCGGCGCAGAACTTTGGCCGGCGGCTGGCAGGGAGAGCTGGAAAATCTGAAAAAGGACGGCAGCCGCTTCCCGGTCCAGCTCTCCACCTCGGTAGTCAGGGATGAGCAAGGCCAGCCCCGTTACCTGATAGGCATCACCCGGGACATCAGCGAGAGAAAGCGCGCCGAGGCCGCCCTCAGGGAGAGCGAGGCCCGCTACCGGCTGTTGGTGCAGCACGCCCCGGCCGGCATCTTCGAGTTCGATTACGTCAAGGGTAGGATCTCCGACGCCAACGACGTCATGTGCCAGTATACCGGATACAGCCGGGAGGAGATCCTGGCCATGGACCCCCTGGATCTGCTGGACGATGAGAGCCGCGACCTCCACCTGAAACGCCTTTCCCTGGCCCAGGCCGGGGCCGACCTGCCCCAAGAGGCGGAGTACCGGATCCGCTGCAAGGATGGAAGGACGATCTGGGGGCATTTCATGTCCCGCTACGTTTTTGCCGGAGGACGTCCGGTGCGGGCCACTACCGTGGTCCACGACGTCACCGAAGCCCGGCTGGCCGCCCAGCGCCTGGCCGAATCCGAGATCAAATACCGTCAGATATTTGAGGGCATCGCCGAGGGCGTCTACCGTTCCACCCCGGACGGCAGGGTGCTGATGGCCAATCCGGCGCTGGTGCGGCTCCTGGGCTACTCCAGCCTGGAAGAGCTGCAGAAGGTGGACATAGGCCGGGAGGGCTACATCAACCCGACCCTCCGGGACGAGTTCAAGAGGCGCATCGAACGCGACGGTTCAATCGCTGATTTCGTCAGCCGATGGCGGCGCCGCGACGGGTCCGAGCTAATAGTCAGCGAGAACGCCCGGGCGGTGCGGGACCCCGAGGGCAACATCCTCTATTACGAAGGTACGGTGGAGGACATCACCGAACGCACCCGGTCCGATCTGGCGCTGCTGGATGAGAAGAACAAGCTTTCCCGGCTGTTCGACGTCAGCCTGGCCGTGGCCGGCTCCGGCACAGTCCAGGAGATGATGGACCGCACCATGCACGGCCTCGATGAGTTGAAGCTGTTCGGACGGATGGTGATGGTGGTGGCCCGGGGGAAGGGCGGTGTGCCCTGGCTATCTTTCGTCGGGCTCAATGGGGAAGACCTGGACCTGATCCGCCGCTCGCCGCCCGTGCCCCCAGACCAAATAGACGGCCTGCTGGACCGGAATCACCGGATCTGCAACTCGTACTATCTGCCCGATAGCAAACAGGGCTCCCGGAGGCTTCTGGCCCTGACCCGTGCCTCTCGCCCGGCGGAAAATGCCGACTGGAATGCCGGAGACTGCCTGGTAGTGCCGCTGGTGGCTAAGCAGAATATCATCGGCTATCTATCGATGATGGATCCGGCCGACGGCCGGATGCCGGCCATCGAGATCGTCAGGCTGCTGGAGCTTTACGCCAACCAGGCGGCCACCGCCATAGTAAACCTAAGCCTCTACGATGACCTTGAGGCCAGCTATTACGACACCCTAAAAGCCTTTGTGGCCGCCATGGAGGCCAAGGACCCATACACTAAGGGACATTCCGAAAACGTCCAGGCATTTTCCCTCCGATTGGCGCGGCATCTGGGCCTGTCCGGTGACCGCCTCCGGGCCATCGACTACAGCTCTCTGTTGCACGACATCGGCAAGCTGGGCGTCCCTGAGGACATCCTCAACAAGCCGGGGTCGCTCACCGAGGAGGAATACCTGGCGGTCAAGCAGCATCCGGCCCTCGGCAGCCAGATGGTCTCGGGCATTGGCAGCTTGGCCACCAGTGCCCCCATCATCCACGCCCACCACGAGTTCTTCGACGGGCGCGGTTACCCCGAGGGAAGGCGGGGCCAGGATATACCGCTGGAGGCCAGGATCATCGCCGTGGCCGACGCCTATGAGGCCATGACCTCGGATCGTCCCTACCGTCGCGCCTATACGTCGGAGGAGGCCTTACGCCGCCTTAGGGAGGCCTCGGCCAGCCAGTTCGACCCCGAGCTGGTGGGGGCCTTTATCATGATGCTGCAGTCCGATGAATGAGACATACCGGGCGCAATCTTCGAATGGGACTGGACGATGGCCGTTGAGGTTCTAGTATTTGACTCTCAGGCATGATCCGCCTTGTTGATCCCGAAGCCGTTTTCCCAACCCCAAAAAAGAGGGAGTTGACCGAAGTCAACTCCCTGGTCGCTTTTGCTTTTTCAAGCCTCAGCCCATCAGGTCCTCCACCGCCCGGGCCACCGCCAAACAGTCGGCCGGTTTTGCCAGGCAGAGGTCGGCCTGGGCCCCGGCCGCACCGTCCGGATTGGAGGATATCAGCACCAGGCGTATGTCCCTGGTCAAGGGATCGGCCCGCAGCCGCTCGCACAGCTCTCGGCCGCCGATTCCCTGGATGTCCTCGTCCACCACCATCAGCTCCGGTCCCAGCTCCCTGGCCATCTGTAGCGCCTGGAAGCCGTTGAACGCCTGGCTGACGTCGTAGTCGTCGCGGGCTAGCTCCTCGGATACGCCGAAAAGGAGGTCTCGGTCGTTGTCGGCGACCACGAGCTTTCGAGCGCAGCCTCGACCGTTCTTCATACGCCCTCGGGGCCGGTGGTTGAAGGCTCCTCGGCCGGCTTCCCCAGATATACCCCCAGATCCCACACCCCCTCCTTGAAGCGCGCCGGATCGAACTCCCAAGGCAGCAGGTCATCCTTCTGGTGGCTGCAGGCCAGGCAGCAGGCGGTTCGGTTTTCCAGGCAATCCAATCCTCCCCTGGAGAGGGGAATGAAAAGGTCTACCACCCAGGCCCCACGTTCGGAGTACATGGCGAAGGCGTGAAAAGCCAACTCGCGGCCGCAGTAGAGGCATTGCCCCCGGCTGCGGTTGAAGACCTCTATCCTCTGCTCCTCTTCACATTGCATCGGTCTCTCCTTCTAATCCCTCACCCCCGGCCATCCCTGGATTGCGGCCGGGCCGGTGCTCCAGCCCGAGGCTGAGCAGGGCCTTCTCCAGGAGACCCGGGGCCTCGTCCTTCTTCAGGCAGAAGGCCGCCCCCAGCTCCTGGGCGTGGCGGGCCAGATCGGGTCCGCAGAAATCGGTGATGATGATAATCTCCGTCCCGGCGCTGGCGCGCCTGGCCTGCCATAGCACCTTGAGGGCCTCCTCCTGCCTGGCGGCGTCGGGCATCACCTCGGAGATCACCAGATCGTAGCCGCCCCGCCATAGCTTGGGGTAGGCGGCCACCGGGTTATGGGCTACGTCAAGCTCGGCGTCCATAACCTCGAGCACTCCCATCAGGGATGGATCGATGCCGTGGTTGTCTCCCACCATCAGGATACGCTTAGCCACCGGCCCTCCTCTTCGATCGTGATTTTACTGGTATGATAACCATAGGACCGGCACTCTGGCAATGGATTTATGGCTTAACATCGCATAGGGCAAATTCAGTAAAAAAAGCGCCTGCTATCCAAGCGGAGGGCAGGGCAAAAGAGCGGCGGGCCGTCCTGGGACGGCCCGCCGCCTGGCGATCTTGAGCCGCTGGCTTTATCCCTGATATTTAATCTCTAATCTACGCCCCTATTGCTTCAGCCAGTTGATGGCATAGTGGGCCAGCTCCGAGGAATTCTTGAGGTTGAGCTTCTTCTTGATCTTCTCCTTATAGACCTGGATGGTCTTGTGGCTCAGGCCCAGCATGGAGGCCATCTCCTGGTTCTTTCTTCCCATGCCCACCAGCCTCAGCACCTCCATCTCCCGGTCGGTCAGGTTCTCCACCAGCAGGGTCTTGGCCCCGGTGTCGCGGCCGACGATCTTCTCCAGCAGTAGGCTGGAGAAATTCTCGCTGAGATAGACCTTGCCCGCCAGCACCCGGCGCACCGCGTTCAGCAGCTCCTCGTTGGCCTCCTTTTTCATGATGTAGCCCCTGGCGCCGGCCTTGAGGGCCCGCTCGGCGTAGATGGCCTCGTCGTATATCGAGAGAATCAGCACCGCCAGCCGGGGGGAGCGTTTGTGGAGCGACTTGGTCAGCTCCAAGCCGTCAGCCCCCTTGAGCCCGATGTCGATGATGGCCAGGTCCGGCTTGGTCTTGGCGATCTCCTCCAGCGCCTGCTGGGTATCGGCTGCCTCGCCCACCACCCTCAGGTCCCCCTGCATATCCAGGAGCATCTTCAGCCCCTGCCTCACCAGCGGATGATCGTCGACGATGAACACCGAGCGCCTGGCATTACGGTTTCCAGCTTTTTCCATCTATCTCCTCCCTCTGTTCGTTATCGTCCTATGGGGGATGCTGAACAGGCAACGCACCACCGTGCCGCCCTTGCCTCCCGGAACGATCTCCAGCTCCGCCCCGATGATGTCGGCCCGGTATCTCATGATATTCAGCCCCATCCCCTGGGAAGCCTCTCTTCCGGAAGGCAGTCCGAGGCCGTCGTTGGCTATGGACAGCAGGCCCCGCTCCTTCTCCCGGCGCAGGGTGACCTCGATGGTCTTTGGAGCGGCGTGCTTTAGGGCGTTGTTGACCGCCTCCTGGGCAATGCGGTAGAGGTGGGTGGCCGCGGCCAGGTCTTCGATCTCCAGAGTCTCGTCCAGCGCCGCCCGGCAATCCACCCCCAGGGCCGAGGTCGCCCGGCAGAGCTCAGCCAGGCCCACGGCCAGCCCGCCCTGTTTGATGCTCAGCGGGGAGAGTCCCCGGGCCAGGGCCGAGACTTGTTCCATGGTCTGCCGGTTCAGCCGGGCGATGGCCATGAGATCGCCATCGTCCGGCAGCCGGCCCTCCTTCAGCTTCTGTCTCAGGGCCCCGATCCTAAGCGAAGTCGAGGTCAGCATCTGGTTGACGCCGTCGTGCAAGTCGTGTCCGATCTGGTACTGCACCCGGTCCCCGACCTCCAGCACCTCCTTTTCCAAACGCTTCCGTTCGGTGATGTCCCGGTGGAAACCCAGGAAGTATGACCTTTCCCCGATGCGCACCACGCTGCTGGATACCTGAAGCGGAAACCTCTGTCCGTCCCGGCGGTAGTGCTCCACCTCGAAACGGAGGTGCTCGCCGGACAGCATCCTCTCCAGCCGCTTTTTGATAAGCCTGGCGCTCTCCGGGGTGTCCAGGTCCTCCAGCCTCAAGCGGCTCATCTCCTCGGGGCTGCCGTAGCCGTGCATCCTGGCGAAAGATTCATTGACGATAAGTTCTCCCCCCTCCACCGGCATCAGCATGATGCCGTCCGAGGCCTGGTTGAACAGGGTGCGGTACCTCTCCTCGCTGTCCCTCAGCGCCTGTTCGGCCCGCTTGCGGTCGCTTATATTTCTGATCACCCCCAAAATACTGGCGGGACGTCCTTGCTCATCCCTGACCACCATGGCGGTTACCCCACACCATACGGTCCCCCCCGACTTAAGCCGGCATTCCAAGTCCAGGGTACCCGAGAGGGGTCCCTCAGCCTGGCCTTTCTTGAGGACCGCGGCTCCCTCCCTATGGATGGCCCTTAATGACTCCAACGACCCCGGAGCCACCAAGCCCTCCATCCCCAAGGCCATGGCCTCCTCGATGGAGTAGCCCTGCAAACGTTGGATCGAAGGGCTGATATAGGTGAACCTGTTGTTCAAGTCCGCAGTAAAAATAACCTCCGCGCTGATTTCGGCCAGCAGCCGGTAGCGCTCCTCGCTCTCCCGCAACGCCCTCTCCGCCCTCTTGCGCTCGGTGATATCCCGGACCACCGCCATGAACCCGGAAGGACGGCCGTCGGCCCCGGGCAGGGTCGAGGCGCTAAGTTCCGCCTCGAATATGCTCCCGTCGCGGCGCAACATGCGATACTCGACGGCATGTACCGGCTGTCCATAGAGCGATTTCCTGGCGTTGTCGGCCGCCCTGGGCCTGTCCTCGGGTACTATGAAATCATAGACATCAGCCCCCATCAGCATCGACGGGTCGGCCACCCCGTTCATGTCGGCCGCCCTTTGGTTGGCGGCCGTCACCTTTCCCTTCAGGTCGGAGACGATGATGGCGTCCGGCGAGGTCTCCACCAAGGTCCGGTACTTTAGCTCGCTGGCCCGCAGGGCCTCCTCGGCCCTCTTCCATTCGGTGATGTCCCTGAATATGCCGAAGGTGCCTATGAGCCTGCCCAGGCGGTCGCTCTGGGGGGTGGCGGTTACCAGGATCCGCCTGGCCTGTTTGCCCTGGCGGACTATGCTCAGTTCATAGGTGCTTTTGACGTTCTGGCGGCGCAGCCTGGTCTGCCTGACGGCCTCGTTGTACTGCTTCGGGGTGGTAAAATCCCTCAGGCTCTTTCCGATCAATTCCCCAGGCCCTACCCCGAATATCTGCTCGGCGGCCGGATTGGCGAAGACGAACCTCTCCGAGAGGTCGACGATGCCGATGCCCTCGCCCTGGTTCTGCACCAAGGTCCGCAGCTGGCGCTCGCTGTCGCGTAGGGCTGCCTCCGTCTCGCGCCGCCGGGTTATATCCCTGACCACGGAGACGATCTGCGGCCCCGCCTCTCCGTCAACCACCGTGGCGTTTATCTCCACCGGTACCGCCGTCCCGTCGGGGTGTACGAAGTCCAGTTCCAGCATTCGCGCCGAGCCGCGTCGCAGGCATTTTTTGATCTCCGCCCGGCTTCGATCTCGATCGTGGGCGGCTGTCCAATCCGTGATCGGCCTGCCGATTATCGAGCCCAGCGCCTTGCGGCCGGTCAGCCTCAGGTACTCTCGGTTGGCATCCAGCACCAAGCCCCGGGCGTCCAGGATGACATAGCCGGTGTCGGTGGCCTCCACCAGAGCCCGGTACTTGCCCTCGCTCTGACGGACGGCATCCGCCAGCCTCTGCCACTCGGTAATGTCCCGGGCCGAGACCGCCAGCAGCCTGCGAGCGCCTTTCCCCGGGTAGCGGCTGGCGTTGAATTCCAGGATCCTGATCCCGCCGTCCTTGGTCCTGGCCTCGCAGACCACCGGCCCGGTTTCATCGCCGGCCGCCGCCGTTCTAAATAGACGCTTCAGCCCGGCGACCTGCCGGGCGGGGATGGCGCCATAGAGGATCCTCCCGTCCCTGATTATCGCCTCGGAGCTGTATCCCAGTATCCTCTCCACCGAAGGCGAAACCGCCCGAAACCTCAGGCCGTGGTCCAGGGTGAAGAGGATGTCTCTGGAATTTTCGAAATGCACCCGGTAATGGTCGATTTCGACCACGCCCGGCGAACCCGAAGCTGCTGGCACGGAAAAACGTCTTCCGGCGCTGAGGGGTTTACCTTTTTTTCTCTTCGGCATCTCTTGGGTTAATGATATAACACCTTCAGGTAAAAAGCAACTGCTAGGCGGAGGCCGTGGTGGAAATCGCTTTACTTTTGCTCCGGCATGTATTAGTATTAAGGCTACAATGGAAAGGCCAGGCACCAATAACGGTGGCCCACCGAGCGACGCCCTGGAGGCCATGTTCGCCTCGTCGCAGGGAGCCGCCAGGTTCGAACTGGGCCTGCAGCTGGCGGACCGGCTGATCGTCAGATCCGATTATCCCCGGGCGCTGGAGGTCGTCGAGGGCCTCCAGGAACTGGCCCCCGACGAGTCCCGGGCCGCCCTGGTCAGCCAGAAGCTGGGGAGGATCTTCCTGCGCCTCAGCCGCTACGACCAGGCATATCATCATCTGGGCCAGGCCCTCACCCGGCTGGGATCGAACCCCGAGAGCCTGGAGCTGTTCCTGGTCTACCATGACCTGGCCTGGATGTTCTACCGGCAGGGGCAGCTGGTCAAGGCCCGCAGCTACCTGGAGGGGGCCGAGCTGGTGCTCGACCTCCGCTCCGACCGCGAGCCCGGGATCGAGGCGGCCCGGGCCGATCTGCTGCACGTCTCGTCCCTGATAGAGGCGGCCTCGGCCAATCACGATCTGGCCCTGACCCTGCTGGAGGACGAGCGCCAGATACGCCTGCGGCTGGGCGACCGCTCCAGGCTGGCCGCGGTCTTCAACAAGATCAGCGGCGTCCACCAAGCCAGGGGCGACATGATCCGGGCCCGCCGCTACCAGGAGCAGGCTTTGGAGATGGCCCTCGAGTGCGGCGACCGCTTCCGGGAGGCGGTGTCGCTTAAGAATCTGGGGGAGATAAGCCACAGCCTGGGCGACCTGGAGAGATCGGAGGAATACTTCCTGAAGTCCCTGGAGCTCTCCCAGCAGGTGGGCAACCGCCTGGGCGGGGCCTTCGCCCGGGCCGGCCTAGGGAGGATCCTCACCAGCCGCGGCCGGTACGCCGAGGCCGAGGAGCACCTGCTGGCCGCCCTGGAGATATCGCGCCAGGTAAAGAGCCGGGAGCGGGAATCATCGGTGCTGGCCGATCTGGCCGAGCTGTACTGCGAGTGGGGCCGAGCCGACCTGGCCACCAAGCAGCTGGACGCGGCCGAGTCCCTCAACAACGAGCGCGAGCAGTTCCTGTCGGCCCGCCACCAGATCGTGGCCGCCAAGGTGCTGTTCCGGGCCGGCAAGGCCCAGTCCCTGAGCCAGGCCAGGATCATCCTCGAGGGCCTGGTGTCCCATCCCATTATGATCGACGACGAGGAGAGCCTTTCCTCGACCGAGCTGGAGATTGAGGCCAACCTGCTGCTGTCCCAGGTCCTGGCCAAATTGGGCTTCAGAGGCCGTTCCCAGACCGCGGCCGCCAAGGCCCAGGCCCTGACGGCCGAGTTCAGCTACAACTTTGACACACGGACCAAGGAGGCCTACTTCGCCAAGCCCGAGGTGCGGAGGGTGTTCGAGTGGCAGAAGGAGCTGGGCTAGCGCCAATCGTCGGAAAAGCCCCACCCTGATGAAGGGTGGGGCTTTTCCGATTACAGGTTATCACCTCCCGTACTTGGCCGTCATGTTGGAAACGGTGTTGTAGTCGCAGTTGATGACCATCCCGCTGCGTGTGTCCATGACGAAGAAGCCGCAGAATACGTTGTCGTTCTTGTCGATGGCGCTCCAGGTAGACATCTGGTAGGCGCCATTCATGGGGGTCGCGGCCGCCGGGGCCTGGGCCTGCACCGGCGTCGCCGGCCTTAGCATGACGAAGGCCAGCGCGGCCAGGGCCGCGCCCGCCAGCATCCATGGGAGCCCTGCTTTGAAACTTGAATTTTCCATGGCTGATCTCCTTTTGAATTGGACTATCTTTGTGTGTCATTGTCGATGAATTGCTCCGCCTGCCTGGCCTCCCCACGCCGGTGCAGCCGGCAGGGCACCTCGCGGCAGATGCTCCCCGCCTCGAGGGCGATGATGCGGAAGGGCATCTTCTTGACCAGCTCCTGCTCGTGGGTGGCCATCAGCACCGCCGTCCCCTTGGTGTTTATGTCCCGGAGAAGCTCCATGATCTCCAGGGTGCCGCGCGGGTCCACGTTCCCGGTGGGCTCGTCGGCCAGCAGCAGGAAGGGGTCGTTGACCAGGGCCCGGGCGATGGCCACCTTCTGCTGCTCCCCGCCCGAAAGCTGGAATGGGTAGCTGTGCCTTTTGTGGGCCAGGCCCACCTCGTTGAGAGCGGCCATGGACTTGCGGTGCACCAACCCGGAGGGGGCCCCGGTCACCTCCAGGGCGAAGGCCACGTTCTCATAGACGGTCCGTCCCGAAAGCAGCTTGAAGTCCTGGAAGATCACCCCCAGCTTGCGCCTGAGTTTGGGGATGTCTCGTCTGGGCATCGCCTCCGATGAAAAACCGGCCACCTTAACCACCCCCTGGTCCGGCTTCTCCTGCATCATGATCATCTTGAGAATGGTGCTCTTGCCCGACCCCGAGGGGCCGATGAGCACTATAAACTCGCCCTTCTCCATATGGAAGGAGACATCGCGTAGGGCCGTCCAGTTGCCCTGGTATGTCTTGGAGACGTGGATCAGCTCCAACATTTGATCGGATCTTCGTTTTTGAAAAATTTATCCGCGGAGAAAGCAGGGGCTATTTTTCTTTCCCGGTAGATTCTTTGCGCCCCCCTGCGGCATAAGATTATCGCCTCAAACTTGCCGCCAGCAGCACCGCCCGGATCATCGGCTTCGGATCGGCCCGCCCTTTTCCGGCGATGTCCAGGGCCGTGCCGTGGGCCGGCGAAGTACGGATGAAGGGCAGGCCCAGGGTCAGGTTGACCGAGCCGCCCAAGGCCTTAAGCGGAAGCAATCCCTGGTCGTGGTACATGGCCACCAGAGCGTCCGCCTTCCCATCGGCCGACCAGCGGAAGCCGGCCTCGGCCGACAGAGGACCCACTGCCCTTATCCCCCTGCGTTCCGCTTCTTTGACTGCGGGAGCGATGGCTCTCCTCTCTTCGTCCCCCAGCAGGCCTCCCTCACCGGCATGCGGGTTTAGCCCCAGCACCGCGATCCTCGGCCTGCATATTCCCCACCAAGCCCTCAGCGCCAGGTCTGTCAGCCTAATTTTTTCGAGAACCAGCTTAGAGTTGATCAGCGGCGACAGCTTAGAGACCGGTTCATGGATGGTGGCCAGGGTCACCTTGTGGGCCTCGGAGACGAACATCATGGCGAAATTGTCTACACCAGCCAGACCTGCCAGTAACTCGGTGTGCCCAGGAAAGCGGTAGCCGGCCAGATTCAGAGCCTTTTTCGAAATCGGCGCGGTGGCCATGGCCGAGAATCTCCCGGTCAGACAAAGCACGGCCGCGGCCACTACCGCCTCGGCCGAGACGGTTCCTGAAGCGGACGAAATCATCCCCGGCACCGGCAGTTTTCGTGGCTCGGCGGTCGGCTCGATCTCCAAACCGCCGAGGGACAGCCCCAGCTTTCGTCCGGCCGCCCGCCAAATCGATTCCGGCCCCACCAGCACCGGCCGGCAGGCCCTGCGGACCTGGGGCGACAGGGCCGCCTTGATGGAGATCTCGGGGCCGATGCCGGCCGGGTCGCCCAGGGTGATGCCGATCAGGGGTTTCCGGGCAGCTGGATTTCGATCGCTTCTCATGGTTAAGCCGCCGATTCGTCTATCCCTGAACCGGTATCCTGGTCCGGGTGTGCCTCCTCCTCTATCGCCTCGTCCACCATCTGATCGAAATCTTCACCTACATCCTCGCCCATCTCCTTGCCCATCTTCTTGGCCCACCTGGCCACCGAGGCTGGATCGTTCTCGTCAAGGCCGGCCAGGGACGAGGGATCGGCCAGGCGCTCCAGCCGGCTCTCCTGGGAGCGAACTGCCCGGAAGCGCGACATCAGACGCTCCAGCCTTCTCCCTTTGCACTTGGGGCATTCGAGAGGATCGCTGTCCGCGGAGGAAAGAATCAGCCGGCTGAATTCGCAGCCACAGTCAAGGCAGCGGTACTCGTAAATTGGCATGGTAAACTGTCTTGTTTATGTTGCTTTACGCCGATGTGGTTTACTTACCCCAGATCATCCGCACCGCCAACACCAGTAGAAGGACGCCGAACAACCGCTTCAGCCATATAGGTGGCATCCCTACCGCCAGCTGGGCCCCCAGCAGCCCGCCCACCAGAAAGGCCCCGGCCATAACGGCCGCCGCCGGAATATTGACATGCCCGGCCTGATAGTAGCGCCAGACGGCCAACAGCCCAATGGGCAACAGCAGTGTGGCCAGAGAGGTCCCCTGGGCCTGGTGTTGGGAGTAATGGAAAAGCAGGATCAGGGCCGGGACGATGATCACCGCACCTCCGATTCCCAGTAGGCCGCTCACCGTACCCGCAACCAGACCCAGGATGCCGTATCCCAGCCAGGGCATGGTCCTACTCCGAAAGCCGGGCGAAAGCCCGGGGCAGGTTTTCCAAAATGTCGCCGGCCAGCATGGCGTACTGTGTCTTCTCCTCGGCCGCCAGGTCGCCTGCCAGCCCGTGAAGGTACACCCCCAGCCTGGCCGCCTCGGTGGTTCTTATCCCCTGAGCCAAGAGGCCAGCCAGGATGCCGGTCAGCACGTCGCCGGAACCGGCGGTAGCCATCCCGGCGTTGCCGGTGGAGTTGATCCACAAAGGCCCCTTGGGATGGGCGATGACAGTGGGCGCACCCTTGAGGACCACCGTCTGGCAGAAGTGGGCGGCCGCCTCCTGAGCCGCGGCCATGGGATCGGCCTTGATCAAGGCCATGTCCCGTCGCATCAGCCGCGACATCTCCCCGTAATGGGGTGTCAGTATCAGCGAGGCCTTAATGTCGTAAAGGGTCTCTGGCTTTGCGGCCGAAGCGTTCAGAGCATCGGCATCCACCACTGCCGGCATGGTGATCTGTGATAGCACCAGGCCCACCAGCTCGGCCGTCTCCGGGTGCGGCGAAAGCCCGGGCCCCAGGGCCAAAACGTCGGCCCTGGACAGCAGATTCCTGATCTTGTCGAACCCGGCCACCGACAGGGTCCTAGTCCTGGTCTCCGGCAGAGGCTTGGTGATGACCTCGGTCAGCTTGCTTTCCATGATGTCGTTCAGGCTCTCCGGTATCCCCAGATAGACCATGCCGGCCCCGGATCTAAGCGCCGCCATGGCCGTCAGGGCGGCCGCCCCGGTCATCCCTATGGATCCGGCCAGCACCAGCACCGTTCCACAGCTACCTTTGTGGGCGTCGGCCGGCCGCACCGGCAGCAGCCTCCGGACCAGGCCCTCCTCGGCAACTTCCAACGGATCCTTGACCTCATCCACCGCAGCCTGGGGCAGGCCGATGTCGGCCACGGTCACCGCTCCGGCCAGTTGCCTTCCGGGATGGAATAGGAGCCCGGTCTTTATGAGCCCCATGGTGACGGTGGCCGTGGCCCTCACCCCAGCTCCGGGGCAGGCTCCGGTCCGCCCGTCCACGCCCGAGGGAATGTCCACCGCCAGGACCGGCCGCCCGCTCTGGTTTATCGTTTCTATGGCTTGGGTGCAGAGTCTGTCCGGAGCGCCTTTGAAACCGGTGCCGAAAATGGCGTCCACCGCCAGACATGATCCCTCCAGCGATCGCTTGAGGGCGCTCAGGCCCTTGGGGCTGACCGCCTCCTGCAGCCTGACCCCGGCCGCCTTCAGCCTGGAGGCCTGCGTCCTGGCGTCCCCCTTCAGCCTGGAGGCCGCGCCCACCACAAAGACCTCGGTCGGAAAACCCTGGCCTGACAGATGGCGGGCGGCCGCCATGCCATCGCCGCCGTTGTTGCCGGCTCCGCAGACTATGCAGATCGGACCCTTGGCTCCGGGCAGGCCGGCCCCGGCCATCTCTGCGGCCGCCTGGGCCACGGCCTTGCCCGCATTCTCCATCAGGGCCAGGCTCGGGACCCGGTGCCTCTTCATGGCCCGGACGTCAATCTCCTGCATCTGCTGGGGGGTGACCGCTTTCATTTTATCCTCCCCTTCATTGTTTTTCTCTTCCGTCCCCGGGCCCTCTCCATAACGGCCACCGCCACCACCAGGGAACGCTCGTGCGACAGAGACAGCTGGAAGCGGCAGCCGGCTCCGATCTCGGCGGCCCGCCCGCTGAGCCTGACGGTGGGACGGCTGTGTTCGTTGTCCACGATCTCTATCATTTTGGGGCTCACCCCGCGGCGAAAGCCGGTGCCCAGGCATTTGGATACCGCCTCCTTGCAGGCGAACCGGGCGGCCAGGGCCTGGTAGCGGTTGGCCCGGCTCCGGCAGAAGGCGATCTCGGGCGGGGTGAAGACCTTCTCCAGGAAATGGTCTCCCCAGCGCTCCACCGCCTGCTTCATCCTGGCGACCTCGGCGATGTCGATGCCGACAGCGGCGATCATAAAGCCTTGCCTTTGTTCATCTTCATAGCCAACCGCGCTCTTTCCGTAAGCTGCTGGAGTCGTTTCCTGGTCGGGCCATCGCTGTCCCCCCTGATCCAAGAGGAAACAACGCTCAATATCTTTAAAGCCTGATCCGTTTTCCCTGCCTTTATATGGATGTCGGCTTGTGACAAGCATGCCTGAATCTGGCCGTTGGCATCGCCGGCTTGAGCGAAACAACCGTATGCTTTTTTCGCAAGTTTTACCGCTTGCTCGACATCGTCTGTGATATACGCCAGCTGCAGATAACAATAACCCATGCCCAGCAGATCCCCGATCTCTTTCCTGATGTCCAGAGCGTGGAGGAAAAGATACCGGGCATCGTCTCTGGCCTTCCTTTTGTTCATGAGGTAGCCAAGATTGAGGAGCGTATAACCCATCCCCATCTTATCCCCGATCCTCGTCTCTAGCTCCAGCGCCCTGTTGAGGCACTCTCCGGCTTTATCATCTTGCTCGGTGTTGATATATAGAAGGCCAAGATTATTAAGGCTTTCAGCCATCCCCTGGAGGTTCTTTCTCCTGTCCCGCAACTCCAGGGAGCTTTTATAGAAATACTCTCCCTTAGCGTCATCCCCCAGCCGGCGGTAGCAGAAACCGATATCGTTCAGTATCTCCGCCTCAAGATCGTCGCCCCCAGCCTGGCGAGTCCACATTAAGGCTTTTTCGTATCGCTCGATTGCCTGGCAGTAGTTTCCTTCATTTATACACAAAGCAGCCCTAAGGTACATTGCTAGTGCCCGGCCGAGGCTATGGCCCATTTGTTGAGATAGATTTTCCAGCCTATCCAGCGGTTCGGCCATCATCTTCCAAAGGCTGAACTGGTTGGCCAGGTTGCAGATATCGAAAAGATACTCCATCTCCAGGACAACGGGCAGGGGCTTCAAAGATCTTATTTTCTCCAATTCCGATATGGCGCCGTCTTTTTCGCTGTTGGCGTATCGGCTCAGAAACCGGTTGTGGTAAATCCATCCTTTTACCAACGAAACCATGTCATCCTGAGTCGGCTTGACCCCTTTTGATGCGAAGTAAAACCTGAGGGTGCTTGGCAAGCCGTATTTCATGGTTTTTAAAGGTCTTTTCAGCCGGCCGGCATAACTCAATTTACAAGAAAAAGCCAGAATACTATATAATTTACCATAAATAATTGAAAAGTCAAGCTTTAAGTTTAACGCCAACTGGCTGCGCCTTTCGCGTCTAACATCTTAACCTATTGTCCCACAAGTTATTATATATTATCGCCCATGGCTTCATTTTTGTCCTTTCATTAAAAAAGTTGACTTCCTTGGCTCTTTTGGGGTAAACTCATTGCGATGTTTCATGAAAAACCACCCTGCACCTCCCTGGTCACCGGGGCCAACGGGTTCATCGGCTCGCATCTTGTCGAGGAGCTGCTGGCCCGGGGCCATCATGTCCGCTGCCTGGTGAGGAAGACCAGCGACCTGAGGTGGCTGGAGGGGTTGGATGTTCAGATAATAAGGGGCTCTTACGACGACGAGGAATCGCTGGCGTCCGCGGTGCTGGGGGTTGATCACATCTATCATATCGCCGGAGCCGTCAAGGCCAAAAAACCAGCCGATTTCTACCGGGCCAATACCGCGGCCACGGCCAAGCTGGCCCAAGCGGCTATAAAAGCCAATCCGGGCCTCAAACGCTTCGTCTTTTCCTCCAGCCAGGCGGCGGCCGGCCCCTCGCCCTGTCTGGACAAGCCCAAATGCGAGCTTGAGGAGTGCCGGCCGGTGACCGACTACGGCCGCAGCAAGCTTTTGGCGGAGCGCGAGCTGTTGAAGCTGTCGGATAAACTGCCTTTGACCATCATCAGGCCCCCCTCGGTCTACGGCCCCCGGGACACTGAGATATTCATGTACTTCCAGTGGATAAGCCGGGGCCTGGCCCTGCTGCCCGGCATCAGAAAGCGATATGCTCACCTGATCTATGTCAAGGACCTGGTCAGGGGCATGGTCCAGGCGGCGGAATCCGGAAAAACCCTGGGCAAAACATATTTCTTGTCCGAGGAACGGGCCTATAGTTGGCAGGATATCTCCGACCTCATCGCCAAGAGCTTGGGAAGAAAACCCATAAAACTACCGGTGCCCATCTTCATGGCCCGTTTCTCCGCCCTCCTCTCCGAGGCCGGAGCTTTTATCGTCAATAAACCGACGATTTTCAACCGACAGAAGGTCAACGAAATGGCCCAACGGTACTGGACGGTATCGGCCAGGGCGGCCAACGAGGATTTCGGATTCAAATGCGGGTACGACCTGGCCAAAGGGATCGAGGAGACGTCCAAATGGTACCGGGAGAACGGATGGCTGTAAATCGCCCTAACCCCTCTATCCCCTTCCCCAGTGGGGAAGGGGTTTAGGGTTAGGTGGAAAGAATCATATGCTCTACCTTGTCGCCACGCCCATCGGCAACCTGAGGGACATCACCCTGCGGGCCCTGGACGTCCTCAAGTCGGTCGATCTGATCGCCTGCGAGGACACTAGGAAATCGCGCATCCTGCTGGCCCAACACGGCATCGAAAAGCCCTTGATGTCCTTCTTCGAGCACAACGAGGAGCAGGCCGGAAGGCGGATCATCGGAGAGCTGAAAAGCGGCAAGTCCGTGGCCCTGATCACCGACGGCGGCACACCCGGCATCTCCGACCCCGGATACACCATCGTCCAAAAGGCCATTGCCTCCGGCATCCCCTTCACCCTCATCCCCGGCCCCTCGGCCCTGGACATGGCCGTGGTCCTCTCCGGGCTTCCGGTCCATTCTTTCCTCTTCCGGGGATTCCCGCCCCAGAGGCCGGGCGCCCGCAGAAGGTTCTTGGAGCGGGATCGGGATGTTCCCCACACCCTGGTTTATTACGAGAGCGTCCACCGCATCGACCGCTTTCTGGCCGACGCCCTCGAGATCTTCGGCGACCGGCCGGCCAGCCTTTGCCGGGAGATGACCAAGCTCCACGAGGAGATCGAGCGCGGGACACTGGCGGACCTGTCCTCCCGGGCCGGCGGAAGGAAGCGGCTGGGCGAATACGTGGTGGTCATCGCCGGCGCTGGTCGCCGGCAGAGCGACACGGCGGACGAAGGGGGCTGAATCAGCATGATCCGATTGCGTTTGTAAACCAGTTCTTTTTGTAGTATAATAATATTTGAGTTTATTTGGAAAGAGCAACATGGACATCTTCCAGAAGTGTTTCGACTTCACCGCCGCCCGCCAGGCCAGGCAGGCCGGGCTCTATCCCTATTTCCACCCACTGTCGTCAGCCCAGGAGCCCGAGGTGACCATCGACGGCAAGCGGATGATCATGATCGGCTCCAACAACTACCTGGGCCTGACCACCCATCCCCGGGTCAAGGAGGCAGCCATCAAGGCGGTGGAGAAGTTCGGCACCGGCTGCACCGGTTCGCGCTTTTTAACCGGCACCCTGGACATGCATAACGAGCTGGAGGCCAAGCTGGCCAGGTTTCTGAACAAGGAGGCGGCCCTGGTCTTCTCCACCGGCATGCAGACCAACCTAGGGACCATCTCCTGCCTGGGCACCAAAGACGATATCCTGGTAACAGACAAGTACGACCACGCCTCCATCCTGGACGGCTGCCGGCTGTCCTACGCCCACATGCGCCGCTTCCAGCATAATGATATGCAGAGCCTGGAGCGGGTGCTGCACGGGCTGGACCACAGCAAGGGCCACCTGGTGGTGGTCGACGGCATCTACAGCATGGAGGGCGACATCGCCAACCTTCCGGAAATCGTGCGCCTGTGCAGAAAATATGACACCCGGGTGCTGGTCGACGACGCCCACGCCATGGGGGTGCTGGGGGCCCACGGCCGTGGCACCGCCGAGCACTTCGGGCTGGAGAAGGAGACCGATCTCATCATGGGCACCTTCTCCAAAAGCTTCGCCGCCATCGGCGGGGTGGTGGCTGGCGACTTCCTGGTGGTGGATTACATCAAGCACCACGCCCGGAGCATGATCTTCTCGGCCGCCCTGCCTCCGCCCCTGACGGCCGCTGTCTCCGCCGCCGTCGACGTCCTCCAGGACGAGCCGCAGCTCCGGGAGAGGCTCTGGAATAACGCCAATCGGATGCTCCGCGAATTCAAGGCCATGGGCTACGACACCGGTATAGCCTGCACCCCGATAATCCCCCTGATGATCGGCTCCCAGGAGAAGGCCTTCGCCCTATGGAAGCTCCTGATGGACCGGGGCATCTTCGCCAACCCGGTGCTGTCGCCAGCCGTGCCCGAGGGGCGGGAGATGATCCGCACCAGCTTCTCGGCCGCCCACAGCGACGCCCAGCTGGACAAGGTGCTGGAGGAGTTCCGGTCCGCCGGGAAACTTCTAGGTTTGATTTAACATGGAGGATATGGAATGCCACCGGTAAAAAAGAAATCGGTCGGCCGTAGGCCGGCCGGCAACCACGCTGGCTCCGCTCTCTCCAAGGCCATCTCCTCTGAAAAGCTGGGGATCGAGTCCTACTTAAGGTTCGCCCGACAGACATCGAACGCCTCGGGCAAGGACATGTTCATCCGTCTGGCCCAGGACGAGTTCGAGCACCTGAACGCCCTGGAGAAAGAAATGGACCGCCTGCAGGAGGGCAAGCCCTGCCTACGCATCACTATCAGGCAATCGGACATCGAGGAGATCGTCCCCCAGCTGACCGACCCCGAGGCCAAGGTCAAAGCCGGCCAGGGGACGGCCGACGACCTCAGCGCCCTGAACATAGCTTTGGACCTGGAGCGCCGGGCCATTGCCTTTTACAAGAAGGAGGCCGGACTGGCCAAGGACGCCGCCGTCAAAGCACTCTATGCGCGGCTGGCCGAGATGGAGGAGGCCCACTACGGCCTGATCCAGGCCGAGCTGGACCACATCAAGGACATGGGGTTCTGGTTTGGGGTGCAGGAGTTCAGTTTGGAAACCGAGTAGCTCACGCCACGGATCTTCACGGATTTTCACCGATAAACAAAATATGCCTGGCTGGTCGCCCAGCCAGGCCCTTCTGTATGTTTAGGAAGGATCTGCCTTTATCCCTGGACTCATCCTACCGAAGCCTATGGCGATTTTAGAATTACCTGTATCTTATTATCTTGACGAACGACTCCACCTCCAGGCTGGCCCCGCCCACCAGCGCCCCGTCTATGTCCGGCTGGGCCATCAGCTCGGCGGCGTTGTCCGGCTTGACGCTGCCCCCGTACTGGATACGGACCCTCTCGGCCGTTTCCGAGCCCCACAGTCCCGCCAGCAGATCGCGCACGTAGCGATGGGCCTCCTGGGCCTGGTCCGGGGTGGCCGTCACCCCGGTGCCGATGGCCCACACCGGCTCGTAGGCCACCACCATCTTCAGCGGATCGTCCAGCTGTATCTCGGACAGCCCATTGGTCACCTGCCTTCTTAAAACATCGAAGGTCTGGTCCTTGTTCCTCTCCTCCAGCGTCTCCCCGATGCAGAAGATGGGCACCAGCCCCGAGCTTACGGCCTTCTTCAGCTTTTTGTTGAGAAGCCTGTCGTCCTCCTTGAAGTACTGGCGCCTCTCCGAATGTCCTATAATTACATAGCGGCAGCCTAGATCAACCAGAAACTCCGGCGCCACCTCCCCGGTGAAGGCCCCCTTGGACTCGTAGTGGCAATTCTGCCCCCCCAGCTCCACCCAGCTTCCCTGGATCGCCTCGGCGACGGCAGGGAGCGCTGTGAACGGTGGACATAGAACGACTTGAACCTCTCCAACCTCCCCAATCTTTTGGACGATACCCGACGCCAAAGCTTTCGCCTCAGCCGTCGTCTTGTGCATCTTCCAGTTGCCGGCGATAATAGGTGTTCTCATTTTAATCTGTGAAATGTCATTTTTAAGCTTTGTCCGTCAGCGCCGCCACCCCGGGCAGGACCTTTCCCTCCAGGAACTCCAGGGAGGCCCCGCCTCCGGTGGAGATGTGGGAAATCCTTTCTGCCACCCCGGCCTTCTTGACAGCCGCTATCGAATCCCCTCCTCCGACCACGGTGGTGGCACCCCTGTCGGTAGCCTCGGCCAGCAGTCTGGCTATCGCATAGCTGCCCTGGGCAAAGGGCTCGAGTTCGAACACGCCCACCGGACCGTTCCAGAAGATGGTTTTGGCCGTCCTCAGAAAGCCGGCGTACTTTTGCACCGTCAGCGGTCCGATGTCCACCCCCTCCCATCCCGGCTCGATGCCGCCTCGGGGCACCACCTTGTGGTTGGCGGTGGCCGAAAGGCCGTCGGCCACCACATGGTCGATGGGCAGCAGCAGGGGGACGTCGGTGTCGATGGAGAGCCGCACCAGCTCCCGGGCCACCTCCAGCTTGTCATCCTCGCACAGCGACTTGCCCACCTCCATCCGCCGCGACTTAAGGAAGGTGTAGGACATGCCGCCGCCGATGATCATGATGTCGACGATCTTCATCAGATGGCTGATGACCCCGATCTTATCCGAGACCTTGGCCCCTCCCAGGATGGAGACAAACGGCCTCTCCGGCGCCTCCAGCAGCCTGGCCAGGAAGTCGATCTCCCTCTCCATCAGGAGCCCGGCCGCGTTCTGCTGGAAGAACCTGGTGACCCCCTCGGTCGAGGCGTGGGCCCGGTGGGCGGTGCCAAAGGCGTCGTTGACGTAAAGGTCGCCCAGGGAGGCTAGCTGCTTGGCAAACTCGGGGTCGTTCTTCTCCTCCTGGGGGTGAAACCTCACGTTCTCCAACACCGCCACCCCGCCGTCCTCTAATTTGTCGACCGCCTTCCTGGCCTCTTCGCCCACGCAGTCCAGGGCGAATAACACCTCGCCCTTGAGGTACTGCCTTAGCCTCTCCACCACCGGCAGCAGGGAGAACTGAGGGTTGGGCTTGCCATCCGGCCGGCCCAGGTGTGACATCAGGATGACCCGGGCCCCGCGCTCCGACAGAAAGTTGATGGTGGGCAGGGCAGCGGTGATCCGGGTGTCGTCCTTGACCTCGCCGGTCTTCTTGTCCTGGGGCACATTGAAGTCCACCCGCACCAGCACCCGCTTGCCCTTGAATTCTAGGTCGCGAATGGTCAGCTTCTTCATCTTTCCTCCTGATTGCTATGAATACACAGATTTATCATTATTGCACTGGCGGCCCGTTCATCGGGGTTATCGTCTTTAATCTGTGTAATCAAGATAGAAATGGATTGTCGCTTTCCTCCCGCCCGATGGTCGTCCTCGGGCCGTGGCCAGGCCGCACCGAGGTATCCTCGGGCAGGACCAGCAGTTTATTCCTGATAGAGCTTATGATCGTTTTCTCGCTGCCGCCCGGTAGGTCGGTTCGGCCCACCGATCCGGCGAACAGGGTGTCACCGGAGAAGAGGGTCCCTTCCACCAGCAGGCAGATCCCGCCGGGCGTATGTCCCGGGGTGTGTAAGACCTTGAGCCTGAGGATGCCGAGATCGATTTCCTCGCCGTCTCGGATCAACCGGTCGGCCGGAGGCGACTGGATGTCCCTACCGAAGAGGAACGATCCATTGAGTTGTCCGTCTTCCAGCCGGCCGGCATCCTCGGCGTGTATCAGTATCGGCGCCCCGGTGGCCTGCTTGACGGCTCGGTTGCCGGCGATATGGTCGATGTGCCCGTGGGTGTTGATGATGCATGCGGCCTTCAGCCCATCCCTCTCCAGCAGGCCCAGGATGCCCCGGACCTCTTCCGGGCTGAAGGCGCCGGGATCGATGATCGCAGCCTTTTTCGTCTCGGGGCAGGCCAGGACGTAGCAGTTGGTGTCCACCACTCCCTTGGCCACCACTGTCTGGCAGATGATGGGAAGGGGCTCTATTTTATCCACTAATGCACACTAATTGGCTCTAAAAAGAAACGGTTATTGTTCGTGCCCGTTCGGGGATCATATCCTCCGGCCGACGGCCATCAGGGCCTTGGCCACGCAGGCGATGGTCATATCGTCGCGGATGCGGCCCTCCAGGACCGCCCTCCTGAAGTCCGCCAGCCGCCACATTCGACACTCCATATCGGCCTCGGATTCGTCCCGCCGGTGCCGGCCATGGGAAAGCCCGGTAGCCAAATAAAGATGGAAACGGTTTACCACTGGATCGTTGGCCTCCACCATGCCGAGCCTTCGCCAATGCTGGGCGGCGATGCCGGCCTCCTCCAAAAGCTCACGCCTGGCGGCTGCCAGCAAGCTCTCGCCCCGGTGCAGTCCGCCGCACGGGACCTCCCAGATCCTCTTTCCCCAGGAATGCCGGTGCTGCCTTACCAGACAGACCATGTCTTTTTCCCAGGCCACCACGCTGACGGCGTCGCCCACCTCCACCACCCCGTAGATCCCGCCGGACCCGTCGGGCCGTCGCACCCGGTCCTCGAAGACCCTGAGCCAGGGGTTGCGGTAGACGCCCTTGCGGGATAGGGTTCTCCAGACCTGTCTCTTCATGAGGACCGATGCCCGACCAGGGCTCGCCAGGCCTCGGCCAGCAGCACCAGAGACATCGCCAGCAAGACCAAGGATATGATTCCTATGGTGGAGAAACGGTACTGCCCCAGAAGCAGCACCAGGGCCCAAACCGTCATGATCACCATGAAGGCCATGGGCAGGCCGGTGAACCACGGCCTCTGTCCGGTCCTCTTCAGCCAGACGGTAACCACCAGCAGGGCCAGGCCGGCCAGGAGCTGGTTGGTGGCCCCGAACACCGGCCAGATGACTTTCCAGGCCGGCATGGGATTGCCGGAGGCGTCGCGAAGAGTTATCAGCACAAAGACGGCCGGCAGGGCCAGGGTGGCCAGGGTTGACAGGTAGCGGCTGCGGGAGTCCTTGAGGCCGGTGAATTCCTCGAAAATGTAACGGCCCAGCCGGGTGGCCGTATCCAGGGTAGTCAGGATGAAGGTGGACAGCGCCAGCAGGCCAAAGGAGTATCCTAGCTTGAACGACAGACCAAACTTGGCCAGAAATTTTCCCATGCCGTTGCCATAGACCGCTAGGGGCGGCTGTCCGGCCAGGGCGTCGCCCCGGGCCAGCATCATCACCGTGGCCAAGGCGATCACCGCCACTAGGCCCTCGATCAGCATGGAGCCGTATCCCACCGGCTTGGCGTCCCGCTCCCGATCCAACTGTTTGGAGGAGGTGCCTGAGGCCACCATCGAATGGAACCCGGAGCAGGCCCCGCAGGCCACGGTGATGAACAAGATGGGAAACAGCGATCCCAGCCCCGGGGCCTGCCAGCCAATGAAGGCCGGGTATGAAACCGCAAAACCGCCGACGATTATTCCCAGGAATCCGCCCAGAACTGAGGCATAGAGCAGGAAGGATGATAGATAATCGCGCGGCTGGAGCAGGATCCATACCGGCGTGGTCGAGGCCACCAGACAATAGACAAGCAGTATGATGTTCCAGGTCTTGGCCGGATCGCCCTCGATGAGCTTGGGCATCAGCCCCGGCCTGATAGGGACGGCCTGGCCGGCGAACACCGCGGCGAACACCAGCGGCACGAAGACCAGGGAGGCGTGGAGCACCGGCACCTTGAGCCGGTAGACCGCCACCCCGAAGCCCACCGCCAGAGCCATGAAAATCAGCGAGGAGGAGGCCACCCCGCCGTCGGCCACAAAGGTGCCGGCCGTTAAATCGGTGAAAACGACCAGCACGTAGACTAGGGCCAGCCAGATGAAGGCCAGGAAAAGTTTATAGGCCAGGGGCGACATGTGTTCCCGGGCGATCTCGGCCACCGAGCGCGCCCGGTGTCTGATGGAAGCGGCCAGCGACGAAAAGTCGTGCACCCCGCCGATGAAAACCGAGCCCAACACCACCCACAGCAGCACCGGCAGCCAGCCGAAGGCGACGGCGGCGATGATGGGGCCGACGATGGGGCCGGCCCCAGAGATGGAGGAAAAATGGTGGCCCAGCAGCACCAGCCTGGAGGCCGGCACCCGATCTACCCCGTCGTAGTCCTGGTGGCTGGGAGTCTGTCGAGCGTCGTCTATCCCCAGGCGTCTCTCCAGGAAACGCCCGTAGAGACGATAGGCCGCTAGAAAGGCCGTCAAGGCGGCCAGAAAGATCATGGCCATCATGGGAGATCCTGCTCCAAAGCCTTAATTATGAATCCCAGCAGCTGCTGATCATTGCGGATCCTCTCCTTGAGGATCTCGGGCAGCTGACGGTACATGTTGATAGCCATGGGCTGGTACTTTTTCAGGTTGAGGTTGCCCCGTCCCACCAGCTCCTCGTCTTTGATCATCCTCTGGACGGCTGTGAACATGGCTGTTACCTCGGCCACCTTCTTGGCCTGAAGGCCTTTCAGATCGCGGATACAGCGCTCCCGCATAATCTTATCATGGGACGCCCCCAGCCTTTTTCTGACCTCCTGCTCGTCGGGCATATACTTGAGGACGATGGGCTGGGCCACCACCCGCTTGATCGACTCCAGCTCCTGATCTACCTGTCGCTCCTCGGCGGCCCAGGACGTCTCATCCCGTTGATCCAGTTCTTCGGCTATCTCGTAGGTGCGAACGTAGGCGATCTTCATCTGCTCCTTCATCAGGTCGTAGATGATGTGATCGATAGACTGGATCTCCAGCAGCTGCTCGGCCCGCAGATCGTGCAGCCAGAATTGAACGGTTTGAATAGAGGAGTAGCGGACGGCATCCAGGTAGATCTGAACCGACAGCGGGTTCTTCTTCAGGAAATCCAACACTGCCTCATCCGGGGGGGCCTGGCTCCGGTCCTGCCCTCCGTAGACGCCGCTGGAGATCTCGAAGCCCTGGCCCAGGCAGACATAGTCTTTGGTGTCGTTGAAGAAAAGACGGCCGATGAAGTACTTGGTCTCGGCCGCCGGCCGATACTTGGCCAGGACGTGGGTGCCCTCCTTGAGCCCGGCCTCGCCCGGGGCCAGCTTGAGCACCTGGGCGATGTCGAACAGGCGCTCGTTGCCTCTCTCGTCCTTGAGCTTGGGCAGCAGCCGGGCCATATCCTGGAGCTGGGCCGGGGTCAGCCGGTCGTAGTCTGCCTTGGTCCAGAACATCATGGCCCGCTTGTTGACCTGGTCGTACTCGGTCTTGAGCCGCTCCATCTCCTCGGAGTGCTGGGCCAGCGAGATGGTGTCCTTTATCTGTCCGGCCAAGACCTCCACCGTCTTCTCCAGGTCGGCCTTCTCAGCCTCCACCGCTTTGATGGCCACGTCCACCATCTCCATGGCCTCGCGCCTGGCCTGCATCACCAGCTGTTCCCGCTCCTCCGGAGTTATGCCCTTCTCCTTGGCCTGGTCGGCCATGGCCACGAACTCCACCGACTTCTGCCGCTCCTGCTCGTAGAGCGTCTTTAGTCGGGCTATGGCCTCTAGGTGGAAACGTCGCTGCTTCTCCAGCTGGATCAGCCTTTGGGAGTAAACCTGGTTGGCCATCTCGATGGCCCTCTTCTGGTCGGCGGAGAAGGCGGTGGGCGAATAGTACACTAGCACATCGGTCTTGTACTGGCCCACCACCTCCACCTTGTCGGCCAGCAGCCCCTTGAGCACCTCGGAGACGTCGATCATCAGAGCCTCCTTGGCGCTCATGATCATTTGGGGGCTGCCCCCATGCATCCGGATGACCGTTTTGTTGCGGTCCCGGAGGTCGTCGATGGTCAGCACGATGCTGGTCTCCATGGCCCGTCCGTCGGGCAGGATGACCATTATCTTGTGGCTGGCGCTGGGCTTGGGCTGATGCGTCATAGGATGGGGATCAAAGTCCTACCGACAAATGTATCACAAAAACGGGAAGGTTTCAACTTTTTGACGAAAATGCGATCTTCCGCAACGGCTGTCAATCCCCTCGCCATCTCTCCCCGAGGGGGATCTTAGAGCGACAGCAGCTCCCTCCTCCTCATCCAGAAGATCAAACTTACCGTCCCCAGGCAGATGGCGGCGCCGGCCTTCAGCGCGGCCGGAGCCCCGAATCTTTGGGCGAGGCTGCCGGCCAGCAGACTGCCGAAGGGCATCATCCCCATGAAAACGAAGGTGAACAGGCTCATTACCCGCCCCCTGAGCCCGTCGGGCACAGTGGTCTGCAACAGGGTGTTAATGGTGGCCGTCTGGCTGACCATGGACCACCCCACCAGCGGCAGCAGGGCCAGCGACAGGGTGAATGATCTCGACAGGGAGAAGGCAGCCACGGCCAGCGAGAATACGAGTCCGGCCGACAGCACCAGCCTGCCCCGCCCCTTGGGCCGGTTGAAGGCCGCCAGCCCCAGAGAACCGGCCAGGGCCCCCACCCCGTTGGCCGTCATCAGAAAGCCCAGGCCGCGCGGCCCCACCGCCAGGATGTCCCTGGCGAAGACGGGCATCAACATGGCGTAGGGCATCCCGAATATGCTGAAGACGGCCACGATGGTGACCAACGGCCTGATGACCGGATGGCTCCAGGAGTAGGACAGGCCCTCCCTCATCTCCCTCCAGGCCGAGCCCGACGTTTTTGGCGCCGTTCGTTTCCCGCTTATCAGCCACAGGCCGAAGATTACCGCCAGAAAACTGAGGCCGTTTAGGAAAAAGCACCCGGCCATGCCTATGAAGCCTATCAGCACCCCGGCCAGCGCCGGCCCCAGGATCCTGGCGGCATTGAAAACGGCGGAATTAAGAGCGATGGCGTTGAGCAGGTCCTCCTTGCCCACCAGCTCGATGGTGAAAGCCTGGCGGGATGGAGCGTCGAACGCGAAGACAGAGCCAGAGAGGGCCGCCAAAAGCACTACCTGCCAGATCCTGACCAGTCCGTAATGGGTCAGGGCCGCCAATATCAGGGCCAGGGCCATGGCGGTTGACTGGGTGAAGATCAGCAGCCTCCTTTTATCGAAGCGGTCGGCGGCCACCCCGCCCGGAAGGGCCAGGAACAGCACCGGCAGGGAGCCGATGGCCCCCACCAGCCCCAGCAGGAAGGCCGAGTCGGTGAGGGTTAGCACCAGCCAGCCTTGGGCCACCGACTGCATCCAGGTGCCGATGAGCGACACCATCTGGCCGGTCCAGAACAGCCGGAAGTTGCGGTGGCGCAGGGAGGCGAAAGCCAAGCCCAGGATTGAGCACCCCTCAACGGCCACTGAGGGTCTAAGGTTGAAAATCCTTTTCGCCTGTGATATCATTCGTCATATAAGAGGAGAGTGCTTGATGCGCAG
Organism: uncultured bacterium; assembly: GCA_964518765.1. Lineage (GTDB taxonomy): Bacteria > Edwardsbacteria > AC1 > AC1 > EtOH8 > CAZPNX01. The sequence goes on from CAZFJC010000013.1 coordinate 52,727, forward strand.
AATGGTTTTGCTCTTGCTTTTGTGTTCGTCTACCACGTATGCTTGGGACGACTGTCCTTTCGGCTTGGTTGACGACCCGACGCCCGGCCAGTGCCGGCTGTACGTCGACGCCAACCAGGACGGTATCTGCGACCGTTCCCAGAAAAAGCCCGAGCCGGCCGAAGACAGGCCAGTTCCGGCTGTCATCGAGAGAAACGCTTCCGCATCGACAACCGGCAGCGGAAACCCGAGGGCGGCGGCGGCTCGTCCGACTTCCATCCAGAGGCCCCAGGCAACGGCAACGCCTGATTCGGTGAGAAACCCGGCTCCTCTAGTAATCCAAAAATCCCAGCCTGAACCCCAACCTGCAAGGGCACGTCCCGGCCGGTATCTCTGGCTTATATTCATAACGACCGCCCTGCTGGCAGCCGCCACGGAATGGCTGTCCTCTGCAAAGAAAATCCTGTCATTCCGTCTGCAGTCGATTTGGAATTGGCTGTTGCTGGTCTTTTTCCTGCTCTCGGCCGGCACCGGGCTTTACCTCATCATGGCTCCGGCCCAAACTAATCCCGGCCTGGCCCTTCAGCTCTATCGCTGGCACGTCGAAACCGGGATGGTATTCGTGGCCATAGGCGCCTACCACGCCCTCCGTAGATTCGGCTGCATGCTCAGGGGCTTGGGCGCCTGTTTCCACAGAAAATGATGCATCCCCTGGCTGTAATAGGCCGGGCCTTTGGCCCGGTCTTTTTTATCGCTTTTCTAGCGCCTCGGACAACGGCATGTTTATAATGGGGTAGCGTTTCCGGCTAATGTGTCGGAAGTGCCACCATTCCTTTCTCAATCCGCGGAAGCCCTGACCCTCCATGGCTGTCCTCAACAACAGCCGGTGCCAGCGCTGCAGGGATGTGCCGCCGGGGAAAAAGCTGTGGGCACGCTCCGAGAGCTCACCGTCAAGGTGCCCAACGTCGGCCTCCTTACCGGTCGACAGGTCCACCAGGGTGACATCGACCGCCGTGCCCCGGTTGTGGTGCGATCCGGCCTTGGGGCTGGCCACGAACTTCCTCATCTGGGGGGTGGCCGAAAGGTGGAGGAACTTGGTGACATACCAGGGCCGGTAGGCGTCGCTTATCTGAAGGGCGAACCCTCTCTCCTTCAGCCAGCGGTTGGCGCGGGCCAGGGCCCGGGCCGCCGGCCGCTGCAGCAATGCCGCGTCTCGGTCGTAAAGGGAAAATCCATAGGAGTTACTGGGGCTGGAGTATGCCAGTGACAGCCTGATTTCCGGATCGTATTCCCTGACATTGACCAGGTCTGGCTTGGCAAATTTACCCTTCTCCTGGGGTGGATTGGCCTTCCTGGCCTCGGCCCAAAGGGAATCCAATGGCAGATCGATGGTGGGTTTGGGCGGCCGGGAGCATTCCCCGGGAAAGAATTTACGCCGATAGCGGCGGCCTCCGATCGAACAGGCGATCCCCCTGTTTAGGGAGTCCCTGGAGAAAACCACGCTGGTCAGGCGGCCGTAAACAACGGCCATGAAGGAGTCCCGCCCGGCCTCGGCCAGGGTCAGCCTTTTTTCCCCCAGCAGCTGCAACTTACCTCCGGTTTCCAACACCAAAAAATCTCCGCTGTCGGCGGCCATCCCGCCATACTTGCCCAGAAGCCCCAGCCAGCGCTCCGGACAGGGGGCGGGCCTGGGGGGCAGTCGCCGCGGCTCGGCCAGGCTGGGTCTGGCCAAGGTAACGGCCAAGGCTGCCGCCAATGCCAAACGCCTGACGGCCTCCAGCAACCTTCCCATAGCCCTTACCGACATCGCCATTGGATTCAATCGGATTATCAGGGAAGCGGCGGCACCATCCTCCTGCCTCGGCCCCGTCCGGGGCTGTTGTCGTAGACCTCGACCACATGGTAGATGGTGACGATCGACCTCCGCGGCGAGCGCCCGTGAAAATAGTCGTGAATAGCATTGACGTAGTCGACCGTCATCCTGTCTATAGCGGAGAGCCCGGGATCATCGGGATGGATCATCTGGGCCAAAGCTCTGACTTCGTAAGAGACCATGTCCAGAAAGACGATGGAGACCCCGGGGTCGGCCATCTGGTTAAGGAAGGTGTGGGTGGCGAACTCCGGGGTGGCGTAGAGCTCTAGGGAGGCCTGCTTGGAGGGGTCCAGCAGATCGGACCGCTCTCGGTAGAGTCTGGTAAGCCATTCCAGTTTGTACTCGTCCGACGAATCCACGCTGGACTCCAGCTCGGCCAGCAGCTGCGGCAGAGCCCGAGCCGTGGGCAGCCAGCCCATGCCCTTGACCGCGTTGTTAACGGTGAATTGGCCGTCGGCCCGCCGGGCCCCATGGCTGGCCACCATGCCCGAGTGCGGCCCGGCCAGGTTCGGCATCTTGCCCTTTTTCATCCCCTCCAGGTCCTTGAGCCTGGCGCGCAGGTTCCAGTCGATGAAGGACCGGGGCAGCGATTGCACCCGGAATTCCCTCCATTTACCCTCGACCTTCGCCCGGATAACGCCCTGTTCGGCCGTCCTCAGGTCTATGGTCTTCTGACGGCAGTAGCCTCCGGTCCATATTCCCTTGGGTGGGTTCATCGCCTGTCCCTCCGGGCTCTGGGCCGGGGCGGCCGCGGCCAGCAGGGCTGCGGCCAGAACGAGCATGGTCTTCTTGAGCATGCTTTCCTTTCCAAATAAAGATGGTTCATCATTGCCCTTTGCCTGGATCACCCGCCGCCCTGAAGAACGGTGGCGTATCCCTGGGGGACCAGGTAGCAGGTGAAGTCAGGTCCGTGTTTCCCCTCCAGGTATCCCACTGCCTGCCGCAGGTCGCCGAAGCCGCGGAATTTCATGGCGGCCAGCTGGCCGGCCTCCATAGAGCTGACTACTGCCACCTCGCAGCCTTCCATCACCATGGCCGTGGCGTAGGCCCGGTGGGCCTCGGCCGCGATAGACTCCTCGGGCATGGCCAGGATTTCCTCCACCGTATACCTGGCCATCCATTCGCCGAAGGCCTTCTGTCCCACCCCCTCGCGGCACTGCCCTACCAGAACGATGGTGCCGCCTGGCTTGACGGCCGGGGCTACGTTGTTAAGCACCCTTTGCAGCTGATAGAGATCGATATCGGCCGGATGCCCCCCGGCCGAGGCGATGACGCAGTCGGCTTTCTCCCCGAACCCGGCGAACCAGGCCTGGCGGCAAAGCTGAACGCCCTTCTCGAAGGCCGATTGCCAGTGCCCGGCGAAAACGCCGGCTATCCCGCCCTGCGGCGTCGGCACCACGTTCACCAGGAAGCCGATGCCCACCTTGGCGGCCGCCTCCTCCATCTCCTGGTGTATGGGGTTGCCCTCCAGCTTCCCGGGTCCGCTCCTCCTCCTGGCCACCATGGCGTGGTTAGCGGCGATGGACCGCACCGAGGCGCACCCCGGCAGCACCGCCTTGCGCCCCCCGGAGTAACCGGCCAGATAATGAGGCGTGATCTTGCCGGTGGCTATCACCAGGTGGTGAGTCAACAGCAGCCTATTGACCTCCAGCTGGTGCCCGGTGGACAGCCTCCCCAACGGTATGCAGTCGGCCTCGGCATTATGGGCATAGAGGTGATGGGCCTCCAACACCGCCCGGCCGTAGATGGCATCGCGCTCTTCGCAGGTGGGCGGGCGATGATTGCCCCCGGCTATCAGCAGCCTGATGTTCTCTGATTTAATTCCAGCCCGGCGGCATCTCTCAAGCAAGCACCGGAGCAAAAGGTCGTAGCCCGGGACGATGCGGGTGTGGTCGCTTAAAAGCACCAGGGTCGATTCCGGCCTTCTCTCGGCGATGAGCTCGGCCAGGGGCGGCAGGCCGATGGGAGCATCCAGGCTCTTCGCAAGCTCCTGTTCGTAATCCGTCAACTCAGGTGCCGACTTGGGGATGAGGGTCCCCAGGTGGTTTCTCTCCGCCAGAGTTAAGTCCACCATCCCCCGTCCGTACCCAAGCGATATCTCCAAGCGCTTTCGGCCCATGGATATAACTATAACCCAAAGACCAGCGGCAGTCAAGAAAAATACGTCCTCGATTACTTTGACAAACTATCCTTTTTTTGTTAAAATATTCACATGTTTTGGTCCTATTGTCCGCCTTGTTAAACTACCGTTTTTTCAACCTTAACCAATCTATATATTTAAGGAGCCCACCCATGGCAGACAAAAGCTTCAACGCCTTCAAGATGGCTCAGCAGCAGTTCGACGGCGTGGCCGATAAGCTCGGCCTGGACCAAGGTACTCGTGATCTGTTGCGTAACCCCCTGCGCGAATACCATTTCCTGATTCCAGTACGTATGGATGACGGCACCTACAAAGTGTTCCAGGGCTTCCGGGTACAGCACAACGACGCCCGCGGCCCCTGCAAGGGCGGCATCCGCTTCCATCCCCAGGAGACAGTGGACACGGTCAGGGCCCTGGCCACCTGGATGACCTGGAAATGCTCGGTGGTCGACATCCCGTTGGGCGGCGGCAAGGGCGGAGTCATCTGCGACCCCCACCACCTGTCGGAAAGGGAGCAGGAGGGAATCTGCCGCGGCTGGGTGCGCCAGGTGGCGGCCAATGTCGGCCCGGTGCAGGACGTGCCGGCCCCGGATGTCATGACCTCGGGCCAGCACATGATCTGGATGCTGGACGAGTACGAGCGGATACACAATGGCCGCTACCCGGGCTTCATCACCGGCAAGCCCCTGGGCGTGGGCGGCAGCCTGGGCCGCACCGAGGCCACCGGTTACGGGGTGGTCTACTGCATGCGCGAGGCCCTGCGCGAGCTGGGGATCGACATTAAAAAAACCAAGGCCGCCTTCCAGGGCTTCGGCAACGTCTCCCAGTACGCGGTCAAGCTGTATAAGGAATACGGCGGGACTCCCATCTGCGTCTCCTGCTGGGACCAAGGCGATCAAAAATCCTATACCTTCAAGAAGGACTCGGGTATTGATCCGGACGAGCTGCTGAAGATCACCGACCGTTTCGGCGGTATCGACAAGGAAAAGGCCAAGGCCAAGGGCTACGAGGTGCTGGACGGCAATGCCTGGATCGAACAGGAGGCCGACATCCTGGTCCCGGCCGCCCTGGAGAACCAGGTTACCGCCGAAACCGCCCCCAAGATGAGCAAGCGGGTCAAGCTGATCGTCGAGGGCGCCAACGGGCCCACCACCCCCGAGGCCGACAAGATCATTCAAGACCGCGGCATCTTCATCATCCCCGACTTCCTGGCCAACGCCGGCGGGGTCACCTGCAGCTACTTCGAGCAGGTGCAGTGCAACATGAACTACTTCTGGACCAAGGACGAGGTGCTCTCCAAGCTGGATACCAAGATGACCGACGCCTACCTCAAGGTCTCGGCCCTGGCCCGGGAACGCAAGATCTACATGCGAGACGCCGCCTACATGATCGCCATCCAGAGGGTGGCTGACGCCTGCCGGGCGAGGGGTTGGGTGTAACCGACCGTGCCTTGAAAACCGGTGAATCATAAATGGCAGACGGGGCAGGGCGAAGGCTCTGCCCCGTGATCGTCGGACGGCTTGTAGAGAACAAGCTGATTGACCGGTCCTTTTGCCGCCGTTATATGAAACGCCTGCTGCCTTTACTCGCCATCCTCCTGGCCGGCTGCGCCCATCTCCGCCCCGTCGACCGGAGGCCAATCGACTGGAGGAGCTCGCTGACCGTGGTGGTGGCCGACGTCGGCCAAGGCGAGAGCATCGTCATCCGCGGGCCGGACGGGAAAATAGCGCTCATCGACGCCGGGGTCAGCCGGGCCACCGGCACCAAGGTCTGGAACTTCATCCGGGATTCGCTCAAAACCAGGCACATCGACTGGGTCTTCGCCAGCCACTACCACATCGACCATATCGGAGGCCTGGCCTCGGTTCTGGACAGCGTTTTATCGGTCAGCCCGGACTCCCTGGTCTTCGGCGCCTTCGACCGGGGCGGGGAGACGCCAGATACCTTCTTCATAAATTATAAGTCGGCCGCTGGAGATAAGCGCCACACTATAGAACTCGGCCAGGTCTTCGATCTGGGTTCCGGAGCCAGGCTGACCTGCGTCCTCCACAATGGCAAGGTGCTCTCCGGAGACTCGGTGGTCCCCAGGGATGAGAATTCGCGCTCTATCGGCCTGCTGCTGGAATACAAGGGTTTCCGGATGGTTATTGCCAACGACATTGGAGGTTACCCGGGGAAATATTCGGACATAGAGACCATCCTAGCTCCCGTGGTTGGCCGGGTATCCGTGCTCTACGTCAACCACCACGGCTCGGCCCACAGCACCAACCCCTTCTGGCTGGAGACGCTCAGGCCCCGAGCCTCGGTCATCTCCTGCGGCGACGGCAACCCCTGGGGCCATCCCACCGAGAAGGCCCTCGAGCGCCTTTTGGCCTCCAAAGGCAACCATGTCTACCTGACCGAAAGGGGCGCTTTGCACCCCAACGATCAGCGGATAGCCAAAGGGCGGATCAAGGTGATGAGCAACAACATCTGGATAGCGGCCGAACCGCCGGCTTTCGAGGTGTCCGGCGATATTTTCCTTATGGAGACAGAGCCTTGAGGCCTGCAGCTCGGCCTTCCGGGTTGATTTTTTCTCCGTCTTTGGAATATACTTTAATTGCATGACTGAAGATAGCGCTTCCTACATCCCCTTCGGCTACCAGCCGGCCTCGGCCAAGCTACCCCAGCTGATGCCCTTCCAGGTACGCCGGGTGCTGCTGGTGTCCAGCCTCTACGACTCCTTCATCATGGAGGAGGACGGCCGGCTCCAGGACGTCCTGGGCCGGGCCTACAAGGGCCGGGATCTGGGCTACGTGCCGACCATCAGGCAGGTGACCGGAGGCCAGGCGGCGCTTCAGGAGCTGGGCAGGTCGGAATACGAGCTGGCGGTGGTGGTGCAGCGTCTGGGGGACATGGATCCCTTCGAGTTCGGCCGCCGGGCCAAAGGAACCTCCCCTGACCTGGCCGTGGTCTTGTTGGCCTACAACACGCCCGAGCTTGATCGGCTGATGGAACGCAACGAAGGCGGCGTTCTGGACCGGATCTTCGTCTGGCAGGGCGACGGCCGCATCCTGGCCGCCATCATCCAGCACGTCGAGGACGCCAGGAACGCGGACCACGACCGGGAGCTTCTGGACCTGCGCAGCCTCCTGGTGGTCGAGGACAATCCCAGATTCTACTCCGCCTACCTAGTGGACCTCTATGAATCACTGCGACTGGTGACCGAAAATCTACTATCAGAGGGACTGACCTACACCCAACGCTCTCTGCGGCAGCGGGCCAGGCCCAAGGTGCTTTTGGCAGTCAGCTTCGAGGAGGCCGCAGCCGAAGTCCAGCGACACGGGGAGAGCCTCCTGGGCGTCATCACCGACGTTCGCTTCCGACGGGAGGGGGCCGAGGACCCGGCGGCCGGCCTGGAGCTGACCAGGTTGGTCAGGGTAAGGCATCCCAATCTGCCGGTCCTCATCCAGTCCAGCGAACCGGCCGTCGAGCCGAAAGCGGCGGATCTGGGCGCCTCCTATTTGGACAAGGGCTCGCCCACCATGGCCGCCGGCATCCAGGCCTTCCTCAACGACCGTCTTGGCTTTGGTGGACTGGAGCTGTCTGACGGCGGAGGGCAGAGCTACCGGCTGTCCTCGCTGCAAGATCTTAACTTCGTCCTGGATCGCCTGCCCGGAGAGCTCCTTAAGAAGTGCCTGGATGACGGTTCGCTGGTTCGCTGGCTCCATGTTCGCACCGAGCTGGACCTGGCTAGCCTCTTCTCCCGGGCGGCCGGCTTTGATCTCTCGCAGGCCGAGGATGTCCGCCGCCGGCTGCTGCGATCGCTGGCCGACCTCAGGTCCCTGTCCCACCGCGGAAGCCTGGTTCCTTTCTCCCGCAGCTTCTTCCGGGATCCGGCCCTTTTCAGCCGCATCGGCGGAGGTTCGATAGGTGGCAAGGCCCGCGGTTTAGCCTTCATCGACCGGGTGCTTCACGAAAGGTTGGACCCGGCCGACTTCCCCGGAGTGGTGGTGGCCATCCCCAAGACGGTGGTGCTGGGCACCGACGTCTTTGACGCCTTTATCCGGGACAACCGGCTTCTGGAGTTCGCTCTGTCGGAGCAGTCTGACGTCCGTCTGGTGAACCGTTTCATCCATTCGGACCTCTCGGCGAGGGTGGTGGGCGATCTGCGCGACTTCATCGCCGAGGCCCGGACGCCCCTGGCGATCCGCTCCTCCAGCCTGCTGGAGGACGCCCTCTATCAGCCCTTCGCCGGCATCTACGCCACCAAGATGATACCCAACAACCAGGCGGACACCGACTCCCGCTTCCTCAGCCTGGTCAACGCCGTCAAGTTCGTCTTCGCCTCCGCCTTCTTCCAGCGGGCCAAAGCCTACATCGAGGCCACCGGCCACCGCCCCCAGGAGGAGAAGATGGCGGTCATCATCCAGGAGGTGGTCGGCCGTAAGCATGGCCCCAGGTTCTACCCCGACTTCTCCGGGGTGGGCCGCTCCTACAACTACTACCCGGTGGGCCACGCCCAGCCATCGGATGGGGTGGTCAACCTGGCCCTGGGCCTGGGCAAGACCATCGTCGACGGCGGCGTCTCGCTGCGTTTCACCCCGGCCTATCCCCAGGTGCTGCCCCAGTTCGGCACCACCCGGGACATGATGGACAACGCCCAGCGCCTGTTTTACGCCATTGACCTAAGCCAGTCCGCCTCCACCGCCTTCGCCGATGAGGACCAATACCTGTCCCAGCATGACCTGGCGGTGGCCGAAGGCGACGGCGCCCTCGATTTCCTGGCCTCCACCTATGATCGTGAGAGCGACTGCCTGAGGGACGGTTTGACCTCGCCCGGCCCACGTATCTTGTCCTTCGCCCATATTTTGAAGAACGAGATGATGCCCCTGGCACGCCTGTCCGATTTTCTGCTGAAGACGGCTGAATCGGCCATGGCCTGCCCGGTGGAGATCGAGTTCGCCTGCGTGTTGGATCCTAAGCAGGCCCTGCCGGCCGAGTTTGGCTTTCTGCAGGTGCGTCCTCTGGTTACTCCGGACGAGCAGGTCCAAGTCGATCTCGACGGAGTCGGCCGCGACCGCCTGCTGCTTTACAGCCACCAGTCACTGGGAAACGGCACCATCAGGGGGCTTGGCGATATCGTCTTCGTGCGACCCGAGCGCTTCGACCCCGCCAGGACCCCCGATATCGCTCGGGAGGTATCGGCCCTGAACGCCCGGCTGAGGGCCGAGGGTCGCCACTATCTTCTTATAGGGCCGGGCCGTTGGGGCTCCTCCGATCCCTGGCTGGGTATCCCGGTGGATTGGTCCCAGATAACCAACGTCCGGGCTATCGTCGAGGTCTCCCTCCCCAACATGAACGTCGATCCCTCCCAGGGCTCGCATTTCTTCCAGAATATGACCTCCCTGCGCATCGGCTACTTCACCGTGCCGCTCGATCCTGCCCAGGGGGCAGTTGACTGGGCCTGGCTGGGCTCCCTTCCGGCCGTGGAGGAGACCGAGCACCTCCGGCTGGTACGGCCAGAGGGCGAGTTTGAGGTCCGCATCGATGGACGCACCGGCCGGGGCCTAGTGCTCAAGCCCGCCTAGATTTTATCTTTCTCTCTAATGGACTTGTTTGAATCTGTGGCCTTTTAAGGAGTCGCCCATGACCGTTGCCAAGCCCGAGTGGCAGGTGATCATCGACCTGCTGCGCGACACCAATCCGGTGCTTTTGAACCGCATCGGCCGGAAGTTGATGAATTATCTCTACAAGCGCAACGTCCGCCAGGTGGAAACCCTGATGAAGCGGCTGGAGTCGTCCTCCACCGACTGGGACTACAGCGAGAACCGGCCTATCCCCAAGCTCAATCAGTCGCTGCTGGAACAGATCCTGGACGAGGTCTTCCGCATCGCCGCCCGGGAGATCAAGGAGGAGGAGCTAACCACCATGGTCACCCAGTGGCTGAAGCAAGAGCAGTTCCGCTTCCTAACCATGGCTGCCGAGAAACGCGACGTGCCCCTGGCCGAGATCTCCGAGGCGGTCCATCGCTTCGTCCGCATGCCCGAGGAGGCCCGTAAACTGTCCCCTGAGGAACGGAATCTGATCCGGGCCGCCCTCATCCGCCGCTTCTTCTCCGACGACCTGGACTATATCAACGTCGCCAAGAACTACGCCACCGTCGAAGACTTCTCCGGCATGCTGACCCGAACGGTGGGGCCGCCCCTGGGCAACGGCAAGCTGGGAGGCAAGGCGGCCGGCCTGTTCCGAGCCGAGAAGGTGCTCCAGGCGGCCAAGAAGGACTCCATCTCCATCCGCAACCTCTCAATCCCCAAGACCTGGTTCATTACCTCGGACGGCATTTTGGACTTCCTTCATTTCAACGCCCTGGAGGAGATGCCCAGCATCAAGTACCGCGACCCCTCGGAGATACGGCAGGAGTACCCCTTTTTGGAGCAGATCTTCAAGAACTCCACCCTATCCCCCGAGATGATAGCCGGGCTGGCGCTGGCCCTGGACGACTTCGGCGAGAAGCCTCTTATCGTCCGCTCCTCCAGCCTGCTGGAGGATACCCTGGGAGCCGCCTTCGCCGGCAAGTACAAGAGCCTTTTCGTGGCCAACCAGGGGACCAAGAAGGAAAGGCTGGAGGCTCTGATCGACGCCATCGTCGAGGTCTACGCCTCGGTCTTCGGCCCCGACCCCATCGAATACCGACGCGAGCGGGGTCTTTTGGACTTCAACGAGGAGATGGCTATCCTCATCCAGGAGGTGGTGGGCCGCCGGGTGGGCAAATACTTCTTTCCGGCCTATGCCGGGGTGGCCTTCAGCTTTAACGAGTTCCGTTGGTCGCCGCGCATCAATCGCCAGGACGGCATCATCCGGCTGGTGGCCGGCCTGGGCACCCGGGCGGTGGACAGGGTGGGAGACGACTATCCAGTGCTGGTCAGCCCGGGACAACCCGGTCTGCGGGTGAACGTCTCCCCCGAGGAGGTCCTTTGGTACTCCCAGAAGCATATCGACGTCATCAACCTTGAAGCCAAACGTTTCGAGAGCCTGCCGGTCGAACGGCTGCTGGCAGAGGTGGGCCATGACTTTCCAGCCCTGCCCCAGATCATTTCGGTCTACAAGGACGGCCAGCTCTACTCGCCATCGGGCCTGATGCTGAACCTAGGCGACGGCCATCCCGTGGTCACCTTCTCCAAGCTCCTGACCCATGGCCCCTTCATCCCCATGGTCAAGGAGATGCTGACGATCCTGCGCCAGGCCCTGGGCTTTCCGGTGGACATCGAGTTCGCCTGCGACGGCGATATCCACAAGCTCTACCTGCTCCAGTGCCGCCCCCAGAGTCAGGCCGGCGGCGCCATGTCCGTTTCCGTTCCCGAGAATATCCCGGCCGCCGACCAACTTTTCACCGCCAACCGCTACATTACCAACGGGGTGGTGAAGGATATCGAGTACGTGGTTTACGTCGATCCCGAGGCCTACGACGCCCTGCCTACCATGGAGGACCTGATGCAGGTAGGCCGGGTGGTGGGCGAGCTTAATGTCAAGCTGCCGCGCCAGAGATTCATCCTGATGGGGCCGGGGCGCTGGGGCAGCCGGGGCGATGTCAAACTGGGCGTCCGGGTGAGCTATGCCGACATCAACAATACCGCCATGCTTATCGAAGTGGCCAAGATGAAGAAGGATTATGTGCCCGAGCTCTCCTTCGGCACTCATTTCTTCCAGGACCTGGTAGAGGCCAATATCAGATACCTGCCCCTTTATCCGGACGAGCCCGGTGTAGTCTTCAACCAGGAATTCTTCGACTCTGCTCCTAACATGTTGCGCCGTTTCGTCCCCAGCGCCCGAAGCCTGGAGAAGGTCATCAGGGTAATCGCCGTGCCCAAGGTGGTCAGGGACGCCACCGTCACCGTGATCATGGACGGCGACAGCGAGCGGGCCCTGGGCTATATCCGGAGGAATTAGCGGCCCAGCCGCCCCATCAACCGAGCCCCAAGGATCGGGCCGAAAGCAATAGCCCCGCCTAAAGGCGGGGCTATAAGCCTCGTGCCGCCGATCGACCGTTAAGGCGGCCCTCCCAGAGGAATGAATTCCGGCCTTTTCCAAAACATTTTTTTCTGGTCTTCGGAGAAATCCCGACAGAATTCCTCTGCCAGTCTCCTGGCCTCGGAGAGCCAGGAACGGCCCGTATCCTGGCCACCCCGGCCGGACTCCACAAACCCCAACAGCATCAGGGCCCTTATTCGTAGCTCGGGTATTGTAATGAACTCCTCGTCGTCGATGATGATGGGCTCGGACACCAGCCTGTCCAGTATGCGAGCGGCCTCGTCTCGTCCTCGATCACTTCCCTCCTCGGCCGACATCCGGGCCGTAACCAACAGGTGCCAGGGCGAGGGATCTTGGTCTCTCTCGTTGTCCAAGATCCTCGCCTGATCCAGCTTTTCCCTGGCCTGGCCCCACTTCTTGTCGTCACACAGCAGGTCCGCCATGTCGGTCAGGATGCTCGACTCCCGGTCGTGGAACCTCAGCCTTCTGGCAGCGTCCAGGGCCTGGCGGTACTCGGCCATGGCGCTGACCATCGAACCCCGGGCCCGATAGATCCTCCCCAGGCCGGCGTGGTTGAAGACGAAGCCCAGGTAGTTGCCGGCCTGCACCGACATCGACAGGGAATCGGTGTGGCACCTCCAAGCGGCGTCAAAATCCCCCAGGATGAACTGCAGCTCGCCGAGGTTTTTCAGCGAGATCGATTTCCTGAAGACGTTGCCCGTCCTATCGGCTATCTCCAGGGATTTGGCCAGCTGGTCCCGGGCCCTCACGATCTCGCCCTTGGTCTGCATCACGCTGGCAATCTTGTTGTAGGCCGCCGCCAGTAATTGCTCATCCCCGATCTCGAGGCGGATGGCTATCTCTCTCTCCAGCCGCGAAACCGCTGCGTCGTAATTTCCGGCGGCCGATTCTATCAGGGAGAAAAGATGGTGGCATTCGGCCTTGGCTGGTTGGTGTCCTCGGTCCCTGGAGTTGCCGGACAAAGCGAGCTCGGCGTTCTCGGCCAAGCCCCTGGCCTTCTCCAGATAGCCCTGGCGGTACTGCATCCAGGCCAGGTCATGGTACACCCGGCTCAGGTCGAGAGGATCGGGTTTGTCTCCCAGCTGATCGAGCGATTCTTTAAGAAAATAGCCTGCCTTATGGTAGTCGTAAAGGCGGAGAAATGCCCGTCCGGCCCTTTGGTTGGCTCGGGCCTTCTCCTGACGGCTCAAGGCCAGCGGAAAGATCAGGCCGGCCGCCTCTGCGGCCTCCAGGAACTTCCCGCCAGCCAGCAGAAGATCCACCCACTCCAGCCCCAGCCGGAACTTACCTCCCCGGTCCTGGCAGCTGGAGAATCGGGTGTGGGCCTCCTCCAAATTTTTGATAAAGTCGAAGTTAGACACGCTCTAGCGTTTATGATACCTTTTTTCTTACCTTTTGTAAAGATCCTGAAGGCTTTTCACGCTATCATGACACATATAAAAGAGGCCCGGACTTTTAGCCGGGCCTCTTTATAAAGGGAAAGCCTCAAACGATCCCCTGGGCCAGCATGGCCTTGGCCACCTTGATGAAGCCGCCAATGTTGGCGCCGGTCAGGTAGTCACCCTTCCGGCCGTAGGTCTCCGAGGCATCAAGGCAGGTCTTGTGGATGGCCTTCATGATCCTCTGCAGCCTCTGATCGACCTCCTCGCGGCTCCAGTACCAGCGCGAGCTCTGCTGGGACATCTCCAGCCCCGAGGTGGCCACGCCGCCGGCGTTGGCCGCCTTGGCCGGGCCGTAGAGCACGTTGTTCTCCTGATATACCTTGATGGCCGCCAGGTTGGAAGGCATGTTGGCCCCCTCGCTCACCATAAAGCAGCCGTTCTTGACCATGGCCTGGGCGTGCTCCTCGTTGATCTCGTTCTGGGTAGCCGAGGGGAAGGCGCAATCGTGCTTTAGGCCCTGCTCCTTGACTACGTCCCAGATGCTCTTTCCCTCGTAATACTTGGCGCCCTTGTATTTCTCGACGTACTCCTTGGCACGGCCCCGCCGCACGTTCTCGATCTCCATCAGATGCTTCAACTTTTCGGCGTCAATGCCCTCCTCGTCTACCACCGTCCCGGCCGAGTCGCAGAAGGAGATTACCTTGCCTCCTAGCTGGATGATCTTCTCGATGGTGTACTGGGAGACGTTGCCCTTGCCGGACACCAAGCAGGTCAGGCCCTTGTAGTCCTTACCCCGGGTGGCCAGCATCTCGGCCCCGAAGTACACCGCCCCGTAGCCGGTGGCCTCGGGCCGGATCAGCGAGCCGCCGTACTCCAGGGCCCGGCCGGTGAGAACGCCGGTGAACTCGTTGCGGATCTTCTTGTAGTATCCGTACATGAAGCCGATCTCCCGTCCGCCCACCCCGATGTCGCCGGCCGGTACGTCGGTATCGGCCCCGATGTGGCGGAACAGCTCCCGCATGAAGGCGTGGCAGAACTTCATGACCTCGTTGTCGCTCTTGCCCTTGGGGTCGAAGTCCGAGCCGCCCTTGCCGCCGCCCATGGCTAGCGTCGTCAGGCTGTTCTTGAAAATCTGCTCGAAGCCCAGAAACTTGATGATGCCCAGGTTGACCGAGGGATGGAAGCGCAGCCCTCCCTTGTAGGGCCCAATGGCGTTATTGAACTGGACCCGGAAACCCTTGTTGACCTGGACCTCGCCCTTGTCGTCCACCCAGGGCACTCTGAAAATGATGGCCCGGTCGGGCTCGCAGATCCTCTCGTAGATCTTGGCTTTGACGAACTCGGGATGCTTGGAAACTGTAGGCTCCAGAGTCTTCATCACCTCCTCCACCGCCTGGTGAAACTCCGGCTCGCCCGGATTCTTGGCCTTTACCTTAGCAATGACCTCATCGATGTGGCTCATGTGATCTCCTTGTGAAAGTTGTTGTCTATATAATGCCCGGTTGGCTTCAAAAATATGAATTTTAAAAATACTTTATTTACCGTCCTTTGGCAATAAGGATATCCCTGAATATCGCATTCCAAATACCTTAGTTTGCTGATCGGCCGTTTACCTAAAGGGTGGTGATGCCTTCACGCACCGCATACTTCGTCAGCCCCGCTAAACTGTGGATGCCGAGCTTGTCCATGATCTGCTTGCGGTGGGTCTCGATGGTCTTGACGCTCAGGTCCAGCTGGCCAGCGATCTGCTTGGTGCTTTTACCCTCGGCCAGCTGCTGCAGGACCTCCCGCTCCCGGTTGGATAGCCTGGAGAATGCCGACGTCCGGCCGCCCGGGGCGCTCCTAACGTAATCTTTAATGATGACGTCGGCAATACGGCTGCTAAGGAATGTCTGCCCCTTGGTTACCGTGTGGATGGCCTGGACCAGCTCGTCGAAGGCCGACTCCTTGAGTATGTAACCCAGCGCCCCACTGCGCAGCATCTCCACCACGTAGCGCCGGTCGGCGTACATTGACAGCCCGATGATCCTGGCCCCCGGCCTGGCCGCCAGGATCTTCCTGGCGGACTCCACCCCGTTGAGGCCCGGCATGGAGACGTCGATGATGGCCACGTCGGGACCGTGCTCCTTGGCCAGGCGGACCGCCGCCAGGCCGTCCTCGGCCTCGGCCACCACCCTCATCCCCGGCTGCCTCTCCAGCAGCATCCTCAGGCCCTGTCTCACCATCCGGTGGTCGTCGGCCAAGAGGATCTTGATGGTCATGTCTCGCCCTCCTTAACAACTGGAACTTCGATGATGACCCGGGTCCCCCGGCCCTCGGAGCTTTCGACCTCTAAGCGGCCGGAGAAGTAATGCAGCTTTTCCCTGGTGCCAAAAAGCCCGTAGCCGCGGGTGGCTGACGCTTTGCGCTCGGCGGAGGCAGCGTCGAAACCTCGGCCGTCGTCCTCCACCGTGATCCTCACCACCTGCCCCTGCGAAGCAAGGGACACCTCGGCCCTGGTGGCCGATGCGTGCTTGACCACGTTGAAAAGAAGCTCGCGGACGGCCATGTAGAGCACGAACAGCAGCTTCCGGTCCATGCCCAAGGGCAGCGTCCCGCCCCGTACCGCCACCTCCAGCCCGTGTTTCTCGCGGAAATGGTCGGCCAGCCACTCCAAGGCCGGCGCCAGCCCCAGCTCATAGAGGACCGGAGGCATGACCTCGAAATTCAGGTCGCGGGTGTAGTTGATGGTCCGGTCCAGCAGGCCGCCGATTTCCTCCAGCGACTTCGCGGTGCCAGCGTCCGGCGCTGTTGCCTTGAGCTGTGAGATCTTAAGTTTGATCATCATCAGGTTCTGGCCGATGTGATCGTGAAGGTCGGCGGCGATCTCCCTCCTCTCCTGCTCCTCGAACATGGCCAGCTGTAGCGCCAGCAGCTTTAGCCTCGCCTGGTACCTCCTGATCTGCCTTTCATTGCGGCCGCGCTCGGCGATCTCGGCCCTCAGCGACCAGTTGAGTTTCCTCAGCTGTCTGGTGCGGTTGGCCACCCTTTGCTGCAGGTCGGCCTTGGCGGCCAGCAGTCGCTGCTCCACCCTGTTCCTGGCGAAATATGACTGCAGCAGGCCGGAGACCGAGCTCAGCAGCCTTGTCTCTTCCGGCAGGAAGGCCCTTCCAGGCCCCGGCGGCCTTCTCCGGTAGCATACCTCCAATATCCCCCGACCTCCGCCTTTTACGGAAAACCGCGCCGCTTGGCGCCAAGGCGTCCGCTTATAGCCCTGAGT
Organism: uncultured bacterium; assembly: GCA_964518765.1. Taxonomy (GTDB): domain Bacteria; phylum Edwardsbacteria; class AC1; order AC1; family EtOH8; genus CAZPNX01. The sequence continues at coordinate 69,391 of CAZFJC010000013.1, forward strand.
GGTATAGGAACTTCCATCGAAATCTATGCGCAGACAGATCATATCGGGGTACTGCCAGGCTTTGGGGAGAAGCCTCAGAAGCCGCTTCATGGTCTCGGACGTTGGCCGGCCCGGACTCTGCAGCAGACGGGCGGAGCGGTGGAGGGCGTCCAGCTCCTTGATCCTCTCCCGCAGTTGCCAGGTCAGCCGCTGGCTTGGCGTCAGCCGCTGCTCTTTTGACCTAGCTCCCGGCATAACATCCTTGTTTTTCCAAAAGCGGTGGCTTGTCCCAAATAAAATGGCGGCATCTCCGATGCCGCTCATTCCCGGCGCTAAAGCCGAAGTCGCCCATCCTCAGCCGCTCCGGTTCCCCGGCTACTCCTCGACCGGCTGGAAGGGTTTCACTTCGAACTTTAGGGTGACCGTGCCTCTCTTTGCCGCCTGGCCAAGGTGCCTGCTGATTATGTCGTAGGTGCCGCTTTTTGGCCCATCCAGGGCGCAGCTGCCGAGGTATTCGTCCTTGACCAGATCGCGGTCGAAGAAGCTCAACTTAATCTTCTCCCCCCGATACTTGACGGTGAAGGTCTCGTTCCATGATGGATTGGCGCTGTTCTGCCTGAAGCCGGTGGTGCCCACGATCTCGTCGCCCACCTGGACGGTGGCATAGACGTCCGGGGTGCTCATGGCGTCCCTGCCGGAGAGGTTGGCCCCGCCGACCACGGTGATCTTCAGCTCCGAAAGCCCCTTGTTGGTCCCGGAGGCCGTGGCCACCAGGTCTTGGGCGATGGAGACGATGTTCCTCTCGAAATCCCTCCTGGCTCCCTCGGCTCCGGCGTCCACCGAATATGACTTGGCGAAAAGCATCCTGCCGCTTTTAACGTCGACCATCCTCAGCCAGAAGCTCAGCTTCTGCCCGCTGTCAGACATCCTTCCCCAGACAACGGCCCCAGCCCTGACCAGCTTGCCGGCGGCCATGGCTCCCTCCCTGTCGGCGATCGAGGCCGCCTGGCCCTTCTTCAGGGCCTCGGCCAGCTCGCTGGCGCTCACCAGCGCCACGTTCTTGGCTCTTTTCAACTCTCCTGCCAGATAGTTTCCCAGGGCCGTTTGGGTCTGGGCCAGGGACTGCCCTTCGGCCTGTATCTGATCCAAAGCGACCCGGATCCTCTGGGCATGCGCCAAGCCGGCAGACAGCGCTAGGCAAACGAGTATCACCAAGATTTTCTTCATGGACTTGTCGGGCTCCTTGTCTAAAGGTTTATGATATGTTACCATCGGCCTTCTTTTTTGTCAATGGAGGGTCGCCCCGTTTTCAATACCTGGCCGCCACCGGCATCCTCCGGCCAGACCCGAAGGCCTTGCCGGTGACCTTGAGGCCCGGTGCCGCCTGCCTCCGCTTGTATTCGCTGGATTTGACCGCCCGCACCACCCATTCCACCGTCCTCTTGCGGTACCCCCTTTTGACGATGGCCTCTGGGTCCATCCGTTCCTCTATGTAAAGCTGGAGGATGCCATCTAAGATCGGGTAGGGCGGCAGGGTGTCTTGGTCGCGTTGATTGGGTTTAAGCTCGGCCGAGGGGGATTTTCTAATTATATTTTCCGGGATGGCCTGCTTTTTTCTGTTGATAAATTTGGCTAAGCGATAGACCATGGTCTTGGGCACGTCCGAGATCACGGCCAGGCCTCCGCTCATATCTCCGTAGAGGGTGCAGTAGCCCACCGCCAGCTCGCTCTTATTCCCGGTGGAAAGCACCAGATGACCGAGCTTGTTGGAGAAGGCCATTAGAATGTTGCCTCTTATCCTGGCTTGGATGTTCTCCTCGGCCAGCCCCGGCTTGGTCCCTTTGAAATGCGGTCTCAGGGAATCGAGATACCTCTGGTAGAGCCCGGCGATCGGCACCTTGCTAAACCCAATGCCCAAGTTGTCCGCCAGTCTTCGGGAATCCTCAACGCTTCCCCGGGAGGAGAAGGGCGAGGGCATGGTGACGCCCAACACATTCTCCGGCCCCAGGGCCTCGGCGGCGATGCAGGCCACCAGGGCCGAGTCGATGCCGCCGGAGAGGCCCAGCACCGCCTTCCTGAAACCGCATTTGGCGAAGTAGTCTTTTACCCCCAGAACCAGGGCTTGGTATATCGACTCCACTTGGTCCAGCGGAACAAATTCCATGTCCCCCCGGCCATTTGTTTCCACTGTCCGAATCCCCTCGGCGAAGGGGGCCAGGAGCGTCGCCAGCCTACCTCCGGAGTCGACCGCCAAGCTGCGCCCGTCGAATACCAACTCGTCGTTCCCGCCCACCTGGTTGACCATTACCGCGGGTAGGCGGTGCTTTTTGGCGTGGCGGGCCATAAGCTCGAAGCGGGTTTTATCCTTGCCGGCCTCGAACGGCGAAGCCGCCATATTGACCAGCAGCGTGGCCCCGGCTTTGGCCAGCTCCTCCACCGGGTCCCGCCGATAGCGCCGGCCCCCGGGCCAGAGCTCTGGATCGTTCCAGGCGTCCTCGCAGACGGTGACCCCCAGCCTCTCCCCCCTGAAAGCAATGGGGCGGACCTTTGGTGCCGGAGCAAAATAGCGTGTCTCGTCGAAGACGTCGTAGCTGGGGAGCAGGCTTTTTCCCTGGCATCCGGCCAATTTCCCCCGAAACAGGAGAACGGCGGCGTTGGACAGCCAGCCCTGCTTCCCTGTGGCCAGCGGCGACCCGACTAAAAATCCGGTTTCAGGGTACGACCGCGTCATCTCGGCGGCCCTTCCCAGGGCCTCCTCCGCCCGGCGCACGAAACCAGGCTCCTCCAGCAGGTCACGGGGGGGGTAGCCGGTAAGGAAAAGTTCGGGGAAAACCAGCAGGTCCGGCCTGTCCCTGGCTGAGGCCTCGGCGGCTTTGCGGAGCTTGGCCAGGTTGCCCTCCAGGTCGCCGACCGTGGGGTTGAGCTGGCAGATGGTGACTCGCATTACTTAAGAAAGATACATTAAATCGTCCTTCAAGTCAAGCCATGATGAAAGACCGGGGGCCTGCCCCGGTCTTTCCCTTTGTCGATTCGATCAATCCGCGCCAATCCATGTCCGGATGAAAACCTCACTTCTGAGCCACGTCCAGCCCCTTGGCCGCGTCCACCAACCTCAGGAACTCGCCGCGGTAGCCCTCGGGGTCCTTGCCCCGGGCGTCTCGGGCGATCTTCAGCACCTGGTCGTAGCTGGCCTTGCCCTTGTGCTTCGAGTCGCGCAGCAGCAGGCCGAACTCGGCCACCGCCGAGGCGAAGCGAAAGTCGTCCGAGGCCTTTTCGAAGGCGTAGTCGCCGTCCAGAACTTCACGGACGATGAGCCTGCTGACGCTGCCCTCCGGCTGCTTGTAGCGCAGCTTGATTGTCATAATTTCATTGGAATGTCCGGCTTTCGGGCTGACCTGAGTCTGCTGGTACTTGAGCGGATCAACGCTGTTTACCTGCCCCTTGGCGCCGGCCGGGACTATCTCGTAAAGGGCGGTGACGGTGTGGCCCGAGCCCAGCTCGCCGGCGTCCTTCCTGTCGTCGTTGAAGTCCTCCTTGGCCAGCATCCGGTTCTCGTACCCCACCAACTTGTAGGCCCTGACCCTGGCCGGATTGAATTCCACCTGGATCTTGACGTCCTGGGCGATGGTGAACAGGGTGCCGCCCATCTGGCTGACCAGCACCTTGCGGGCCTCGGAGATGCCGTCGATGTAGGCGTAGTTTCCGTTGCCCTTGTCGGCCAGCTGCTCCATCCGCGAGTCCTTGAGGTTGCCGGTGCCGAATCCCAGCACCGAGAGGAAGATCCCCTGCTCCCGCTTCTCCTCGATCATGCGGATCAGCTCCGAGGTCGAGGAGACACCCACGTTGAAGTCGCCGTCGGTGGCCAAGATCACCCGATTGTTGCCGCCCTTGACAAAGTTCTCTTTGGCCACCTTGTAGGCCAGCTGGATGCCGGCCGCCCCGGCCGTGCTACCCCCGGCCTCCAGTCTATCCAGCACCTCGAGTATAGATCTCTTGTCCTTTCCGGAGGTGGAGGGCAGGGCCAGGCCCTCGGAGCTGGCGTAGACCGCGATGGCCACCCGATCCTGGGGCCGCAGCTCGCCCACCAGCATCTTGAAGGCCTTCTTCAGCAGCGGCAGCTTGTCGGCGCTCTGCATGGACCCGGAGACGTCTATCAGGAACACCAGGTTGGCCGGCGGCAGCTTCTCGGTCGGCACCTCGCGGCCCTTAAGCCCGATCCGCACCAGCTTGTGGATGGCGTTCCAGGGGCAGGCCGCCATCTCCACGTTGATGGCGAAGGGGTCGCCCCCCTCCGGCTGGGGATAGTCGTAGGTGAAGTAGTTTATCAGCTCCTCTATCCTGACGGCGTCCTTGGGCGGCATCTGGCCGCCGCTGAGGAACCTTCGCACGTTGGCGTAGCTGGCCGGGTCGACGTCGATGGAGAAGGTGGAAAGCGGATCGTGGATCACCTCCAGGAACTTGTTCTCATAGATCCTGGTGTACTCCTCGGTGTTGAAGTCCGGCGGCAGGTAGCAGGCGCTGCGGTCGCACTCGGCCGCCGCAACACCGCAGGCATTGGACATCGGAGAGTACTGGCACTTGAGCGCGCCCCACTTCGCATCCCTGGTCTTGGGTTTCTCCGCCCTGAGCTTGAAGTTGGCAGTGGCGACGGCGTTCCTGGAGACCCTGAGAAGCCTGACGGTGGCCGACCGGTAGCCGGCCAAGCTGGCCTCGACGGTGTGGAAGCCAGTGGGCACCTTGGCGATGGTGAATCTGCCGTCGGCCCCGGTCAGGGCCGAGAGCCCGGGGCCCTTGACCACGACCGTGGCCCCTGACAGGGGCGCCCCGGTAGCGGCGTCGGCAACCCTTCCGGTGACGGTGCCGTAGTCGACCGCTAAGGCCAGGCCGCCAAGGATTAAAAACAAGGCAGCCGTCAGTGCTATGGCGGTTAGGGTCCTCATTTTCCTTCCTCCTTTTGTTGCTGCAGGTTTCCTTCTTTGCAGAATATACCTCCGGCAGGGATTTTTTATTCCGAGGTGCTGGTCGACGATTGCTTCAATGCAATGACTGTCATAATGTTATGATTGCCTATTTTGGCGGGTTTTTGACCGCCTGGCATATGGGAGGTCAGGCTAGGGTTCCAGAAGGACGGGAGGACCTATTTTGCCGTAGATTTTCATTGAAGGTACGATCGGCTTCACGATAAAAGCCCGGGCCTTTTGGCCCGGGCTTGTCTTCGGCGTATATCTTTCTTTGACTTCATATCAAGCCACCGGCATCCTGTGAAAACACCCTGATTCCCTTCGCTTCGTTCCTACCTTTTATTACAATATAAGGTATCCCTGACATCTTCCCTACGGTAGCCGGGCACCCGGTTTCACAGAATACGGTGGTGTCCCTTCTCCAACCATCGATGGTATCGATCTGAACGTACCACAGACAGCGCAGCGCCCCGGCCTAGGCCAAAATCGGTGACGACGTCAGCCAGATGCCGGCACCTGAGGAAAAAGACTCTCCCTTTGCCCTTCGCCATTTTCACGACTTTTCTGTTAACGCTCCTCTAAAGGCATGAGATGTTCGATTATCGCCCGCCGACCATCCCCTCATCTTAGTTCAGTGCTGTAGTCTGAAAGCTCCACATCTACTCGGTTCCTTACCATATCCACCGCCTTGGCCAGGACCTGGTTGGCAAAGGCCCCGTCGTTGGCGGCCACCGCCAGGCCCAGCTCGGCCCTCTGCCACAGGTCGTTGTCCCCCACCTCGGCCACCGATAGGTTGAACTCCTGCCGCAGCCGGTCCTTTAGGCTCCGCAGCACCCGCCGCTTGTCCTTGAGCGACTGGCTCCCCGGGATATGAAGCCTGACCCTACAGACGCCCACTACCATGTCAAAACATCGATAACCGTTTTTCTAGCTGTTAAGCGATGCCTTGACCCTTTGTCTTTTCCCTCGGCCCTGGAATTTCAGTCCCCACGCTTGATCACCTCCACCGTGAAGCTCTCGATAACGTCGCCCACCTTGATATCGTTGAATTGCTCCAGCCCCATGCCGCACTCAAACCCGGCCTGCACCTCGCGAACGTCGTCCTTGAAGCGCTTGAGCGAGGCCAGCTTTCCGGTGTAGATGACCACGCTGTCGCGCAACAGCCGCACCTTGTGGCTGCGGGCGATAGTCCCGCTCTGGACCAGACAGCCGGCGATGGTGCCGATGGCCGAGATCTTGAAGATCTCCCTGACCTCGACCCGGGACTGGACCACCTCCTTGAACTCCGGCGCCAGCATCCCCTTCTGGGCCTTTTTCAGCTCCTCCAGGGCCTCGTAGATGATGCTGTACATCCGGATGTCGACGTTCTCCCGCTCGGCCAGCTCCCGGGCCCTTTCCTCCGGCCTGACGTGGAACCCGATGATGATGGCCCCGGAGGCCTTGGCCAGCAGCACGTCCGACTCGGTGATGGCCCCCACCCCTTTATGGATGACGGTCAGCCTCAGCTGGTCGGTGGACATCTTGAAGACCGAATCCGAGAGCGCCTCCACCGATCCCCCGACATCGCCCTTGATGATCAGCTTCAGCTCCTTGGCCTGGCCCTCCTGGATCTGGTCGTAGAGTCCCTCCAGAGTTACGCTCTTGGCTGGCCTAAAATCCTGTTCGCGCTTGAGTTGCTGTCGTTTGCCAGCCAGCTCCCGGGCGGCTGACTCGCTCTCCATGGCCTGGAAGGACTCTCCGGCCAGAGGCGCTCCTTCGAATCCCTGGACCTCGACCGCGGTCGAGGGCCCGGCCAAGTCCACCTGGCGCCCGCGTTCATCGTACATAGCTCGCACCCGGCCACTGTAGAGGCCGGCCACGAAAGGCTGTCCCTTTTTTAAGGTCCCCTGCTGCACCAGCACCGTGGCCAGCACCCCCTTGCCCCGATCTAGGCGCGACTCGATGACCGTTCCACGGGCCGGCCCGTGGGGGTCGGCCTTGAGCTCCAGCAGCTCGGCCTGCAGCAGGATCATCTCTAGGAGCTTGTCGATCCCGGCTCCGGTCTTAGCCGAGATCTCCACGGCGATAGTCTTGCCCCCCCACTCCTCCACCAGCAGGTTGTGCTTGGTCAGCTCCTGCTTAACCCTCATGGGATCGGCGCCGGGCATGTCGCACTTGTTAACTGCCACGATCACCGGCACCTTGGCCGCCTGGGCGTGGTCGATGGCCTCTATGGTCTGGGGCATGATGCCCTCGGTGGCCGCCACCACCAGGATCACCAGGTCGGTCACCTGGGCCCCCCGGGCCCGCATAGCGGTGAAGGCCTCGTGGCCGGGCGTATCTAGGAAGGTGATGCGCTGATCACCCACCTTGACCTCGTAGGCCCCGATGTGCTGGGTGATGCCTCCATGCTCCCCGCCGGCTACGTTGGTTTTACGAATGGAGTCCAACAAGGTGGTCTTGCCGTGGTCCACGTGGCCCATCACCGTCACCACCGGCGGCCGAGGCTCCAGCCTGGCCGGCTCCGGGACGGCTATCTCCTCCTGCTCGGGGGCGAACTCCTCCATCTCCTCCAGGCCGTAGCCAAACTCGTCGGCGATGGTAGCCAAGGTGTCCAAGTCCAGCCTCTGGTTGATGGTGACCATCATCCCCAGGCCCAGGGCCTTGGCGATGACCTCGCCCGGTTTGACGTCCAAAGCCTGAGCCAGGTCGGCCACCGAGGAGTATTCGGGCAGTCTGATGATCTTCTGCTCCTCGACCTCCTCGACCACCTCACTACGCTCTTTGGTCCGGTGCGGCCGCCTGGCTTTGCCCCGCTCGATGGCGGCCATGGTCTGGCGCACCGTAGCGGCGATGGCCGTCTGGTCGATGGTCGGCCTCTTCTCCTTCTTCCGTTTTTTCCTTTTGCGCTTCTTTTTTACCCCCCGATCCTCCAGCTCCTCCCTGGCCACCTCAGGGACGGTGGTGACCGTGGGCGGGATGCTGGGGTAGGGCATGGTCAACTCGGGCGGGTACTCCACCTTGGCCACCACCAGCGGCACCGGCTGGATCTCCACCGCCTTGGCCTCGGCCTTGGCGTGGGCCTCCTTCTTCTCCTGGATCTTCTTCTGCTGCTCCTGCTCCTTCTTGACCGCCTGCTTCTCCTCTTCGAACTTTTGTTTGACGGCGGCAATCATGGCGGGCTCGACGGTGCTCATCCGGCTCTTGACCGGGAACCCCAACTCCTTGAGCATGCCCAGCAGGGCGTCGGCTGACATCTTCAGCTCCTTGGCGGCCTCGAAGACCTTGGGCGTCTTCTCCGGGGCGGCCGCCTTGGCTTGCCCTGAGCCATGTCGTGGGGCGTGTCCTGAGCCTGACTTGGCAGCCTTCTTGGCAGTTTTGTCAGCGGCCGGCTTTTTAGCCGCCGGCTTGTCCGGACCTGGTTTTTCGGATGGGGCCGGGGTAGCCGCTTGGTGTTCGATTTTTTTCTTCTCGGTCATGTCACTCCTACTCTGTCATCTTGCTGTCCTGGTCTTCCCCCGCCGCTTCCGGGTCCGGCCCATCCACGCTGCCTGGCTCAGGTTTGGCTTCGTCGGGTTCGGGTTTGGCCGGAGGCGCCCCTAACGCCTCCGGGTTCTCCTTGGCCAGCTGCTCGAAATGCATCAGCTGCTTGTCCTTGGCCTGCTTGGCGACCGAGAGGATCTTCTCGGCCGTCTTGTCGCCTATGCCGGCGATGGAGGTCAGTCCCTCCATGCCGGCCTCGATTATCTTCTCGGCCGTATCCATTCCCTCCTTGGCCAGCTTGTCGCGCAGCTTATCGGTGATCTCCAGCTCGTCCAGCCTGACGCTTATCCGGTTGATGGCCTCCACCCGCCGCTGGTGCTCGGTCTCGGCCACCACGTCGATCTTCCAGCCGGTCAGCTTGGCCGCCAGCCGTACGTTCTGCCCCTTCTTGCCAATGGCCAGGGAGTACTGGTCGTCGGGGCAGATGACCACCATCCGGTTTTCGTCCTCGGCCGGGTAGGACTCCAGCTGGGTGGCCGGGGCCAGGGCCCGCACCACATAAACGGTGGGATCGGGCGACCACAGCACGATGTCTATCTTCTCGCCGGAAAGCTCCCGGACCACCGCCTGAACCCGGGCGCCTTTCAGCCCGACGCAGGCCCCCACCGGGTCCACCCGGTTCTCCTTGGAGTAGACCGCCACCTTGGCCCTCTCGCCGGGATCGCGGGCAGCGCCCTTGATCTCCACCAGTCCCTCGCGGATCTCCGGCACCTCCTGGTAGAACAGGCGCTTGAGGAAGTCGGGGTGGCTGCGGGAGAGAATCACCTGGGGGCCTTTGACCGTCTTGGCCACGTCTATCACCAGGGCTTTGATCGACCGCCCCTGCTGGTAGCGCTCCCCCTTGATCTGCTCGGAATAGGGGAGGATGGACTCGGTGTTGTCCAGGTTGACCATGACGTCCCCCCGGGAGATCTGCTGGATGGTGCCGGAGACGATATTGCCCAGCTTGGAGGAGAAGTCGCGATAGACCTGCTCCCGCTCCGCCTCACGGATGCGCTGGAATAGGATCTGCTTGGTGGTCTGGATGGCGATGCGGCCAAACTCCTCGAAGGGGATGATGATCTCCACCTCGTCCTCGGGCTTGGGATCGTCCAGATACTCGACGGCGTCATCCACCGATATCTCCAGGGCCGGATCGGTAACCTCGGACACTACCTTCTTCCTAGCGAAGATGCCTATCTCGCCGGTGTCGTCCTCGACCTCGACTACGATATTGTCTGATGTTCCAAACTTCTTGCGGCAGGCCTGCATCAGGCCCTGCTTGAGGGTGTCGATGACGAAATCCCGGTCCAGGTTCTTCTGCCGGGCAATCTCGTTAAGGGCATCGACCACGTCCAGGTTAGCCACTGCGGAACTCCTCCGTACTATTTAACTGGTTTTCTTCTTGTTTTTCCGGGAAGCGGGGGCGGGACGGCCATCGGGTCCAGCCTGGCGGAGCTGATCTGGCTGAGGGGTACCCACAGGGGCTCCTGGTCCTCTGGCTCCAGCCTCAGCATGCCGCTCTTCACCTCGCCGATGGCGCCCCGCACCACGATTGAACCGCCGTTCGGCTGGGCCAGCCATAGCTTGGCGCGTTCGCCCCTGAACCTAGCGTAGTCCTCCACGCCGCGCAGGGGGCGCTTCGGTCCGGGGGACGAGACCTCCAGCCGGTAGGGGTGGGATATCAGGTCCTGCTGGTCGAGGGCGGCCGAGAGCTGCTGGGAGACGACGCTGCAGTCGTCGATGCCCACCTGTCCGTGGCGCCGGTCGAGGAAGATCCTCAGCAACTGGCCGCCGGGCCTGTACTCGACCTCCAGGACGGAAAGGCCCCTGGCCTCGGCCACCGGCTCGGCCAGCCTCCTCACCCTATCTATGATGTCTCCCTGTACCCCTGAGTCCACTTGTTCAGGCATATTGCGACCCGTTGCGACATCAATAAAAAGAGAGCGGGCTTTGTACCCGCTCTCCTGCAAAAAATCAAGTCTATGGTATTATACTAAAATTCCTCCCCGAATGCAAGGGTTTTCTTGGCCGCCGAATATTTTTTCCTTGGCTTGCCGAGCTACCGGCTGCGGCGCTCAGCCGACGCACTCCAATGCTTTGCGCAGCTTTTCCACCAGCTCCTCGGGCTGGAACGGTTTTCCGATGACGTCGCACACCCCGTGCTTGGCGGCCTCGCGCCTTAGCTCCGGGCTGTCGTAGGCGGTGACGATGAAGACCGGCATGGCCGGGTGGATGTCCCGCAGCTTGGCCGCCACCTCCAGTCCGTTCTGGTCCGGCATCATGTAGTCCAAGAGCACCGCCGCCAGCCCGTCGGCCGCCACGATGTCCACCGCCTTCTGGCCGTGGTCGGCCGTCTCCACCTTGAAGCCGGCTCCTTCCAGAATCATGGTCAGGAACTCGAGTATCGACTCGTCGTCGTCAACCACCAGAATGCGAATGGCCGACATTCCCTGCCCCCTTTAAGACTGGCTTTCCCTGGTGGCCTTGGCGATCAGGGCCAGCAGCTTGTCGGTGTCGAAAGGTTTGGAGACCACCTCGATGACTGAAAACTTGTTGGCCTTCATGCTCAGCTCCGGGGTTCCGAAGGCGGTGATGATGATCACCGGCAGGGTGGGCCAGCGGTGCCTGGCCTCGCACAGCACCTCGATGCCGTCCATCCCCGGCAGCATGAAGTCCAGAAGCAGCACATGCGGCGGGTGCTTCTCGATCTCGGCCAGCCCCGAGGGCCCGTCGTAGCATATGCCCACCTCGTAGCCCTCGGCCTCCAGGATCGTCTGGAGCATCTCGCCAACCGATGGTTCGTCGTCGACTATCAATACCCGTTTTTTCATCCTGCCCTCCTCTGGACCTGTTCCCGCCGTGTCGGGAAACCCGTATTTTTGGTGAATTTTAACCTTAATATGGCTCAGTGTCAAGCCCTAAAAAGCCTCCGGCCCGTCCCCGATTCCCCCGGATTTCCGGTCGGAATGATCCCCGCCCTTGTCGCCCTTCCTCCTCCTGCGCTCGACCAGCATCTCCTGAAACGATTTCAGAAGGCCGCTCTTGGGCTCGATCTCCAGGGCCCTCTCCACCAGGGCCAGGGCCCGATCCAGCTTGCCTTCCTCCGACAGGCAGACCGCCAGGTCGTTGATAATCTCTGGGTCGCAATCATCGAGATGGAAGGCCCTCTCCAGCAGCTGGCGGCCCCGGGAGCGGTCGCCCGACATGAACAGCGCCCACCCCAGCAGATGGACGGTCTGCGGATGGTCGGGCCTGAGCCTCAGGCTTTCCTCCAGCTCGGCCGCCGCTTCATCGAACCTGGACTGGCGGCTGTGGATAACGCCCAGCTCCTGGCGGTATTCGGCCTCGTCCGGATTCAGACGGACAGCCTCACGCAGGTGCCGTTCGGCCAGAGCCAGGTCCTTCTGTTGGGCGGCCAGCTCGGCCAACCCCCAGTGGGCGCACTCGGCCGCCAGCGGCTCTTCCTCCTCCAGGCTTTCCAGGGCCAGCAGCTGTAGGTAGCGGGACATAGCCCCCGGCCGGTCTCCGCCTTTGGCCAAGGCGTCCGCCTCCCCGAACAGCCGCTCGATCTCATTCTTCAGGTTTGGCATGCGAATGGTCGGAGGCCGCGATGCGCTTCAGCTCCTCCAGTATCTCCTCCCGGCCGCAGACCTTTTTTTCCACCAGCACGTTGATGATCGCCTGGATGGTCAGGGCGTTGGCCGCCACCCCCTGCTGGACGGTGATGGTCTTGCCCTTGGGCTTGTCCTTCTTCCAGAGCATCGCGGCGGCTCAGGTCTTCTTCCGGCGACGTTCCATCCAGGAGCGGCGGTCGCTCTCCCTGGCCTGGCCCGTCTCCACCAGGCGGCGGAACTCGGCCTCGTCCAGCAGGCGTCTCCTGTCCTTGATGCTCCGTTTGGCCTTGGCGGCGGTCGATTTCTTGGCCATGGCTCTCCTCGGTTTTAGTTAGGCTTTATTCCGGTGAGGATCTCCAGCGCCTCCAGATACTTCTTGCTGGTGTTTTCGATGACCTCCGGAGGGAGCTTGGGGCCGGGGGCGGTCTTATCCCAGTCCAAGGTGTTTAGGTAATCCCGCAGGTACTGCTTGTCGAAGCTGGGCTGGGCCGCTCCCTCCCGGTATGAGGACTTTGGCCAGAATCGGGACGAGTCCGGCGTCAGCAGCTCGTCGATCAGCATTAGCCGGCCGCCCTGCTCCCCCATCTCGAACTTGGTGTCGGCGATGATGATGCCCTTGGCCTCAGCCACCGACCTCCCCTTGGAGTAAACGGCCAGCGATAGTTCCTTGACCATGGCCGCCTTGTCCCGGCCCAGAAGCCCGGCCATCCTCTCCCAGGTGATGTTCTCGTCGTGGCTGCCGATGGCGGCCTTGGTGGACGGGGTGAATATGGGCGGCTCCAGGCGGCTGGCCTCGCCCAGCCCCCCGGGAAGTTCGATGCCGCAGATCCGTCCGGTCCTTTGGTAGTCCTTGAGGCCGGAGCCGGTCAGGTATCCCCGGACGATGCATTCCACCGGCAGGGGCTTGGCCTTTTTCACCATCATGGCGCGGCCCTCCAGCTCTTCGGCGTAGGCCTGGCACTCTGCCGGGAAATCCCCGACCTCGATGGATAAGAGATGGTTGGGCATGATGTCCTCCATCTGCCGGAACCACCAGGCCGAGACCTGGTTGAGCACGTATCCCTTGTAGGGGATGGGGTCGGGCAGGACCACATCGAAGGCCGAGATCCGGTCGGTGGTGACGATCAACAGGTTCTCCCCCAGGTCGTAGATGTCGCGCACCTTGCCCTGGGAGACCTTTTTCAGCCCTTTGAAGTCAGTCTGTTTTACTATTTTCATATGATAGTAATTTATATATATCTAGATTATGGCCCCAATTCCTTGAGCCTCTCCCGGGCCAGGGTCGCCTCGTTGCTCCGGGGGTACTTGGCGACCAACTGTTTCCATTCCTCGGCCGCCTTGGCTGGGTTGCCCAGCTTGGCGTGGCACAGACCCGACTTGTACATGGCCGCCGGCACCTTGTCCTGGTTTGGGTAGTCGGATACCACCTTCCGGAATTCGGCCAGGGCGTCGGCGTACTTTTCGCGGGCATAGAAGGACTCGCCTATCCAGTACTGGGCGTTGTCGGCCAGGCTGCTGTGGGGATAGCTTTTAAGGAATTCTCGAAATCTGGCCGCGGCTTGATCGTGGTTGCCCCGGGTGATTTCCAGATAGGCCATATCGTACCTGGCCTTGGGATCGGTCTCGGCCCTGGGCTTGGGCGGCTTGGCCCCAGCCGTATCCGGCATGGCCGTCCCCAGGGGCAGGCTCAGGCCCGGCTTCGGCTCAGTGGCGCTGGACACCATGGCCGAGGCCGTGGTCGGCTGCGGCCAACCCCGGGCCGGCCCCGGGCCGGCCTCGGCCCTCAACCGTTCCAGCAGTTCGCCCTGGGCCCGGGCCAGGCTGTCCAGATGGTCGATCCTGGCCTCCAGCCGCCTCTGCCCGGCCACCAGGGTGTCCAGCTGGCCCGAGGCCTTGAGATACTCGCGCTTTATGCCGCACCCGGTGAGGGCCAAAGCCGCGGCGATCAGAAACGGTAGATACCTCATCTTTTGCATTCTTTTGCTAGAAATCAACGAGATCGCTGGAACGGCATAATATGATGGCATTGGTGAGGACACGGTATCCGACCGGTACGCCCATGCTGTCGCGCTGTCGATGGTATGGATGATGTTGAGCATGTATTTTTAAGGTATTCTATTATTTGCGACCGGTAAACACCTGTACTTTAAAAAAAAGTCGTTAATGTATTTAGACTCATAGAAATCTAACATATTTATTGTGCACTCATAAGTTTCAACAAAACAAGTTGAGTTTAGTATAATGTTTTTTAATACCTCATTAGGTTCATTATCGCTAAGATGTTGACCTAACCGTTGTCTTAGATTTTTTGCTTTACCAATGTAAATACATTTTTTTTTGAATTAAATATTTTATATATACCCGAATGTTCAGGTATTACGCTAATATTTAAAGGTTTGAGGTGGACCCCATTGTCAAGACAGAAAATGGGGTGATAAATGTTACAGGT
>CAZFJC010000014.1:0-81758 GCA_964518765.1 uncultured bacterium
GGGCTTCCAGGGTTTCAACGTCGAGCCCGCACCCATCCACGACCTGGAGGCATCCTCGACCAGCGAGGGGAACGTCGACATCAGCTGGACCGCGCCATGCGACGACGACCTGGCCGAGGCCGTCTCCGCCTACAGGTTGAAGTTCACCCGGTATTGCTCCACGTCGCCCGACCTGGGCATGTTGAGCTCCGAGGAGGATTTCTTAGATTCCGGCTACGTCTACAACCAGGGATGGATCCCGGGTTCGCCCGGCGCCGCCGAAGCCAAGGTGCTGGACGGCCTGCCTCCCGGCGACACCCTGATCCTGGCCCTCAAGGCCGGGGACGCTTCCAACCCGCGGCGCTGGGGCCAGCTGGGCGCCGAACCCCGGGTGGTGGTTTACGGTGATCTGGTGACCCCACATACCATTGGCATCGGCTACACCACGGGCTGCGTCCGGGACTTCGTCGCCACCGAACTGATCGATCGCCGTTTGGATGACACGCTATTCTGCTCCTGGGATGCCAGCAACGTGTACTTCGGTTACGACCATTGCGACCTGCGGACCGCTGGCGACCTATTGATCTATTTCGACGTCCACGACGGCGGCAGCGACACTACCTACGACCACAATGGCTCGGGGGTGAAATCCCTCTTCGACGTCGCCGGCGACTTCAAGCCCGACTACTGCCTCATCTACGACGACGGCACGGAATACACTATCAAGAAATGGAACTCAGTTTCCGGCTTGTGGCAGGACACGGTGAACATCAGCTCCATCGGTTACCAATCGCTGGACAGCGTCAACGGCTACGGCTACACCGAGCTGAGGGTGAGGTTCAATTGCCTGGGCAACTACGACACCAGCCGGGCCTTCCGCTACCTGGTGGTCGCCCAGAACGAGACCGACAACAACCCGTTCAACGCGTTTCCCACCGAGAACGGGATCGCCAAGGACGGGAAGGCTCCGGCCAGGTATCCATATTACTACGAGGTGACCAATGGCCTTCGTAGCGGCCTCGAACCCAACCAAGTCAGCACGGTGCTGGCGGTGGAGTTGGCGGAGTTCTCGGCCATGTCCCTGAGCGGCGGTGTCCAGCTGAGCTGGCGCACCGAGAGCGAGACCGACAACTACCAGTGGCTGATCGAGCGCTCCGCCGAACCGGGCGCCGGCTACCAGCAGGTAGCCGCCGTCCCCGGACAGGGCAGCTCACCCGCAGGCCACAGCTACTCGTTCACCGACGGCTCGGTGCTGCCGGACATGACCTACTACTACCGTCTGGGCGACCAGGACCTCCAGCAGAACGTCACCTGGCACGGCCCCATCTCGGTCTACACCGGCGACCTGTCCCTGGTCCGCGAGTTCCGGGCCGAATGCCGGCCCAACCCGGCCAGGGGGGCGGCCGAGATACGCTATTCCCTCCCCAGGGCCGGCATGGTGGGGCTTTCCGTCTACGACGTGGCCGGCAGGCTGGTCCGCTCCTTCGGCCGGCAGTGGCTGGGGATCGGCCGGCACACGACACGGTGGGATTGCGCTGACCAGTCCGGTCGGAAGGTGCCTTCGGGCGTATACTTCTACCGGCTGGCGGCGGAGAGCGGGGAAACCCTTAAAGGCAGGGTGACCGTCATCAGATAGCGGGCCACTATCCAAAAGAAAGGGGCCGGTCGTCATGCCCGGCCCCTTTCCCGTCATGCCGCTAATCCAGGATGGCCGCGATCTCCTTCCTTCCCCTGTATTTCTCTTTTAAATCTTCCGGCATGTCCTGTAGAATGTCGCCGATGATCTGCCTGGCCTTTCCCAATTCCTCATCGTGGTCCCGCATCCTCTCCTGCTGCTTGAAGAACCGGCTTTTCCAGTAATGGGCCTTGGCCTCCAGTTCCCTGGCCCCGGTCTGCTCCAGGGACTCGAAGGCGTCCTTGATGTACCTCTCGGCGTCCAACGATGCGTTCTGGGCCAGGGACCTCCGGGCGAAGGCCAGGTAGATCCTAGCCAGCAGCAGCCTGTCCTTTACCTCCCGCCCCAGCTCCAGGGCCTCGCTCAAAGGCCCGGGCATCTCGTCAAGTGCCCCTGAGGCCATCATCAGTGACGCCAGGCCTAACAGGCCATATGATTTCTCCCTTTTGTTGTGCGTCTCTTCCGATATGCGAAGTGCCCTCTGGATGTACTGGTCGGCTTCGGGATAGTTCTCGGTCTCCAGGTTCAGATCGATCACTGCCCTAACGGCTGCTAGTATTACCTCTGGATCGCCAACCTGTCTTGCAATGCCCACAGAATCATTTAATACTTGTAACGATCTCTCGAAGTCTCCAGATAATACCATCGCTGAGCCTTGATTTACTTTTGCATAAGCAATCATCCGTGGATCACCAATTTCTTGGGCTATGGCTATACTTTTGCCGGTTTCAACATGAGCTAAAGATAATTTACCTTGCAATTGATAATCGATGCCTAAATTCCTTCTTGACTCGCATTCTAAACCGATGTTGTGTAAATCAACGGCCAATTTTAAACCAAGCTCATGTTTATTCACCGCTTTTTCAAGAAGTCCCCATGTTTGGTAAATACATCCTATGTTTATGGTTATCGCTAATTGTTGGTTTGTGTCATTGCATTCTGAAGCCGCGTCATATGATTTGTTGAAATAGTCGAGAGCCTTCTCATAATCGCCAATCATCGCATATATTATTCCTATGCTTCCAGAAGAAAGGCTTTCTACTCGTTTATCACCAATTTTATGTGCGATTTTCAGGCTTTCACGAAAATGCTGGTTGGCTTTTTCGATATTTCCCATGATCATGTAAGGATTACCCAACGTATTATTATAATGCGCAACACCTTCTATAAAATTCGTTTTTTTCGAGATCTCCAATGCGCTTTTATACTTAATGATTGCGTCTTCGAATTTACCGCTCGCTTCATATGCCTGTCCTAAGCTACCATAGATTTTAGCCGCTTCTTTTTCCTCATTTAGCTCCGTGCATATTTTCAACGCTTTTTCATATCCACTTATTGCTTTTTCAACTTCTCCCTTGTTCAACTCAATGTTGCTAGCTAGGCCATACGCAGATATTAATATTCTTTTGTCATTCGTCTTCTCAGCTTGATGTATAATGTCATGGAGTATTTTTTCCGTTGAAGAAATATCTCCCGTAACGTGATGTAAAATAGCCGCTGAAATAAGATATTTTTGGGCCGCATGTTGATCTGAATATTTTTGCGCGATTTTTGCTGATGTTTTAAACTTATTTATGGCAGTCCTTACTTTACCAATAAGTCTAAGGATTGATCCTTCCGCCCAAGTCAATTCTGCCAATTTTAAACTACGATCCTTTGCTTCTTCTATCTTCTTCAGCACCCCGATGCCCTTGCCGTAGTAGTCCAAAGCCTCGCTGTTGGCGTACAGCCCGCGGGCCTTGTCCCCGGCCTTGTGCAGGTACTGGACCGCCTTGTCATCGAAGGCGCTGTTGTAATAGTGGTGCGCCAGGTCCTCCAAGTGCGGGTCCAGGTCGTCCTTGTACGCCCTCTCCAGCGTCTGCCCCACCCTGCCGTGCAACTCCCGGCGCCTGGTCTTGAGCAGAGTGCCGTAGGCCGCCTCGTGGGTGGTGGTGGAGTTGAACTCGTAGATCTTCCGTCCCTCGATATGCTTGCCGTAGAGCAGGCCCTCGAAGTGCTCCAGGGTATCCAGCGAGTTCTGGATGCTCTCCGGCGTTGTCTTGCTGATGTTCTCCAGCACCTCCCGGTCGAACTCCTTGCCCACCACCGCCGCGTACTGCAGCACCCGGCGGTGCTCCTCGGGAAGCTTGTCGATGCGGCCCAGCACCACCCCGGCTATGGTCGAGGGCAGAGTCATCTTGCCGAAGCGCTTTCCGGGGACCAGGTTCTCGCCCTCCCTGCGCACCAGCCTTCGCGAGATCAGGTGGCGGGTAACCTCCTCGACGAACAGGGGGTTGCCCTCGGTGCGCTCCATAAGCTTTTGAAGCACCTGGTCGGAGACGTCGGCCGTCCCGGCCAGGGCCGTGGCCATCTGGAACACCTCGCGTTTGTCCAGCTTTCCAAGGAAAAGGTTGACCACGTAGGGCTTGGCGATGAAGGGCAGGGCCAGCTCCGGGCGGTAGTCGCAAGATATCAACAGGGGCTTGTCGGCCATGCGCTCCACGATCTGCTCCAAAAGCTCCTGCGAAAGCGAGTCGCCCCATTGCAGGTCCTCGAAGGCCAGGGCCAGCGGCTGTTTGGCGGCGATGCGGTCGAATACCAGCCCGATGCCCTCGAAGGTCTTCCTCTTCCTCTTCTCCGGGTCCAGGTCCTCGGCCTCGGGATAGTGCACCCCCAGCAGCGACCCCAGGAAGGGCTCGTAATCGTCCAGGTCCCAGCCGTGAAGGCTCTCTTGTATCCGCTCCCTTTTGCGGTCGATCGAATCCTTCTCCCCTATCTCGAAAAGCGTATTCAACTGCCGGATGAACGGCAGGTAGGCGGCCGAGGCGGCGTAGGAATAGCACTTGCCCTTGGCGAAGCGGAATCCCTCGTCCCGGACCAGCAGCTCCAGCTCCTTGGCCAGGCGCGATTTGCCGATGCCGGGCTCGCCGGAGATGGCCGCCACCCGGCCCTGGCCGGCCTTGGCCGCGGCGATGGCATTTCGGATGGCCTCCATCTCGGCCATCCGTCCCACCAGCTTGACGCTGCCCGCCCTCAGTCCGCCCTCCTTTTCCTCCATCTGCCGGCCCAGGATCAGGTAGACGTTCTGGGGCTTGGACTTCCCCTTGACCATCACCGGCTTGAGTTTTTTAAGCCTGATCTTGCCCTTGACCTGCCGGTAGGTGTTCTCGCCGATGACGCATTGACGGGCGGTGGCCACCTTCTCCAGCCGGGCCGCCAGGTTGACCCCATCGCCGATGACCGAGTACTCCATCCGTCCCTTGGAGCCGACGTTGAGGGCCACCACCTCTCCGGTGTTTAGCCCGATGCTCATGGCCAGCGGCATCTTGAGCTCGGCGCTGAACCGGTCCATGGCCTCCAGCATCTCCACCGCCGCCAGACAGGCACGCAGCGGATCGTCCTCGTGGGCCACCGGGGCCCCGAACAGGACCATCAGGGCGTCGCCCATGAACTTGTCGATATGGCCGCCGTAGCGCTCGGCGATGTCCACCATGGTGTCGAAGAACTTGTTGATGACCTCGACCACCTGCTCCGGGTCCATGGTCTCGGACATGGAGGTGAAGCCGGACAGGTCTCCGAAGAGGACGGTCACCTGGCGCCGCTCGCCCTCGACCTTGACGCCCTCGGGGTTGAGCAGGATCTTGTCGATCACCCGCTTGGGCAGGTACTTCTGGATGGCCCCGATTATCTTGCCAGCCTGGTCCAGCCGCCTGAAGACCGCCTCCTCCATCCTTTCCTCGGGCACGCTCTCGCTGCGGCCGGTTATCTCGTTCAGCCGCTCCAGTATCCTTTTGGCCAGCTCGGTCCTGTCCATTCTTGGCCTCCCGCTAATGTTTTTTCTTTATCCGGTTCGTCCTCTTGTCGTCTCGCTCCATGGCCCGGAGCAGCTTCCTCATCTGGAACTCCTGGCTGGAGAACTGGGCCTCCCGTTGCTCCAGCCAGCGGTGGATACGGCCGGTCAGCTGCAGCACCTCGTCCGGCGTCAGCTCGCCGTGGAGCTGGGCGTCTATGATCCGGTCCATCAGTTTGGGTCCCATCTCCAGGTCGCTCTCGCGCCGGAGCTGCTCCAGTACCTTGACCAGCCTCAGGTAGTGGCTGTAGTTGTTGCCCATAGCCCCCGCTTTCTCCGCGTCCCTGATTTTGCTTGACAGCCGGCCGAAGCTTTGTTATCCTTAATCCGTCGGCCTTTCATCCCCGCGAGACCAGGTCCTTGAGCTTGTCGTCGGTGGCCCGCAGTCGGAGGAAGACGGCCTTGAGCATGGCGATCAGTATCTTGGAGGCGATGCCCGGGTCGGTCTCCAGCATCTGCTCGAAGGCCTTTTTGGTGATTACCACCAGCTCGGCGTCCTCAACGATCTTGGCGGTGGCCGAGCGCGGTTTGTCGTCCAGCAGGGCCATCTCTCCGAAGAAGCTGCCCGGGCCGACGGTGGCTAGATGTAGCTCCCTCTTGTCGGGTCCGGTCTTGTAAATCCCGACCGAGCCCTTCTGGACCAGGTACATGACCTCGCCCGGGGTGTCCTCGTAGAACAGGGCCCGGCCGGCCCTGTAGCCCCGGGTGAAGATCAGCCGGGACATCCGCTCCAGCTCCTCGGAGCTAAGCCCGGTGAAAAGTTCGTTCCCTCTGAGCACCTCGGTTTTCACCGGCATGTGAGCCTCCAGCAATAGTAAAAAGGATTGACCGATATGGACGAGATCTCCGAGTTCCGCAAGTGCATCCTTTTCCAGGAGCTGACCGACCAGGAGCTGGGCATTATCACCCAGCTGATGTCCACCGACGCCGAGAGCTATTTGCCCGGCGAGGCCATCTGCCAGATAGACGCCCCCGGGGACAGCATGTACCTGGTTAAGACCGGCAAGGTCCAGATCTACCTGCCCGGCGACCCCGAGAACATCATTCTGGCCGAGCTTGGGGGCGGAAAGTTCTTCGGCGAGATGTCCCTTCTGGATAAGTCACCCCGCTCCGCCAATGTGGTGGCTTTGGAGCAGACCGAGATATTCGTGCTCACCCGCAAGCACGTGGCCTACCTGCTGGAGAAGGAGCCCAAGATAGCGGCCAAGGTGATGATCGCCCTGGCCCGGGTGCTCTCGGCCCGGATCCGGATTCTCAACGAGAGGATACAGTCGGCGCTGTCTTCCGGCTGAGGCAGGGATCGGCCTCTGTAGCGGCCTCCGGCAGGTACATCTGCCGTTCGTCGATCCCGCAGGCCTTCACCATCCACAGCGAATAGTCCAGCCGGCACATCGTCTCCCGGCCGTGGCCGTCCGAGCCCAGCGAGAAGCGCACCCCCGCCCGCCGGGCTTTTTCTATCAGCCTCTTTCCCGGCAGCTCCCACCTAGAGCTGATCTCCAGGGCGAATCCGTGCTCCAGCGCCAGCCCGATCAGCTTTCCCTCCCAAACTTCCCCCAGAAGAGAGCCGGACCGTTCCCTCAGCCCCTTGGGCAGCAGCCCGGGATGGGCCAGAATATGGAAACGATGCTTCCTGGCCCCCCTTTCGATCTCGTCTAGCATCAGGTCGACCAAGGCCGCCGGGTCCCCGGGATCGGCCTCCGGATCGAAGAAGTCGAGACGCTCCCCTTCCGCCCCCACCGCCAACGAGTGAAGCCCGCCGATCAGGTAGTGGCACTTGGCCAGCCGGTCCGGCGTCACCCCTCCCGGGTTGCCCAGGTCCAGCTCGGCCGAGCGGAAGACCGGCAGGCATTCCAGGGCTAGCAGATAATCGTCGAAACGATCGTTGGATTCCATCTGAAAATCACCCCGGCCGCAATGGTCGGCGATGCCCACCCGGCAGCCCCGGCTGCGGGCGGCCTCCCAGACTTCCTCCGGGGACATCCGGCCGTCTGAGAAGAAGGTGTGGGTGTGGAGGTCGCAGATCGAAACGTTTCCTTCTGGCATGTCCCAATTCTATTACTTGCCGGCGTAATTGTCAACAGAAACCTTGAAGCCATGTCCCCGGCGATGCCCCGGCTAAGAAGGGGCTTGACAAACCGGAGGCGAGGTTGTATAATTAGGAAACCATAAAAACTATTTTAGTTTCTAAGGTTCTATGCCGAAAAAGGACGCCAACGCTAGGGCCCGGATCATCCGGGGGGCCTCGGTCCGCTTTCTGGCCCACGGCTTCAGCCGGGTGACCATGGACCGGCTGGCCGCCGACCTGGGGGTGAGCAAGAAGACCCTCTACCAGCATTTCGCCAGCAAGGAGGTGCTCCTCTACGCGGTGGTCACCGGTTTTTTAAGGGAGACCTCGGCCCAGGTCAAGGCCATCATCGGCCGCGGTGGGGACGTTAGGGACCGGCTGGCCGCGCTGATGAACTTCCTCAGTCGCCGCCTATCATCGGTCAGCCCGATCTTCTTCGAGGACCTGGAGCGCCAGGCCCCGGATATGTGGCAGGAGGTGCAGGAGTTCCGGCGCCGACAGATAGTCAGAAACATCCTCAAGCTGTACCGGTCCGGCCGGCGCCACGGCGTCTTCTCCCCCTATCCCCCCCCGCAGCTCACCGTCCAGCTTTTCCTGTCGACGGTCGAGGGAGTGATGAATCCCCGGGCCCTGTCCCACCTGCCTTATCCGCCGGCCCAGGTGATGCGGGCCATAATAACCATCTTCCTTTTCGGGACCGTCAGCGACCGCTCCCGCCGGACAAGGAGCGTCATACCACCGGAGGTAGAAAAATGAGGCCGGCAAAGTTGCTGATAAAAACAGCCCTGACGCTTCTGGCAGCGTTCCTGGCCGGATGCCGGTCCGGGGACCAGGCCCGCATTTCCGGATCAGGGGTCATCGAGGTGACCGAGGTGGTGATCAGGTCCAGGATCGTGGGCCGAGTCACCGACCTCAGGTTCGAAGAAGGACAACAGGTCTCGGCCGGACAGCTGCTGGCTTTGCTGGCCACCGATGAGCTCACCGCCCAAGAGCGCCAGGCCCTGGCGGGGGCCGACGCGGCCCGGCAGCAGGTCTTATTGTCCGAGACCGGCCTCAGACTGGCTGAGGACACCTATGCCCGGAATAAGGAACTGTATGATTCGGGGATGCTTTCCGAACAAGCCTTTTATCAGATAGAGTCGCAGCTCAAGGCCGCCAGGGCGCAGGCCGAGGCCGCCCGCGGTGCTCTGGGCCAGGCGGTGGCCGGCCTCAACCTGGTGCGGGTCCAGATCAGCAATGCTTCCATAACGGCCCCGGTCTCGGGAACGGTGCTGGAGCGCAACATCGAGGTGGGGGAGCTGGCCATGGCCGGCACCGCCATCTGCAAGCTGGGCGACCTGTCCCGGCCCTACCTCAAGATCTATCTTCCGGAAAATCTCTATGGGCGCGTCAAGCTGGGCCAAACCGCCGGCGTCACCGTAGATTCATACCCCAAAAGGAACTTCGCCGGCCGGGTGGCCGCCATCGCCAGCCAGGCCGAATTTACCCCCAAGGACATTCAGACCAAGGAGGAGCGGGTCAAGCTGGTCTTCGCCGTCAAGATAGCCGTGGAGAACCCCGGGGGCGAGCTTAAGCCCGGGATGCCGGCCGATGCCGTCCTGGAACTGCAGTCCGAGGACGTCAGGTGAGCAACAGAGAGGGCGAGGGTTGAACGCGGTCGAAGCGGCCGGTCTTTCCAGGCATTACCGGGGGACGGCGGCCCTCTCCGGACTGGACCTGGCCATCGCCCCCGGCGAGATCGTGGGTCTGGTGGGGCCCGATGGCGCCGGCAAGACCACGGCCATCAAGCTTCTGGCGGCGCTTATAAAGCCCTCGTCCGGACGGGCCAGCGTCTTCGGGGCCGACACCGTCGGCCAGCCCGAGGTGGTACGTCGCCAGATCGGCTACATGTCCCAAGGATTCGTCCTTTATCCCGAGCTGACCGTGCGCGAAAACCTGGACTTTTTCTCCGACCTCTTTCGGGTTGCCCGGAGCGAGAAGGCCCGGAGGCTGGAGGCCCTGCTGTCCTTCTCCCGCCTGGGCCCGTTTCAAGAACGGTTGGCCGGGAGGCTATCGGGCGGCATGAAGCAGAAGCTGGCGCTCTCCTGTGCCCTGATACACACCCCAAAACTGCTGTTGCTGGACGAGCCGACCACCGGCGTCGACCCCGTCTCCCGCCGCGAGCTGTGGATGCTGCTATACGATATCTGGAAGCAGGGCACCACCATCCTTTTGGCCACCCCCTACATGGACGAGGCCGAGCGCTGCGGCCGGGTGGCCCTCATGGACAAGGGCCGGGTGCTGCGCTGCGGCTCGCCGGACGAGCTGAAATCGGGCCTGGGGTTATCTGTCTACGAGCTGGAACAGGAAGAGAGGCAGGACATCCAGGGGAAGCTGGCCCCGCTGGTCGACGGCATGAACCGCTTCGGCCATAAATTGCATCTCTACCTGCGACAGCCCGAGCTTGGGCTCGGGCGCCTGGAGGCCAGGCTGCGCGGCCTGGGGATCGAGCCCGGCTCCCTCCGTCGCATCGAGCCCAGCATGGAGGACGTGTTCCTGTCCCTTCTCCCCAGAACGGAGGAGACCCGATGCCCAGTATAGCGGTCCATGGCCTCACCAAGCGCTTCGGCGACTTCGCCGCCGTCGACGGCGTCTCCTTTTCAGTGGAGCCGGGCGAGGTCTTCGGCTTCCTGGGCCCCAACGGGTCGGGCAAATCCACTACCATCCGTATGCTCTGCGGCATACTTCGCCCCACCTCGGGCCGGGCTGAGGTGGCCGGCCACGACATCGCCCTGGAGCCGGACCTGGTGAAGCGGGACATCGGCTACATGTCGCAGAAGTTCTCGCTTTACCTGGAGCTGACGGCCGGGGAGAACTTCGAATTCTTCGCCGGCATCTACGGCCTGAGGCCGCCCCAGGTGGCCGAAACCCGCCGCCACCTTTTTCAGCGCTTCGGACTGTCAAAGATGGAAAACGTTCCGGCCCAGGATCTGCCCGGGGGCTATCGGCAGCGACTGGCCCTGTCCTGCGCCATCGCCCATCGACCCAAGGTTTTGTTCCTCGACGAGCCGACCGCCGGGGTGGACCCGGCCGCCCGCCGCTCCTTCTGGGAGACCGTCCAGTCTCTGGCCGGCGAGGGCATGGCCTGTCTGGTCTCCACTCACTATCTCGACGAGGCCGAGTATGCCGGTCGGCTTGCTTTCATATTCGACGGAAAACTGGCGGCCGTCGACACCCCCAGGGCGCTGAAGCAGGCCTACCGGCTGAAGCTGTACGAGCTGACGGGGCCGCCCCCTTTGGAAGCCATGGAAAAGCTCTCCGGCCTGTCCGGCAGCTGCCAGATGGCCCCGTTCGGCAATGCCCTGCACCTGTCATGCCCTCGGGATCTCGACCCCAGGCCGCTGGTATGCCAGGCCCTCGGGGGCCGTCCCCATCGGATGGCGGTCATCGAGCCCAGCCTGGAGGACGTTTTCGTTTCCCTTATGCCGAGTTGACCTTTTGCCAGCGGAGCTGAGCCATGCTATCGGGACAGCGCCTATACGGAATATTCCGCAAGGAACTGATACACATCCGCCGGGACTCGAGAACACTGTTCGTCTCCCTGATGTTCCCGGTGATCATGATGCTTCTCTACGGCTACGGGATCCGCTTCGACGTCAAGAGCATGCCGGTGATGGCGCTGGACATGGACCGCTCGCCTTTCACCCGCGGCTACCTCGAGGCGGTGGCCAAGAACGAGGCTTTCTCCTATCGAGGCGCGGCCATGAGCTATGCCGAACTGGAGAATGCGGTGGAGAGCGGCCGGGCCAAGGTGGGCTTGGTCTTCCTGCCGGGCACCGCCCGGCGACTCACCCGGTTGGAGCCGGCGGCCGTCCAAGTCCTGGTCGACGGCTCGGACGCCAACACCGCCAGCATCGCCATGGGTTACCTCTCGGCCTTCAGCTTGGAGCGGGCGGCCGGTCTCCTCTCCGGGGGCGAGGGGCGGGTCAACCTGAGGCCGCTGGCCGTCGAGCCCCGCGTCTGGTACAATCCTGAACTGCGCAGCGCCAATTTCGTGGTCCCCGGGATCATCGCCATCATCATGATACTGCTGGGCACCCTGCTGACGGCTTTCACCATCGTCGAGGAGAAGGAGCGCGGCACCGCGGACATGCTGGTCACCTCGCCCCTGACCCGTACCGAGCTGATACTGGGCAAGATCCTGCCCTACATGGCCCTCTCCCTGATCGCCATCACCACCATCGTGGTCATGGGTTATCTCGTTTTCGGAGTGCCCATCAAGGGCAGCCTCCTGGCCCTGGCCGGAGCCAGCCTTATCTACCTGTTCTGCGTGCTGGGCCTGGGGATCCTGGTCTCAACCCTCACCCACAAGCTGCAGGACGCGATGTTCGTAGCGGTTATCGTCTCCCTGCTGCCCGGCATCCTCCTCTCGGGATTCGCCTTCCCCATCGAGAGCATGCCGGCCGCCATCAAGCCCTTGACCTACCTGGTCCCCACCCGCTACTTCCTGGTGATCATCCGCGGCATCTACCTCAAGGGCCTGGGCCCGCTGGCCCTGTGGCGGCAGAGCCTACCCCTGCTGGCCTACGGACTGGCCGCCTTGGGACTAAGCGCTCTTCTCTTCAAGAAGGGATTGGACTGATGGACGCCCCGCCATCCGCCAAGACCCGTGAGAGCCGCCCCACCGGTCCGGCCGTCGATGCCATGCGCCTGAGGCACCTTATGCGCAAGGAGATCATCCAGCTGCTGCGCAACCCGCTGACCCTGCGGATGGTGATCGTGGTGCCCCTGCTGCAGACCATCCTTTTCGGCTATGTCACCACCACCGACATCAAACGGCTGTCCCTGCTGGTATGCGACCTGGACCGCACCGCCTACAGCCGCCAGCTGGTCGCCAGGCTGACCAACACCGGATACTTCTCGCTGGCAGGCGCCATCGGAGACCCCCGGGAGATCGACAGCTGGCTAGACCAGGGCAGGGCCAGGGTGGCCCTGGTCCTGCCTTCCCGGCTGGCCTCAGATGTCACCGCCGGGCGGACGGTCGTGGTCCAGGCCATATTCGATGGCAGCAACTCCAGCGAGGCCTCTATCGCCCAAAGCTACCTCCAACGGGCGATGGCCGCGGAGGCGGTGCACCTGGTGCGACGTGAGACGGAGCGGCTCGGTGTGCCCGTCGCAGCCCAGCCGCTGGAGAACCGTCCCCGGGTTTGGTTCAATCCCGACCTCAGGAGCGTCAACTATATGATCCCCGGCGTCATGTGCATGGTCCTGTTCATGATCACCTCGCTTCTCACCGCCTTGGGCATAGTCAGGGAGAAGGAGCAGGGCACCATGGAGCAGGTGGTGGTCAGCCCGTTGACCCCGGCCGAGCTCATCGCCGGCAAGACACTGCCCTTCGCCGCCGTGGCCTTCGTCGAGGTCTTTCTGGTGCTGCTGGTGGGCACCCTCTGGTTCGGGGTGGCCATCAAGGGGAGCCTACTGTGGCTGGCGGCGGCCTCGGTGGTGTTCGTCCTGACGGTGCTGGCCATAGGCATGTTCGTCTCCACCCTGGCCCACACCCAGGCCCAGGCCATGATGGTCAACCAGCTGTTCATGGCCACCAACATGATGCTCTCCGGCTTCATGTTCCCCATCTCCTCCATGCCGGCGGCTATGCAGTTCTTCACCTACTTGGTCCCGCTTCGCTACTTCCTGGAGATAATCAGGGGCATCTACCTAAAGGGGGCCAGCCCCTCTGCCTGGTGGCCCCAGCTACTGATACTCTTCGCCTTCGGGATCGCTCTCTTCAGTTTATCGGCGCTGCGGTTTCGCAAAAGGATAGACTGAGCGAATAAGAGGAGGGCCCAACCTTCTCGGCTGGGCCCTCCGACTCGGCGCAGACTCTAGCGGGCCGTTTGATGCCTGGTGTCCGAAAGCCTCCGGCTGGAGGCCTGCTCCAGGCTTTTGGCGAAATAAAGCTGCTCGCCCATCAGGCTTTTGAAGTCCTCCTGCCGCAGCCTGAGCACTAGGCTGTTGCTGACGGCGGTGACGCTTGCGGTCCGGGGCACGTTCAGCAGCAAGGCTATCTCGCCGAAGTACTCCCCCGGCCCCAGCTCGGCCACCCGCCGCCTGGCCCCGTCTCTCTCCACCGTCACCTCCAAGGTCCCCTGCCTGATGATATAGAAGCTGTCCCCCGTCTGGCCCTGGGTGATGACGTCCTGGCCCGCTTGGTAGTGCTCCGGAACCAGCCGTGAGGCGGCCATGGCGATCTGGGCCGGGGCAAACTCGGAGAACAGCGGCAGCTTGGCTAGAAAGCCCCGGTTCTCTATCAGCCGGTCGATCCTCTCGGCGATATTGATCCGCTGCGACATCATCCGTTCGAAGTCTGCCTTCTCTAGGACCAAGAGGGAACATTCGGATAGGGCGGTGGCCGTGGCCGTCCGGGGCACCTTCTTCACCAGGGCGATCTCCCCGAAGTAGTCCCCTTTGGAGAGAACCGCTAGGACCTGTCGCCCCCCGCCGCCCTGGGCCGCCGATATCTCCACCCGTCCGGACTTGACGATGTAGAACCGATCGCCCTGTTCGCCCTGTCTGATGATGACCTCCCCGGGGTGCCTCCTTTCCTCCTTGAGTCGGGCGGCGAAGGCGGCGGTCTCCTCCCCGCTCAGCTCCCAGAACCTAGCCACCGAGGACACTACGTCCTGGGCGTCGGCCCTTTCCCGCTTGAGGTCGGCCAGCACCAGGCCCTTGGCCCAGGCGCTGCCGCTCATCAGGTGCTCCTGGGCGATCTCCCTCTCCTCCCAATAAAGGCTTTCATACGAAGCCCGGAAGGTGTTGCCGGCGAAATAAGCGCCGGCCTCGCGGCGGATATAGCGGTGTAGCTCGTCCAACATGCCCCTGAAGGCCTGGCCTCGCTCCACGATGCCGGCGGTACGCTCGAATCGCTCCTCGCTGCCGTTGCCATACAGCCTGATGGGCCACCCCTTTTCGATCATGGCCAGGTTGATGCGGTCGTCCATGGCTCTGGCTTGGGACTCCCCGAAGAAGGTGGCGAAATAGCCCCGGCCCGAGGTGTAGATCCTGACCGCGGCCCGCCTCATTCTTTTTCGCTCCGAGGTAGCCGGTTCGAAGGCGGCGGCCTCGGGCAGCCACTTGGCGCTCTTCAGCACCAAATAAAGCCACACCAACGAGAAGAAGCCCAGCAGGGCTGCCATCATGGCGAAAATCGCCCGTCCGGAGAAGAGGATGGCGTTCCAGGCCACGGCCTGGAGCAGGAATGAATACCAGAAATACTCCAACGACGAACCCTGGTTGATCCACACCGGGGACAGCAGCATCAACAGGGCCGACAGCGACAGCAGAGTCGACAGCATCTGCAGCGGGGACGAATGGTGAACCGATCCGACGGCCACCAGCAGCGCCATCCACAGCCCCCCCCAGAGCCAGCGCTGCCACGGCCGCCAACGTCTCAGGCTGGTGAGCGAAAACTGGAGGTAGCTGGCGGCGAAAAGGATCGCCGAGCCGGCCAGGATCAGGACACGCTCGACGTCCGGGGGCAGGTATCTTTCGGCCAGGCTGACGGCCGAAACCGCCAGCAGTCCGGTCAGCACCATCCAAAGGTTCGAGCCGCGGTAATAGGCATAGACCCGGTGGTACATCAGGAACGTGCCCGACATCAGAAAAAACGAAAAGCTGGCCGCCAGCCACCCGCTGGCCAGGGCCGCACCATAGGCCGCTGCCAAACAGGCAGCCACCATAGCGGCGGCGGTGGGGGCTGGCTTTTGAACCACCATACGGGTGAACCATTGCCATCCCATGGCGGCCAGTCTCGAGAGCCTTTTACGGCTGAATCCGGCCGCGGCCAGGAAAGCCGCCATAGCCGCTGCCAGCAGGAACAGCCTGAGCCTTGGCGTGGTCGAGGACATAAAACCTTGGAGGGCCTGGGCGAGTTTGGAGCGCCATGAGTAGGCCACCACCGCCAGGGCCAGGACCGACCAAGCCAGTCCTCCCAGTCCGAAGGCGGCGAAGACCTTCTCCTCCCACGAAAGCGGCTCGCCTGAGCGCAGACGGGAAACAAGTTTACGCTTTACGAACTCGCGGGCCCTCTCCCTCAGCCGCGGCATCTCCAGCCAGTCGATGAGGATAAAGTATCCGTCGAGCTCCAAGAAGGGATTTAGGTTTAGGAATATGGAGAAGTAGGAGAGCACCGCGAATTTGAAGAGGAACGGGGAAAGGGGTGAGCCGGGGGCCGCCCAGACCATTCCGGCCGAGATCCCGGCCAGGGTCATCTGGGCAAAGGCCCCCACCGCCGAGACCATTATCCGTTGAGGCTTGGGCAGGAGCCAAGAGTCGGTGGTGTCCACATAGAAGGCCGGCAGGCCCAGATAGAGCATGGTGCCCCCGCTATTTACCCGGCGTCCGAAATGCCGGCAGGCCAAGGCGTGGGCCAGCTCGTGGCTGATGATGGCCGCATAGTTGAGGACGATGAGGACGGCCACCCCCAGCGCCACCGAGCCGGAGGACGACAGCAGCGTGAAACCGCCACGGTGCAAGGTTAGTAGGAAGGCGGCCAGGCCGGCCAGAGACACCGCCCCTGACAGGGCCAGCACCGGCTTGAGGAAGAACAGTCTCAGGCCGTGCCGGTACAGCCAGTCCACCTTGGTGTCGAAATCCGATATCGGCCATTGGCGGTGCGGAAGGGACTTTATCCACTCCACTACCCGGCTCACGGCCTTCCCCGCCTTCAACTTCTCCCGAAGCCGCTGGTAGAAACGGACCGGGTCCTCTTCCAGAAAGCCCCCCTGCAGCAGCTCCCTCACCAGGGTGCCCAGCCTGGAGAAGGCCAGGGTGCCGTACTTCCTGAAGTATTCGGCTAGTATCTGCTGGACGGTGCGCTGGCCATCGATCATGGAGAACAGGAAAAGGTCTTTGGGGGCCAGCTTGATGTAGCCCCGGCCTCCAGCCGACTTCAGGACATAATACTCCTGGCTGTCACGTCCCATAAAGGTCGCCTGCTCGTAACCAGCCCTCAGCCTGGGACGGCTCTGGGCGAAATCTAGTCTGGACTCAAGCTTGCTCCAGAAGGAGGTGGCGACTTCCATGGTCCGATTACCTCCTGCCTGTCCTCTTCCCGGCCTTCCCGCCGGCCGATCCACGGTAGAGACGATGTCGGGCGATATAGCCGGCCACCGGCTTGGGAACCAGGTATTCGACGGAGCGTCCCCGGGAAACCATTTGCCTTATGCGGCTGGCAGAGATGTCCAACCCAGGTATCTCGACTAGCCGGACTCTTCTCCGCCACCTGGGAGGTATCCTGTCAGTCGAATGGCCGGGACGGCTCAGGACGTCGATCTCGGCCAGGGCGAAAATCCTCTCCGGCTTTTTCCAGGTATCGAGCCACTCGGCCTGGTCCATACCGATCAACAGGTGGAGGCGGTCCCTCCCCTTCGGCGGGATCAAGCCCTCCAGGGTGTCGACGGTAAAGCAGGGGCCGGGACGTCCGATCTCGGCCCGGGAAACCACGAATCTCCTGTTGCCCCTCACCGCCAAATTGACCATGGTCAGCCGATGTTCGGCTGCCGCCAGCCGGCGGCCGGTCTTGTGGGGCGGCCGGGCGGCAGGAACGAACACCACCCGGTCCAGCCCCAATAGCTCCAGGGCCGCCTGGGCCGCCGCCAAGTGGCCGTTATGAATGGGGTCGAACGTTCCGCCGAAGATACCGATTCGGCCCCTCGGCCTCAGGCCGGTTTTTTTACCTCTCGGACGGCTGGGCTTTTTCCCCATCGGAGGGCTGGTCGGATTTCGGCGCCGGCTGCTCCCGGTCGAGCCGGGCCAGGAGGTCCCGTGCCTTTTGGGCCCAAGTGGTCTCGGGATATTTCTCCAGCACGTAGCTGAAATAGATCCTGGCCGATTTGTGGTTGTTCATTTTATAATATACACGCCCCGCCTCATATTCCTTGTGGGCCAGCTTCTCATCGATCCTGGCCTGGAGCTGTTTGACGTCAGGGGCCAGCGGACTATCGGGAAACCGCTCGAAGAACCTGGCCGCCGCCGCCCTGGCCCTATCCCCGGTCTCCTTCTGGTCCAACGCCCAATGGGGCGACTGCTTGAAGTATCCATTGGCGATCATGTATTGGGCGTCGTCGGCAAAGGGGCTGGTGGGATAGTCGTCGAGCAGCCTGGTATACTCCTCCACCGCCGCCTGGTAGTCCTTGGTGCGGAAATAGCACTCCCCCAGGTAGAAGGTGGCCTCGGACGCCATGCGTGTACCCGGGTGGTTGTAGATGACCTCCTTGAACCCCTCCATGGCGTCGATGTACTTGCGCCGCTCGAAATGCTCCTTGGCCCGGCGGAACCGGGCTTCGGGGGTGGCCTCCTTGGAACTGACGAACGTCTTTTGGCGACCGGCCGCCTCCTCCCTGAGGGCCAGCGCCTGGTCGCGGAAGCGGCTCTCAGGATAACCGGAGAGCAGGAGGTCCACGGCGGAGACGGCCTGTATAGCCGAGGCCGCAGACTTTCCCTGGGCGTAGCACCAGGCGATCTGGTACTGGGCCTCCTCGGCCCTTTGGGACATCGGGTATTCCCTCTGCAGCCGACGGTAGGCCTTGACGGCCGTCTGGTATCTCCCCCCCAGCCGGTAGCTCTCGGCCTCGAGGTAGGCGGCCTCCGATCCGATGGCGGTCCCCTCGAAATTTTTAGCGACGGAGCGATAGAAATCGGCGGCGTTCCAGTATTGGCCCTTGGCCAGATAGCGTTGGCCTTTGTAAAGGGGATGGCTCTGGTCGTATTTTTGCAGGCTGTCGGCTCCCTGGGCGGCACCGGCTCCTGCCAGCGCCAACAACAGGACCGGCAGTACAGCAACAGGACTCATGCGATCACCTCTTTTTTCATTTATTGCTTTTGATTTCCATCTCGGCACCAAACGCCGGAACCTAAAATTCGGCCGGGGGCTCCTCCTTGACCAGCGCTTCCGAGCCTGGCCCTCGAAGCAATGTAAAATGTCGATCCGGCCAATCCTCATTTTCGCTCAGCCTCCCCAGATATTGCGGTCCAGGCTGCGGTACTGGATGGCCTCGGCGATGTGGCCGGGCCGAATCTCGGCGGATCCCTCAAGGTCGGCGATGGTCCGGGCCACCTTCAGTATCCGGTCGTGGGCCCGGGCGGAAAGCCCCATCCTGTCGATGGCGTCCCTCAGTAGGTGCTGGCATTCAGGCGCCACGGCGCAAAATTTCCTTATCTCCCGGGACTGCATGCCGGCGTTGCTGAAGACAGAGGATCCGGAGAATCGTTCTCGTTGGACCTCGCGGGCACGGTCCACCCTTTTCCTTACCTCCTCCGAGCCCTCTCCCGTCTGCCGCTGTACTATCTCCTGGTAGCGCAGGGCCGGCACCTCGATGTGTATGTCTATCCTGTCCAGGAGGGGCCCGGAGACCCTGGCCAGGTAGCGTTGGATGGCCGCCGGACTGCAGGTGCACTCGTGGTTGGGGTCGGTGTAGTATCCACAGGGGCAGGGGTTCATGGCCGCAGCCAGCATGAAGGAGGCCGGAAAGGTGAGCGACATGGCCGCCCGGGATATGGTCACCCGACCGTCCTCCATGGGCTGGCGCAGCACCTCCAGAACGTTCTTGTTGAACTCCGGAAGCTCGTCGAGGAACAGGACCCCGTGGTGGGCCAGCGACACCTCCCCTGGCCGGGGATGGGCCCCGCCGCCTATCAGCCCGGCATCGCTGATGGTATGGTGCGGCGAACGAAACGGCCTCGAGGCCACTAGGGCGGTCCGCGGTGGCAGCAGTCCGGCCACGCTGTAGATGCGGGTGGTTTCCAGCGCCTCGTCCATGGACAGCCGCGGCAGGATGGTGGGCAGGCGCCGGGCCAGCATGGTCTTTCCGGAGCCTGGCGGGCCGATCA
Organism: uncultured bacterium; assembly: GCA_964518765.1. GTDB lineage: Bacteria > Edwardsbacteria > AC1 > AC1 > EtOH8 > CAZPNX01. Next base: position 19,414 of record CAZFJC010000014.1, read on the forward strand.
TCAAGATGTTGTGGCCCCCGGCGGCCGCCACCTCCAGCGCCCTCTTGGCGTGCTGCTGCCCCCTGACGTCCGAGAAATTGACGCTCTCAGTCGAGGACATCGAGAACAGCTGGGAGAAATCCTCCCGGTGGGGCGCTATCTCTTCCCGTCCGCTTACGAAGGCGGCGGCCTGGGCCAGGCTTCTCACCGGATGGACGCTGACCCCCTCGACCAGCGCTGCCTCCCTGGCGTTGCCCAAGGGGACCACCAGACTCCGGATCCCTTCCTCCCGGGCCCGGATGGCGATGGACAGACATCCCCGCACCGGCCTTACCTCGCCATCCAGGGCCAGCTCTCCCAGCACCGCCAGGGGCTCCCTCCTGGACACCGGGGCCTGGCCGTGGGCCGCCAGTATCCCCAGAGCGATGGGCAGGTCGAAGGCCGAGCCCTCTTTTCGCACGTCGGCCGGCGCCATGTTGACCGTGATCCGCTTCAGTGGATAGGCAAAGCCCGAGTTCTTGATGGCGCTCTCCACCCGCTCTTTTGATTCTTTGACGGCGCTGTCCGGAAGCCCCACGATGGCGAAGCTGGGGACGTTGGCCCCCAGGTCGGTCTCCACCTCGACCAGGAAGGCGTCGATGCCCAGCACCGAGGCTGAAATGAACTTGGAGAGCATCGGCTATTCCCTGAAGGCGTCCCTTATATGCTGCAGTTCATGCCCGTTCGGATGGCAGGTGATTCCGATGACGTCGAACCGGCAGTCAACCTGGCCGTAGAGGCCGCGGCGGTAGAGGTATTCCCTGGATAGGTTCAAAAGCTTTTTTCTCTTGGCTGCGGTGACCGCCTCCAGTGGTCCCTCCAGCGATCCCGCTTCCCGGGCCTTGACCTCCACAAACACCAGGATATCGCCATCGTAGGCTATAATGTCGATCTCCCCGTGTCGGCCGGCCCTCCAGTTGAGCTCCTCAATCCGGAAGCCCAGCCCCATCAGGTGGCTGACGGCCAGCTTCTCGCCCTGGTCCCCACGCTTCATCCCGGACTCGAGGCCACTGGTGCAAAGCTCCTGCGGTGGATGGGGCACGGCCCCAGCCTGGCCAGGCTCTCCAGATGCTGGCGGGTACCGTATCCCTTATGCCTATCGAAGCCGTAGCCGGGAAATTGCCGGTCGTACTGGCCCATGACCGCGTCCCTGACGCACTTGGCCACGATGGAGGCGGCAGCTATCGAGTAACTCTTGGCGTCGCCGCCCACTACCGGCTTAAGGCAGGCCTTTCGGCAGTTGTCCGGCACCCTCCCCGGCGCCCTGGGCCCATCGATCAGGACAATGGCCGGCTCCAAGCACAGGCCGCAGAGGGCGTAGTACCAGGCCCGCTCGGTAGCCCTAAGTATGTTGAGGCGGTCGATCTGTTCGGCGTCGACCAGCCCCACCCCCACCGCCCGGGCCCTCCCCAGGATCTCGAGGGCCAGGATCTGACGGCTCCTTGGGGTGAGTCTTTTGGAGTCGTCGATGCCCTCTATCAGGGGCTCCGGCGGCAGGACCACTGCGGCCGCCACCACCGGACCGGCCAGAGGGCCGCGGCCGGCCTCGTCGAGTCCGGCCGTCAGCCCTTCCCCCGCCGCCCGGTCGAACCCGGCCAGCAGGCGGGACCGGTCGCCCCTTCTCATTGATCGTGTCAGGCCGTGGGCGCCTTGGCCTGCTCGGCAGTCTCCAGCTTCTCCTGGACCTTGGCCGCCTTGCCGGTCAGCTTACGCAAATAGTAGAGCTTGGCCCGGCGCACCATGCCCCGGCGCACCACCGTCACCTTGGCGACGTTCGGCGAGTGCAGAGGAAAAATCCGCTCCACCCCGATGCCGCCGGATATCTTGCGCACCGTGAAGGTGGAGGACAGCCCCTGCCCTTTCCTCTGCAGCACTACGCCCTGGAAGGCCTGAAGGCGCTCCTTGTCGCCCTCGATGACCCTCACCTGCACCTTGACGGTGTCACCCGGTTTGAAGTCCGGCAGGTCCTTTTTTAGGTACTCGGCCTCAACGCTCCTGACGGCCGCCTGTCTGTTCATGGCAATTTCCTTTCGTTGTTTATGGCTTTTTCTTTCTGTCCCTAACCAGAGGGTAACCTGTTTTCGTGTTTTTCCATGGACTGGTTGAGGCGGTTTTAACCGCCCGGGGTCACCGTGTCTTGCCGCTTTATCATAGATTATCGCTTCTTTCGCGTTTTCACGTTTATGGCAGGGGTTCACCGCCATATAGCTGATCACAAATCTTGGAGCTTCAGCTCCTCCAGAATTTTACAGTCCTCTTCGCTCAGCGAGGCGGCTTTTAGCAGGTCGGGCCGGAGCCTCAGGGTCAGCCGGAGGGCCTCCCTCCGCCGCCATTCGGCTATTTTGGCATGGTTGCCGGAGCGCAGCACCTCGGGCACCCTTTGGCCCCGGAACTCCTCGGGACGGGTGTAGTGGGGGTGATCTAGCAGTCCGCTCTCGAATGAGTCCCTGTCAGCCGACACCGGGTCGGAGATGGCCCCCGGCAGCAGACGCACCACCGAGTCGATCAGAGCCAAAGCCGCCGCCTCGCCACCGGAGAGTATGTAGTCCCCCAGCGAGATGTCGTCGTCAATGAGCCCCCGCACTCTTTCGTCTATATCTTTATAGTGTCCACACAGCAGGGCCAGGTGCGTCATGGCCGCCAGCTCCCTGGCGATCGTCTGTCGGTACGGCCTTCCCCGGGGGGAGAGCAGGATCACCCTGGCCTCCGAATCCTCCGATTTCACCGACTCGATGGCGGCGGCGATGGGTTCCGGCTTCATCACCATGCCCGGACCCCCTCCATATGGGGTGTCGTCGCACACCCGGTGCCTGTCAAGCGCAAAATCCCTGATGTTGACCAGCCGGAAGTCGACCAGTCCGCGCTCCCTGGCCAACCCGACGATGCTCACCCCCAGCGGCCCGGCGAAGAACTCGGGGAAAAGGGTCAGGACGTCTATCCTCACCTCAACCCCTCCCGGTCCTCAATGACCATGACCCCTTGCTCCGTGTCCACCATCTGGATGATGTCGCCGCAGGCCGGGATCCCGAAGCTGCCCCCTGGCCCCTCTACCCGGTAGACGTCCCCGGCCGGCATAACCTCGATCTCGACGATCCTGCCCAGGCTTTGGCCGCCCCCCGACCTGACCTCCATCCCCAGTATCTGGAAGGTGTAGTAGCTTCCCTGGGGGAGAGGCGGAAGGTCGCTGGCCTCGACCGCCAGCTCGGCGCCACGGAGCTCCCGGGCCTGTTCCGGGGAATCGAAGCCGGACAGCTTGACGATCCCATAGCGGCCCTGATCCACGAACCGTTCCACCTGGGCCTCCCTTACACTTTCGCCCTGGACGATCAGCAGCCGGGCGCCCTTGCGAAAGCGGTTCGGGTTGTCGCTGGCCAGCTCGAGCCTGACGGCGCCCTTGAGCCCGTAGGGCTTGAGCACCGCAGCCACGGTCGCCAGGTCCCTGTCCTGTGGCATGGCCCCGCTTTTTTCCGAAGGCTATTCGATGATCTCCAGGGTGGTCCGCTTGCCCAGCTTGGTCCCGGCCGCGGCCAGCAAGGTCCTGATGGACTGGGCGGTGCGCCCCTTTTTGCCGATGACCTTGCCGATGTCCTCCTTGGCCACCCGCAGCTCGTAGACCAGCGCCCCCTCGCGGGACACCTCGGTCACCGTGACCTTGTCCGGCTTGTCCACCAGCGATTTGGCCAGATAGTCCACTAGATCCTTAAGCATGGCCTCAACCCTTCTTCTTGGCGGCCAGACGGTCCTTATGGGCCTTCTTGGTCTTGTCCGAGCCGAAGACGATCTTGACTTGGCCGTTCTCCCCAGCCTCCAGCTTCTCGCCCATCTTTACCAGCCTCATGACGGTGGAGGAGGCGATGGCCCCTTTCTTTATCCACTCCTTGGCCCTGGCCAGCTCCAGGGTGGCCTGCTTGGGGTTGGCGTCCGGCCGGTAGTAGCCCAAGGTGTCCAGGGCCGAGCCGTCCCTCTTGGACCGGGTGGGCAGGACCACGATCCGGTAGAAGGCGTTCTTGTTGCTCCCCATCCGGGAGAGTCTGATGGATGCCGACATTCCTTGGTTCCCTCCGCTTTGGTTTGTTGTTTATTGATAGTCGCCTTAATATCACGTTAGCCGATCCTCTTTATCCCCTCTTGAGAGGGGTCAGGGGTGTGTGCATCATTTTTGCCATACTAATGACACACCCCTTGTTCCCCTCTTTTTAGAGGGGATTTAGATGACCAGATCTTCACATCCCGAACGGCATCGGCACCCGGGCGCCTCGTTTTTTGCCCATCATCCTCATCAGCTTCTGGGCGGCCTCGAACTGCCGCAGCAGCTGGTTGACCTCCTGGACCGTAGTGCCGCTGCCCCTGGCCACCCTCTGGCGCCGGCTGCCGTTGAAGACCTGCGGGTTACGCCGCTCCTTGGGGGTCATGGAGGAGATGATGGCCTCCATCCGGGCTAAGGCCTTCTCGTCCACCTCGGCCTGGGCCGCCTTGGGCATGCCTGGGATCAGCCCGGCCAGATCCTGCAACGACCCCATCTTCCTCGCCTGACGCATCTGCTCGGCGAAGTCCTCCAGGGTCAGCCGGTCCTTTTGGGCCTTCTCCTCGAGCCTGGCCGCCTCCCTGGCGTCGAAGGCCGCCTGGGCCTTCTCCACCAGGGTGACGATGTCGCCCATGCCCAGGATGCGAGAGGCCATACGGTCGGGGTGGAACTCCTCCAGATCCGCCAGTTTCTCGCCCACCCCCACGAACTTGATGGGCGCGCCCGACACCGCCCGCAGCGACAGGGCCGCCCCGCCCCGGGCATCGCTGTCCAGCTTGGTGAGGATGGCGCCGGTCAGTCCCAGTTTGGTGTTGAACTCGGCGGCCACGTTGGCGGCGTCCTGGCCGGTCATGCTGTCCAGCACCAGGAGGATCTCGTGGGGCCTGGCCGCCGCCTTGGTGCGCACCAGCTCGGCCATCATCTCGGCGTCGATGTGCAGGCGCCCGGCCGTGTCCAGGATGACGGCGTCGGCCAGTTTTCGAACCCCGGCCTCCACGGCCTGGGAGCAGATCTTGGCCACGTCGTTGGAATCGGACTTGAAGAAGATACAGTCCGCCTGGCCGGCCAGGATCTCCAGCTGCTCGGCCGCCGCCGGCCGGTAGATGTCGGCCGCGGCCAGGATCACCCGCTTGCCGGAGCGCTTGAGGTGCGCCCCCAGCTTGGCGCAGGTGGTGGTCTTGCCCGAGCCCTGCAGGCCGCAGACCATGACCACGGTCGGCGGCTGGGAGGCGAAGCGCAGGGCCTCCCGCTTGCCGCCCAGTGTCTCCCGCAGCTGCTCGTGGACTATCTTGACGAACTGGTGTCCCGGGGTGATGCTGGTGAGCACCTCGGCCCCCAGGGCCCGCTCCTGCACCCGGGCCACGAAGTCCTCGGCCACTTTGAGGTTTACGTCGGCCTCCAGCAGGGCCAGCCGCACCTGGGCCGCCGCCTCCCGGACGTTGGCCTCGGAGAGCCTGCCCTGGCCGGTGAGGTTCTTGAAAAGGGACGATAGTTTTTCAGTGAGGGAGTCGAACATTTAACTAGAAAATCCTACGATCAATCTTATATAGATATTTACGATACAAACAGTTAAGTAATAGATTAAAATATAATCCAAATATTGACACAAGGATTAAACACTTGGGAAGATAAGTAATCTTTGAAGATTAACTTTAATAGTCTGTGAAAAATATGATTCAAGAATAATACTAATAAAAAGCAATTATTGTTGCGCTGTATACCAGAATTGTCACAATCTTACTAGAGTAGTGGTTTTACTTTGAACTCGTCTTCATAACAAATAAAATCGCTGCCAGCCATTGTGCTGCAATAATCCCTCAACTCCGCCAGGGATCCGGCGTAACTGACAGCGATCAACCTTTCGGGTTCGCCGTTGTATGTGGCAAGTTTACTTGCTTGGTGTGATAATTATACCAAATACGGTCCGTTTGCGCAACCGTGCCAGCAGTTCTGGATTCCGGTTTTCACGCCGACGCCCCGCCACACTTCGACTCCGCTCAGCGTTCGGCGGGGCTTTGGCGCGCAAGCACGGGAATGACCGGCCATCGTAAGTCTCTGCGCCTCTGCGGTATAGAAAGAGGCCTACTCCCGCTTGCCCAGCTCCTTGTCCACCTGCATCAGCGCCCCCTTGGACTCGGCCGCCATCTTCAGCCTTTCGACGATGGCCAGGGTCTGGGCCTCCTCCTCCACCTGCTCGTTGACGAACCAGTGGCACATCACCGCTGCGGCGTGGTCGCCCTCTTTCTGGGCCAGGTTGACGATGTCATAGATCATCCCGGTCACCTTCTGCTCGTGTCCGTAGGCCGCCTCGAACACCGCCAGCGGCGACTTCCATTCCTTGGGCGGGGCCTCGATGGCCCTCAGCTCTATCCTGGCCGAGCGCTCCTCCAGGTGGTGATAGAACCTCATGGCGTGCTCGGTCTCCTCCTTGGCCTGGAGCTTGAGCCAATGTGCCATGCCCGGCAGGTTCTGGTCGTTGCACCAGACGGCCATGGCCAGGTAGAGGTAGGCCGAGTAGAGCTCGGCCTGGATCTGCTTGTTGATGATTTCCTGGACGGACGGCTTCATCATGGTGGGGATCTCCTTTATATCTGTTATCTTATCTTAATTCTCTGTCACCCTGAGAAAGGCTCCCTGCCTTGCTGGCTGAAGGGTGGACTCGACATGTCATCCTTCAGCTTGTCAGGCGATGGAGGGCCCTCAGGATGACATCGGGCTGTTAGACAATCCCGATCCTCTTGTGCCTTTCCAATATCGCGTCCGCCAGCTTATCCAGCGAGGCGAAGTCCTCCTCCCGCGGCGCCCCCTTGATGTACACCGGCTCCAGCATCTCGGCCTTGAGGTTGGCCAAAAGAGACTTGATCGTCTCCGGGGCCTTGGTCCCCCAGCCGTAGGAGCCGATGAGCGAGAGAAAGCGGGTCTTGGGACGCAGCGCCCCAACCAGGGCCGCGGCGTACAGGCCCTTGGGGTGCGGCCCCACTAGGGCAGTGGATGCCCCCAGGACCACCGTGGCCGCGTCCACCAGAGCCGAGGCCAGCTCGCCCAGGTCGGCCACGGTCAGGTTGAACGGTTTGACCTCCACGCCCCGGGCTATCAGGGCGTCTGTCAGATGATAGGCCATGGCCTCGGTGCTGCCGTGCATGGACACCCAGGGCAGGACTACTATGTTCTTTACCTTATCCGACGACCACTCCCGGTAGGCATCCATGATGAAGAACGGTCTTTTATGAATGGGTCCGTGGCTGGGGCAGATGAGCTCGGGGGATAGCGCCTCGATCCTGTCCAAATACTTGGGCTGGGAGGTCCGGAAGGGCATCATGATCTCTGCGTAGTAGCGCCGTGCTCCGGCCAGCACCTCGTCCTTGTCCGCATAGAGCGACGAGGTCGCCAGGTGAGAGCCCAGGAAGTCGCAGGTGAAGAGTATCTTCTCCTCCCTGAGCCAGGTGAACTGGGTCTCGGGCCAGTGCACCCAGGGCGCCAGGATGAACTCCAGGCTGAGCCCGCCCAGGTCAAGCCTCTCGCCCTCGGCCAGAACCAGAAACTTTTCGTCGGCGATGTGCAGGTGGTCCTTCAAAAGGTCGCGGCACTTGGCGTTTGTGGCCACCTTGGCCTCGGGATATTTATCCAGCAAGGTCGGGATGGCCCCCGAGTGGTCCTGCTCGCAGTGGTTGGCCACGATGTAGTCCAGCTTTGAAACGCCCAAGGCCTTGAGGTTTTCCAGCAGCTCCGAACATTTTGTCGGATCGACCGCGTCGATCAGCGCATTCTTGGACGAACCATTGACCAGGTAGCTGTTGTAGCTGGTGCCCTGGGGGAGTGGGATCAGCTCGTCGAACAGCCGGCGGTCCCAGTCCTGGGCGCCGACCCAATAGACCTTTTCGCTTATATTACGATGCATTTTATTCCTAAATTCGAAAACACGAAATCCAAAATCCGAAATCCGAAACAATATCAAAGGGTCCAAATCCTAATCTTCGGGACTTTACCTTTGACGCCTTATGTTTCGTATTTCGATATTCGGATTTCGTATTTACGTCATCAGTCCTCTGGTTCGAAGGCGTCCTTGGCCGCCCCGCACACCGGACATACCCAGTCCTCGGGCAGTTTCTCGAAGGCGGTCCCGGCCGGGATGTTGCTCTCCGGGTCGCCCACCGCCGGGTCGTAGACGTAGCCGCAGACGGTGCAGGTGTACTTCTTCATGGTCGTCCTCCCTGTTGGGACTTGTATGTTTGTTGGGACGGGCCGCGCCTATGGTTGAGACACGGCGCGTCTATGGTTGGGACATGATGTCCACCCTACGCAGCCTTCGATTAATACTTGCTGCTTCGGCCAGCCTGCGCGGAGCCGAGCATTATTGGCTTCGGCACAGGCAGGCGAAGTAGGCCGTCATGTTCTTACGTTAAAGGTAGGAGCATTGGCCTGGGTCTTGCCGCCCTTCACCTGGTGATAGTAGTCGTAGGTCATAGGGGTTCCGGAGCCGATTATTTCTGCATCTGTCACCCGGCCGACGAACAGGGTGTGAGTCCCCAGGGGGATGGCCTGGGTAACCTCCAGGTCCAGCCAGCCCAGCGAGTGGTCGAGGATGACCGGGGTGCCGCTGGGAAGAACCCGGTGGCTGATGCCGGAGAACTTGTCCACCGACCGGCCGCACTTGAAGCCGAACAGGCCGATGAGTTTGAGCGGCGTCTCCTGGGACAGGATCGACACCGAGAACCTCTTAGATTCGGACACCATCTCGTGGGTCAGGTTCTGGCAGTTGAGGCATACCGCCATCTGGGGCGGCTCGGCGGTGGCCTGGAAGACGGTATTGGCTATTTGGCCGTTTAACCTGCCGCCCCTGTTGCTGGCCACCACGTACATCCCGTAGCTCAAGAGCCTGAACACCTTGGGGTCCGTCACTTCACCTCCTTCAGAAAGCGTACCATCTCCGCCTTGTCCGGCACCTTGAACACGGCCGCCCCGGCCACCAGCACCTCGGCCCCGGCCCTGACCGCCTCCCCGGCCGTCTCCCGGTTGATGCCGCCGTCGATGGCGATCTCGGCCCGATGTTTTCCAGCCTGCTTGAGCTCGCGCAGCCTCCGCACCTTGTCCAGCGTCTTCGGCATGAATTCCTGCCCCCCAAAGCCGGGGTTGACGCTCATCACCAGCACCTGGTCGGCCTGCGCCAGGTACGGCTCGACGGCCTCCGTCGGCGTCTCCGGGTTCAGCGAGAAACCGGCTCTTACCCCCAGCTTCCTCAGCTCCGCGAGGGCCTGGGGCAGGTCCTCCACCGCCTCCTGGTGGACCACCAGCAGGTCGGCCCCGGCCGCGGCGAAACGGGGCGCCAGCTTCAGGGGCTCGACGATCATCAGGTGGACGTCCAGCGGCAGGCCGGTCATCCGGTTGACCGCCTCCACCACCAGGGGTCCGAACGTCAGGTTGGGCACGAAGCGCCCGTCCATCACGTCCAGGTGCAGCAGGTCGGCCCCGGCCCGCTCCACCTCGGCTATCTCCTGGCCCAGCCGGGCGAAGTCGGCCGAAAGCAGGGAGGGCGCTACCTTGGCCATGGTTCAGCCTATAATTAAAATCCCGCCAGACACGCTATGACACGAAAAAGACTCGCTGACGCCCTTTTTTGTTAAAAGGGACGCCGGTTTTGGTTTCGCATCATTCGCGCCTTTCGCGGGTGGTGTAAGGAACGGTCAGTTGCTGCTGACCGCCAGGTTGACGGTGTCGCCGCGCTTGACCACGAAGCCCGGCTGGGGGGCCTGCATGACGATGGTGCCCGGCTCCAGCGACTGGCCGGGGACGTACTTGACCTCGCCTATGATCAGGCCCTGGGCCACTAGCTGTCCCTGGTGCTCGGCCAGCTTCTTGCCCACCAGGTCCGGCATCAGCATCTTGCCCTCGGTCGGCCCCTTGCTGACCGTTATCCGGACGGCCCCACCCCGCTCCAGCTTGACCCCGGCCTCTGGCACCGAACTGATGACGCAGCCGTGGGCGATGGAGTCGCTGGCCAGGCTGTCGATGGCCTCCACCAGCAGGCCGGTGCGGTCCAGCAGGTTGATGGCCCGGACCGTGGTCAGGCCGGCAAGATAGGGAACAGCTATCTTCTCAACACCCCGGCTGACGATCACCTTGACCGTCCGGCCCTTTTTGATCATCATCCTGGGCTCGGGCTCCTGGGCGATGACGGTGCTGTCCGGCTGCTCCGAGTGGTACTGCCAGCCTCCCAGGGCGATCTCCAGGCCCTTCTCCGCCAGCAGCTGGGCGGCCTTGGCATACTCCATTCCTTCCAGGTCAGGCACCTCCACCTCGGCCCCGTGCCTGACGAACAGCGGCATCAGCACGAAGTTGGCCAGCAGAAATCCGGCTAGGAATAGCCCGGCAACCCAGGCGACCGACCGCCACAGGGCCGGGTTCTTGGAGAGGAGGGCCTTCAGGCTCATTCCGGTTCTATATCGGTGGAGACCCAGATGTTGACGTTGGAGCCCTTGGCCGCCTTGGAGCCCGGCTGCGGATCCTGCCTCAGCACGATGCCTGGGTCGTTCTCCTCATCGAAAATATAACGGATGTTGCCCACGTTGAGCCCGGCCTGCTTGATCATGTCCTGGGCCCGGGTGCGCCCCCAGCCCTTGACCGCCGGCACCGCCACCTCGCCGGCACCGGCGCTGACTGTCAGATTCACCGGCACCTCTCGCGAGGCCTGGGCGCCGAAGGGTGGAAGGCTGGCGATGACCGCGTCCTTCTCCACCGAGTCAGACGGCTGCATGATCACCTGCCCCAGCTTTAGGCCGGCCTGCTGTAGCAGCACCGTGGCCTGGGCCAGCGGCACGCCGCGCATCATGGGGACGGTACCCCCGGCGCTGTTGGGCCACACCTTGACCATCGACCCTCGACGGTACCTGACGCCCGGCACCGGGTCCTGTTTGCTGACGGCGCCATCCGGCACCCCGGGGTCGCTGATCGGGTCCTCTAGGTAAACCCTGAAACCCCGGCCCTCGAGGATGGATTTGGCTATCTCCACCTTCTTCCCGCTGACGTCCGGCACCTCGGACATCTCGAGCATCGGCTGGATGAAAGCCCAGAAGAGGATGGAGAACACCAGGCCGCCGATGCTGCCGGCCACCACCGCCCAGACGATCCCCTTGCCCTTGCCTCCGGTCTCTTCGTAGATAGGCATAGTCTTCCCCCATATTTATTGCGTTCTTCTTGTTAGCCTGGCAGCGAAAGCCCCGTCCGTGCCCAGCCGGTGGGGCCAAACCTCCAGCATCCCGCCTGTTACTGCCGCTTGGGGCAAGCGGCCCTCGGCGGGATCGAGGATGAAATCAGGATGGCTCTCCAGGAATCTGGCCACCTGTTCCTGGTTCTCCTCGGATGTCAGGGTGCAGGTGGCGTAGACCAGGGCGCCGCCGGGCCTCACCCAGTGGGAGGCAACCTCCAGCAGGCGCGCCTGCAGCCCGGCCAACCGGACGATGTCCTCCTCGTTGACCCTCCAGCGGAGATCAAGCCTGCGCCTGAGCACCCCCAAGCCGCTGCAGGGAGCGTCCACCAGCACCGAATCGAACTGGCAACGAAAAGGGGGCATCAGCCCGTCGCCGCACAGTGGCAGGACGTTGCCCAAACCCAGCCTGGTTGCGTTCTGGCGGACCAGCTTCAGACGGGACCAGCTGGTGTCCGCCGCCGCCACCGTGATGTCGGGGCCGCGGCTGGCCGCCCAACAGGCCTTGCCTCCAGGCGCCGCGCAGACATCAAGAATCGTCTGTCCCGGCCTCGGATCCATCAAAAGTCCCACCAGTTGGGCGGCTGTGTCCTGTAGATAGAAATGCCCCGATGCGAACAGCCGATGGCCGAAGATCCCGGCCGGCCTCCCCAGCTCCACCGCGTCCGGCAGGAGATGATGGGGCCTGGGCTGGAAGCCGCCAGACTCAAGCTCGGATATCAGCCGATCTCGATCTATCCTTAAAGGATTGGCCCAAAGAAGGATAGGCGCCGGCTTGTTGTCGAACTCAAGCAGCTCGGCCGTTTCCTTGAGACCCAGACTATCCCGCCATCTCCGGACCAGCCATTCTGGGTGCGACCAGGCGATGGCCAAGTCCTTAAGGGGATCTCCGGTGGAGGGTTTGAATCCCCGGGGGCGTTTTTTAATTATATCCCTCAGCACCGCGTTTGTCAAGCCGACGATCCCCTTACGGGCGAAACGCTTGCTGAGGCGGACGCTTCCGTCCACGACCGCGTAATCCGGCACCCGGTCCATCAAACAAAGCTGGCAGGCGCCCAGCCTGAGGATGTTGGCCTCGGCAGTTGAAAGCGACGCCATCCCCTTTTTCAGGGAGCCGTCAAGCATCCAGTCGAGCAGGCTGCGGTTGCGCAGCACGCCGGCCACCAGCTCCCTGGCCAGGGCCCGGTCCTCGGGGGAGAGGCCGGCCCGTTCGAACTCGTCCCTGATGAGGACGTCGCTCAATCCCCGGCCGCTATCCGCCTTAACCAGGACGCGCAGGGCCAGCTCCCGGGCGTTCATCCGATCTCCCGGCCCAACAGCAGGGACAGGCCCCTTTTAAGCAAGGAGATGTCGACGGTGGTATCTCGGCAGGGCCCGTAGGGGCGCTGGTTGAGCACCCCATAGACCGGTATAGGGTAGGCGTCCTGGATGCCGGAGACCAGGTCGCGCTCGCAGGCCACCGCCAGGATGGCTGAGGGATTTATCTCCCCTATCAGCCGGCGGGCCAGGGTGCCTCCGGTGGCCACCACCATGGCGATTCCGTGTTCCCTGGAGATCTTGGCCAGCTCGGCCAGCTGGCACCGGCCGCAGCCCAGGCAGTTGGCGATATTCGCGGTCACCTTATGGCGGCAATCGGACTGCTGCAGGCAGTGGGGCAGCAGCAGCAGCACCGGACCCGGCTTCAGACGGCACCTGGCAGCGCGCACCAGGGCGTTGTTGACCGCCACGAACGATTCGCCGATGCGCTCCCGCCCCAGGCCCAGCAGGAAACCCAACAGCAGGTTGATGGGATAGAGGACCCTGACCGTCACCTGCTTCTTGCCATGGGGAAATAGCAGGTCAACCTCGGCCAGGGCGGAGACGACGATCAGGGTTAGGCCTCCTCCCACCACCAGCAGAAAAACGGCGGCCAGGCCGTAGACGGCCCACACTGCCCAGTCGCCCAAAAGTAAAAGCCTGGGCTGGACCAGCCATAGTAGCACGGCCAGTGCTGCCAGCAGCAGCAGGAGGCTAACGACCGACAGGCCCAGGAAAAGCCCCCGGGACTCGCCCGGACCGGCACCGCCTTTTATTATATGCTCACGGCTGCTCAGCCCAACCTCTCCCCGGCCCGAGGGCGGTAACCTCGAGAAAACTCCCCCCCGCTCATCATCTTTTTGCCCTCCGGCTTTACCAGATTCAATGATAGTACGCCGTCAGAGGCCCGCACTAGTGGATTATCCTCCGAATCGCATCCCGTCACCATGCCCGGCTCACTGCCCGCCCGATCCCTGTCCGAGATCGATATAACACGGACCGCCCCTACTTCAAGCTGCTTACCCCTGAAAAACGTCCGGGCTCCGGGCTTAGGTGTCAGTCCTCGGACCATGTTCCTCAGTTCGAGACAGCGCCGGTTCCAGTTAATCACCAGATCCTGAGTTGACAGCTTGGGAGCCATGGTGGCAAGGGCCTCATCCTGGCGGCGGCCGATGGCCCTTCCCGCCGCCAGCTCCTCCAGGCAGCGGACCATCAAGGCGGCCCCAAGTTCGGCCAGCTTAGCCTCCAGCGAGCCGGCATTATCCTCCGGCCCGATCTCGACCTCCTCTTGAAGGACGATGTCGCCGGCGTCCATTCTGTTGTTCATCCGAATGACAGACAGTCCGGTCCTCGTCTCTCCTCGCATTAGCGCCCAATTGATGGGGGCCGCCCCGCGGTACTTGGGCAAGAGGGAGGGATGGAGATTAAGGCAGCCCAGCCTTGGGGCCGAAAGAAAAGAGGGCGGCAGCTTCAGACCGTAGGCCACCACCACCGCCACCTCCGGGTTCAGTTCCTTTAAGCTCTCTAGTGCTCCAACCTCCGACAAGCTGGTCGGCTGCAGCACCTCCAAGCCCAGCCCTAGGGCCGTCGTCTTGACCGGGGACAGTGAGACCTTGAGGCCTCTTCCCGCCGGCCGGTCCGGCTGGGTGTAGGCCGCCAGTATGCGGTGGCCGGCTCTGGAGACAGCCCGGAGCGTCGGCACGGCGAACTCGGCCGTTCCCATGAAGACGATTCTCATTGGGGTATCGGTCGGCTTCATCTTACCGCCGAGAAGTCTAGGCAGTGGCCTGGCGGCGGCATTGGTCGCCTGGCCTCCTCCCCCGGCCGATCAACAGCCACAGCACTCCTCCGGACAGAGATACTCCCACTGCCAGCACATGGTAGAGGAATCCCAGCGACAGGGCCTCGGGTCTGGACATGCCAGCCCGACCGAAGAAGACGATGAATGATCCCTCCATCAGGCCCCAGCCGTTTATCGACACCGGCAGCATGCTGACGGCCGCGATCACCGGCATATAGAGAAAGAAGGGGGTGATGGGGATACTCGATCCCAGGGACCGGGATATGGCGAAGACCGTCAGCACCACGGCCAGCTGCACCAGCAGCGACAGCACCAGCGCCAGGGCCACCTCCCGAAGGTGGTTGCGGTAGACGTACAGCGAATGGTAGAACTCCACCGCCTTCCGCTCCAGACGGTTCACCAGAGGCAGGCGGAGCAAAACCCGGAAATGCCTCATTATCGGCTTGTGGAGGAACACGGCCATCAGCACTAGGGTGATGCCCATCCCGATCATCATATAGCGCAGCAGGGCCGTCTCCTGCCCGGTCCGGGCCACCAGGATCAAACCGATGATGCCGGTGATGATCACCCCGAACAGGCCGATGAACCGGTCTACCAGCACCGAGGCCAGGGCTTCAGAGCGGGAGCCGCAGTCGTCCGAGACCAGGTAGGCCCTCATCAGATCGCCCCCCACCGTGGTCGGCAGGAAGTTGCCGAAGAATAGCCCGTTTAGGAAATACCGCAACAAACGTCCGTAGCCCACCCTCACCCCCCGGCCCACCAGCAGCACCTGCCAGCGCCAGACGCAGACGGCATTGACCAGGAAGGAGAAAAGCTGCGAAAAAAGCAGGTACCAAACGTTCAACCCCTGGAGCGTGGCCCAAAGCTGGGGGAGGTCCACGCTTTTCAGGATCCAAGCTATCAACCCCAGGCTGATGGCCACCCTCAGCGCCAGGGTCAGAGATCTTTTGATGGCCGCTTTAATGGACCCGAACCTCCCTTCCGCGGCGATCCCCGAGCCCTGACGAGGGGTCGCCACCTCCCGCCTGGACGGGATCGAGCTCGGCGGCCGTCCTTTTGTTACCCAGGAAATACGATAGAGCGGCGCTCCGCCGACACATCCTTTCGGTCACCTCCCGGTCGCCAATCCTCCGCATTCCCTGGACCTGGCGCCTTTTTCCGGCTATGGTCACCAGGTGCTCGGAGATCCAACATCCGGCGGAGACGATAGCTCTGGCCCACTGCCAGTCGCCCGATGACAGGGCCTTGGCCAGGGACATGGCCTCCAGCGCCATCCTTGACGGCCAGGTCCACAACAGACTCTCCGGAGAATAGTTCTTCAGCAGCATCAGCAGACTGTTGCGGTGGTTGAGGTACATCTTGCGGAACTCTCCGGCCGGAAGCGAGCCACCCGATAGGTGGTAGACCACCGACCCTGGCACCGCTGCCACCCGATAGCCCAGCAGGTGAAGCCGCCAGCAGAGATCGATCTCCTCCATATGCATGAAGAAGTCCTCGTCCAGCAGGCCCGCCTGCTCCAGGGCCGAACGGCGGTAGATAGAGGCCGAGCCCGAGGCCCAGAAGATGTCGGGGGGGCTGTGGTCATACTGGCCCAGGTCCTTCTCCAGGGTCTGAAAGAGCCTGCCGCGGCAGAAGGGGTAGCCGAAGACGTCCATCAGACCGCCCGCCCCGCCCGAATAGTCGAAGGTGTCCCTCTGCCTCAACCATAATATCTTGGGCTGGGCGGCGGCCAGGCTGGGGTCGGCGTCCATAGCCCGAACCAGGTGCCCCAGCCAGCCTGGCTCGACCTCGGTATCGTTGTTCAGCAGCACCACGTACTCGCCGGCCGTCGATCTGATGCCCAAGTTGCAGCCGCCGGCGAAGCCCAGATTTCTTTCTGAGCGGATGATCTCGATGCCCGGATGCTTGGCCTTGGCTCTTTCCGGGCTGCCGTCGGTCGAACCATTGTCGACCAGATGGACCCGGCAATCGCCGTCGCCCGAGGCCTGCAGCGTCTCCAGGCAGCGCTCCAGCAGCTCCCAGCCGTTGCAGTGGGGGATGATGATCGCCGTCCGTTCAGCCATCTTTGGCTTCGCTTCCCCCTATAACCCCCGGGAGAGCCTTTCGGCCAGCCTTGGGGGCAGCCCGGCCTTGATTATCTTGGCCTGGGCTGCAGAGACATCGTACTCCACCCGGTGGATGACTGCCTCCCGCCTTTCCTCGTCGAACACAGCGTAGCCAGCCCGGGGGTCGCCGTCTCGGGGCTGCCCCACGCTCCCCACGTTGACGATATAGCGGCAACCGGCCTCCATCTGAAGGTACTCCCGGCCCACCACCGATACCCGCCCCCCACTGTTCCACTGCCAGGCCAGTGGTTGGTGGGAGTGGCCCACGAAGCAGACCTGACGCGGCATCCTCTCGAACTGGAACTCGGCCTCGTCGATGGACAGTAGGTAACGCCACTCGTCTGGGTGGTCGGGGGTGGAGTGGACCGCCAGGAAGCTGTCGCCCCCACCGATGCTTAGCACCAGGGGCAGCCCGGCCAGGAACCGCCTTTCCGGCTCCGAGAGCCTGCCGGCCGTCCACTCTGCCGCCGTCCGGGCGCTGCGGTTGAAGTAGCTCATTTCCAACTTGCCTACCGATCCCCAGTCGTGGTTGCCGGCCACCACCAGGTCGGTGGTTTTCCGAACGGCTGCCAGGCAGGCTTGGGGATCGGCCCCGTAGCCCACCACGTCGCCCAGGCAGACTATGCGGTCCACCCGGCGTCGTCCGATGTCGTCGAGCACCGCCGTCAGGGCCTCGAGGTTGGAATGGATGTCGGATATTATGGCGAACCTCATACCTCTACGCCGCCGGCATTTGAACCCATCTCATGGAAGATCCTGTCCAGGACACCGTTAACGAACTTAGAGGAGTCCTCCTCCCCGTATTCTTTGGCCAGCTCGATGGATTCATCGATGGCCACCTTGGGCGGCACCTCGGCCCCCAGGTAGAGAAGCTGAGCCGCCCCCAGTCTGAGGATGTTGCGGTCGACCACCGCCATCCGCTCCAGGCTCCAGTTGTCGGCTGCCGATATGATCCGACGATCGATCTCGCCCCGGTTGGCCTGCACCGCCTCGGCCAGCAGCCTGGCAAAATCCTGTAGACCCTCCTCCCCTGGCTCCATGCCGGCCGCCGCGGCTACCGCCTCGTCCGGATCGACCTCACAATATTCCATCAGGTAGAGGGCCTTGAGGGCCAGGGCCCGGGACTGCCGCCTTTTGCCCATCTATTTGGCCGGAAGCTGGCGGTAGATATCGGCCATCTCCATGGCGAACAGGGCGGCCTCCCAGCCCTTGTTGCCCGACTTGCTGCCGGCCCGCTCCAGGGCCTGATCCAGGTTATCGGTGGTCACCACCCCGAAGATGGCCGGCACCCCGGAGGACAGGGAGACGTGGGCCACCCCCTTGGCCACTTCGGCCGCAATGTAGTCGAAGTGCGGGGTGTCGCCGCGGATGACCGCGCCCAGGCAGATGACCGCCTGGTATCTCTTGGACCTGGCGACTCGGTCGGCTACTGCCGGTATCTCGAACGAGCCCGGCACCCAAATGATGTCGATCTTGTCTTCATCCCCGCCGTGGCGCTTCAGGCAGTCTAGGGCCCCGTCCAGCAACCGCTGGCTCACCAGGTCATTGAAGCGCGAGACCACGATGCAGAACCTCTTGCCGGCCGCGCTCAGCTGGCCCTCGATGGTTTTTGGCATTTTTGTGCTCCTTAAGTGTCTGTTGCCTTCTTGGCGTTTATGCCGAGACATCAATGGTTACGGCATTCGATGGCCCCCAGCAGGTGTCCCATCTTGTCGCGCTTGGTCCGCAGGTAACGGACGTTGGCCGGATGGCACTTGACCGGCACCGGGATGCGACTGGAAATCCTCAGCCCGTGCCCTTCCAAGCCGGCGATTTTATCCGGATTGTTGGTAATCAGCCGAATGGAGGACAGACCCAGATCCTTCAGTATCTGGGCTCCGATGCCGTAATCCCTCTCGTCGGGCCGGAAGCCCAAGGCCAGGTTGGCCTCGATGGTGTCCAGGCCCCGGTCCTGGAGCCGGTAAGCCCTCAGTTTGTTGTAAAGGCCGATGCCCCGGCCCTCCTGCCGCATATAGAGGAACACCCCCCTTCCCGCCCGCTCGATCATCTGCAGGGCCTTGCCCAGCTGCTGGCCGCAGTCGCAGCGCACCGAACCCAGGATGTCGCCGGTCAGACACTGGGAGTGGACCCGCACCAGCACCTCCTTCCTCCCCCTGACCTCCCCCTTGACCAAAGCCAGATGGTGGTAGCTCTCCAGCTGGTCCTCGTAGACCAGCAGCCGGAAGTTCCCGTATTTGGTGGGCAGCTTGGTCTCCAGCACCTTCTTCACCAGCTTCTCGCTCCTGCGCCGGTAGGCAATCAAGTCCTTGACGGTGACGATGGGGAGCCGGTGCTGTCGGGCGAAGGAGTAAAGCTCCCCGCCCCGGGCCATGCTGCCGTCCTCGGACATAATCTCGCACAGCACCCCGGACGGGTAGAGCCCGGCCATCCGGGCTAGGTCAGAGGCAGCCTCGGTATGCCCGGCCCGTCTCAGCACCCCGCCTTGGGCGGTGCGCAGGGGAAAGACGTGCCCGGGCCGGGCCAGGTCCCCAGGTTTGGTCCTGGGATTTATCAGAGCCCGGATGGTGGCCGCTCGATCATGGGCTGAGATGCCAGTAGTGGTTCCCCTCCTGGCGTCCACCGAGACGGTGAAGGCGGTGCCGTGGAGGGCAGTGTTGCCCGTTGTTTGCGGCGGTAGGTCCAGGTCGCGACAGCGGGTATCCGGCAGAGAGACACAGATCAAGCCTCTGGCGTGTTTGGCCATGAAATTGATCGCCTGGGGCGTGGCCTTCTGGGAGGCCATTATCAAGTCGCCCTCGTTCTCCCGGTCCTCGTCGTCCACCACCACCGCCATTCCGCCTCTTCTGATGGCTGCGATGGCGTCGCTTATGGGATCGAATTTCCTTTTCGGTGTCATTTTTTACCGATCAATGATTCCACGTGCTTGGCCACCATGTCCACTTCTATGTTGACCCGGTCCCCAGTCCTCCAGCCGGAGGCGGTGGTGGCCTTCAAGGTGTGTGGCACGATGGATATGGAGAACCCAGCGGAAAGCCTTGTGGCCACCGTCAGGCTGATGCCGTTGACAGCCACCGAGGCCTTTTCCGCCAGGTATTTTCTCAAGCCCTGGTCCACCGATATCTCCAGTATCCAGTGTTCGGACCGCTTGGTTATCCTTCCCAGCCTGCCCACCCCGTCGACGTGGCCGTAGACCAGGTGCCCGCCCAGCCTCTCGCCCAGCTTGACGGCCCGTTCCAGGTTTATCTTGGTCCCGGCTAGGTAACTCCCGGCGATGGTCCTGTGCAGCGTCTCGGCGCTGAGGTCGGCGGCGAAGCCCCCCTTGGGCAGTCCGGAGACGGTCAGGCAGGCGCCGTCCACCGACACGCTCTCGCCCATGGTCAGGTCGCTCCAAGGGACCTCGACCTCCAGCCGCGCCGACCCGCCTTGGCGAAAAAGCGATTTGACCTTGCCGGTGGCCTCGATGATGCCGGTGAACATTAGTTTTTAGCCTTGCGGCCTGCCGGTCGCGCCTCTATCAGTAAGTCGCGGCCTGATGGCGACGGGGTCATAAGTTCGTATTCCATCGACGGGCCTAGCTCGGCCAACCCCATCTCCCCCACCGCAGCCGCCCCGTCGCCCCCGATTATCCGGGGCGTGTAGAACAAGGCCACCTTGTCCACCAGCCCCGCCCTCAGCATCGAGGCCGCCACCTGGCCGCCGCCCTCTACTAGTAATGTATAGTATTCATGGAGACCCATCCTCCTCACCAGCTTCTCCAGGTCCACCCGGCCGGTATGATCGGCATCGATGGTCCAGACCTCCACCTCCCGCTTGGCCAGTTCCTTGAGCTTCCCGGGGTCAGCTCTGCCGGTCGTCGCCAGCACCGTCTTGGCCTTGGTCTGGTCCCAGATCTTAAGGCTTAGCGGCGTCCGGAGCGTGGAATCGACTAGGAACCGCGTCGGCTGCCTGTCCTCCGGGTTGTCCACCAGGCGGACGGTGAGCTCCGGATCGTCGGCCATGGCCGTCCCCGCCCCCACCAGCACCGCCTCGGACTCCAAACGCATCCGGTGGACCCGCTGCAACGATTCCGGGCACGAAAGGCCGCGTGATTCCCCGGACCTGGTGGCGATGCGGCCGTCCAGGCTCAAGGCCAGCTTCAGGGTGACGAAAGGCAGGCCGGTGGACAGAAATTTTTCGTAAACCTCATTCAGCATCTCGGCCTCGCAGCTAAGGATCCCTGCCTCCACCTCGATCCCGGCCTCCCGAAGGGCCCGCCCTCCCTGGCCGCATACCTTGGGATTTTTATCTTCGACGGCATAGACCACCCGCGACACCCCCGATTTGATGATGGCCTCTACGCAGGGGGGCGTCCTTTTGTCGGTGTGGCAGCACGGCTCCAGGGTGACGTAGAGCGTGGCCCCCTGGGCCAGCGCTCCGGCCTCGTCCAGGGCCAGGGCCTCGGCGTGGGGTCCGCCCGGCCGGCGGTGGTAGCCGCTGCCCACCACCCGTCCACCGTTGACCACTACCGCCCCCACCATAGGATTGGGCCGGGTGTCGGCCCCGCCCCTGGATGCCAGCTCCAGGGCCAGGCGCATGAATCGTTCGTCTTCGTGGCGATCGGCAGACATAAAAAAACCCTGAAGCAT
The DNA here is from genome assembly GCA_964518765.1 of uncultured bacterium. Taxonomy (GTDB): domain Bacteria; phylum Edwardsbacteria; class AC1; order AC1; family EtOH8; genus CAZPNX01. Next base: position 40,484 of record CAZFJC010000014.1, read on the forward strand.
CTTCAGGGTGGACCCTCATCCTCTTTCCTTCTCCCATCCGGACTTTACCGTCGGCCCCGGAATTTCACCGGATCAGTCCCGCCCTAAGCGGGACTCGCGGGCTTTGACCGCCGGTCGGGGAATTACGCCCCGCCCTGAAGGATAATTAAATATACCCCATCGGACGGGTAAAGTCAAGGATGTTCTTTCCCCAAGGGGGCAGGGCCGCCCAGTAGGCCCTCCACAAACTCTTGCGGATCGAACTCCTGGAGGTCCTCAGTCCCCTCGCCGGTGCCCACCCAGGCCACCGGGATGCCCAGCCCCTGGCGGACGGCTAGGACGATGCCACCCTTGGCCGTGCCGTCAAGCTTGGCGAGGATGATGCCGTCGACCCGGGTCGATTCGGAGAACAGCCGTGCCTGGGCCAGGCCGCTCTGTCCGGTGGTGGCATCCATCACCAGCAGGCCTAGGTGGGGCGCTCCCGGCATCCTCTTGCCGATGGCGGATTGGATCTTTCGCAGCTCGTCCTGGAGGTGCTTCTTGTTGTGCAGGCGGCCGGCCGTGTCCACCAGCAGGACGTCGGCGCCCCGGGCTTGGGCCGCGGACACCGCGTCGTAGGCTACTGAAGCGGGATCGGCCCCGGGCTTGGATGCGATCAGCTCGGCCCCCGCCCTTCCGGCCCAGGCCGCCAGCTGCTCGCCGGCCGCCGCCCGGTAGGTATCGGCCGCGGCCATCATCACCCGGTAACCCAGTTTTGACAGCCGGCATCCCAGCTTGCCGACGCTGGTGGTCTTCCCCGCGCCGTTGACCCCCGAGACCAGCCACACCGCCGGCCGCGGGCATCCCTCCCGGCCCGGAAAGGGCGGCTTTAGGCCAGGGCCGAGGATCTCAAGCATCTCCGTCCTCAGCCTCTCCAAGGCCGACCGCTCGGCCGGGCCGCGCCGCACCGCCTCCAGAAGGCGGCCGGTGGCCGCCGACCCGACGTCAGCCGACAGCAGCAGGGCTTCCAGTTCGGAGGCCTCTTCCCCGGTCAGCTCGCGTTTGCCGCTGAGGGTCCGGGCTACCGCTCCGAAAACCGCCCTGCGGGCCTTGTCCAGGCTCAGTCCTATCGACTTGAGCATCCTCCCTTTCTCCGCTGCTCGGGTTTATGCCCCCAAGGTATAAACAGGCCGGCCCTTGAGGCCGGCTCGGTTCCGCCGCTGCCCACCCTCCCTCACCACTTCTTGAACTTCCAAAACAAGTAGAAGCCGACCACCGACACCAGGGCCATGCCGATGATGATCCAGAAGGCCAGGGGGTGGCGGGAAAGGGGGATGCCGACGTTCATGGAGAAGGCGCTGACCACGAAGGTGGGGACCATGATGCCGATGGTGATAATGTTCAAGGTCTTCATCAGAACGTTGAGGTTGTTGGAGACGATGGAGACCCTGGCGTCCATCAGCCCGGCCAGGATGTTGGAGTAGATTTCGGCCTGGCGGTAGCACTGGTTGTTCTCGATGATGATGTCGTCCAGGTACTCGGCCTCCTCCTGCGTCAGCCCCACCTTGGAGGCGTTCAGCTTCAGCTTCTCGCTGACGATGCCGTTGGAGTTGATGGCGTTCAGATAGTAGACCAGACTCTTCTCCAGGGTGAAAAGGTTCAGCAGGTACTTGTTCTCCATGGAGGCGTTGATCTTGCCCTCCAGGGAGTCGGTGACCATGTTGATGATCTTGAGGTGTTCCACGAAGTGGACGATGGTGCGGTAGATCAGTTTCAGGGCCAGGTCGGCGTAGGAGCCGATCCGGCTGAAGCACTTGCCCTCGAACATCGGCACCTCATCGGCCATGACCACCACCATCCGGTCGCGGAAGAGGAAAATGCCGTAGGAGGCTATCTTGAATAGGAACTGGTCGTGGGCCGAGTAGTTCTTAGGCCGCTTGACGATTATGGCCAGGTGCTCGGGCTCGAACTCCAAGCGGGCCTGCTCGTCCGGGTCCAGTGACGAGGCCAAGGTGTGCTCGTCTATCTTCAGCTCCTCGACCAGGTAGCGACGCTCGGCCTCGTCCGGATTGTAGTACACCCGGATGGGGCCTGACTCGGACTCCTCCACCCTTCCCCCGGCCAAGCGGTAGTGTTTGAGCATATCCCGACCTCTCTGGATGGACCTGTTTTACTGGAACTTCACCGACACCACCTTGGACACCCCCAGCTGCTCCATGGTCACCCCGTAGAGCCGGTCGGCGATCTCCATGGTCCGTTTATTGTGGGTGATGACCATGAACTGGGTGCTGCCGGTGAAGTCTTTGAGCATGGCGCAGAAGCGCTGGACGTTGGCGTCGTCTAGGGGAGCGTCGATCTCGTCCAGCACGCAGAAGGGAGCCGGCTTCACCAGGTAGATGCCGAAGAGCATGGCGATGGCCGTCAACGCCTTCTCCCCGCCGGAAAGCAGGGTGATGGATTTCATATTCTTGCCCATGGGGGTGGCCATGATCTCGATCTCGGCCTCCAGCGGGTCATCGCTACCGGACAGCCGGATGTCGGCCTCGCCCCCGATGAACAGCCTCTGAAAGATCTGGACGAAGCCGGTCTTGATGCCCTCCAGGGTCTGGAGGAACATGGCCTTGGCCGTCTCGTCGATACGTTTGATGGTGGCCGCCAGATCCTCCTTGGCCGCCAGCAGGTCATCCCGCTGCTTGGACATGAAGCCGTAGCGCTGCTCCTCCTCCTCCAGCTCCTTGAGGGCGTCGAAGTTGATCCCTCCCAGCTTCTTTATGCGCAGACGCAGGTCGGCGATCCGGGGGCGGGCCGCCTCCGGGTCGAAGCCCTCCGGCACCGGCAGGGCTTCCAGCTCGGCCTCGTACTCCTCGGCCAGGCGCCTACTCAGGTTGTCCCGGTCGTTGGCCACCCGCCCCTGCTCCAGCTGGGCCCGCGACAGGCTGGCCTGTAGCTGCTCGCTCTCCAGCCTGGTGCGGTGCAGGGCCTCCTCGGCCGACTTCATCAGGCCCAGCGACTTCTGCATCTGCTGCTGCAGGGCGTCCCGGCGGGACAGCACCTCGTCCCGGCGCCCGGCCATCTCCCTGAGCTCCAGGCTGATGCTTTCGTCCTCCTGCTTGAGCAGGGAGATGTTCCGCCCGGCCTCCTCGTCCAGCCCCCTCAGCTGCTGGATGCGCTCGATGGACTCGGTGCGGCGGGCCTCCATGTTGCGCAGCTCCTGCCTGGCCTGCTCCTGCTCGGCCTGGATCTGGGCCAGCCCCAGCGTCGCCTGGGAGACGGCCTGGGCCAGTTCCTCGCGCCTCTGGTCCATGGCCGCCAGCTCCCGCTCCCTCTGAGCCAGGGCCTCGCCCTCGTCCCGGTTGTTTTCGTCGAACTCCAGCGTGGTCTGCCGGGAGCGGGCGATCTCCGGCTCCAGCTCCTGCAGCATCGCCTGATGGCGTTGCGCCATCTCGGCCACCCTGGCTGCCCTGGCCGAACACTCCTCGTGGCGGGCGGAGATGGCCGACAGCCTGCCTGACAGCTCGGAGAGCTGGGATTGGTACTGCGACAGCTGGGAACGGGCCGCCTCCAGGGACTGCCGGGACGTTTCCACCAGGCGCCGCGACTCCTCCAGCCCGCGGGCCGAACGCTCCTGCCTTGCCCGGCAATCTTCTATCAGCTGGTCCAGTTCGTCCAGCCGCTGCTGGCGCCCCAGCAGCCCGTACTGGCCGGCCGGCAGGGACCCGGCCACCAGCCCTCCCCAGGGCTCTGCTATTTCGCCGGACCGGCTGGCGATCCTTTTTCCCGGATGGCGGCGGGAGAGCTGCCGCAGGTCGGTTCCCTCCGCGGCGATCAGGGCGTCGCCCAGCAGCATCTCCACCAGCGGGCGTAACCGCTCCGGGCATTCCACAAAACCGGCCGCCGCCCCGTCTATCCCCTCGCCGGCGGCCGGGGCGGGAACGGTGGCCGTCGGCAGCGCATCCAGCGGCACCAGGGTGGCCCAGCCGCACTGGCCCGTCTTCAGGGCCAGGGCCGCCAGCTCCATGGCCTGGCTGTCCTCCACCGCCACCCAGTGCAGCCTCTCGCCCAAAAGCGACTCCACCGCCCGCTGGCATCCCGCCCTGGCCTTGATGGATTCGGCCAGCGGCGCCGCCCGGCCCGCCAGCTCCGGCACGCGCTCCATTAGATGCCTAACGCCCTGATGGTACCCCTCGCGTCTCTGCTGCAGCTCGGCCAGCAGCCCCTTCTCTTTTTCCAGTGAGGCCAGCTCAGACGAGACCTGGGATAGCTCTTTCCCCTGCTCTTCGATGCTGCTGCGAAGCTCGGCCAGGCGCGCCTCCAGGGAGGCCTCCTCGCGGCGCAGCGCCTCCAGGGCTTGGGCGATTTCGTCGCGGCGCTGGCTCAGTTCAGCCAGCTGGGATTTTTGCATCACCAGCTCTGACTCCAGCGCCTTGCCCTCCTGGCGCAAAGCGGCCAGCTCCGATTCGGCCCCCTGATGCCGGCTCTCCAATCCGGCCAGCCTTTCCCGGCTCTCGGCCGTCCTCCTGACGGCCTCCATCAACTCGCCCCTAGCTTCGGCCAAGGCCGTCCGCCCCGAGGATATCTCGGCGTCCAGCGCCGCCAGCTCCGACTGCTTGGTGCGCAGCTGGTCGGTTCTGACCAAAAGTTCCTGCGAGGCCCTTCCCATCCGCTCCTGGACCTCCCGGGTGCTGGCCTCTTGCTGGCCCATGGCCGCCAGCAGTGACTTGATCTCGGCCTCGCGGGCCCGCATGGTCTGCTCAATTCCGGCCCGCCGCTCGCGGATGACCGCCAGCCGGTTCTCGGAGCCGCGCATGGCCTCGGCCACTTCGGCGATCTGGTCCTGGATACGGCCGATCTGCCCCTCGTTTTCCTCCAGCAACTCCCGGGCTTGGGTGATCTCGGCCTCCCTCTGGTCCAGCTCTAAGGCCAGCTCCTGCCGTCGGGCTGAGGTGCTCTCGATGGCCTCGGCCAGCTCCCTCTCCTCGGAGGCCAGGCGCTCCCGGTCGAAGGCGGCCGCCTTCAGGTCCAGGTCCTTAAGCTCCGTCCGGAATCTTTCGTAGACCCTGGCCTTGCCGGCCTGGCGCCGCAGCGAGCGCAGCCTTTTTTCCACCTCGGCCACGATGTCCTGGATCCGCACCAGGTCCTCGGCGGTGGACTCCATGCGGCGCTGGGCGGCCTTCTTCTGCTGGCGGTACTTGGCTACCCCGGCCGCCTCCTCGAACAGCGAGCGCCTGATCGATGGGTCCTCGGACAGGATGGTCTCGATCATCTTGGACTCGATGATCGAGTAGCTGTCCGCCCCCAGTCCGGTGTTGAGGAACAGGTCGACGATGTCCCGCAGCCGGCAGACCTTGTTGTTCAGCAGGTACTCGCTCTCCCCCGAGCGGAAAAGCCTCCGGGTGACCGAGACCTCGGCGTACTCCACCGGCAGGCGCCCCTCCTCGTTGGAGAAGACCAGGGTCACCTCGGCCATGGACAGCGGCTTCTCGTCCCGGGTGCCGTTGAAGATGACGTCCTCCATTTTGTCGGAGCGGAGCGACTTGGTGCTCTGCTCCCCCAGGCACCAGCGGATGGCGTCCACGATGTTGGTCTTGCCGCAGCCGTTGGGGCCGACGATGGCGGTGATGCCCTGGCCCACCTCCACCGTCACCTTGTGGGGGAAGGACTTGAAGCCGAAAAGCTCTATGCGCGACAGGTACATGTTCTGGCTCTGATAGTCTGGTAATTTTACCACTTTAGGCCCGAAGCGTCAACATTAAAAGCCGCCGGGCGGGAGGACGGACCGCCCCCCCGGAAATACAAGGGGGGCGGTCCGGACGGGCCGCCCCCCTTGCTTTTTTGATGATATTGCTATTTTATTACCGTTATCTTGCCATATTTCTTTTGCCCTGCCGCCTCCAGGGCGCAGAGGTAGGTGCCCCCGGCCAGGCCCCGAAGGTCCAGCCGGGCCGAGTTCCGCCCGGCCGCGCCCCGTCTCTGCAACCTCCGCACCTCCTGCCCCGTTATGTTGTACAGCCTGAGGCCGTACTCCCCGGCCACCGGCAATTCGAACAGGACCTCGGTCCGGCCCCGGGCCGGGTTGGGGCGGTTTTCCAGTGCAAGCTTGTCCTTGCGGATTTTTCCCGCGGACTCGCCACTGACGCCGTCATACCACCACCACATGAAGCCGGTGTTCACCCTTTGGTAATAGATCGGGTCGAAAAAACCATACGGCGCCCCGACGTGCATGGCGATGTGCGGGTAGTCGTAGCCGCCGTTGTCGTCGGTCACCTGCCAATTGCCGTAGGTGGCCCCGTTGTCGGTTGACCAGGCGGCCCAGATGTTCATGGCGGCGTCGCCCTCGACGTTGTCCCGGTAGGAGAGCACCAGGTCGCCGTTGGCGTCGAGCGCGAAGTTGGCGAAGCTGGGGATAACCGTCCCGGCCTCGTCGGTGGGGTGGATCAGGGTGGCCACCCAGCCGCCCGAGGTCAGGTGGTAGTCGACCAGCCCGGTGTTCGGCCCGTAGCCCCCGGCCGCCGTGGTATCCATAAACAGCCAGGTGGCAAAGTGCGGGTAACCATCCTTGTCAACCGCGATGCCCACGTCGTAGCCATGGCCCGGCCAGCCGAGCCAGCCGCCGTAGGGCGCCCAGGTCAGCGGTGTCCAGTTGTTCCCGTTGTCGTAGGACATCCGGTAGAAGAACGACATGGTGGTGTCGGTCCCGTCCCCGCTGACGCGCCCGGCGCAGGTGCCGATCATCACCGTGTCCCCGCTGGGCGAGCAGAAGATCTGCAGCTGGTTGACGTAGCCCTCGGCCACCGAGTCGTGCACCACCACCCCGCTCGGGAACAGCGCCAGGCTGTCCTCGGTCCCGTAGAGGTCGTAGTAGACCAGGAAACGGCTCGACCAAGTGTAGCCGTTGTCGTCCGAATAGTAGTAGAAGGCCGCGTCCGGGGTGTAGTCGCCCCAGTAGTTGGCGCAGGCGTGTATCCGCCCGTTAGTCCCCTTGACCCCGTTGACCACGTAGATGCCGGCCCCGGGCACGCCCTGCCCGGTGGTGTCGATGCAGACCGGGGTGGCCCAAAGCCCGCCGCCGTAGCCCAGGTCGTCCCAGGTGACGTAGGCCCCCTCGTCGCCGGCGCTCCAGCCCCGGTTGAAAAAGGCGAAGGGCAGCTGGTTAGCCAGGTCGCACATGGCGGAGGGATAGCGGATGCTGCCGCTTACCAGCGGGCCCTGCCTTAGATAGGTGCTGCCGTGGTCGAGGCTTGTTAGATTGTAAAGGTTGCCGTCGGTTCCCCGGAAGATGAGGTTCATGGCGTCGGCGGCCGGGTCGTAGTCCATGGCCCGCACCGAGGAGATGTAGCAGGAGTAGGCGTGGACGTCGGCCAGCACCGAGTCCTCCTGGTTCCTGCCGGGCGCCCCGGGGGCGCCGGCGTACGGGTCGCCGTCCCGGTCCCAGGCCCTCGGCACCGTGCCCAGCGGCAGGGCCTGGGCCAGGCAGGCCGACACGGCCAGCACGGCCAGAAACAGACATGTTTTTCCCATTTCTTCCTCCTTCGCTTTGTTGTTATGCTATGTTCCAATCGTGATTTTACCACTTTGATATACCATTGTCAACAAAAAAGGCCGGCGCCCTTGGCGCCGGCCTTTTCATGGCTGGTCCCCTCATTCGGTCTCGGTCCTCAGCACCAGCAGGTCGTAGTACTCCATGAAGTATAGGAACCGGCCGTCCTGGGACTGGGCCATTCTCATGGGGAACTGGCCCAGGGACATGTTGAAGACCCCGGTCCAGGTGCTGCGGTCGTAGAGGAAGATCTTGCCCACCGGCAGGGGCGGAGGCGGAGCGACGCCTACGACCGGCCCCGGGGTGCGGAATATCCAAAAGCCCTCCCCGTTGCCGCTGAAGCAGGCCCCCCAGATGTAGTCCCCCTCAGGCAGGGCGCCTCCGAAGGGCAATGGTGCGGTCTCGATGGGCGTCCAGGAGGCCACCATCACCGGAACGAACACCTCCGGCGAAAGGTCGTAGCCAAATACTTTGCAGTAGCCGGCCAGCTGGTCGTCATCGGTGCGGAAGATGGTGCCCGGTGTCGGCAGGGTGGCCATGTCGTCGGCCACCTCCCCGCTCTCCAGGTTTATCCTTTGGAACCTCTGGGCATCCGTCAGGGTCACGTAGAAGTATCGGCTGGCGGCGTCGACCGCCAGATCATTGGGACAGCCAGATAAGCTTATGGTCCGCTGCAGGGAGCCGTCATGGGGCCCCAGCACCATCGCCCTCTGCCCGGCGCTGTCCGCCGCCAGCAGCGTCCGGCCGTCGGGGGTATAGGCCAGCCGGTCGAATCTGGTGCCGGTCGCCGGCACCGACCAGCCGACCGTCTGCCAGCTGTCGAGATCAACTATCTTGACGGTGTCGGTGACGCAAACCGCCAGCCGGCCCAGTCCGGGATGGCAGGCCAGCCTTGCGGCCTCCGCTCCGGCCGTGATCTCCCCGATCTTGGCCACGGTGGAGTCGATGATCTGGTAGACGCCGAGCCAGGGGACGTATTTATGGCTCAGGTAGAGCCGCTGGCGCACCGGATCGTAGGCCATGTCCCTCGGCGGCACCGGCAGCGTCACCTTGGCAGTCACGTGCGGATTTATGGCCGTCAGGGTTAGGTTCATCCGCCGCGTCTCACCTGGCCTGATGTCTATGGAGCCCTGGTAGGTTCTGAATTTGGAGAGCTTCAAGCTGACGGTCCGGATACCGACCGGTATCCCCTCCACCTTGGCCGGCGTCCGCTGGCCTGTGAAGGTACCGTCCACATAGATGGCCGCGTTCGAGGGCAGAGAGGTGACGATCAGCGACCCCACCTCCGGATAGACCGGCTTGTGCCGGCAGCCGGAGGCCGCCAGGGCCGCCAGCAGGAGGAGCGGAAGGCAATGTCTCTTTCTCATGGCCTCACCAGTTTACCGTCAGCCCCGCCCGCAGCAGGCGGGGGGCTCCGGTCAGAACCGGGTTTTCGTCGTACTGCTTCCGGAAGAACGACCAGCGGTCATACTGCTCGTCCACGGTGAAGACGCCGTCCCCGTTGGCGTCCCCCTCCCGGTCGTAGTAGGGGCTGTCGCTCAGGTAGTCCACCCGGGGCGGCAGAGGCTGCCAATCGTTGGCGTAGGCGTCATAGGGCCCGATCTCGCGGACTAGGCTGCTGTTGCCGTTGTCCCAGTCGAAGAGGTTGAGGATCTCCAGGGTCAGCCCGGCCCGAAACGGCCCCAGCTTGAAGGTTTTCGCCAGGCGCATATCAATCTGCTTGGTGGACGGGTAGCGGGCTGAATTGGGTTCCGGCGTCTCCTGGTTGAGCTTGTTAACCACCATAGGAGTGTAGGGCAGTCCGCTTCCGAATTGGAAGAAAAGGCTGAGCCGGCTGTCGGCCAGCAGCCAGCGGCTCAGCTGGCTGGCGCCGGTTGGCTCGCTGTTGAAGACGGAGAACTCGCCTACCAGCTTGTTCCGCTGGTCGAAGTCAAGCGGCACCTCCTTCCGTTCCATGGTGCCCAGCGACTCACCGGTGACCGTGGCCAGGTACTGCTCCAGCACCTGGGCGGGGTCGGAGCCGGTGCCTACCGCCCAAGCCAGGCAGTAGCGGACGCTGCCGGTGAAGTGCTTGCCGAAGTGCTTCCTGGCCGCCAGCTCCAGGCCGGTGGAGTTGGCTTGCTCGATGTTCTCGTACTGGTAGTAGCCCTCCGGGGTGGCCGGCACATAGTTGATGGAGATTAGGTCCTTGACGTCCTTGTAGTAGATGGCTACGTCCAGGCTCAGCTCCGGAGTCAGCTCGGTGACGGTGCCGAACTCGATGGAGGTGGTCCGGGGCGGGTTGAGCGAGGGGTTTCCCAGGATATTGCCCTTGACCTGCTGGGGCCCGGACTTATCGATGTATTGGTAGAGCTGTTGGAACAGGGGCATCTGAAAGAAACGTCCGTACCCGAAACGGAAGGTGGTGGTGGTGGAGATCACGTAGGACAGCCCCAGCCTGGGGCTTATGGCCGATTTGGGCCCGGGCCGCAGGCCGTTGCCCCTGCCCGCCCAGAGGCTGCTGTCGACTTCGCCTACCTTAGGGTCCAGCCGCTGGTAGCGCAGCCCGCCGTTGATGACCAGGCCTTCGTATTCTACCTTGTCGTGCAGGTAGAACCCCTGGACGCTGGGCCGGCGGTAGTACTCGTCTACGATGGGCTTGCCGGTGGCGGTGGAGTACAGGTGGAAGTTCTTAATAGCGTACCAGCTGAGCTGGGCTCCAGCCTTGAGCTGGTGGCGGGGGCCGGCCTGGTATAGCAGCTCAGCCTTGGCAAACTTCTCCTCGGTGGAGCGGTCACGGTACTGCCAATAGCAGCCATAGCGGTAGAATATCGGCCGGTCGTAGCTGTAGGGATTGTACCCGGCGGTGAACACCAGCTGGCTGTCCTGGCCGTAGTAGACCTGGTTGTCCAGGTAGTCGAAGAAGCGGATGTCCTCCCACCAGTGCCGGCCGATATCCCAGAAGGTGTCCCTGACGCCGAAACGGCCCTGGTTATGGAAGCGTCCCACCGTCATCTGGTAGAAGGCCGACTTGGAGAGCGATTGGTTTAGGCTCAGAGCCGCCAAAGAGCCCTTCCGCAGGTCGGAGCGATAATTGTTGGGCAGGTAGTACCAGTCGTGGTTATAACGGCTGTACTGGGAGCGCGAGGCGGCCGCCAGAACGCTGAACCGCATCTGGGAGGGAAGTTGGGCGGTGGCCTTGCCCAACCAGGAATAATCCTGACGGTCCTGGTGGGGCACTAGGCTCCGATGGGGGTCCCAGTCGTCGGTTAGCGAGACCTCGCCAGCCCCGAACACCGTCAGCCGGCTGCTCCAAAGGGGCCGCCCCCAGTCGGCCTGGAGCGACCTGAAGCCGCGGCCGCTCCGGGGATCGAACAGGGCACCGTCGTTTAACTGAAGGTTGAACTTGCCGTCCCGTCCATCCTTGACCGAGGCGTTGATGACGCCGGACATGGCCTGACCGTACTCGGCGTTGTAGACCCCGGTCAGCAGGCTGAGCTCGGAAAGGGCATTGGTGTTCACCAGCAGGCCGGTGTAGCCCTCGGTGGCGTCCTTGACCGAGATCCCGTCGATGAGGTAATCTACCTCGTCGGAGCGTCCCCCGCGGACGTGAAGCGCCTCGCCTAGGCGAACCACCCCGCTCTGGGCGGCGATGGCCTGTTGGACGTTGTCCCACGGCATCTGCTCCAGTTCCGAGCTCTGGATGGTCCTCATGGTGGCCGTCAGGTCCTTGTCCACGATCGGCCGCTGGGCCACCACCGTCACCCCGTCAGTTGAGATGGGCTCGACCTTGAGCCGGAAGTTGATGCGGGTGGTCAGGTCGCGGTTGCAGCGGACGTCGACCACCGTGGTCGGCTGGTAGCCTATCAGGGAGGCCTTCAGCGAATATCTGCCCGGCGGCAGGTTGATGACGTAGTATTGGCCGTCCTGATCGGTGATGGCGCCGTGCTCCGTCCCCGCCACGCTTATCAGCACACCGATCAGGGGCTCGCCGGTGGCGGCGTCTACCACCCGGCCGGCAATCTTACCGGTCCCGGCCGCCCAGGCCGTGGCCGTAGTTAAAAAGACCATGGCCGCCAGCAGGCTGATGGCTCTCATCGGTCCTTCGTATATATTGAAAGAGGGGGACGACGGTAGCCGCCGTCCCCCTTATGGATTGTTTCCCCCAGGCTGTGCCCGTTTTAGAATCCCAACCCGAGGCTGAACCGATGGACGTTGTCCAGAAATCCCATGTTGGTATAGGCGTAGTCCAAGGATATCCTGGAGGTCCCGAAGCGGCGGGAGATGCCCATGCCGGCGCTCATGTTGTCCATGCCCCCCTTGGTCTCGTACCAGTCGGGGTCGTACTTGTAGCCGCCCCTGATGGCCAGCTCGACAATGGGGTTCCTCCAGCCGTACTCCAGCCCTACCAGCACCTTCTCGTTTCCGTCGTTAGGGTGGATCATCTCGGCGGTGGTGGTCATCAGGTGATCCCGGCCGAACTTGAAGTCATAGGCGGCGCCGATCTTGAACTGCAGGGGCATGGGGAAGGGCTGGGATTGGATCTCCCACGGGTTGCCCGTGTAGTTGGTCGGCCAGGAGGTATCGGCCCAATCCCGTTGGAGGTCGATCCCCGAAAACTTGGCATCCCCGCTGTAGTTGACGATGGCCATGCCTATCCGTAGGGTCTTGAACCCGGTCAGGTAGTGGGTCCCCACGTCGAAGGCCAGCTGGGAGGCCGACATCTCGGCGATCTTCTCCCGGACGTACTTGGCGGTGAAGCCCACGCTGAACTTGTTGGTCAGGCTGCGGGCGTAGGTCAGGCCCAGGGCCAGGTCGCTGGAGGAGAAGGTGGGCAGGCCCTCGCCCTCGTCCTCCCGGGCCAGGGTGGTGATGTCGTCGATGGTGGTCCGCTGCATGTCGCCCATGGACAGGAAGGAGGCGCTGATGCCGAAGTTGCCCAGCAGGCCGCCCGGGAAGACGCAGCCGATGTACTCGTTGTTGATGTCCACGAACCAGTTGGTGTGGGCGAAGGTGGCGCTGATGTTCCGCATGCGGGCTATTCCGGCCGGGTTCCAGTAGAGGGCGGTGGCGTCGTCGGCCACGGCGGTGAAGGCGCCACCCATGGCCGAGGCCCTGGCGCCGGCCCCGATCTTCAGGAACTGCATGCCGGAGAAGCCGACCTTCGAGAAACTGGGCTCGGACCAGGCCGAGGTAGCGCCCAGGACGACGGCGGCCGCCAGCACCAGTGCGAGGTATTTTTTCATCTTATCTAATCTCCTTGTCTTGGGCGTTACTTGATGACGGCGAACTTGTCCAACTTGGTCCCGATGCCGGGGGCGTCTATCTGGTAGATGTAGATGCCGCTGGCGATCCTACGGTTGTAGGTGGTCAGCAGGTCCCAGCGCTCGGTCCCGTCGTTGTCCACGTAGTTGGCGTCGTGCTGTATCACCTTCACCAGGTCGCCGCCTAAGGTGTAGATGCGGATGGTGCACTTGGCCGGCAGGTGGGTGAAGTAGATGTTGGGATAGTTCTTGCTGACGTCCCAGTTGGCCCGCACCAGGTAGGGGTTGGGCACCACCTTCACCTTGTCCAACAGGTTCTCGGAGAGGGCCCCCACCTGTCCGGTGGGCTCGGTGTAGAAGGTGGTGATGTTGCCGTCCACCGGCGGCCGGGGCCCGGAGGTATAGATCCGCCAGACGTCGCCGTTGTCGGGCCGGTTGGCCCACAACGTCCCGATGCGACGGATCACGTTACCGGCCTTATTGAAATAGACCGACAGCCCGCAGATGTGCATGCCAATGCCGGCCGCTGAGGAGGCCCCGGTCAGGGTGCTGTCGCAGAAGGATCTGCCGACCGCGTCGGCGGGATTGAAGGCCCAGCCGCTGGTGGTCATGCTCTTCTTGGTGAGCGTGTCCAGAGGCACCTCGATATTGTTGGTCAGGTCCCACACCTGGGCCCGGAGGATGTTGCGCAGGACTCCGGACACCCGCAGGGTGTCCTCCTGCCAGCGGATCTCGAAGTCCGAGCCCCGCCACTGCCACAGGCAGTTCTTGGCGTCGAAGATAGACGCCTGTAAGGCCGTGGTGACGCTGTCAGGCGGATAGGTCCTGGATCCATTGCCCTCCAAGATCACCAGGCTGTCGATGACGCAGTCCGCCTTCTTCCACTCCACCCAGGGCTTGAAGACCACCCCGCCGAAGTAGAGCTGATCGTCGATGGTTCCGGATGGCTCTTGGTAGTACGTCCCCGTCTTGTCGATCTGGATGTTGGTCTTGAGGTTGGTGGAGTCTATCAGCGTCCCGCCGTGGTAGAGAAAGGCCCGGTAGTTCGGCAGATAGTAGGTACTACCCCCGGTGGTTCTCTGCCATTTTTCCGTCTTCCAAACCAACCTGAAGGAATCGGTCTTCACCAGGCCAGGGCTGGCTACCTCCAGCAGGTAGTTGAAGTCGGTGGAGCCGCCAGATCTTTCGTCTGCCCCGCCCAGGTTGCTGTAACGAACGGCAGCCGGCTTCCAGTCGGCATTCTCGGTATGGGCCACCGCGTAGACCGCGTTCTCGGTGGGGTTGGTCATCAGGAAGGTGGGGCACTTGTGGGTGTAGTAGGCGTTGGACTGGAAATCGTAAGCCACCAGGCCGTAGTAGTAGCCCAGCCCGTTGACCACGTTGCTGTCCACGAAGGTGTAGATCAGACCCCGGTCGCTGCCGATGGTGTCCCACACCCCCAGCTGGACCGACCCCGACGGGGTCAGGTGGTAGGCGGTGGTGAAGTTGGGGACGATCTGGACGCCGTCCTTCTTGTCGAACATGTAGCCGCCGCCGCCGCTGTAGCTGCAGGTGGCCGCGCTGTAGGTGGTGTCCTGGTTCTGGAAGCGTCCGCCCAGGGCCACGCGCTTGTTGGGATCCATCAGCTCGGCCAAGGTCCTGGCCCGGTAGAGGATGTAACCCTGGAAGTCGTAGGCTTTGTACATCGACTTCTGGTTGAACCGGGAGGCCACGGTGTCGGTGCCGCCGGCCGGATTGGGATCCCCCTTGGCTATCTTAACGGTGGTGGTGGTGCCGGTCTTGATCTCGAAGCTGTCCACCAGATGCTTGTCGGTCAGGTACTGCCAGCCGCCCTTGTAGTAGGTGTACCAGGCGGTGGTGTCTGGTATCTTGTAGTAGTAGGCGTCGGCCGAATCCTCGGCCAGGGTGTTCCAGGTGATGCGGATGTGCTTATCTCCGGCCACCACCGTCAGCTGCGGAGCCATCGGCGGGTTGGAAAGCTCAAAGTCGTTGTTGAATATCTCCTGGGCCACGTCCGAGGCTATCTTCAGGGCTGTGGTGTCCCAGGCGGCCATGGTCCCCACGCACAGGGTGGTAATGGTGTCCGGGCTTCCCGAGCCCCTAGCCTTTAGGATGAACGGCCCCGATCCCTGGATGAAGCGCTTGTCGCCCGCGCTCTCCGCCCCGAACTGGTCGTAAGCGTCCAAGGTGCCGGACAGCCAGTCCACGCCTTCCATGGCCAGGTAGCGCTCCTCGTCTGTCTTGGGGTCGATGGAGATGGTGAAGATGGTGAAGCAGGTCATTCCCAGCATGGAGTCGGGCTGGATGCTGTGGGGATACTGGTCGTCCACGATGTTGACCACCTCCCCGGTGTTGTTCCGCGGCCCCTGGAAGAAGCGGAAGCCCACCACCCCGGTCCTGGGCCAGCCCGGCTCTTCGGTGGCCTGGAATTGCATTCCCAGGTTGCGCTGGTAGTCGAAGGTGGTCCGGTCGTTGGCCGAGGTGCCCGACTCGTTGCCGATGTCGCAGTCGATGCCCGGGCCTATGTAGCAGTTGCTCAGGTCGTAGTTGTTGGTGTTCTTGACGTTGAAGAAAAAGAAGACGATGTCGTTGTTGTCGGCGTAGTTCCAGGCATAGGTCACCTGTTCGATCACCACGTTCAGCCGGGACTCGCCGGACCAGGTGTACTGCGGGTTCATGTCGCTGTACTTGCAGTAGCTGTCCTGGCGCGACTTGATCAGCTTCTTGCCGTCCGCGTCCAGCCGGGGCCAATCCAGGACGTCGCCGGGCTCGGTGGAGAGGTAGACCCGGGAGGCCGGATCGGAGAGCCACCCATTCCAGTCCTCGGTCCTCGGATTCACCGGCCCCATCTCGCTCTGGCCCGAGTTGGGGTTGTAGCCGCAGGCCACCGCCCGGGCGCCCGAGGAGTTGGTGCCGGCTATCCACACCCCGGCCCCGTAGATGTAGTTGTAGCCCGTCCCTCCCCAGAAGCCGCCGCTGCCGCCCTGGGTGGGGTTGACGAACGGGCCGTAGTTGGTGCAGTAGATCCTCCAGGCGTTGATGTCCAGCAGCCTCTGCGACATCATCTTGCTCTGGGCCTGCGGCTGTTGGACGGTGCCGGCAGCCGTGGCCGCCCAGGCAACCGCGGACAGGACCAGGAGCCCCAGGGCCAGCGCCGCTATTCTCTTCCTACCTGCCATGTATATGACCTCCATTCTCATTGTTTTCGGTTCGGCTTCCCATTACTTTATCATCCCGCTCAGAAAGAGAAGGTCACAAAGAATCTCATCCGACGGGGGCCGTCATAGGCCCTGGTGCTCGGTTCCCGGCCGCCGCTGAACGGGTCGGTGATGTAGTCTCGATACGCCTCCAAGTAGGTGATGTACTTCTCGTTCTGGTCGATCTCCCCGTTGCCGTCCAGGTCACGCCACTTGCTGTAGTATGGATTGGGGACCATCACCGGGTTGCCGTCGCCGTCTAGAGTGTAATAGGTGCTGTCCGGAATGGCGGTGGGCGAAAAGTCGTTGAGGGTGATGTAGGCCCCGTCGTTGACGGGGTCGCCGGTGGTGGCGTAGACGTTCTGGACGTTCTTGCGGTTGAAGACGTTGAACATCTCCAGGTTCAGCGACATGTTGGCGCCTAGTAGCTTGAAGCCCTTGGTGAGCAACAGGTCGGTGTTCCAGGTCCAGGGCATCCTGGCGGCGTTGATGTCGGTCAGGGGCCGCTGCTTGCTGTCCTTCTTGGTGTAGGGCAGGCCGCTGCCGATGTTGGTCAGCAGGTTGAGGGAGACGTTGGCCAGCGGTCTGAACTTGCCTAGGGCCGGGCCGAACTTCTCGTCGAAGTCGAAATTGGTGGTCAGCGAGATGGTGTGTCTCTGATCGAACTCCAGGAAGTTGTCGTTGCTGGGGTTGGGGTACGGCTTGCCGGTGGCCGGGTCGGTCCCCAGATAGTAGTACCAATAGCTGTAGCCCTCGTAGGCGTTGGAGGCCGTGCCCTTGGCCAGCGACAGGGTGTAGGCTAGACGGCCCGAAAAGATGTCCTTGCCCGGCCTCTTCTGCATGGAGATCTCCACGCCTTTGGTGTTTCCGTACTCGGCGTTGACCAGGGCGGTGTAGTCCAAGCCGGTGCCCATCTCCCTGGTGTCGGAGACCAGCCGGGTGCCCATCAGGTCGAAGATGTCCTTGTAGAATATAGTGATGTCTCCGGCCACGTTCTCCGAAAACTGGTGGGAGAAGCCGGCCTCGTAGGCGATGGTCCTCTGCACCTCCAGGTCCGGGTCGCCCATGATGGAGTTGCCCCGGGTGATGTCGGCCTGCAGGGACTCGTAGAGGTATTGCAGCTGGGGCTGCTGGAAGAAGTGCCCGTAGCTGACGTGGAGCACCGTCCTCTCGGTGATGGGGTGGGAGATGCCCAGCCGGGGCGAGAGCTTGTACTTGGGCTTGGCGTTCACGTAGGAGGCGGTGTCGGTCAGGTTGAAGTAGTCGACCTTCTTCTTGGCCTTGGAGTTGAGATAATCGAAACGCAGGCCGGCGTTGACGATGAATCCCTCGAACTCCAGCTTGTCCTGGATGTAGGCGGCCCCGGTGATCGGCTTGAACTCGTAGTAGTCCTTGAACGGCTCCGGGTTCCAAGGCAGAGAGTTCGACTTCAGATAAATGTCGTGCAGCTTGAAATCCACCCCGGCCTGGACCAGGTTAAAGCGGTCCACCTGGGAGGTGATGTCCAGCTTGCCCGCCTTGTATTTGACGTCGTGTTTCTCCCACAGCCGGGCCAGTCCGTCGGTGTAGAAGATGCCGGACACGCCGTAGGGGTTGTCCACGTCGTTGGCGTTGTACTCTTTGCCCTCGTAGTCGTCGTACATGCTGTCCCCGTCAGCGTCTTCATCCGACAGGAAGACGTAGTCCTCCCACCAGCTGCGGTCCTTCTCGGCCACCGTGTCCTTGACCCCGGTCATGGTCATGTTGCGGAAGGTGTTCAGGATCAGGGTGTAGAAGGTCCTGTTGTTCAGCTGATGCCGCCAGGTCAGGTTGAATTGGTTGGCCTTGGATAGATACGAGTAATAGCCGCCCAGATTGTATTTAAAGCTGGCGGTGTAGCTCTCGTTCTGGTCGCGATTGGCCAGCCCGCCCAGGGATATCTTGATGTTGGCGCCGGGGATCTTATAGCTGAGCTTGCCCTGCAGGCGGTAGTTCTGCAGCTGTCCATGGGGCAGGTAATCCTTATCATATTCCTTCCATCCCCTGATGGTCCCCTTTTCGATGCGCCTGGCCCTCTCCGCCTCCCAGCTGGCGTCAGGGGAATCCACCCAGCCGCCAGCCCAGGCGTTGGTCAGGGTGTCCCATTCCGACTGGCTGAAGCGCAGGGTGTCGGCCCAGAAATAGTCCTTGCTGGGGTCGTGCTCGTAGTATTTGTCCGGCATAATGCAGGGCCGGGCGTCGTCGGTGTTCCTCATCTCGCCGGACAGGAAGTACGAAAGGTTCTTCAGGCCGGGCACCGGCCCGCCGAAGCTGGCCTCCAGCCGGTTCTCGTGCCGGCTGTTGTCCATCAGCAGCTCGTCGGTGGTGTACTTCAGGAAGACGTCGTGCTTGTCGGCCCCCTCCTTGGTGACCACGTTCATCACCCCGGACATGGCTTCGCCGTATTCGGCGTTGAAGCCGCCGGTGATGACCATTACCTCCTGGATGGCGGCGGTGTTGACCTGAGCCCCCTGGCTCCCGTCCAGGGCGTTGGTCACCGAGACGCCGTCGATGAAGACCACCATCTCGTCCGAGCGGCCGCCGCGGACGTTCATCTGGCCGCCGGCGTTGACCACCCCGGCGGTGTTGGCCACCACGTTGTTGGTGCTGGCGGCCGGCATGGCCATGATCTCCTGGGCCGAGGTCACCCGGGTGGTGGTGGTGGCGTCCGGGATGACCATCTGGCGCTTGGCCTCGACCACCACCCCCTTGATCTCCAGCACCGTCGGCTTGAGTCTGAAGTTGACGGTGGTGGTCAGGTCCATGATGACCTTGACGTTGGTTACCGTCATCGGGTCGTAGCCCATCATGCGGGTCTGGACAGAATAGGTGGCTACCGGAACGTTGACGATGATGAACCTCCCGTCAAGGTCGGTGTTGGCGCCCATAGTGGTGCCCAGAACGGTGACCACAGCCCCGGGCAGGGGTTCCTTGGTGTCGGCGTCGATCACCACCCCCACCAGCTTGCCGGTGGTGGCGCCCCAGGCCGTTCCGACGGCCGTCACCAGGCACAGTGCCGCTGCCAGAAGTAACCTGAACTGTTTCATGTTGGTTCTACCCTCCGCTTTTTGTGGTTTTTTCTTTTTCCCCACTTTGAATAATATCGAGCGGCTTGCCTCATTGTGTGATTATTTATAATAAATGTATGTCATTGATCTCTTTTTCGGAATAAACTGGGTGGGTCTGGCGCGCGTTTCCTCGTTGAAGCTAGGCCCGTCCGGGCCCGGTGGTTGCCTGTTGTTGCCCCTTGCTGGTCGAGCGGGGCCGCCAAAAGCGGCCCCGCTCTTTTTGCCTTGGTTTACTTGACCACCACCATTTTCTTGGTGGCGCTGACCCCGCCCGAGGTCAGCCGGTAGAAGTACATGCCGTTGGCCATGCCCTTGGCGTTCCAGTTGACGCTGTTGGCGCCGGCCTGGCCCTGGCCCTTGAACTCCTTGACCGTCTGACCGGCCAGGTTGTAGATGCGCAGGGTGTAGTCGCCGGCCCGGCTCAGGTTGAACCTGATCTCGGTGTTGCCGGAGACCGGGTTGGGCCGGTTCTGCATGAGCACGAAGCTCTGCTTGGCCGGCTGGGTCGGTCCGCCAGCCACCCCGGTGTTCACTGAATCGTATGGCACCCAGCTGACGAAACCGGTATTGCCCCTCTGGTAAAAGATGGGGAAGGACGAGCCGGCTCCGCCGACGTGCAAGGCGATGTGCGGGTAATCGTAGCCGCCGTTGTCGGTGGTCACCTGGTAGGTGTGGTAGGTGGCGCCGTTGTCTCCGCTATAGGCGGCCCAGATGTTCATGGCGGCGTCGCCCTCGATGTTGTCCCGGTAGGAGAGCACCAGGTCGCCGTTGGCGTCGAGCGCGAAGTTGGCGAAGCTGGGGATAACCGTCCCGGCCTCGTCGGTGGGGTGGATCAGGGTGGCCACCCAGCCGCCCGAGGTCAGGTGGTAGTCGACCAGCCCGGTGTTCGGCCCGTAGCCCCCGGCCGCCGTGGTATCCATAAACAGCCAGGTGGCAAAGTGCGGGTAACCATCCTTGTCAACCGCGATGCCCACGTCGTAGCCATGGCCCGGCCAGCCGAGCCAGCCGCCGTAGGGCGCCCAGGTCAGCGGTGTCCAGTTGTTCCCGTTGTCGTAGGACATCCGGTAGAAGAACGACATGGTGGTGTCGGTCCCGTCCCCGCTGACGCGCCCGGCGCAGGTGCCGATCATCACCGTGTCCCCGCTGGGCGAGCAGAAGATCTGCAGCTGGTTGACGTAGCCCTCGGCCACCGAATCGTGCACCACCACCCCGCTCGGGAACAGCGCCAGGCTGTCCTCGGTCCCATAGAGGTCGTAGTACACCAGCATGGGGCTCGACCAGGTGTAGCCGTTGTCGTCCGAATAACAGTAGAGGGCCGCGTCCGGGGTGAAGTCGCCCCAGTAGTTGGATAGGACGTGTATCCTCCCGTTGCTCCCCTTGACCCCGTTGACCACGTAGATGGCGGCCCCGTCCACCCCGCGGCCGGTGGTGTCGCAGAAGGTCTCGGAGGCCCAAAGCCCGCCGCCGTAGCCCAGGTCGTCCCAAGTGAGGGCTGCGCCCTCGTCGGCCGCGCCCCAGCCGCGGTTGTAGAAGGCGAAGGGCAGCTGGTTGGCCAGGTCGCACATGCTGGAGGGATAGCGGATGCTGCCGCTCACCAGCGGGCCCTGCCGGGTGTAGTTGGCCCCGTTGTCCAGGCTGGATAGCGAGTACACGCTTCCGTCGGTGGACCGGAAGACGAGATTCATGGCGTTGGCCGCCGGGTCGTAGTCCATGGCCCGCACCGAGGAGATGTAGCAGGAGTAGGCGTGGACGTCGGCCAACACCGAATCCGCCTGGTTCTTGGCGGCCGGGTAGACCTTGTTGGAGTAGGGGTTGCCGTCCCTCTCTAAGTTCCTCGCCTGAACCGATGCCAGGGACATGCCGGCCACCACAGCCAGAGCCAGAATTAACAATCCGATTTTTTTCATGATCCTTCCTTTGGTTAGCGTTTTTTGTTTGAGTGTCCTTTGGTCAATGCAAATTACCCCTTCCGCCCTCACCCCCTTTCGTTCTCTGGGTTGTCCGTTTTGTTTAACTGAATGCGGTAGTTGGAATTATTTTAGCAAAATGACATAACCTTGTCAAGGGTTTTATTGTTTTTTACGCTTTTTCCCGGTCTTTTCTCTTATCGGTTTTGCCCTATCGGCTGGTCCAGCGGGTGTAGGTCCAGCCGGCAAAGATGGCGATGATCCCGGCCAGGAAGATGCCGGCCGCCTCCAGGCTCCGGCTCTGGCAGATCTGCATCAGCTGGTCGGTGCGCGAGGGGTCCAGCCTGGGGTAGATGGCCAGGGGCAGGAAATGGAACAGGGCCGCCAGGGCCAGGAACACCGCCCCGACGATGGGCAGGGTCCAGATGAATGATTTCCGGCGGATGACGCCCAGAAGCCTTCTTAGGATCCGCCCATAGAGGAACAGGGCCATGCAGAACATGGCCACCGCCAGGGCGAACAGCAGCTCGGCCGGTATGGAGATCTCCATCTATCTATCCTCCGTTTTTTACTATAAGAAGCTAGTACCAAACCTATTTTGAAGGGATTGGCGCGCCATCATTTGCGGGCCGGCTGGACCGCCGCAGTCTGCCCCGTGCCTGGTTTGGGGATAGGTTTCTTGGACGGGGTCACCACCTGCTTGAACTTAAGCGCCCCCAAAAGAGACAGGGCCCCCGACAGCAGGAAGAAGAGGTAGGCCACCCAGGACTGCATGACGTTCAGCTTCACC
Source organism: uncultured bacterium (assembly GCA_964518765.1). Classification (GTDB taxonomy): domain Bacteria; phylum Edwardsbacteria; class AC1; order AC1; family EtOH8; genus CAZPNX01. Next base: position 62,202 of record CAZFJC010000014.1, read on the forward strand.
TGGCTGGCGTAGGCCAGTATCTGGATGACGGCGTAGACCAGGATCCCCGAGGGGGCGAAGATCATGAACTGCCAGTTGGTCTTCTTGCGCAGCACCAGCTCGTATTTCCGGGCGATCAGCCCGAACAGGACGCAGGTCACCCACAGCAGAATGCTGCCGGCCACCGACACCAGGTTGGTGACGGTGACGTACCACAGGTACTCGTCGGGGTAAAGTAGCTGCTGGAACATCTGGGCCTCCAAATCAGAAGTCAAAAGGCAGAAGGCAGAAAAATGCGCCCTGGCATCTATTTCTCTTGCTTTGCCTTCTTGATTATGGTTACGAAGATTGCGACCAATTCTTCGGTCTCCTCCAGGGCTTTCTCGACCTTGTCTCCGACCAGAATCCCGCTCTCCTTCATGAGCTCCAACCAGTAGCTTGATTCGTCCAGCTCCTGAAGGGCTACATTAGCCTTGGCGGCATATTCATCCTTGGACCTGGCCCTCAATGCTTCCCGGTAATTTGCCCCAACGCTGGTGGCAGATCTTAGCAGCTGTTTACCGATGACTTGGGCAACCGTCCTCTTGGGAAGCTGCCCGTATATTTCGATTATCAGAAGCGAGAAGTTCTTGGTCCGGGTCCTGAGATCTATCATCGTTCGGCCTAATCAACGATGCCGCTCTTTCTAGCTTCTGCTTTCTGCTTTCTGCGTTATTTGAGAAGCGTCATCATCTTGTCGGCCATCTGTTTGGCGGCCGAGGGCCCGATGATCATGGCGGCGTCTTTCTGCAGGGCGTAGCAGAACTTCATGGCTGCGTCGCGCGAGAGCTTGGCCGGGTTGATCTTGTGGTCGGCGTATTGGTTCTCGTAGATGGTTGACCCCAGCTCGCCCAGTGCCTCCTCGGCCAGGGCCAGCACCTTCTCCAGGATGGACCCGTCGACCATGGCCGGCGGCGCCGGGGCGGGCCGGGGTGGGGGGGCGGCCGCCGGGGCCGGCGGCGGCGCGGGTGCGGTAGCCGTGGGTTTGGCGGCCGTGGCCTGGGCCACCGGGGCTGTCGCCGGCTTGGGCTGGGCGGCGGGCGCCGGGGCCGATGGCTTGGGGGCCGGTGCCAGGGTCGCCAGGAGCTTGATCTCCTGCAGGGCGCCGTTCAGGGCGGCGTCGATGACCGCCGGATCCACCGTCAGGTCGGCCAGCACATTGAGGTATCCTTTTTCGGTCCGCCGGATGAAGAGCCGGGAGCCTCCGGTGTTCACCAGCAGCTTGGCCACATTGAACTGGGCCACTTGGGCCAGGGCCTCCAGGGTCTGCGACAGCACCATCACCGAGCGTTGGGCGTTCTCCTGGTTGAAGCCCTTGGAGAGGGTCTGGGCGATGAAGCTGTTGTCGTCGCCCACGAAGAAGCTGCCGGTGACCCCGGGCAGGCCGGAGAGCCTGATCAATATCTCTTCCATGGCCTAGTGCTTCTCCGCCGCCAGGCGGGAGATGACCGCCTGGAATTTCTGTTTAACCTCGACGAACCCCAAGGTGGCGATGGCCTTCTTGCAGGTCAGGTTGACCAGCTTCTCGAAGGAGTCGCCCACCTCCTTCTTAGAGATGTCGGTCTTGACCCCGGACCTGATGGCCACCATCCCCGGCCCTGCCTCCACCATCTTGGCCAGACGGCCGCCGGGATCGACGTTCTTCAGCTCGGCCTCCAGCATCTGCCGCCACTCCTCGGCCTTGTCGCCCTTGGCCCCGAAGGCCTCCAGCAGCAGGTTCAAGAGATTCACCTTCTGCTTTAAAAGCTCCTCGGCCTCCGAGATCTCGGCCATCTTGCCCTCGGACAGCAGCTCCAGCGGGTTGTGCTGGGTAGCCCACCAGGGAGGGTTGCCCTGGCCGAACTCCACCCCCAGATAGGATTGGTCGTAGGGCACGATCAGCATCTGGTGGCCCGAGCCCTCGGCCAGCAACGAGTTCAGCCCCCCCAGGTCCAGGTTGGAGGTGATGACCTCGGCCGCCGAGCCCAGGAAAGCCACCACCTCCCCGAAGTTTCCTGGCGTGCCCGGCGATGATGCCAGCGACGAGCCGTCCTCCTTGGACACGGCTGCGCAGTGGCTCACCCCCTCCATTTTAAGGATGCCGTCGATCAATTCCGCCGGTTCCTTGGCCATCTCGTCCTCGGTTGTTGTTAAAAGGATGCGGCTGGCGGCGCGGTCAGATCCGCGACATGGCCGTCTGGTACTTGTGCTTGGCCAACATCGGCCCGAACTCCTTGACCGCCCGCTGGTGCATGGCCTCGGCCAGCTTGTCCCAGATCTCGACCGCCTCCTCCTTGCTGACGTCGGCCTTGCTGCCGGGAGATAGGGAGAGCGAAGTTTCGCCGAACTCCACCTGCCGGGCCATATGCCCGCTCTTGTCTAGGGAGGCCAGGGTGGCCTTGATGAACTCGATCCAGGGGCCGGCCCCGGTGCCCTTGGCCCCGAACTCCTCCAGCAGCAGGGAGGCGAAGTGGATCTTCTCCTTGAGTATCCTCTGCACCTCCATGGGATCGACCACCAGGTTCTTGGAGAGCAGCCAGGAAAGGGTCTTGGCCACCTCCAGTATCCCCAGTTTGCTGTCGTCGACGATGGCCCTGATGTCCCGCTTGCCGTTGACCAGGGCCAGTATGGTCCAGTCGCTGCGTCGGATGGTGATAGCCGTCTCCTCCGGGGCCTGGGCGGTGCGCACCAGCACCGTATCCATGGGCGGCAGGGTCTTCAGGATCTCGGCCATCTCCACCCGCCGCCTCTCGCCCTCCTCCAGCAGCCGGTCGGCGCCCTCCTTGATGGTCACCTCGGGGGAGCGGGCCCCGGCGGTGAACTTCATCTCCCCGGCCGTCTCCAGGCAGAGGCTGTAGACGGCCTCTGAGCCGTTCTGGTTGCCGTAAAGGGCGTGGACGGCGCTGCCCTTGTCGAAATAGACCTCACCCGAAGACTTTCCCGAACGAAAGGTGAGCACCCCGGTCTTGCCGAAGTGGCTTAAAAGGTAGATTACCTCGGAGACGGTGAAGTCCGGCAGATTGGCCACCAAGCTCATGCGGCCTCGCCTTTGTTGGGAATGTTAAGTCTACGGCAAATGACACGCATCTGTCAATATAAATCTTAGGCTTTTAAATCGGCCTTCTTGAACGCTCGGCGGCCAGGGACCCGGCCCTTTCCAGAATTTCCCGGCTCGGTCCATGAGCTTCGAGCGGCCCCCCCCACTCCTCAGCCATGCCCCGGGCCATGGCCTCGGCCGCCTCATCCCACGATACCCTCCTGCCCAGCTCCCGCTCGGCCGTGGTGAAGGAGTCCGGCGGGGCCGGGTTCCGGAAATAGCCGTGGTCCTGTCCCTGCGCCAAGAGTACCGATCCCTGCTGCAGGAACGAGGAGGCATAGCGCCTCTGGGCGCTGCCCACTATTTTCCTCCCGCCGACCGCCAGCTCGTATCGGCCGCTGGCCGCAAAGCAGGAGGGGGAGGCTCCGGTCCTCTGTGGCGGGGCCGAGGCCTTCACCAGCTCAGCTTCGATCCCCAGGTTCTTTAGCCCCCGGCATAGCCCGCGTCCGATGGCCCGGTAGGCGTCCCTGGCCGAGCCGCCGAATAAGGGATGGCTGGTCCCGGCCGCCAGGCTGTAGGTCAGCTCGTCCCGATGGAAGACCGCCCGGCCGCCGGTGGGGCGTCTTACTATATCTATTCCGTCACGGCGGCAGGCGGCCGCGTCCACCTCGTCCTCCCTCTGGTTGCGGCCCAGGGAGATGGCCGGGGGGTTCCAGCCGTACAGCCTGACGAAAGCTTCCAGCCTGCCCGCCTCCACCTCCTGGGCCAGCAACTCGTCCAGGGCCATGTTGAAGAATCCGTCCTTATCCGGACGATCGGTGAGCAGAAGCTTCATTGGAGGGCCTCCGCCGCTTTTCGCGCCGGCAGGAACCCGGGATCCTGCTCCAGCGCCTTTTGGAACCAGTCCGCCGCCTGGCGCTTCTTTCCCTGGCGCAGGCGGGCCAGCCCGCAGTTGAAGCGGATGACCGGAGACGTCGCGTTCAGCTCGGCCGCCCGTTCGAAGCAGTTGGCGGCCTCCTCCCATCTGCCGGTCCGAAAATAGAGGGCGCCTAGATTGTTGTAGGCGTCGAACTGGGAGCTGTCGAGCTCGATAGCCCTCCTGTATCGGCTTTCCGCTTCCGAGAGCCAACCCTGCCTTGCATACTCGTTCCCCAGGTTGAAATGTGCCAGGTAGCTCCCTGGTGCGGTGCGGGCCATCTCCCTGAACAAGGTCAGGTCGCTTTTCCAGATGGCGTTTCGTCTAACCGTGCCCGCCCCCATCCAAAGGATGTATGCCAAGGGCAGGACGAGCACGGCATTGGCCGCAGCCCTTCCTGGCGCTTTTGCCCTTGCTGCCAGGAACGCCCAGGACAGGGCCAGGGCCGTGCCAAAAGAGGAAAGGAAAGCGAATCTCTCGGCGAACTCGACGTTGCTGGTGTTTCGTACGAAGCCCAGGCTGGGGACCAGCCCCCAGATGAAAAATTGTGAAGCCAGCAGCAGGGCCTTGTATTTCCTGGCCCCGGGCATCAGGGTTGCGGCGGCGGGCAGGATTGAAAGCAGCAGGCCTCCCGCCATCAACGCCGGTCCGGAGTGGAACCGATCCGTGTAGTAGGTGCTGAGGTTGATGGGCGCCAAGGTCAGCCTCAGATACTTCCAGGCCTTCTCCGGCAGGGTCCCGACGGCTGTCAGATCCAGCGTGTCGCCCCGCCACGGCGTGTTCCCTGAAAGGGCCAGGAACCGGACGGCGGCATAGACAGCCGGCACCGCCAAATAAAGGAGATGCTCCCTCCTCCAGAGCCTCTGTCCCTTTTCCCTCAAACTTAGCTCCATGCCGGCGATGAGCAACGGCACCGAGGCCGCGGATTCCTTGGAGCCCAGGGCCAGCAGCCAGAAGGCCAGGGAAAGCGTTAGGCTGGCGGCCTTGCCCTCCTGACGCCATCTCCAATACTGGTATAAGGTGGCCGCCGCGAACAGTCCGGCCAATAGGTCCGTCCTCCCCCCCACGAAAGAGACGACCTCCCCGTGGATGGGATTGGCCCCGAACACCAAGGCCGATAGGACGGCCAGTCCGGTGTCTTTAAAAGAGCATTCGACCAGGAGAAACAGAACTGCCAGCAGAAGCGCGAATAGCCCGATGTTGGTTAAGTGAAAGCCGGTCGCCTTCGTCCCCCATAGCTTGTAGTCTATGGCGAAGCTCAGCAGGGTGACGGGCCGGTAGTAATTGTTCGGGCTGGCGGCGGTCGGGGACTTGGTCTCGAACCAGTAATTGCTGACGAAGAGGCCGAGGTCCGCCGGCCAGTTTTTTATCCGGGGGTTGTTGACGATGATTTGATGGTCGTCAAAGACAAATCCATTGCCCAAGGAGGCGCCGTATAGGACGAGTGCCGCCAAGCATAGGCTGGCGTATATCGCCGCCCGCCGTCTCCACCCCTGGGTCGACCGCCCGGCCATACCATCATTCTTCCTGCGCCTGCTACTTTTCACTGGCCGGCCCGGGAACCAGTTGGCGGCCACCTTCCTTCCCGGCCTTCATCTGCTCCACCGCCCGGACGGCCTCCTCCCGGCTGCCGTAGATGTTAGATTCCAAACGGGCCTTCTTGGAGGCGGTGCGCAGGGTCATCCGGGCCGAGGGGTCGTCTCCGTAGCGGGCGAAGCCAAGTATGTGGCTCTCGAACACTTCGCGGGACCGACGGCCGTAAAGCTCGCTGACGTTGGCCCCGATGTGCAGCCCGTCGATCTTTGAGATCAGGTATACCTTGCGCCCGATATCCTCGAGCTTGGCCAGGTTGATCCGGACGAATTCCTCCACATCCTTTTCGGTCTGGATGGAGAAATTGTCCTCGGTAAACAGAATGTTCCTTTCCGGGTCGTATTCGAACTTGACGGTCTGGATGTTCATGCTATATTTGCCTAGTGGTTCTGTCTGTCCCTCTGGCATTTGGCATTTCGCATTTTGAATCTCCCGGATGCGGCCAGGCCGCATCCGGTCTAGTCCGCGACCGTTTCTTCCTTGGCCCGGTGCATGCCTCGGCTTGGCACCGGCCTCCTTCAGATTCAATCTTCGATCAGCTCTACATTGGCCCGGGGGACCACCGCCTTGGTCCCGTCCTCGAACTCCACCTCCAGCACCCGGGCGTAGCTCTCCGACTCCAGCTTCTGCAGTTCGTGCGGCAGGGCGGCCACCTTGCCGATGCGTCCGAAGTAAGGATGCCGGATGACCCTGATGGCCATGCCCAGCTCCATGCCGCTGTCCGACCGCTTGCCCTCCTCGGCCTTGCCGCCGGCCTCCAGGGGCACGATGACCTCGGGCCTCATGACGCCGGCCCGGATCTGGGTGGCTCCGTTGACCGAGGCCTTAAGTCCCTGCTTGGACTTGAGGAGGTTGAAGGTCTTCCTGGCCATGGTCATCTGGCCGAAGCCCTCGGTGACCACCAAGGTCACCCCCTTCTCCTCGGTGCCGGTGATGGCCACCCCGATGTCGTAACCCAGGAAGGCCTTGAGGTCGGCATCATTGATGCCGCCCACCACCACCGCCCGGATCCCCAGCTCGGCCGCCCTCACCAGCGCCCGGTGGCGTATCAGCGATCCGCCCACCACTACCTTTCCCTTGTGTTCGGGCTTCAGCATCTCGGCCGTCAGCTCCTGCGAGGGGTCATCGGCCACCACTACTATCTCCCCGTTGGTCTCACCGCCGATGCCGAAGATCCCCTGGACGAAGGTGCCGAAGGTCTCTACCGCCACCCCTTCGTCTTCGGCCACCGCCACCACCTTACCGTCGATGTAGGCCCTTACCTGCACCGGCAGCGGCGGCTCGCGCAGGATCACCTGGCCGGTGACAGCCGAGATCGACTCCACCGTCCCGGCCACCGGCGAACGGCAGACGGACTTGAACAGTCCGAAAAAGCTCTTGCTTTGGGCCAGGGGCTCGTCCTTGGCCACCGCCTCCCCCGGCTTCTTGAGCATGTGGGCCTCGACGTCCTCGGGCAGCACCCCCAGTAGCCCGGCCACGTTGACCGTCTGGACGTTGCCCGGCAGCTCGGTCCTGGCCACCACCTGGTCCGACTTCACCTGGTCGCCCACCTTGGCCAGCACCTGCCCTTTCAGTGGCAGCCGGCGGTCCTTGACCACCACCGCCTTCTCGGTGACCTTGAGCCCTGGAGTATATGCATGTGCCATTTTTACCTCGTTCGACGTTTGACGTTCAAGGCAATAACGTTACTACGCTACTTCGCGGGATAGATGTCCAGCGCTCGGTTCCATTCCACCAACTTGGCCACCCGCTGCTTGCTGTCCTCGGGCAGCTGCAGCGGCCGGCCACGGCCGTCCAGGATGACGCCCACCGTGCCGCCCTCCAGCATCGCTTGAAATTCCTTGCCCCTTCCCCCTCCGGCATCAAAGCCCTTGGCCGGGATCACGGTGGCCTGGACTTTCTCTGGCCCCAGCGGGATGAGCTTCATCTCGCCCACCTTGACGCTTTCCTCGACCTTGGTGCCGTCGGCTCTGGCGAACTTGACGGAGAGGCAGGGCTGGCCCTCCTTGCCCACGCCCGAGGGGCAGATGGCCGAGCCCAGCCGCACCAAGCAGTCTTTGACAAAGACCTCGTTGGCCGCCGGGGCGTGGACGGTGGACAACACCCCCAGATGCGGGGCCATGAAGATGGAGTCCACCGCCATCATGGTCACCCCCTCGGGCTGGAAGGCGTCGATCATCATCAGGGCCGACTGGGCCCGCCGCGGAGCGTGCGACAGCACTCCGCCGGATCCGATGAGGATGCTCAGATCCATCATGTTGATCAGGGTCTCGCCGGTGGCCGATTGGTCGAAGGCGTCGGAGATGGTCCGCTCCTGCTGGACGCCCTTCAGCCCCACCGCCATGTCCTTGTGCTGTTTGAAGGCCAGCCTCAGGGCCTCGCGGGAGATGGCCTGTTCGATCTGCAGCTCTTCCAGAGCCTGGGGAATGGTGGTCGGCCGGATCATCTTGTTGCGGATGCGGTTTCTAAGGTCGGCCTCGTCCATGTCGAAGGGCACCCAGCGCATGATGTTCTCCAGACCGGCCTCGGCCAGCACGTTGGAGATGGAGTAGCTCATGCCCAGGTTGGCGGAGACGGTGCGGTTGAAGACGTCCTGGCCCGTCCCCTTGTCGAAGAACACCGAAAAAACGTCAGTGGTGGCCCCGCCGATGTCCACCCCCACCGCCGCTATCTTCTCGGCCTTGGCCAGGGACTGGATCATCAGCCCCACCGCGCCCGGGGTGGGCATGATGGGCACCTCGCTCGCCATGGCCATCAGCTTCTTGTATCCCGGGGCGTGGGCCATGACATGCTCCATAAAGACGTCGTGGATGGCGTCCCGGGCCGGCTTGAGGTTCTCCCGCTCCAGCACCGGCCGCAGGTTGTCTACCATCATCAGGGCCGACTTGGCCGACAGGGTCTTGTCGACCATCGACCGGGCGTCCTTGTTGCCGGCGTAGATCACCGGCAGCCGGTAGCTGGTGCCGAAGCGCGGCTTGGGGTCGGCCGCCGAGATCAGCTCGGCCATCTCCACCACGTGGGTGATGGTGCCGCCGTCGATGCCGCCGGAGAGCAGGATCATGTCCGGCCGCAGGTGGCGGATGCGCTCGATGCGCTGGTGGGGCAGGCGGCCGTCGTTGGAGGCCAGCACGTCCATGACGATGGCCCCGGCCCCCAGGGCCGCCCGGGCGGCGCTCTCGCCGGTCATGGTCTTGACCACCCCGGCCACCATCATCTGCAGGCCGCCGCCGGCCGACGAGGTCGACATGTAGATGTCCACCCCCTCGTTGCCGGAGGCCGGGGTGATGATGTCGTCGCCGTTCAGGATCTTCCGGCCGGACAGCTCCTCCACCTCGCGCACCGCGTTCAGCACCCCCTTGGTCACGTCCTCGAACGGCTTCTCCACCGTGGTCGGGGCCTCGCCCCGGGTGGTCTGACGGTACTCGCCGTTCTTATACTCGATGAGGATGGCCTTGGTGGTGGTGCTGCCGCAGTCGGTCACCAGGATGGTCTTCAGCTTGTTGGGGTCAACTGCCATGGCAGCCTCCTGTCGTCTATCTGGATTTGATATTAATACTATATATAACTAGAAACCGATCCTGCCCCTCAGCCTTTGCCACCAGTTTCCCGTTTGGTTCCCGAGCGGAGACTTCGACGAGCTCAGTCGAGCCGTCGCGGGGGCCCCTTGTCCCACGACCCTTGTCCCTTGGGCCCTCCGTTCTGCCTTCTGCTTTCTGGCTTCCTCCTTCTCCCGTTTTTCCCGCTCCTGCCACTCGGCCTCCTGCCGCTCGATCTCGCACAATAATTTTTCGACGTTCTCCCGCTCCTCCATCATCAGGGTGATCTCGTCGTACTCCTTCCGGTTGAGGAAGGCCTGGACGAATGGCTGGAGGAAGACCATGCCCTGGCTGCCGATGAAGGACAGCGGCTTGACGCTCTCGAAGAACATGATGGCCGGGGTGGTCAGCTTGCGCTTGACGATCTGGTTGGCGATCTTCTCCAGCAGCTCCTTCTGCCTCTCCGGCGGGGGCATCTGGCCGTCTATGTAAATGGAGTCGCGCATCTGCTATCGAACCGAAAACGTGAAAACGTTCTCAACCGTTCCATCCTCTCAAACATCTTAACCGCATGAACCGCCGTAACGCAGCCTCAGCTCCTTGGCCGCCTTGATTTTTATCTTTTTTACGGCTTTTCTGTTCCGTCCATCAGGCGGTCGAAGCTTGCCGCGAAGCCGCGGCCGGGGAACGAGGCGTCGAATTCCCTGAGCCATCGCCTGATGTAATCGGCGTCCAGATCTCTGTTCTTCAGCATCACCGAACGAACGTCGGCCTCGTCCTGCGGCCTGCCGGCGAACAGCTTGTGGATTATCAGGTCCTCCCGCGAGGCGAACTTTACGGTGCCGCCGCCCAGGGCCACTTCGCGGGCTCTGGATATCGCCTGCCTTTCGTACGGAGTGAACGAGAAAATGAAGTCGACGCGTATCCCGCTTTTTCTCTCCAGCGCCGGCAGGACCATGGTGCGCACCACGAACTCCTCGACGTTCTCCGGTATGGGCTCCAACCCGCAGGCCGTTGCCGCCTGGGCCAGCTGCGGCAGGCTCTCCTTTCCCGCGCCCAGGGTGATGTCTATGTCCCGGGTCAGCCGCGGTTCGCCGTAGAGCAGCACCGCCTGGCCGCCGATGACCATGTAGGGCAGCCCCCGGGAATCCAGCTCCCCGGCTATGCGGGCGAGCAGCTCTTGGAACATGAGTTAATAACTGCAGCCAGCCTGAGGTCGGCCTCTATCCCCTCCATCGGGTCCTTGGGCGGCAGCACCCCCAGCTCGATCCCCTCTTGCCACAGCGACTCGTAAATGGCTAGCGCCTGGGCGTGGGTGAACCGTTGCTGAGATATCAGTTCGGCCTCGAACTGCCGGTAATATTCTGCTTCACAGATCATTGTGAATTTCGCTGCTGGTGGGATCGAGTATCAGCTAACGCACTAAAAACCATGAAAACGTCTTCAAACGTTCCAACTTCTAAAACTATCTTCAACCGCAAGAACCCCCGTAACGCAGCCGCGGCTCCTTGGCCGCCTTGACGTCGTCCAGCCGTCCGATGGGCGTGTTGTTCGGGGCCGACTTCACCAGCTCCGGGGTCTCCTGGATTTCTTTAGCGATCTTCTTCATGGCCGCGACGAACGAGTCCAGCGTTTCCCGGCTCTCGGTCTCGGTGGGCTCGATCATGATGGCCTCGGGCACGATCAGCGGGAAGTAGATGGTGGGCGCGTGGAAGCCGTAGTCCAAAAGCCTCTTGGCGATGTCCAGGGTCTTAACGCCCTTCTCCCTGAAGCGCAGACCCGAGAGCACGCACTCGTGCTTGCAATGGGCCTGGTACGGCAGGTCGTAGTCGTCCTGGAGCGAGCGCATCACGTAGTTGGCATTGATGATGGCGTGCCTGGTGGCCTCGGCCAGGCCCACCCCCCCCAAGGTCAGTATGTAGGCGTAGGCCTTGACCATCACCCCGAAGTTGCCGAAGAACGAATGGACCTTCCCGATGCTGTCCGGTCTGTCGTAATCTAAATAGTACTTTTGCTGGGTGCCGAGCGGAGTCGAGGCATCCCCTTGACCCTCGGCCTTGACCACGGGTATCGGCAGGAACGGCTCCAGCTTTTTAGTGACCGCCACCCCGCCGCCGCCCGGCCCGCCGCCGCCGTGGGGGGTGGAGAAGGTCTTGTGCAGGTTGAAGTGCATGGCGTCGACGCCCATGTCCCCCGGCTTGGCCACGCCCATCAGGGCGTTCAAATTGGCGCCGTCCATGAACACCAGCCCGCCGGCCTGGTGCACCATCTCGGTGACCCTCAGGATGTTCCTCTCGAACAGGCCCAGGGTGTTGGGGTTGGTGAGCATGACCGCGGCCACCTCCTGGTCGAGATGGGCCTTCAGGTCCTCCGGGTCCACCAGCCCCTCGGAGTTGGACTTGATGACCACGGTCTGGTAGCCGGCGATGGTGGTCGAGGCCGGGTTGGTGCCGTGGGCCGAGTCCGGGATCAAGACCTTTTTCCTGGGGTTGCCCTGCTTGGCGTGCCAGGCGTGGATCATCATCAGGGCCGTCAGCTCGCCGTGGGCCCCGGCCACCGGCTGCAGGGTGACCGCATCCAGACCGGAGATGGCGCACAGGGCGTCGCCCAGCTCTTTCATCAGCCGCAAGGCCCCCTGGGCCTGGGCCGGGTCTTGGTGCGGGTGCAGGCCGGCGAACCCAGGCAAACGTGCCAGGTCCTCGTTGACCTTGGGGTTGTATTTCATGGTGCAGGAGCCCAGGGGATAAAATCCCTTGTCCACATGGTGGTTCAGGGTTGACAGCCGCACGAAGTGGCGGACCGCGTCGGCCTCCGACATCTCGGGCAGCAGGGCCGGTTCGGTACGCAGATGGGAGACTGGGATGAGCGAGTCGGGGGATCTCTCGGGAACGTCGCAGGCGGGCAAATGATGCCCGCCCCTGCCGGGAGACGATAGCTCGAAGACGGTCTTCTCCAGCATGGGCATGCTCTAACTGCTTAGTTTTATAGACAAGTAGCATATCACAATTCATGGTTTTTTGTCAATGGAAAAAGCCGGGGGTAATTTTCCCCGGCTTTAACAGAATCGTCGGCTTCACTTTTTTGGAACGTTTTTCCGATATGGAAAAATGCAACCGGCGAGTCGCCATTGAAACAGTGGCTTCGGCTTGCCTCAGCCGGACGAGGGCCACCCGGACATCCTTTTTTCGATGGCCTCCGCCAGTCCTGCCACCTTGACCCTCTCCTGCTTCATGGAGTCCCGGTCTCGCAGGGTGACGGTGTCGTCCTGCAGGGTCTGGAAGTCCACGGTGACGCAGAAGGGGGTTCCTATTTCGTCCTGCCGCCGGTAGAGCTTGCCGATGCCGGCGGTGTCGTCGTAGACGGCGCGCATCCTGGCCTTGAGGGCTGTCTTGATGGCCCGGGCCTTGTCCACGATGGCCGGCTCGTTCTTCTTGAGCGGCAGCACCGCCGCTTTGATGGGCGCCAGGGAAGGATGGAGCCGCAACACCGTCCGGGTGTGCTCGTCGCAAAGTTTTCCGGCCAGGGCCTTGACCCTCTTCACCAGGTCCAGCCTCTCGGCCCCGGGCAGGGAGCAGGCGCCGTCCAAGTCCAGCAACCCTTTCGGCAGCCCCGACAGTCCGTCCTTGAGCCCGGACTCGATGGCCTTCAGCTGTTCGACGTTCGGGCCTTCGAGCCTGGGCTTTTTGGATTCCTCGTCGATCCGCTTGGCCAGGTTCTTGAGTGCCGCCTCGATGGCGTCGCGCAGGGGTTTTAGGGCCGCTTCGTCGGGCTGGGAGAGCTGCTCCTCGTCGTAGGCCTCGCACAGGAAGGCCAGGGCGGCCCGGGTGGCCCCGGCCGAGGGCTCGATGACATAGGGAATGTACTTGGCGCCCTTCTTCCCGGTTTGGGGGTTTACGAAGGACTCATCGAAGTACTCCAGCTTCTCGGTGGAGTGAATGTTTCTCTCCAGCTTCAGCCGGTCCAGGTCCTCCTGGGGCACGTCCTTGCTGTGGGCTGTCAGGTCGTAGTCCTGGCGGTTGGCCACTCCCTCCACCTCGGCCCAGCCCAAAGAGCCGGGAAATAGATACTCGATGTCGGTGGTGGCCTTGGAGTAGTGGGCCAGCTCGTCCGGGGTTTGGGGCCTTTTGCGCAGCCGCTCCGGAGAGATTCCTAGTTTAATATACCATTGGTATCTCTGGTCGATCCACTCCTCCAGAAGCCGCATGTCGTCCTTCTCCCCGGGCTGGAGATACTTCGGCGGCTTGCAGAAGTACTCGATCTCCATCTGCTCGAACTCCCGGGTGCGGAAGGTGAAGTTGCCCGGGGTGATCTCGTTGCGGAAGGCCTTGCCCACTTGGGCGATGCCGAAGGGCAGCTTGCGCCTGGAGGACTGGAGTACGTTGAGGAAGTTGGCGAAGATGCCCTGGGCCGTCTCCGGGCGCAGGTAGGCTAGGCCCGAATCGTCCTGCACCGGCCCCACATAGGTGGTGAACATCCCGTTGAACATCCTGGGCTCGGTCAGCTCGCCGCCGCACTCCGGGCACCTTTTTGGCCCGGCCTTTTCGCCGATGTCAGGCTTGGCCGGGTCTAGGTGAGCCATGTTCTCGGAGCCGTGCAGCTGCATCGATTGCTGTGCCGGCAATTGGTCGGCGCGAAACCGCTTCTTGCAGCTCTTGCAGTCCACCAGCGGGTCCACGAAGGTCCTCTCGTGGCCGGAATATTTCCACACCAGCCGGTTCATGAGGATGGCCGCGTCCAGACCCTCCATGTCGTCCCGGTCGTAGACCACCGCCTGCCACCAGGCCCGGATGATGTTGTTCTTCAGCTCCACCCCCAGCGGCCCGTAATCCCAGGTGGAGCCCACCCCTCCATAGATCTCGGAGGACTGGAAGATGAACCCCCGCCGCTTGCACAGCGATACGATCTTCTCAAATGCGTTGTTGGGTCGGGCCACGTTGGTTCCCCTTAAACATATTTGACCGTAGATTATAACCTTATCGCCTCTTGATTTCAAGGAGAAAAAGGAATCCCCGCCGCCTTTCGTTCCCGCTCGAAAACCGACCCCGGAGCTTGTCGTAATATATATAGTGCTTTCGCCCTAGAGCTTCCCGATGATCTCCAGGAACCTCCTGTAGGGGACCGCCGGCCAGGACTCGGCCGCCACCGCCCCTCCCGACAGGCTGATCATGGAGACCTTGAGGGCGGTCTCCTCGTTCGGCGCCTCGTAGATGTCGATGAAGTCGTAGCGGCCCAGCAGGGCATAGTGGGCCAGGAACTTCACCTGGGGGCACTCCTTTTTCACCCGCTTCATCCACTGCCGCCCGATCTCGGCCCGTTTCCTGACGTTCCTGGTGATCTCGGGCGAAAGCTTGGTGGCCAGGATGTAGGTGTTCATGGCGTTCTCCTTTCGTGATCTTTTCCACTTACTACCATTGGAATGTAGCACAATACGCCGGCGCTGTCAAGGAGATTATGACAGGCTCGATGGATAAAAGGTAAAGCCCCGCAGCCGGTCATCGAGAATATCGAGAGGACGACTGCGGGGCCCGGTCCTTCAGCCTGTTAGCTATTCGTCCTGGCTGAAGTCAGATCCGTGAAAATCCGCGGCGGATAATGGCTGTTACTTGACCACCACCAGCTTCCGAGTGGCGCTCTGGCCTCCAGAGCTCAGCCGGTACAGGTACACCCCGGCTGACAGCCGCCCGGCGTTCCAGAACAGCCGGTTCGGTCCGGCCTGGCCCATGCCGTTCTGCCTGTCGACTACCTGCCCGGCGATGTTGTAAATCGTCAGCTCGTAGGCCCCGGCCTTCGGCAGGTTGAAGGAGATGTTGGTCCGCCCCCGCACCGGGTTGGGATAGTTGGGTGCCAGGCTAAGGACGGCCTGACTCGCCCCTGTCGGCGCGCCCTCTACTCCCATCCCCGGCCCGAGGTACAGGGATTCGTTCTGGCTTCCAGCCTCGCCGCCCACCACGTAGGCCCACCGGCCCACCAGGGCCGCCTGTCCGGCGCTGACCGTGGCCGTGGTCTTGTCCGGCAGCGGGCTCCAGACGTCGGTGGCCGGATCGTAGTCGTAGGTTATGGCCGACATGTTGCTCCCGGTATATCCGGCTGAGATGAACAGCTTGCCGTCATAGGCCATGGTGGAGGGCCTGAGGATGTTGCCGGCCGGATAGGCTGTCGCGGTCGTCCAGGCAATATTGAGAGGATTCCCTGGATCGATCGTCCCCACGTAGCAGTCATCCTCCCAGGTGAAACCGCTGGAGTTGCCGCCCACGGCCACCGCGTAGTCGCCACACACCGCCCCGCCCAGCACCCCCCGGGCCGCGGGCATGGCCGTGGCCGCGCTCCAGGTGTCGGCCGCCACGTCGTACACTTGGACGTTGGCGATGGGAGCCATGCTCCAGTTGCCGCCGCCCATGACGTAGATGTGGGTGCCCCGCCAGACGCCGCAGGCCTGCTCCATGGTGGCCACCGGCAGGCTGGCCCGGGCGCTGATGGAGTCGCCGTCGGGCGAGTAGCAGTAGACCGTGCTCAGCGGGGTCGCCCAGGTGTTGGCACCGCCGATGATGTAGATCTTGTCGCCCACCGTGGCCGCCGAGGCGAAGAACAACGCCTGGGGCAGGGTGGTCGAGGTGGTGGTCCAGGTCCCGGCTAGAGTGTCGTAATAGCGGATGGTATTGACAGAGCCGCTGCCTCCTCCGGTGCCTCCGAAGGCGTAGACCCGGCCGTTCCAGGAGGCCACCGCCTGCCCGTAGCCGCCCACGTTCATGGCGGTGTGCGAAACCCAGTACGGTGTGCGATAGGTTTTTCCCAGCAGCCGGTAGATCATCTCGTATCCCGCGACATAATTCCATCCCGTGCCCCAGCCGAACCCGCCGCCCGGGTTGATTCGGGCGCAGTCGTTGTTGCCCGAGGCGCTGGCGGCCAGACACCAGGCCGACTGTCCGTCCTTGGACGCTATATTCATATAGGGTGCGCCTATCATCCAGCTCTTTCCGTCGTGCAGGACGGCCGGCTGGTCCAGGTAGACGATCACCGTGTCGTACTCACCTGTCCCGTACTGGTCGAAATGTGCCCGGCCAATGTTGGCCGTCCAGAACTGCTGGCTGAAGGCCGGGAAGTTGGCGCTGTCGCTGCTGAAGGAGAACTGAAGGCTGTCGTAGTCGTGCCCGGTATGCCCGTTCCAGTTGTAGAACACCATCTCGATCGCGCTCACCACCACCGAATCCATGCCCGTCAGGTCGATGTCGTCGCCCATCCAGACGCTGTAGTTGGAGAAGCTAGGCTCGAAGATCTGGGCGTTGGTGAAGGTTATATACGGCCACATCTGGTCCTGGATGACCTCCGGCGCGTCCCAGGTGCCGAAGGTGATCGGGTTGGAGACCGGCCCCGAGGCCAGGTTAAGGCCGCTCAGGTCGGTCGCCCAGTAATCGAGGACGTAGGTCGTAGAGTAGGCCTTGTTGTTCACTAAGTCTATGGTCAGGGTGTCCCCGGCCGCGTTCCAGATGAACCCGTTAATCGCCCCCAGCGAGGGGTTGCAGGCGTAGCCGAAGCTTGCCTGGGCGATCGGCTCGGAGAAGGCTATCTTGATCTCGGGGTTGACGTGCGCCCCCGACATCCCGTCCGTGGGCAGGCTCCATACGGCCTGCGGCGCCTGGCCGCCCAGCTGGTTGTAGTTCAGGTAGGCCCCGGCCCAACCGCCGACCAGGTAGATGTCGTTGCCCATGGCGGCCACGCCCATGGTCCGGCAGCCGTGCAGCATCGGGGTCTCGGTGGACCAGGTGTCGGTGGCCGGGTCATAGACATCTATGGTGTTATAGTATGACGACCAGCCGCCGCCGATGGCGTACACCTTGCCGCCCATGGCCACCACCCCCACCCCGCCCCGGGCGGTGGGCATGGCTGTCTTGGTGGTCCAGGTATTCGTTGCCGGGTCGTATTCCTCGTTATAGGCCCAATTCGCGGTGCTGTAGCCGCCGATGGCGTAGATCTTGCCATTTACCACGCCCGCCCCGAAATAGGCCCTGGCGTTGGCCATCGATGCCTTGGTGGTCCAGACATGGTTCACCAAATCGAAGGCGTAGCAGGTGGTGACGTAGGTGCTTCCGTTGTATCCCCCAATGACATACAGGGTGTCGGCAACCACGGCGCAGGCCACGCCCATGAGGCCCGTTGGCATGACCGTGTCCTGGGACCATGTCCCCGTGGCCGGGTCGAACACCTGGAGGTTGTTGAGGGCGACAGATCCGGTCCAGCCGCCCGGCACGTAGATCTTGCCGTTCCACACCGCGCAGTTCAGGTTGGAGCCCGGCACCGGCATGCTGTCCCGGTCGGTCCAGGTGTTGGCGATGGGGTCGTACTCCTGGGTCCAGCCCAGGCGGACGCTGCCCGTGGCCTCGCCCCCGATGCGGTACACCTTGCCGTTCACCGCGGCCGCGGTCAGCCGCGAGGCCGCCGGCGAGATGGTGTCCCGGTCCACCCAGGACAGGGCCTTGGGGGAGCCGACTATAGTTGCCTGCGGCGGGGCCGAGGTCTCGGCCAGACCAAAGTCGCTGTGGATGTCGGCCGCCCAGGCCGGGGCTGTGCACAGAAGGATCAGGGCAATAATTGACGCGGTTCGCATGGTTGTCTCCTTTAGGGTTCTAAATTGAAGGTTTTACACCAAGTGGTGTGCTTGGGCTAATTAAGCATTCGATCATTCTCTCCTTTTTAAGCGTTAAAAACTTTGTTTAGGGTCATAAAATTGAGAGAATAGTAACCAATATTCAATAAATAATGCAATTTTAATGCCACTTGGAAAATTCGTTTAACTCATTGATAATCATAGTATTATTTTTATTGCTAGTTGCTGTGAATTATATATTTATATAATAATATTATCTTAAATAATAATAAAAGCCACGATTGCTCGGGGCTTTTACATTCCTTCGGTTATTTTACCACAACAAGCTTCCTAGCCGCATTTTGATCGCCCGATTTCAATCGGTACAGGTAGATCCCTGCCGCGATGTTGCCGGCATCCCATGTGATGCTGTTGGCCCCGGCCCGGCCCTGGCCGGCCATCCAGCCCACCGCCTGCCCGGCCACGTTGTAGACCGTCAGCTCGTAGGCCCCGGCCTTGGGTAGATTGAACGATATGTTGGTCCGGTCCCTAACCGGGTTGGGTTCGTTCTGTTCCAGCCGCAGCCTCAGGTCGAACTGCGGGTTTGATGCCCCCCCGGACACCCCGGTGTGCACATTGCACAGCTCTATGAAGCGTGCCGAGCCCGTGTTCTCGGTCTGCAGCACCGTCCCGGTCAGCGAGTCAAGCTCGTGGACCCCGCTGGCGCTGGTGGCCAGCAGGTTCCCGTTCCCCAGCCGGTAAACGCCTCTGCCATTGCTGTAGGGAAGCTGGGCTGTTATCACACTATCAAGGTCAAAATCAGTTATAACGTTTGCGGAGTAACCCGCGCTGAGGAAAGCTCCAGGCAGCACCGGGTCGGTCTGGACCTGCTCCGGAAAGTTCACTGTCAGAATGCTGGCGATAAACACCCCGCTGGTGTCGTATAGGCGGATGTCGTCGGTTCCGTCGATGTTGCATACCAGCGACCGTCCGTCGGGAAGGAACTGGATGTCGAAAGCGCTGAAGCCGGTGATGAAATTGCGAACCAAACTATCTGGCCCGCCGAATTCGAAGACGCCCGTGGCGCTGGACACGAACAAGTGGCCGTCACGGAAGTCAATACCCCTGATGTTGTCGTACCCGCTGCAGTAGGTGTACAGGTAGGTCCCGGTGGTGTCGAACACGTAGACGGCGTCCGAGACCTGGTCCGAGAGGTAGATATTGCCGTCCGGCCCTTGGATCGCGTTTATCGGGGTCTGCAGGTCGTAGTTGGTGCCGGATGGGTCGTCCACTATCAGGTCGCCCAGGTAGGTCCCGTCGGCCGGGCTGTACATGCCCACCACGTCTCCGGTGGACTCGGGGATCAGCAGCACCGGCTCCATCTTGCTGGTGAGGACCGCCCTTCGGCCGGGGGTCGCCGTTATCTGGCCGGCGGGCTCGATCCCGGACTCCTCCTGAACCCGGGTGGGGACGGCCGCACCCATCGCTAAAATGGATGCGACCAGGACGACCATAAGCGACGCTCTCCGCATTTTCATTCTCCATTTTTTGTTTTGTTACGATGGATTGCTTACCGGTTCCGCTGATTACTGTACATTAAATCCCGCCCCGTTGTCAAGGTGATTTCCAGGCCGTGACCCGCCAAAGCGGAAGCTCCGCCTTACGGCGGGGCTTCCGGCACATATCCGTCTGTGGAAAAGGCTACTTCACCACCACCAGCTTCCGGGTGGCGCTCTGCCCGCCCGAGACCAGCTGGTAGAAGTACACCCCGGCCCCGTTCCTCCCCGTGTTCCAGGCTACCTTGTTCGGCCCCGCCTGGCCCTTGCCGGTGAACGAAGCCACCATCTGCCCGGCGATGTTGTAGACCTTGAGCGCGTAGTCCTGGGCCTTGGGCAGG
>CAZFJC010000015.1:0-54245 GCA_964518765.1 uncultured bacterium
TAGCCGCTTCTAAGAGCATTAGACCGGCGCTTTTGTGCTGGGAGCTGGGCTCGCCGATTGCGGCGCCGATGGGGGTAGGTGAGGGAGTGGTTTCCCCGGCTACCGGCTCGATAGCGGGGATAAGATGGGCCTCCCCTCCCGGATGCATCCCCCTGGGTTTCGAACTGCGACTGACTAGATGGGGCGAACACGCGCTGGGGATCTACAACCTGGTTGGACAACGGGTGCGTCGGCTCAACCTGGGGCCGAAAGGTCCCGGCCTTCATCTCGCCCAATGGGATGCGACGGATGACCGGGGAAGACGGGTGGCCTCGGGGATCTACATAGCCAGGCTGGAGACGGATTGCGGCCTCAAGGCTGCCAAGGCGGTTGTTATACGCTAAAATAGCGGAAGGGGAAAAAGCGGCGCCCCATTTCTGGGGCGCCGCTTCTTGTTGGCGATGGAGCCGATCAGTTCGAGCCGATGATGGCAGTTCCTTGTCGATTTCTACCTCATCTCTGACGGGGATGACATAGGCCCTGATTTCGGGTATGAAGGGCTTCAATGCCTTGGACTGGGCAACACCCTGGCCTGGGCGACGACGATTGGGTAGCCGCGTTTCTGTTAAAGACAATCGCCCTCAGGTTTTCGTTGGTGGTCCCCAGCCACTGGCGCTGGGCGCCGCCGATGCCCTGGCCCCCGGCCAGGCTGTCGAGCAAGTCCACCCCGCACTCCCTCTCTCTAGTTGGTGAGTGTTCAGACCTATTGGCTTTCCGCCCTCTGCCGCGATGAATCCGGGCAGACGGTCGGCCTGGTGGACCCGGTTGCGAGTGTCGATCTGCGCCGAACCCCAGCGCTCGGCCAGCGGTGCCGAGGCCCAGGGCGCATCATCGGCCGTCAGGGGGCCGATACGGAAGGCGGCCTCCATGGTTCACTTCGCCTCCAGCTCCTCGATGCGCCGGGCCACGTCGAAGAGCCTGGAGCGCTGGTAGTGCTTCCGATAGTGCTCCAGGGCCGCGCTTTTATGCTTCGGGTCACCGGTCAGCCGGTGCATCTCGTAGCATACCATGGCCCGCTGTTCGTCCTCCTCAGAGCCAGCCAGCAGACCCTCCATCATCGCCAATCCGCGTTCTTTGTCGGACGCGGCCGCCAGTCTGGCCTCCAGCAGGGAACAGCTGAAGACCACGAACGAATAGCCGATGTCCCGGGCTATCTCCAGGGCCTCGGTGTTGGCCTGGGTGGCCCGGCGGAGGTCTCCGATCTCCTCCAGGCAGAGTGCCATCAGGGACAGGGTCTTGCAGAGATGGTGCTGGATCTGGTGGCGGCGGGCGTGGGCTTCGGCGCGCCTGAGGTACCCCAGGGCCGTCTCCGTCTCTCCCAGCTGGTGATGGGCCGCCCCCAGGTTGTTCAGGGCCTCGAAGATGTTGTAGAAATCGCCCATGGCCTCTGAGATGTCCAGCTTCTCCAGAAAGCATTCGATGGCCTCCCGATACTTTCCCTGGCCGTAGAAGATCAGACCCCGGTCGCCGATGGAGAAGCTTATGGCCGAGCGGTTGCCGGTCAAGTAGGCCAGGCGGCACTGCTCCAGATTGCAGGCCTCGGCCTCGGCCCAGCGGCCGGTGTTCATGTAGATGTCGCCCAGATAGAAGCAGGCCATGGCCATCAGGTGATGGTCTTTGTCCTGGCGGGCCTTCTCCAGGTGGCCCCGGATGCGTTCCAGAGCCCGGTCCAGGCCGAGCTCCTCCCTGAGTTGATAAATGGCCTGGACGGCCGGGCCCGGCTGGCAGGTTCGCTCGGCCAGCTCCAGCAGCTCATGGGTCAGCTGGCAGGCCCGGTCGCTCTGCCCCAGGTCGCTGTATATGCCGGCCAGGGTGTGAAGCAAATCGGCCATGCCGGGCGCGTCCCCCAGCTCCGCGAAGAGAAGCTTGGCCCTCTCCCCATGGGGAAGACCGGCGCCGGGCTGCCCCTGGACCAGCAGTGAATAGGCTAGCTGGGAGGCCAGCTTGGCCGCCCAGCGCCGGTCTCCGATGGCCTCGGCCTGAGGTAGATGGGCAGCCAGGATGGCCGAGGACTTTTCGTAGGCGCCCATGGTCTTGAGAAGGCCGCATTTGATGGAGACCAGTTCGAAGGCCACCGGCGGTCGGCCAGGGCGCAGCGACCATAGCTGGCGCTGTCGGTAGAGGTGTTTTCGTCCGCGTCGCCGCGGGGCGGTCAGGTCGAGGGTTTCCGGGATCGGCATGCTTCTGAAACTCAGCGTTTCGGAGGTCTGATGAAAAGGTAGAGAGGTAGGAAGACGATCAGCACTAGAAACACCAACGCTGCCCACAGCAGGGGCAGGCCGGGGCCGGGGTACCGACTTCGGGCGTCGCGGAACACCCAGACGCAGACCGGAACCAGGATGCAGAGCGAAAGCGCGGTCACCAGCAGCTCCTGGGAGCGGCTTCCCGTCGAGGAGAGCAGGCGGGCCGATGTCTCCTGGCTCAGGCGCATAGGGCCTGGGGGTTGTAGTGTTTCGGTCGCATGCCAGTGTTTATGATATCATTTTAACCCGCGGGTTATCAAGCGGCGTTGAAAAAAAGGAGCCCCTCGGCTCCCTTTTTGGCGGCGAGGGACCGGCCCTACTTGACCACGGTGATCTTCTAGGTCGAAGCGTAGTTGCCGGATACCAGCCTTAAAAAGTAGACGCCGGCCGCGGCTTTGGCGCCGCTCTGGCTGCGGCCGTCCCAGCGGACTTGGTGGTATCCGGACGGGTAGTGGCGGTCGGCCAGGCGGCGCACCAACTGTCCCGAGACGCTGTAGATGCCCAGTCTGACAAGGCCCTCCCGCGGCAGGGCGAACCTGATCTCGGCCTGTCCGGCCACCGGGTTGGGCCGGCACCCGGCCAGCTGGTAGGAGTGGGCAGATCGGACGATGGGCCGCCGGATACTCCCACGTAGCAGGTGGCCTCGGGCGAGTATATGCTCTCGGCCGCCTTGGCGCCTATCTGGTAACGTGCCTTGACTACGTAGTAGTAGGTATTGCCGGCCGGGGCAGAATAGTCGGTGTAGGCGTTGACCGGCGAGAAGCCGATGGAATCGTAGGGGCCGCCGCTTGAGGCGGAGCGGTAGATCAGGTAGCCCAGCACCGTGCCGCTCATGCCCATCCAGGACAGACTGGCCCCGCCGGCCACCGGATTGGCGTCGACGTGGAGCGGCGGGAAGGGCAGGGGGAAGTATTACGGGATGTTGAGCACGTTGGCGCCCAAGCCGGAGCGGCCGCCGAAGACCCAGATGCCGGGGTTGCCGCCGGAAAACAGGGTGTCGGTTATCATGGCCCCGGCGTGGTCGCGGCGTTTGTAGTTCAGGCTCCAGGGGAAGTAGGACCAGGTGTTGGAGCCGGTGTTGTAGAGCAGGCAGAGGTTGGTGTCGGCCGGCCAGGGCCAGGAGGCCTAGGATATATAAAGCTCGGCCCAGGCCAGATAGCAGTAGGGGGAGCGGTGGTGGAAGTAAGGGAGCATAAAAGATATTTTGATTATCCTATCTTCTCAGGTCAGCCATTTCCTACACCCCTAGACTATTTCGGCAAGGCTCGATAATACTGCTCGGGATGCGTATTTCCGATCGTGGTGCGAAGACGAGGTAACCGGAAGAGATGTCGGTCCATAATTTCCTGAAATATTAGGATAATCAATAAAAAATATTTTCTTGCCTTTGTTAGCTCTTCAAACAAACCAACATCCCATCCACTTCCTTCCCCGGCACCGGCACGATCAACGAATCCAGCCCACGGTGCGCCGCCGCCAGCCGGTTGCCCTCAGCAACCCCGCCTCTCTTAGAAACTCCGAAACTTACAGGGCGTCGCAGGGCGTTGTCGGCCACGATCAGTCCCTCCAGCAGTCCGCCGGCCGCGTCCCACTCTCCCACCAGGTCCAGAACCTCTTGCTTGGCCCAGAGGATATCAAAGAACAAATAGCCGAGCTCTTTTTTCTACAGCCAAAGCAAGCGCCGAGGTCTTTTCATCTTAAAAGCCTTATAGTACCGGGAAAGATCTCTCCGCGCCCTCCGCGGTTAAATTTATTCTACCTCCCTCCTCCGGCGCAGGCACAGGCGCACCCGGCGCAGGCGCAGGCACAGGCGCACGAGGACCGGCCCGAGGAGCCGCTCGAGGAGCCGGAGCTCACCGGCACCGGGTTGGTGACGTCGGTCACCTTGGAGGTGAACTTGCCCACATCGCCCACCAGGCCGGGCGCCAGCCGTTCGACGTCCGAGTTGACGGCGTCGGCCAGGGCCGGGCCGGGCACTCTCACACGGGACGTGTCAGCTGCCTCCGCCGGCAACTTTCCTGCTGGGACGGTGGTGCCTGGTTGCAACGGGGCCTCAGCTGGGAGCTTGCCAGCAGGCGCGACGACAGGCGCCGGGACCGCAGGCGACGGCCGGCCGTAGTAGCTGTCCCACCAGCGCGGCTGGTAGTAGTGCCCGGTGCCGTAGTGGTCGCGGACTCGGGTGCGGTAGTCACGGTCCATGGTCATCCAGTCGTAGTTGTCCTCCAGCACCCGGGAGCGCTCCTCTGGGCTGGCCGCTATCCTGGCCTCGTCCCACGACTGGTCGATGACCTGGCGGTAGTACTTGACCGTGTCCTTGTGCGAATAGCCCCGCATCTTCTCTCTGACCGACTTGACCATGTCCACCGCTAGCTTCTGCATGGCGGACTGGGAGACCGAGCCGTCCTCGCCGACCGCCTCCAGGAAGGCCTTCTCGTAGGCCTCGGTGGCCTTGGACCGGTCCATGACCTTGAGCTTGAGCTTGGGCTGGCGGGCCAGCACCGCCACCCCGCCCTTGCGGGCCAGGTTGAACAGTATCAAGGTCATCACCCGGTCCAGGGGCATCTCCAGCAGGATGGCGGCCTCGGGCGAGGCCAGGCCGCGGCGCACCCCGGTGCCCTCGATGGAGACCACCGGCGGCAGGTATTTCATCTTGCGGGTCCGGCTGGCCCGCACCACCAGGAAGATGATCAGGGCCGGCAGCCAGAAGAAGATAGTGGCCAGCAGGAAGCCGAAAACGGCGGCGATGGCGCCGATGAGCCCGATTAAAAACTTCGCCAGGGGCCCGGGTGGCTTCTGGATCGAGGACGCCTCCACGTATTTGGCCGGGAACGAGGCGCCGAAGACATACTGGCCGTCGGGCCTGGCGTCCTCCATCACCCAGCGGTAGACCGGGGCCCCGGCGGCCGAGTCGTACCAGCTCTCGGTGAAGGCCTGCTCATGGTGGCGCGGCTCCTCCGGCCTCACCCCCGAGGGGAAGACGAAGTGGCACTCCAGCCGGGTGGAGCCGGTGACATACTCGGACCCGTACCAGGTAGGCTGGAACTTGAAAGAGGCGTATTCGGGATCCCGGTCGTCGGTGTACAGCAGCCTTTTAAGCTTAATGGAGAAAGCCAAAGTGGCCGAGTCGCCCGGCATGATGACCTGCTCCGCGCCCAGATGTACCTCCACCCCGGGCTTGACATACTCCGACTTCCTGATGAAATCGAGCTTGACGCCGCGGATCTCGGCCTCGGCCGACTCCAAGACGTAGCTGTCGTTGGGCAGGCCGATGTCCACGATGTCGATGGGCTTGCCCTCGGGCTGGCAGGCAAAGGTCAGCCGGTAGTGGACGGTGGCCTGGCCCTGGAAGTCGATGATTACGAAGGATTGGTTCAGGGGCACGGCGAAGCGGTAGTCCTGGGCCAGGGCGGACGCGGCCAGCAGCAGGGCGGCCAGCAGGGGAAAGGTAAGCTTCTTCATGGTTTTTCGATTACTATTCGGAGGGTTTGCTCTTTCAACACGGAGTATGATGTTGTATAATGTAGATCTGTGGGGATCAGCGTCCATTAACGGTTCGGTCAATCCGCCCGATGCGACTACTTTAATACATGCCGCCGGCAAAGTCAAGCGAAATCATATTCTGGCACCGTCGCTACCTGAGGCAGGCCGAGTGGACCCGGGAGCTCAGGCATCATCTCTACCGTCAGGTGGGGCTGGCTCGGCGCCGTAGGGCGCTGGACCTGGGCTGCGGCACCGGTGTCATTGCCGCCGAGATGGCCGCCAGGTCGAATGCGTCCGTCTTCGGGCTGGATAGGGACGCGGAGGCCCTCAGATTTGCGGCCGGCGAGTTCAAAGCAACCGCCGGATGGACACTGGGGGAGGCGGCCGCCATGCCGTTCCGTTCCGGTTCGTTCGACCTGGTGGTGACCCACTACTTCTGGATGTGGGTGAAAAAGCCGGAGAGGGTTTTGGACGAATGCCTCAGGGTGCTGGAGCCGGGCGGATACCTTCTGGCGTTGGCCGAGCCGGAATATTCCCAGGGGAGGGACTTTCCCCCTCAATTAACAGTGATCAGGAAGCTATTATCAAGTTATCTGGCTAGCGAGGGGGCGGATCCGGACATGGGGCCGAAAGTCGGAAATATTTTTACCACAGCCGGGCTGAGGACCGAGGTGGGATCGACAACCCAGGGATGGGGTCCGAGGGAGCACCGGAGGGAGTTCAGCAGGGAGTGGCGATATGTTGGAAAGGTTTTGAAGGGCTGCAAAGGGTTGAAAAATTTTAGAGATATTGAAAGCGCGGCCATAGCTCGGAGGGAGAGGAGGTCCGTGATGTCAGTGCATTGGGCGCTGGGGAGGAAGCCTTAGGGCAGGTATGTCCTTTATTGCCAAAAAGCTGAAGGAGGGGACATGACCACGGCCCTAATAATCTTCCTAGCCTCCTACACCATCATTGCCTTCCGGAGAATCCCCGGCTGCACATCACCCGGCCGGCCGGGGCCCTGCTGGGGGCGGTGGCCATGGTGGTCTTCGGGGTGTTATCCCTGGACGGGGCCTACCGGGCGGTGGACATGAACACCATCGTCTTCCTGATGGGGGCCATGATCATCGTGGCCTACCTGGAGATATCCGGCTTCCTGGGCATGGTACGCTCCCTGATCCTGCGTCAGGCCCGCACCCCGCCGCAACTTCTGGCACTGGTGGTCGCCTCTTCCGGGGTGGTGTCGGCCGTTTTCATGAACGACACCATCTGCCTGCTCTTCACCCCGCTGGTCCAAAGGACGGCCCGGGAGCTGGGGCTCAATCCCGTCCCCTACCTCATCGCCCTGGCGGCCTCGGCCAACGTGGGCAGCGCCTGCACCATCATCGGAAATCCCCAGAACATGCTGATAGCGGTCAATTCCGGCATCGGCTTTATTCCCTTCCTGTCGGCTCCGTGGCCGGCCTCGCTGCTGGGCCTGGGCGTCGTATACCTGGTGATCAGGCTCGCCTACCGCATGGACCTCGGGGGCGGAAGGTTTGAAAAACGGCCGGAGCTCTATCTGCCCCACCTGCGCAGCGGTATGTTTTTGGCCTCGGCCGCGGTGATGGCCCTGTTCCTGGTTCTGCTGGCCATGGACTACCCACCGCCGCTGGCGGCCGGGGGCTGCGCCGCCCTGCAGAAGGTGGACTGGGAGCTGCTTTTGTTCTCCTCCGGACTGTTTGTCATCGTGGCCGGCCTGGCCGAGGCCGGGTTGACGGACTGGGCCTTTAGCCGATTCCGGAGGTTCTTCCACGGCGGCCGGCTGGAGCATCTTGCCTGAATGACCGTTTTCTCCACCGTCCTCTCCAATCTGGCCAGCAACGTATCGGCGGTGATGCTGTTCCTTAAGTTCATCCCCGGCCTGGATAACCCGAAACTGTACTGGCTGTGCCTGGCCATGCCCTCCACCCTGGCGCTGGGGATCGGAATGCTGATGCTCACCGTCCGCTAGCAAGGCGAAAAAGCTTGCTTTCCGGCGGTCGATGGGTTAAAATGATATTATTGGCAAAAAACGAAGAGAGCCGGGGACGACACGGGGCATACCGCAACGGAGCCGCCGCCGGGTGGTTTGCTATTACTTGATCAATAATTCCAATCCGAGGAGATCCGCCATGTCTCCCGTAAAAAAGACCGCCTCCGCCATAAAGCCGGCCGCCAAGAAAACGAAGCTGCTGCTGCCCTCGGCCGGCAACGAGCTGGCCAGCCTCAAGATGAAGCTTAAGGTGCTGCAGCGGGTCAATGAGATCGCGGCCAGCACCTTCGAGGCCCTGCCCCTTTTAGACCGGACCATGGACCTGGTGACTGAGATCGCGCCATCCGAGGCCGGATCCCTGATGTTGCTTTCGCCCGACAAGCAGGTGCTGCGCTTCTCGGTGACCAAGGGGGCGGCGGCCGGGGCCCTGCTGGGGTTGGAGATCCCGGTGGGCCAGGGCATCGCCGGTTGGGTGGCCAAGACCGGAATCCCCCTGATAGTCAACAACGTCGAGGCCGAACCCAAGTGGAAGCGGGAATTTGCCGAGAAGGCCTCCTTTCCCACCCGGCGCATCCTATGCGTGCCCCTCAAGAGCCGGGCCGAGGTCATCGGGGTCATCGAGCTGGTCAACAAGGTGCGCGACGAAGACTACAACGACGATGACCTGGAGATCATCGAGCTTTTGGGCGCCCACCTTTCAACCCTGATCGAGAACAGCAAGCTCTACGCCGAGGCCAAGGAGAAGGTGGAGAGGATCTCGGCTATGGCCGACACCGCGGCCGCCATCTCCTCCAGCCTGGACGTGCGCCGGGTGCTGGAGACGGTGATGACCGTGGCCAAGGACGTCATCGGCGCCGAAGCCAGCTCCATCTTCATGTACGATCAGGAGCGCAACGACTTCTTCTTCGAAGTGGCCACCGGCCAGGCCGGAGAGGCGGTCAAGCAGATACGGGTGCCATGGGGCAAGGGGATGGTAGGCTGGGCGGCCGAGAACCTTAAGACCCTGCTGGTGCCAGATGTCACCCAGGATCCCCGCTTCTATTCCAAGGTGGACGAGAAGTCCAAGTTTGTTACCCGCAACGCCATCACCGTGCCCCTAAAGCCCAAGGACAAGCTGATCGGAGTGGCCCAAGTGCTCAACAAGAAAGGGGGCACCTTCACTCGGGAGGATGTGGAGCTGTTCGAGACCCTGTCGCGGCAGGCGGCGGTGGCCATCGAGAATGCCCAGCTCTACACCGATCTCCAGGACCTGTTCAAGAGCACCATCCGCACCGTGGTCAGCCTGATAGACGCCAAGGACGACTACACCGCCGGCCACTCCTCCCGGGTCACCCACTATGCTCTGATGATGGCCGACCAGATCGGCTATTCGCCCTCCGACCGAGACCGGCTGGAGTTGGGGGCCCTGCTGCACGATGTGGGCAAGATCGGTATGCCGGACGCCATCCTCAAGAAGCCCTCGGGGCTGACCGACGAGGAGTTCGCCATTGTCAAATATCACCCCGTCAAGGGGGCGGAGTCTCTGGCTCCCATCAAGCAGATGCGGGACATCATCCCGCTGGTGCGCCACCACCACGAACGCCTGGACGGCCGAGGCTATCCCGACGGCCTGTCCGGCGGGCAGATAGGCACCGACGCCCAGATCGTCTGCATCGCCGACGCTTACGACGCCATGAACTCGGACCGGCCCTACCGCAAGGGGCTGGGGATGGCGGAGTCGGTGGCCCGGCTGCGCAAGGACGCCGGCACCCAGTTCAACCCCCATCTAGTTGAGGCCTTTGTGCGGGCTTTGGAGGAGGAAGCGCGGAAGCAAACCGAGGAGGTGAAGTGATGGCGCAGCTGGCCAGAAGCAGAAAGACCACCGGGTTCCTGGTGGGGATAATAGTGGCGGCGGCGGTCATCATCATCTCGACGCCGGGAGTGATTTTCTCGAGGCTGTTCCAGATCCCCGAGAACAAGACTTACGACCTGCGCTATTATCTCCAGGCCGGGGGGATGATGCACCAGGAGGACATCGACGACGTGGTGATCGTGGACATCGACGACGAATCCCTGGCCAAGCTGGGCAGGTTCCAGAACTGGCCCCGGCTTTACCACGCCAAGGTGGCCGACTATTTGGCCTCCGGCGGGGCGGCGGCGGTGGCCTTCGACATCTTCTTCGTGGAGTCGGACAGCCTGATGCCGGACGTCATCCAGCTATTCGAGGACACCAAGGCCGAGGAGGTCAGGGAGCAGTTGAGGCTGGCCAAGATACCTCTCAAGCCGGAATATGTAACTCCGGCCATCGACGCCGTCCTCTACTCCTGGGGATACGATTTGGACTTCGCCCGGGTGGCCCGCCACCACGGCAACGTTTACTTTCCTTTCTACTTCACTACCGGGGCCGTCCGGGACAGCAGCGACCTGGAGCTGCGCGGCCGGGCCTTCCGCTTCGACCCGAGGGTGACCGACAAGTACGCCTACATGCTGGCCGCCGGCGATCTCTACCGAGTGGGCCAGATGACCCTGCCGGTGCCCGCCTTGCTCGATGCCGCCCGGGGGACGGGGTACTACAACATCGAGCCGGACGAGGACGGTGTCACCCGCCGCATCCCGCCCTTCCTGGCGCTGGGCGACCGCAGCTACCCGTCGATGGACTTCCAGATCGCCATGGACCGGCTGGGGGTGCGGCCGCAGGAGGTCTCGGTGGAGCTGGGGAAGGAGATACGGCTGGGCGACAAGCTGAGGGTTCCGGTCGACGAAGACGGCAGGATGCTCATCACCTATTTCGGGAACTTTAAGAAGTTCCGCTACATCTCCTACGCCGACGTGCTGATGGAGATGGTGCCGGCCGAGTACTTCAAGGATAAGATCGTCATCATCGGCGCCACCGCCGCCGGGTTGATGGACCTGAGGGTGGTCCCTTTCTCGAACAGTTTCCCGGGCCCGGAGATACATGCCAACATCATACATACGCTGCTCACGGGCAGGTTCATCAAGGAGGTCCCAGGTTGGCTGAGCCTGGCCATCCTGGTCGGCTTGGGCCTGCTGACGGTACTCATATCGCTTCGCTTCAAGCCATTGGTGTCAGGAGCGGTATTGCTGGTCATGGCGGTGCTCTATTTCATATTGTCCGTGCTCCTTTTCGACAAGTGGCTTATCTGGGCCGAGCTGGTGCGCCCGCTGATGGTGGTGATCTTCACCAACATGGCCATACTGGGCTACCGTTTCCTGACCGAGGAGAAGCAGAAGGTCTGGATCAAGAACATGTTCCAGGGCTACATGTCCAAGGAGCTGGTGGACAAGATCATGGCCAACCCGGAGATGCTGCAGATGGGCGGCGATAAGAAGGAGATCAGCGTCTTCTTCTCCGACATCAAGGGCTTCTCCAGCTTCTCGGAGAAGCTGGGGACGCCGGAGCGGCTGATCGCCCTGATCAACGAGTATCTGGGGGCCATGTCCGACGTGGTGCTGGAGCACGGCGGCTACATCTCAAAATACGAGGGCGACGCCATCATGGCCTTCTGGGGCGCCCCCACCGACGACCCTAATCACGCCGAGACCTGCATCCGCTGCGTCTGGGCCATGAAACAGAGGCTGAACGTCCTTAACGCCGACCTGGCCAAACGCCAGATGCCGGACTTATTCACCCGTTTCGGCATCAACACCGGCCTGGTGACGGTGGGCAACGTCGGCTCGGAGCGCAAGAAGTCGTATACCGCCATGGGCGACTCGGTCAACCTGGGATCGCGGCTGGAGGGGGCCAACAAGGAGTACGGCACGGCCATCATGATCTCCGAGTTCACCTACGAGAAGGTCAGGGGCCTCAAGGGGCAGTACCCAGTACGGGAGCTGGACATGCTGCGGGTGGTGGGCAAGGAGCAACCGGTGCGCGTCTACGAGCTTTTAGGCCTGACCGATGCCGACGTGCCGGAGAGGAAGAGGAGGTGCATCGAGGTCTATCTGCAGGGTCTGGCCCTGTACCGGGAGATGAAGTGGGACGAGGCCATCGCCGTCTTCAAACAGGCGCTGGAGATAGACCCGGAGGACGGACCCTCCAAGACCTACATCGACCGCTGCGAAGACTTCAAGGTGCTGCCGCCACACCAGCCCTGGGACGGGGTGTTCGTCATGAAGACCAAATGACCCGGGAAACGATCGTAAAGGGAAAAGGGTGAAGGGTCAAGGCAAGAGGGACAGGGAGGCCAAGAAACGTAAATAGCAAACGGTGAATAGTGAATAGTTTTCGACCCCTGGAGGACAAGCAACCGCTCTTTGTAAATCCGTGAAGGCGACCGATGGCGGGCCGGGTAGCGTCCTGGCCATCCCGGACTACCGGCGTTTCGTGGCCAGCCGGTTCCTGATGATCGTGGCTATCCAGGTGGTGTCGGTGTCGGTGGGTTGGCAGATATACGAGCTGACCAAAGACCCCTTGGCCCTGGGGTTCATCGGGCTGGCCGAAGCCCTGGCCTACTTCTCGGCGGCCCTGTTCGGCGGCCACCATGCCGACACCCACGACCGGCAGCGGATCATGGCCGCCTGCACCGTCGGACTGGTCCTGTGCCATGCGGCCCTGCTGTGGCTGACCTGGTGCTGCGGGGGCCAGCTCCGGCGTTCGGTCCTGCCCATCTATGGGGTCATCGCCGCCACCGGGTTGGTGAGGGCCTTCCTGGGGCCGTCCACCATGGCTCTGGGTGCGCAAATCGTGCCCCGCCGCCTATACTCCAATATGGCGGCCTACAACAGCTTGACCTTCCAGATTGGCTCGATAGGCGGGCCGGCCATGGCCGGGCTGATCTATGGGTTCTGGGGGGCAAAGGCCGCCTATACCACCGCCCTGGCCATGGGGCTGGCCAGCCTGGCCTCGGTGGCCACCATCCGCTCCTACGGGGTGCCCAAAAAGAACGGGGAGGAGTCGGTCCTGGCCAGCCTGGCGGCCGGGGTGAGGTTCGTCTTCGGCAGCAGGGTGATACTGCCGGCCATGAGCCTGGACATGCTGGCCGTGCTCTTCGGAGGGGCCACCGCCATCCTTCCCATGGTGGCCGACACCGTGCTCCACGTCGGCCCCCAGGGACTGGGCTTTCTGCGGGCGGCCCCGGCCCTGGGAGCCGGGCTGATGGCCCTGACCCTGGCCCACCGACCGCCTCTTCATAACGCGGGGCGGAAGCTGCTTTGGTCGGTGGCGGCCTTCGGCGCCTGCATGGCCGTCTTCGCCCTGTCGCGCAATTTCTGGCTGTCGATGCTGGCCCTGGCCCTCTCCGGCGCGGCCGACAACGTCAGCGTGGTCATCCGCCAGACCATCGTCCAGCTTTACACCCCGGACGAGATGCGGGGGAGGGTCTCCTCGGTCAACGGGATCTTCATTGGGTCGTCCAACGAGATCGGGGCCTTCGAGTCCGGCCTGGCCGCCAAGCTGCTGGGCCTGGTGCCGTCCCTGCTTTTCAACAGCGGCATGACCCTGCTGGTGACCGGGGCGGTGGCCCGGCTGGCGGGGACGCTGAGGAGGCTGGATTTGAGCAAGCATTGAGTACCATGCATTAGTAAGGATGGTTGATAAATATGCGACTAATAGTTTTATTGATCGTATCCTCTACGTTGCTGGTTTCGTGCAGCTGGGCTCAAAAAAGGACACCATGGCAACGAGGAAAGACAATATTATTGAGATAAAACTGAAAGGCCAAGTTCTCGACCGCGAGACATATCTGTCGATTCCCGGCGCAACGATAAAAATCCTAGGGACACCGTGCAGTACTGTCGCTGATGAAGAAGGCTGGTACGCTATAAACGGCATCCCATTTGGTCCAAATTACTATTTCATTCGTGCTGATAAAGAGGGGTATTCGAACTGGGTAGGGAAAATAGAGGGACTAGAAGGCATTATTTTTTATGCCAGAAACCCAAAGAACCGTAAAAAAGAAGATACGTATGAATATAAAAAAAGATTTGAGGTGGGGTTTTCACAGAAGCCCTTATCTTGATAGGCGTAAGTACTTCGGAAGCATACACTGGTGGTCCGGTGAGGAAATAAAGAAAATGCCCGGAAATTAAACTCGTCGAGAACGCTGTAAGATTATAGAACCTATGCCCGCCGCACCCTACAAAGTAAAGCTCGAGGTCTTCGAGGGCCCGCTGGACCTGCTGCTCTACCTCATCCGGCAGGAGGAGCTGGACATCTACGACATCCCCATCGCCCGGATCACCAAGCAGTACCTGGAGTACCTGGAGTTCATGAAGTCGCTGGACATCGAGATCGCCGGCGAGTTCCTGGTGATGGCCGCCACCCTGCTTAAGATCAAGTCCCGGATGCTGCTGCCGCGGCACGAGGAGCTGGGGGAGGAGGCCGAGGACCCGCGCAAGGAGCTGGTCCAGCAGCTGCTGGAGTACCGCAAGTTCAAGGAGATCGCCGAGCGGCTGGGGGAGAAGGAATACCGCCAGAGGCAGATGTTCCCCCGGCCCAGGGGCGGCTTTGACAACGCCGCCGACATCATCCCGCCCGAGCCGCCGGCCCCGGAGGTGGGCATGTTCGAGCTCTTAACCGCCTTCAGGCAGGTGCTGGAGCGCATCGACAAACTCAAGCTCTACGAGATCGTGGGCGAGGACATCTCCATCGAGGAACGGATAGATTTCGTGCTGAGGACCATCACCCAGAGGCGACGGATGACCTTCATGGAGCTGTTCGAGAACGAGCGCCGGCGCTTGGTGATGGTGGTTACCTTCTTCGCCCTGTTGGAGCTGATGAGGCTGGGGAGGATATCGGTAAGGCAGGAGCGGCTGTTCGGAGAAATATTCATCGAATGCTCGGATCAGCCTCCTCCGGGCGCCGAACCACAGCCATTGACGGCCTAAGGAACGCAATCCCCTTTCGAGAGGAGGGGAAAGTTGGCCTGTCCAATATTTATGGAACATCTGACACGGTGAAAAGCCTTATTTCAGCCCTTTTTATTTTCACCCTGTCCCTACCGGCCCTGGGCGGGGTCACCCAGGATATCGACGAGCAGGAGCAGGCCCTGCGCGACATCAAGCAGAAGCTAGCCGAGGCCCGGAAACGGGCGGCTGAGCTGGGAAGCGAGGAGCGAAACGTGCTGGCCCAGCTGGAGCATACCGGCGAGCAGGTGGGCCTCACCCGCCAGGTACTGTCCGAGCTCAGGTCCAAGGAGAGACGGCTGGATCGGGAGATAAGCAGCCTGAACCAGAGGCTGCTTTCGGCCGAGGCCAGGCTGGTGCGGCAGAACGCGGTTATGGAGACCCGGGTGCGTGACATCTACAAGCGGGGCCAGCTGAACGATTGGGAGGTGCTGGTGTCATCGGGCTCGCTGGCCGACGTGGCCAAACGCTACAAGTTCCTCAACCTGATCTCCGAACAGGACGATCGGCTGTGCCGGTCCATCAAGGGAGAGCGCGAGGCCATCGCCCGGGACAAGGCCGACCGCGAAGAAAAGCTGGTGATACTGGCCCAGGTGAAGGGGGAGACCGAGCTGGAAGCGGCCAACCTCAGGAAGGAGGAGGAGAAGCAAAGAAAGCTGTTGGATAAGGTCCGCAGGGAGAAGAAGTCCAAAGAGGAGCTGGCCAAGGAGCTGGCGGCTTCGGCCAAGCGGATGCAGAAGCTGCTGGACGATCTGGAGCGCAGGCGCAAGGCCGAGCTCCAGGCCCGTAAGGAGCCGGCGCCCCTGCCCGGCACCACCTACATCGAGCAGAACCGCGGCGGGCTGGGCTGGCCGGTGGACGGGTTCCTCCACTCCGAGTTCGGGCCCAAGATGCACCCCCGCTATAACACCGTCATCCAGAACAATGGCATCGACATCAAGTCCCGGCTGGGGGCGCCGGTGCGGGCGGTGGCCGGGGGCAAGGTGGCCTACGCCGATCGCTTCGTCGGCTACGGCCAGATGGTGCTTATCGACCACCTGTCGGGCTTCTACACCCTCTACGGCAACCTTTCGGACATTCTGGTGACGGCTGGGGCCTCGGTGGTGAACAACCAGGTAATCGGCACTCTGGGGACGACCATCGACGGGCCGATATTGCACTTTGAGGTGCGCAAGGGCGGCAAGCCGGTGAACCCGCTGGAGTGGCTGAGCAAGAGGAGGTAAAGGTCGTTTTTAACTGCATCGGGCGCGGAAAACGCCCTAAAGAAAAACCCCGGGCATCGAGGCCCGGGGTTTTTTCAGGGAGGGGTATTATTACTTGGAGGCGAGCACCAGCTTCCTGGTGTATGGTATCAACCCACCGGCGTCGATGATGGCCTGGCGCGCTTTGGGCAAAGGCACGGTGTCGAACTCCCTACCCTTGGTGACGTTCTTCACCTTTCCGCCAACGATCTCGATCTCGTCGCCCTCGTCGGCCTCGATGGTCGGGCAGATGACCATGTACAAGCCCACGTTTATCGAGTTCTGCAGAAAGATGCGGGCGAAGTTTCGGGCGATGACCTTCAGCCCCCAGCCGGTCAGGCAGGAGGCCGCCTGCTCCCGCGAGGAGCCGCAGCCGAAATTCTTGCCGGCTACGATCCAGCTGCCGGGCTGGACCTCCTTGTTCTTCAGCCTTCGGTTGAACTCGGCGTTGTCGGCGAAGGCGAACTGAGGGGTCTCGGCGGGGAGGACGGTGGCCATGTAGCGGCCCGGGTAGATGATGTCGGTGGAGACGTCGTCCCCCAGCTTCAATACCACTTTGGCCATGGCTATCTCCTCCCTCTCTTCCTTACAGTTGAACGTTTGACGTTTGACGTTGAACGTTTGGCGGGGCCTGTTTTTCTGGCCTTTTGGGGTTTCTTGGCGGCCTTTGCGGTTTTGCCCTTGGCCGTTACCAGGGTCCGGGGATCGGTGATCTCGCCGGTGATGGCACTGGCCGCGGCCGTGGCCGAGGAGCAGAGGTAGACCTCGGCGTTGGGATTGCCCATCCGGCCCTTGAAGTTCCTATTTGTCGTAGCCAGGGCCTTGTCGCCGTCGGCCAAGGCTCCTTGGTGCACGCCCAAACAGGGTCCGCAGCCGGAATTCATAACTACGGCGCCGGCTTTCATTAAGGTCGCCAGGTAGCCCTTTTGCAACGCCTGCTGATAGATCCTGGCAGAAGCCGGGAAAACCAGCATCCGAACCCCCTTGGCGACCTTCCTGTCCTTGAGTATCTGGGCGGCCACCGCCAAATCGTCCAGCCGGCCGTTGGTGCAGGAGCCGATGACTATCTGCTGGATTTTGATCCCCTTGGCGGCGCCGACCGGCTTGACGTTGTCCACGGTATGGGGGAAGGCGATCTGGGGTTCGAGTTTTGAGGCGTCGATCTCGATTACTTGTTCGTAAACCGCATCTGGATCCGGCCCAAACAGCTCGGGAATGTTCTTGACTCCGGCCTCCTGTTTCAGGTAGCGCACCGTCTCCGCATCCGGGGGCACGATGCCGCTGGTGGCGCCGGCCTCGACCGTCATGTTGCAGATCACCAGCCGGCCCGAGGTGGACATCTTACGGATGGTCTCTCCATGGAACTCGATGACTTTGAAATTGGCGCCCTCGGCCGTCAGCTTGCCGATCAGGTAAAGGATAAGGTCCTTAGGGTAGACCCCATTGGGGAACTGGCCGTCCACCACCACCTTGATGGTCCCCGGCACCTCGACGTTGAGCGCCCGGCCCAAGGCCCAGATGGAGGCCATCTCGGTGGCCCCGATGCCCCAGGAGAAGGCGCCCAGGGCTCCGTGCGAGGTGGTGTGGCTGTCGGTGCCCACGATAACCTGGCCGGGCAGGTCGTAGCCGTTCTCCGGCAGGATCTGGTGGCAGATGCCGCCCTCGTCGCCGCGGATATCGTGGAACTTGGCGATGCCCTGTTTGGCTACGAAGTCACGAATCTTCTTCTGGTTGGTGGCCGTCTTGGAGCTTTCGGCCGGCACCCGGTGGTCGAAGATGATGGCGATCTTCGAGGGGTCCCAGACCCGGGCCTCGATCCCGGTGTCCTTGTAGATCTCCTGGAACTGGTTGATCACCAGAGCTCCGTTCTCGTGGGACATCGCCAGATCGACCCTGGGCTCGACCACGTCGCCCACCTTGACGGACGGCAGGCCGGCGGCCCTGGCCAGGATCTTCTGGACCATTGTCATGCCCATGACGTTCAATCCCTCCTTAATGAAATGGATATTTTTATCATTCGAATTCAGGCATCCGCTGGAACGGTAGTGCGGCGGTTCTTCTTTATGCCTAAGTGCCTCTGTGGCGGCTCAGATTGCCAATTTCTCTTTCAACGCCTTCAGGTCCTCCTGGGTGTAGCCTAAAGAGCCCAGGATCTCCTCCTGGTGCTGGCCCAGCGTCGGCGGCGGGGCGTCCACCGAGCCTGGGGTCTTCTCAAACTTGGCCGACAGGTTGAACAGCCTGAGGTCGCCCAGCTCCGGGTCCCTGATGGTGACGATGGTCTGGCGGTGCTGCACCTGCGGGGCGTTCAAAGCCTTCTCCAGGGTGTAGATGTCGCCCGAGGGCACTCCCTTGGCGTTGAGCGCCTCGACCCAGTATTCTGTAGTGTTTGTTTTGAGCTTGGCCTCCAAAAGAGGTGTCAGCTCTTTTCGGTTCTTCTTTCTCGTGTCGCGTTCCTGGAACCGCGGGTCGGTCAAAAGCTCGGGCACGCCCAGCACGCCTGCCAGGTCCTCCCACTGCTTCTGCTGGTTGGCGGCGATGTTGATGTAGCCGTCTTTGGTTGCGAAGGTGCCCGAGGGGGCGGCGGTGAAGTTGTCGTTGCCCATGACCACCGGCTGCTGGCCGCCGATCAATAGGTTGGCCGCCACCCAGCCCATCAGCGGCATGATAGAATCAAGCAGGGCGATGTCAATGAACTGGCCCTCGCCCGACTTCTCGCGGTAGTACAGGGCCGCCATTATGGCGAAGGCGGCATTGAGCCCGCCTACGGTGTCGCATACCGGGAATCCAGCCCGCAGCGGGTGCAGACGCTCGTCGCCGTTGACATCCATCTCGCCGGAAAGCCCCTGGATGATCTGGTCGTAGGCCGGCTTGAAGGCGTCGGGCCCGGTCTGGCCGAAGCCGGAGATGGCGCAGTAGATGATCCTGGGGTTGATCTTCTTCATCTCGCCGTAGGAGAAGCCCAACCGGTCCATGACCCCCGGCCGAAAGTTCTCGACCACCACGTCGGCGGTCTTCAACAGCTTGCGGAAGATCTCCTTCGCTTCCTCGGCTTTCAGATTGAGGGTGATGGACTTCTTGTTGGCATTCTGGGCCAGGAACGAAGTTCCCATCAGCTTCTGGTTGAGGGCCGGGACCGCCCCCAGCTTGCGGGCCAGGTCGCCGCCCTCCGGGTTCTCGATCTTGATGACCTCGGCGCCTAAAAGCGCCAGGTGCATGGTGGAGAAGGGGCCGGACAGGACGTTGGTCAGGTCCAGCACCCGTATTCCCTGCAGCATCTTCTTTGGCCTCGGCTTGATTAACGATCCTGATTTCAAAATGTACCCCGTAAGCTCCCGTCCCAGAAACGCCTGAACCTGGCCGGCGATCTCTAGCAGCTTGAAGAGGTCAATGTCGGTCCGCTTTCCTTGGCGCTGCAGCACGTGGACGAAGTCCTCGGTGGCCACGTTGCCGGCCGCCACCTTGGTGAAAGGGCAGCCGCCCAGCCCGCCGAAGGCGGTCTCTATGTACTTGACCCCGGCCTGCATAGCGGCGAAGATGTTGGCCATGCCCAGGCCGTAGGTGTTGTGGAAGTGGCAGGCCAGCTCCACTTTCGGGTCCAGTTTCTTGACTTCCCCGAAAAGCCGCAGCACCTGCGCCGGCTCGGCGTGGCCCGCGGTGTCGGCCAGGCTGATGTTGCGGATGCCGGCGTCCAGATACTTCTTCACCATGGCCAGCACCTTGTCCTCCGGTATGGCCCCATCGAAGCCGCAGCCAAAGGCAGACTGCACCGAGGCCTGGACCATCTTGCCGGCATCGAGAGCCTTTTTTGCCATCGACAGAATCTGCCCCATGGCCTTCTCCGGGCTCATGCCGGTGTTCTTTTGGCTGTGGGTCTCCGAGGCCGAGACGCCCATGCAGAACATCTCCACCCCGCAGGCCAGGCCGCGCTCAAAACCTTTTTCGTTGAGCACCAGGCCGGAGAGGACGGTCTGGGGATTCCTCTTGCCGTGTTTTACATAGTGGTCGAAAAGATCGTCGGTGTCGGCCATCTGCGGCACCTTCTCCCGGTGGACGAAGGAGCCAATTTGGATGATGTCAACGCCGCTCTCCATCAGGGCGTCGATCCATTTGATCTTCTGTTCGGTGGGGACGGTCTGGCGCTCGATCTGAAAACCGTCGCGCAGGCCTACCTCATGGATGATGATGTCGGACATAACGTCGTTCGGTGTTGATGGTTTGCCGGGGCGCGCCGCGACGCGCCTCGGCGGTCATTGTAGCAGGGCCGAAGGCCGATTACAGCTTCCGGGCTACCGCTTCGCCCATCTCCAGGGTCTTGGCCTCGCCGCCCATGTCGTAGGTCCGCACCTTGCCTTCGGCGATAACCTCGGCTACCGCCTTCTCCATCCTGACGGCCATCTCCTTTTCGCCCAGCCAATCCAGCATCATCTTGGCGGCCAGGATGGTGGCCAGGGGGTTGGCCTTGTACATGCCGGCGTATTTGGGGGCCGAGCCGTGGGTGGGCTCGAACAC
This sequence comes from uncultured bacterium, assembly GCA_964518765.1. GTDB lineage: Bacteria > Edwardsbacteria > AC1 > AC1 > EtOH8 > CAZPNX01. Next base: position 20,349 of record CAZFJC010000015.1, read on the forward strand.
CGCCAGCTTGTCGCCGATGTTGCCGGAGCAGCCGAAGCCCAGCCCGCCCACCATCTGGGCGCAGAGGTCGGAGACGATGTCGCCGAACATGTTGGTGGCCACCAGCACCGAGTAGTTCTTTGGGTTCTTCAGGAGCCACATGCAGATGGCGTCGATGTTGGCGTCGTCCATCTGGATGCCGGGATAGTCCTTGGCCACCTCCTTGCCGATGTCCAGGAAAAGGCCCTCGGTGGCCCGGACCACGTTGGCCTTGTGGATGACGGTGACCTTGGGGTAGTTGAACTTCTTGGCGTGTTCGAAGGCCGCCCGGATGATGCGCTCCGAGCCCTTGCGGGTGTTGATCTTGCAGGTGATGGCGTACTGGTCCAGGGCCACGTCCTTGAAGGCGGCGAAGCCCTTGGCGTTCTTCAGCAGGCAGTCGCGCACCTCCTGGGGCACCGGGTTGAACTCCACGCCCGAGTAGAGGTCCTCGGTGTTCTCCCGGAACACCACCAGGTCGATCCCCTCCTTGTAGTTGATGGGGTTGCCCGGGTAGGCCTTGCAGGGGCGGAGGCAGATGTAGAGGTCGAACAGCTGGCGCATGCGGACGATGGGGGAGCGGTAGACCAGGCCCTTGCCCTGCAGCGCCGGGTCCAGCTCCTTCTCGGCGGCCTTGGCTGGCTTGGAGGTGATGGCCCCGAACATGGCGGCGTTGACGTTCTTCAGCAGGTCGATGGTGCGCTGGGGGAAGGCCTCGCCCTCCTTGCACCAGAACTCCCAGCCGATGTCGCCGTGGATGTACTCGGCGTCGAACTTGAGGGCGTCCAGCACGATCTTGGCGGCCTCCATCACTTCCTTGCCGATGCCGTCGCCGGGCAGCCAGGCGATCTTGTACTTGGCCATGGATGACTCCTTTGCTTTAAACGTTTATTTTACTTAATAGAGTCGTTCAAGTCAAGCCGGACGGCGGGCTTTCCGAGAGGCCGCCTTTCCGGAGATAGCCCGGCCGACATGCCCCATCTTGCGATGGTCGCTGCTTACCTGGCTGTCCTGGTTGGCCCAGCCGACCAAGTGGCGCAGGATGACCGGAACGTACTGGCTCTGAGGCTGACGGGTCAGCCGGTAGGTCACCCAGAGGGCTGACCGCCGGTCCTCCACCAGCCCGGCCTCGCGCAGCTGCCTGAGGTGGCGGGAGACGGCCGGCTGGGAGATGCCCAGCACTGCGGTCAGCTGGCCGACGCTCAGGGGCTTGTCCTGCAGCATCTTGAGGATACGGATACGATTCTGATCTCCCAGCGCCTTGAAGACCCTGACAAGGTTTTTCATGACCAGTTATTATAATGATATTGTTATATTGTTATCAGATAGGTAATGGTAACACGGCGTCGGAGGCGCTGTCAAGCAAAAACGACCCTTGCCTGGGGATATGTCCCTTGCGCCCGGACAGCATTTGTGTTATGATAAAGTCTAACCCGGTGGCCGCCTGCCGTCGGCGGGACGGACGCCGGGCCAAGTGGGGGGACGCCCAGATATGGACGTGAAAATAGAACAGGCAAGGCAGAGGTATCTCAAGTCCAGCCCCGGGGAAAGGTTCCAGGCCGGCCTGGAGCTGGCCGACATCCTCATCCAGGCGGGGCGCTACCAGGAGGCCGAGGAGCTGCTGGAAGGGATCTCAACTTTGTCGGAGAGCGCCGTGGACAGAGCGGGGGTAATGCGGCGGCGCGGCGAATCGCTTTTCCGCCAGAGCCTCTTCGATCAGGCCTACTCGGTGCTGGGCGAAGCTTTGGCGCTTCTGGCGGAGTCGCCGGGTGAGATGGAGCTGTTCTTCATTTATCGCGGTCTTTGTTGGGTGTTCATACGGCAGGGGTACATGGAACGGGCCCGAAGCTTCTGCGATGGGGCTAAAAGCGTGCTGGAGCTCCAGCCGGATCAGGGCGACCGCCGGGTGCGGGACGCCTGGGCCACCCTTTACCACTCCATGGCCCTGGTCGAGGGTGGCGAAGGCCGCAAGGACGAGGCGCTTTCGTACTACCGCAAGGAGCTGGAGATCCTAGAAAAGGGCGGCGAGCGCGCCAAGATGGTGCCTCTCTATATCAATATGGGCAATATTTACTACGGCCAGGGCCGTCTGGCCAAGGCGCTGGAGATGCAGTTGGAGGCCCTGTCCATCCTGGAGGAGGACGGCGACGATTTGCTGCGGACTATCATCTACAACAACCTGGGAGGGCTATACCTGGCGGTGGGCGACGTCATAAAATCCAAGGACTACTACCGACAGCAATTGGAGCTGAACCGAGAGGTGAAGTACGCCATCAGCGATATTTTCGCCCTGGCCGGTCTGGGTAGGTCCTATAGCATGCTGGGAGACAGGGATCTGGCCGAGGAGCACTACCAGCGGGCCTTGGATCTGGCCCGAAGGCTGCAGACCAAAGGCAAGGAGGCCAGCATTCTGGCCGAGCTAGTGGAACTGCGTTTGGACAAAGGCGACATCGACGGCGCCCAGCGGGATCTGGACCAGGCGGCCGCGATCATATCTGAGGTCGAGGAGAGGGAGCCCACTCGATACGCCATCCTGCGCGCCCGAATCTGGGCCGCCAGGGCATCGAAGCTTCATTCCATCGAAGGAAGGGCGCTTCTACAGAAGACCGCGTCTTTGCTCGAGGAGGCGCTCGGCAGGGAGCCGGTGCAGGCCAGCGAGGAGGTGATCTCGGGCAAGGAGATGGAGATCAGCGGCTGGCAATTGATGGCGTCGGTTAGGAAGGCTCTGGGCGAGCAAAAAGGCGCCGCGGAGGCGATCGCCAGGGCAGCGAAGGGCGTATCGGATTTCACCGAGGGTTTCAGCCAAGACCAGCTGGAGCTTTTCTGGAGAAGGAGGGACATGTCTTCTGTGCGGTCCCTGTGGAACGAGCTCGGCGGGGCCGTAAACTAGAACCGAAAGCTAGAAAAACATGTCGACCGACAGAGGCTCAGGGTTGGGCCGGCTCAAGGACGACCCCAAAGCGGCCGCCATCATCGAGGAGTTCGAGCGGGCGACCTCCGGCGACGGAAAGCTGGAAGCCTGTTTCCGGCTGGCCGAGCATCTGATCCTGGCCGGGAGGAACGATCAGGCCAGGCAGGCTCTGGAGATCGGCCGTGAGTTCGCCAGCAGCGGGGTCCAAGAAGCTGGGTTCCTGAGACGGCAGGCCGAGCTCCTGTTTCGGGAGAGCCGTTTCGAGGAGGCGGCCCAGGTTCTGGAACAGGCCATCATAGGGCTGGGGGGGCGGCCCGAGCCCATGGAGCTTTTCCGTGTCTACCGGCTGCAGTCCATGGTCTATTTCCGCCAGGGATATCTGGAGCGGGCCCGGAGCTTCGCTGACGGGGCCCAGGCCGTCCTGACCTCCGTCCCGGAAAATAGCGAAGAAGCGAGGCGGGAGAAGGAGCTGGCCTGGGCCGAGCTCTACCATCTGGTGGCTCTTCTGGATGGGGCGGTTGGAGACCACGACAGCGCGGTGCGCCACTATGACCGGGAGATAGAAATCCTGGAGAACCTGGGTCGGGACGACCGCCTGGGCACAGTGTACAACAATATCAGCGGGCTCTTAAAGACCAGGGACAGCCTGGCCAGGGCGCTGGAATACCAGCTGCGGTCCTACCGGCTAGCGGAGCAGTCGGGCGACACCCTCTCTCTGGCCATATCCTGCAACAACCTGGGCGAGATCTACCTCAACCTGGGCGACCTCGAACTTTCACGGGAGTACTACTTGAGATATCTCGAGATCAACCGCAGGATCTCGAACCGGATGGGCGACGCCTTCGGGCAAGCCGGGCTGGCCAGGGTGGCCGCGGCCACGGGCGACCTGCCTCGGGCTGAACAGCTTTTCCGATCGGCTGTCGAGGTGGCCCGGGAGGTGAAAAGCTTAGGCCGAGAGGCCAGCTTGCTGTCCGAGCTGGCCGATTTGCTGGGCCGCCTGGGAAGGCACCAGGAAGCCACCCAGGCCTTGGACCGAGCCATCGCCCTGTGTCTGGAGACCCAGTCGTTCAACAGCCAGCGGCACCAGATAGTAGGAGCCGGGATAAAGCTGGCCCAGGCCAGGGAGGCAACCGGTATCGAAAGGCAGAAACTGCTGGACCAGGCCCGGGACCTGGTGGAGGGGGCCCTGGCCTCGCCCTTGACAGTCGAGGACGAGGAGCCATACTCGGTCAGCGACCTGGAGAGAGAGGCTAAGAAGCTTTCGGCCGAGATATGGATAGCTGCCGGAGACAGGGCCCGGGCGGCCGAGGAGGCGGATAGGGCCTGGGCTATAGTTGAGAAAACACTGGAGTTGTTGCCAGAGAAATACAGGTCCGATTACCTGGCCAAACCAGAGATCCACGAGGTGGAGATGCTTAGGAAGCTGCTGGAGGAAGAGAAGTGAGCCGTTCCCCGGTGATCGCCATGACCGCCCTGCACAGCCCGGACCGAGAGTCCTACCACCACATTCTAACGGGGCCCTATCTGCGGGCGGTGGCCGAAGCCGGCGGCTACCCGATAGTTCTGCCGGCTATGCCGAATAATGTGGGGCCGGGGTTGGACATGGCCGCGGGCCTGCTGCTCATTGGCGGAGGGGACATAGAGGCCAGGCACATCGGCAAAACCAATCATCCCCGCGCCAAGTTCTTTAACCCGCTGCGCGACGACTTCGAGCTGGCCATTATCAAAGAGGCCCGAAGGAGGAGGATGCCCATGTTCGGCATCTGCCGGGGGCACCAGCTCCTGAACGTGGCCCTGGGCGGGGGGCTGTACCAGGACATCGCCGACGAGCAGGGCTCTGACTTCGAGCACTACCGGGAGGACCTGCCCAACGACCCGGTGCACTCGGTGAGCATCGCCCCCGACTCCTGCCTGGCCTCGATACTGGGGGCCACCCATCTTTCGGTCAACAGCGTCCACCACCAGGCGGTCAAGGAACCGGCAGAGGAGCTTAAGGCCTCGGCCTGGGCCCCGGACGGGGTGATAGAGGGGATCGAGGCCCGCGCGCAGGAGGCCGGCTTCGTCCTGGGGGTGCAGTGGCACCCGGAGAGGCTGGTCGATAAAATGCCGGAGCACCGGCAACTGTTCGAGAGGTTCGTCAAGGCGGCCGAGCAGTATCAACTCACCAAAAAAACCTAACCGCAAAGGCCGCGGAGGTATGCTCGGCGTTCTCTGCGGTTAAAGAGGGGTATTCGTTTGACCCAGTCCCGCATCAGAAATTTCTGCATCATCGCCCACATCGACCATGGCAAGTCGACCCTGGCCGACCGGCTGTTGGAGATGACCGGCACCGTCATGAAGAAAGACATGGTGGAGCAGGTGCTGGACAATATGGATCTGGAGCGGGAGCGGGGCATCACCATCAAGATGCACCCGGTGCGCATGCTTTACCGGGCGAAGGATGGTCAGGAGTACGTCCTCAACCTGATAGACACCCCGGGCCACGTGGACTTCGGATACGAGGTCTCCCGCTCCCTGGCCGCCTGCGAAGGGGCGGTGCTGGTGGTGGACGCCACCCAGGGGGTGGAGGCCCAGACGGTGGCCAACCTCTATCAGGCCATAAGCCACGACCTGACGGTGGTGCCGGTTATCAACAAGGTGGATTTGCCCTCGGCCGAGGTGGGGCGCTGCCGCCAGCAGCTCACCGAGCTGCTGGGCTGCCCGGAGGAGGACATCCTGGAGGCTAGCGCCAAGACCGGGTTGGGGGTCGACACCTTGCTCGAAGCCATCCTCTCCCGCATCCCCGCCCCCAAGGGGGACGAGGGCGCGCCGCTGCGGGCCTTGGTCTTCGACTGTGTCTTCGACGTCTACCGAGGGGCCGTACCCTATATTCGTATAGTAGAAGGGGCCCTGCGGGCCGGGATGAAGGTGCGCTTTTTCTCCAACGATAAGGAGTTCGAATGCACCGAGGTCGGCACCCTGATGATGGGCATGCATCCCACGAAGGAGCTGTCGGCCGGGGAGGTGGGCTACCTGGTGGCCGGCATCAAGACCGTCTCCGACGCCCGGGTGGGGGACACCATCACCGACGCCGCCCGGCCGGCGGCCGAACCCCTGCCCGGCTACAAACAGGTCAAGCCCATGGTCTATGCCGGGCTCTACCCCACCGAAAACCAGCAGTACCCGGAGCTGCGCGAGGCCTTGGAGAAGCTGCGCCTCAACGACGCCGCCCTCTCCTATCAGCCGGAGAGCTCCACCGCCCTGGGCTTCGGGTTCCGCTGCGGATTTTTGGGAATGCTGCACATGGAGATCGTCCAGGAGCGTCTGGAACGGGAACACGGCCTGGCGCTGATAACCACTGTGCCCAACGTCGAATATCGGGTGCATACCACCGACGGCCGGATGCTGGTGGTGGACAACCCGGCCGAGATGCCGCCGGAGCACCATCTGCTGAAGATCGAGGAGCCGTTCGTGGACGCCGAGGTGGTGCTGCCTTCTGAATACGTGGGAAACATCATGAAGCTGTCGCAGGACCGGCGCGGCATCTACAAGAAGCTGGAGTACCTGGACCCGGCCAGGGCCATCCTCCACTACGAGTTTCCCCTGTCCGAGGTGATCTTCGACTTCTACGATAAGCTCAAGAGCCTGTCCAAGGGCTACGCCAGCCTGGACTACGAGTTTCTGGAGTACCGGGAGTCGGAACTGGTGAAGCTGGACTTACTCATCAACGGCGATCCGGTGGATGCCCTGTCGTCCATCGTCCACCAGGAGCGGGCCTTCGAGTGGGGCAAGGCCCTGGTGGTCAAGCTGCGCAAGCTGATTCCCCGCCAGCAGTACGAAGTGGCCATCCAGGCGGCCATCGGCTCGCGGATCCTGGCCCGGGAGTCGGTCAAGCCGTTCCGCAAAAACGTCACCGCCAAGTGCTACGGCGGCGACATCACCCGCAAGCGGAAGTTGCTGGAGAAACAGAAGGAGGGCAAGAAGCGGATGAAGCAAGTAGGCAGCGTGGAGATCCCTCAGGAGGCCTTTCTGGCGGTGCTCAAGGTGGGAGAGGAGGGGGAGTAGAAAAACGAAATCAGAAGGCAGAAATCAAAATCGGACCAAGTCCGAAACAAAGCGGCAAGACAATGAAGATGGGTTGGAAAACAGCCTTCCTGGTGGCGGTGGCCGTCCTGGGCTGGACGGTGGCCGTGCTGCTGTTCGTGGTCATGAACCAGTCCACCACCATCGACATCCACAGGAAGAAGTGCGCCGAGCTGGAGGGCGACCTCAAGGCCCTGGCCGATGTCCTGCCCGGAAAACTGTCGGGGGCAGACGTCGGAAAGCACCACTACCAGAGGCTCCAATTCACGGTTAGCGAGAAGGACACGGTGGTCGGGGTGCGCTACTGGTGGGACAAGATGCACTGATGGGATCAGGGAAACATAAGGTCCTCAGCCATTGCAGTATAGGATACAGCAACATTTAATCCAACGACCGAGTGAATATGGCCAAAGAGATCAAGAAAAAGGAAAACGCACTTTTGGCATTCTACCGGGAATGGCTGGCCCAGCCCAAGCTCACCAAGGAGCAGAAGAGACAGATGCCGCCCTTCAAGCGGTTCTGGCACGAGTGGCTGTGGCCCCTGATCTGGGCAGTGCTGGTGGTCAAGTTCCTCATCAACCCATTCCTGCTGGCAGCCTACGAGGTTCCCACCGGCTCCATGGAGCGCACCATCCTGCCGGGCGACCGGCTGATGGCCGACAAGTTTACCTACGGGGTCCACATCCCCTTCAGCGACGCCTACCTGCTGCCGCTGACCGAGCCCCGGCCCGGGCAGATCATGGTCTTCAAGAGCCCGTTCGACGGCAAGACCCTGGTCAAACGATGCGTGGCCGCGGCCGGAGATACGGTGGCCCTGAGGGACAAGGTACTTTTCATCAACGGGAAACCTAGGGAGGAGAGCTACGTGCGTCATGGGGACCCTCATACCTTCCAGGTGGACACCGCCCTGATCAACCGCTCCCTATTCCAAAGGGCCTGGGAGGAAGGACAGCTGGCCTATGAAAGCTCTTTCCGGGACAACTTCGGGCCGGTGGTGGTGCCCCGGGGGCACCTGTTCATGATGGGCGACAACCGGGACGACTCCTTCGACTCCCGTTTCTGGGGGCCGCTGCCCCGGAAGTACGTCCAGGGCCGGCCATTGTTCATCTTCTGGTCCTGGGACCGCTGGGACAGCCTGCCGTTGCATCTCTTCTGGAAACGTTTTCGGGTCGGAAGAATCGGAAAGCTGCTGATTACTTCCTAGGCCATGGGCCATTTCCGGCGACGCAAGAGGAGAACGCTGAGGAGCCGCCTGGCGTCGCTGTCCCTGGCGGTGCTGGCGGCTCTGTTGCTGAGGGCCTTGGTGATCCAGGCCTACCGCATACCCTCCGGCTCTATGGAGGACACCCTACTGGCCGGGGACTATTTAGCGGCCTTCAAGCTGCCATACGGGGTGCGGGAGCCCTTTAGCGGGAAAAAACTGTGGAAAGGCTTCCACCGGCCGAGACGGGGCGATATCCTCGTCTTCCGCTATCCGCTGGATGGCCGCGATTTCATCAAGCGCTGCGTGGCCGTGGGCGGTGACACGGTGGTCGTCAAAAAAGGAGACCTCTATGTCAACGGGGCCAGGGAGAATCTGCCCCAGGCCGTCCATAAGGCAGCGGAGACCATAGAAACCTGGTCCGGCCGCGACCGGCTCTGGAACGCCTCTTACCAGAAAGCCTGGGAGGAGAGGCGCTTTCTGCAACTGGATTGGGTGCGCGATGACTTCGGACCGGTGGAGGTGCCTCCGGGCCAGCTGTTCATGATGGGCGACAACCGGGACAACTCCATGGACTCGCGCTTCTGGGGGCCGCTGGCCGAGGCCGAGGTCATAGGCCGGGCGGCCGTCATCTACTGGTCATGGGATCCCGAGGGCCAGGCTCCCCCCTGGCGTTTCTGGAGCCGGGTGCGGTGGGGCAGGATCGGACGAGCCATAAGATGACCATCTATGGTTCTGGAAAATAGACTAATGACCTGAAAAAAAGCGAGGCCTAGGTGAACGAAATAAGTGTTGCCCCGGTGGAGTCGGCAAAGGACCTGGAGGCATTCATCCGGCTGCCGTGGGATATCTACGCCGGAATCCCTTCTTGGGTGCCACCGCTGGTGGGGGATCTGAAGAAGCACCTAGATCCGGCCAAAAATCCATTCTTCGAGCACGCTCGGGCCCGCTACTTCCTGGCCCGGCGTGGCGGCCGGCCGGCCGGGCGCATCTCGGCCCACGTGGACGACAACCACAACCGTTTTCATGGCGAGCGGTGCGGCTTCTTCGGGTTCTTTGAGTCGATCGACGATCCGGCGGTCGCCGGCGCGCTATTGAAGTCGGCAGGGGAGTGGTTGAAGCTACAGGGGATGGAGATCATCCGCGGCCCGTTCAACTTCACTACCAACGATACCGCCGGACTGCTGGTGGACGCCTTCGACAGCCCGCCGGTGATCGAGATGACCTACAACCCACCCTACTATCCCAAATTGGTCGAGGGCTGCGGACTGTCCAAGGCCATGGACCTCTACGCCTACTTCTTCGACGTGGAGAGGATGGACCGGCGGCGCATCCGGATTCTGTCCGAGCGCATCGAGCGCAAGGGGATACGCTTCCGCCACCTAGACATCAGGAGGTTCGAAGAGGAGGTCAGGATATTCAAAGAGGTCTACAACCGGGCCTGGGCCAAGAACTGGGGTTTCATCCCGCTGACCGAGAGGGAGATAGACCATCTGGCCGCCAACTTCAAGTCCATCATCGAGCCTCGGTTCGTCATCTTCGCCTTCGATGGGGAGAGGCCGGTGGGGGCGCTCTGGGCCCTCCCTGATTTCAACGTGCTGATAAAAAAATTCAACGGCAGGATGGGGCCGTGGCAGATACTCCAGTTCCTTCTGGGAAGGAGGAGGATAACCCACGGACGGGTGATGACGGCTGGGGTCGTCCAGGAGTACCAGCACCGGGGCATCGAGGCCGGGCTGATCTCCCGGGTGTTCGAGAACGGTCTCTCCATGGGCTACAGGACGGGGGAGCTGTCCTGGGTGTTGGAGAACAACATCCCCATGATCAGGCTGGCCGAGGCGGTGGGGGCCAGGGTCTATAAGACATACAGGGTGTACGAGGCCAGGGTCTGACCATATACCATGACGAACAGGGCCGGACTTAAGTCCGGCCCTGTTCGTTTTAGCTTCTTTGTCATGTTTGAATATTGGCGGGATTCCTCAAGAAGTGCGGATTCCAGATCTCGGCGATGAGGACGGCCAAAGCGGCCAGAACGAAGCCGGCCATGACGTCGACCACGTAGTGCAGGCGCAGGAAGACGGTGGCCAGGATCAATAACACTCCGACTGGGAGCAGGAAGGTAAACAGTCTTTTATGATGGGCGTGGGCGTAGTAGAGGACGATCAACGTTATGCCGGTGTGGCCCGAGGGGAAGCAGTCGCGTTTGTTGAACTCGCCGGCGTTGAGCACGTCCAGGATCTGGTTGGCCCAAAGCCACCCCTTTACCGGGCCGGCCTGGGACCCGACCAGGGTGAAGCGGGGGCCGATGGCCGGCACCAGCAGGTAGCCGACGTAGGAGAGGAAGAAGCCTATGGTCACCGCCAGAAAAAGATGCTCCAGCTCGTGGTGCTTCTGGTCGAAATGAAGGACCAGGGCCAGCGCTATCGGCAGAAAGTAGTAGCTGGAATAGGCCAGGGCCAGCAGGTCGACCATCAGCGGATGGGTGATCCCCTCCAGCCAGACGGTGGGGTGGACGCCGAAGATGGAGCGGTCGATGCTTATCAGATAGGAGTCCAGGTCGGGCCGGATGTGGTGGGTGATGTAGCCCAGGCTCTGAAAGACCGGGAGGATGCCGGCGTATGGCGCCCAGCGCCGCAGCAGCTCGAATAACTTGAACGGCCAGCGGGTGTCCAGCAGCACTAAAAGAAAATAGGATAAAAAAGTCAGGCCGTAGATGGTGAGGACCTGAGGCCATTGGGGAAGGCGCCGGATGTGGAGCACGGTTAGCAGGGAAAGGCCCAGCAGAAAGAAGAGATAGAGCCACTCAACCTTTTTGAATTTAACGGCGATCATGCTGACATGATACCAAATCCGGCGTGATTCTTCAACCGAGCTGAAAGCCAGCCCACCTTCTCGCCGGCTTTCCGCCTTTTTGCCGAATGGAAAGGGCCCGACCCTAAAGGGCCGGGCCGATGCCTGTCCGGGAAACCATCTGACTAGCGAATCAATACTATGCGCCGAGGGGGCGCCGTACCCTGGCTCCCTACCTTGAGGTCTAGGAAATATACACCGGATGGACAGCGCTGGCCCCGGCCATTGCCGCCGTCCCAGAACAGGGTGTGGTATCCAGCTGGTAGGATGCCGGAGAGAAGGGTACAGACCTTCCGGCCGGTGACATCGTAGACGGAAAGCTCGGCCCGGCAATCATCTGGAAGCTCTAGGGATATGTTGACCAGGCGGGAGGCCGGATTGGGGAAGGCCTTGGCCAGGGCCGGGCGCGTCGGGGCCAGCACCCTTATGGTGTCTCGGAACATCTCGGCGCCGGAACGCCTGCCGGCCAGGGCCACCACGCCGCCCCGGTCAGGCTTCAAGGTGAACTCGGCCCGGCCATCAATGCCAGTGACGGCTACCAGTGACGGAACAGCATTGTTCAATGAAGCGTAAATCTCCAGCGAGCAGACCGGGGCATTGCCGGAATCTGGATCGGTCACCTCCAGCCGGATCTCGGTGGGCACGTTGACCACGATGGCTCGGCTGGAGAGGCTGACGTTCAGCTTGGCCATCACCAGAGCCAGGGAGAGGCAAGGCCGGTAGCCCTGGCGGGAGGCGGTGACCAGCAGGGTGTCGCCTATCGGCCTCGGCTCCAGAGACAGGGCCGCCAGGCCGTCCGGCCCGGTGAGGGCGGTCCGGTGCATTTGGGGCGAGGACCTGGACCAGACGCAGACCAGGGCCCGGTCCACCGGCAGGCCGGAGGCACTGTCGCGGACGGATACAGCCATGGTATCGGCTTGGGGGCGCACTATCTCGGGATGTACCACCGACAGGCTTCCGGGAGGGCCGGTCCAGATGGGGAGCGAGGGATCGCCCAGCAGATGGTAGGCCTCGAAATAATACTGCTTCAGCGAAGTGGCGGTGTTGAGGTCGATCCAAAACAGGCCGTACTGGGTGTAGCGACCCGGCTCGGCCAACCGCAGACCGGGGCTGCCCGGTATGCTGTCGTAGATGGCGTCGAAATACCGGCGCTGCAGCCAGTCGTCCTCGTCCCAGTAGGTCAGGGGAATGGAGCCGAAGTAGTAGAGCCCGCCGCGCTCCGGTATCTTGGGCCAAGCCTCTCCGAAGCAGTCGCTGGCTTCGTATAAGAAATAGCCGCTGTTGCAGCAATGGCCGGAAACCAAAGCGGGCATTTGAAGATTCTGGGCCAGGGAGACGACCTCGTCCACGGTGAAGCTTGAGTAGCCGCCGATGTTCCAGGCCACCGGGCTGCCGTGGGCGGTATAGACGGTCCAGGCCCGGCCCTGGTTCAGGCTTGCGACGATGCGGTCCTGCTCCTCGCCCGAGGCCATCACCAAGGTGTCCACCACCGAATAGCCCTCCCTTATCAGGATATCGTGGCAGTAGCGGTTGGTGGAGCGGCCCAGCCATTGGAAGGAGGCATCGTACCCGGCGACGAAAAGAGCCCTCCTGAGCCAGGCGGTGCCAGACGAGCCGAACTCACCCTTTTGGTAGGAGATGATCTTGTCGACCGCGGCCTCGGCCTCGACCGGGGTCCTTACCGAGATGCGGCCCAGGAAGAGATCTGGCAGATAACCGACTCCGTCTAGCTCGGAATAATAAAGATCGGTGGGGAAACCCCCGGAGGAGGCCTGGCCGGAGGCAGGCAGGGAGTCCATCCCTCCGGCATTGGGGTCCGATACCAAGATGACATAGGTGGCCGAGGGCTGCCTGGCCCTGATGGAATCCCTGATGGCCTGGGCCGACCAGCCGCCGGCGTCCGACAGCCGTACCTTGTAACCCAGCCTTTGCTTCCACTCCGCCAACCGCAAGGCCGCCGCCTGGAATGAGTGGCCATGGAAGATGTCGAAATATACATCGTTTGCCTTGGCGTATGGCTCAGTGTCAAACGCCGTGGAAGCCAGGCAAAGACGGCGGATCAATTGCTCCCACGCTGGCGATGGGCTTGGGCCTGTAGGGTCCGGGGCGAAGGCCGGATCGGCTCCTTTGAATACGACTGAGGCGGTCAAACTGGTGTAAAGGCGGATCCTGCCGGCAGACGGATTGTATTGAACTGGATAAAGCCTGATGGACACCAGGCGGTGCCCCCGAGCCGGGCCGGCGCGCGGTAAGGCGTCGTCGATTTCGCCTAAGGAACCGGGGAGGAAGATATCCCGGCCATACAGCTGTCTATCGGCTTTGAAAACGGGGACCAGACCGGGCAACTTGGGGACAGGATCCAATGCCGGCAGCACCGGTAGTTCGGCGGCGAACTCAACAAAGCTTCCCGGCTCCACCGAGATCTCAACTTTACAGCCCAGGGGGGCGTCGACCACCGCCGATAGGTATGGAAGCTGCGGCCCGCCCACCAGTCCGCTATGTCCGCAGCCAGGCAGGTCCAGGCGGATGAAGCCCTGGCCGGGCTGGCCGTAAAGGTCCGCGGCCTGCCTCAACTCCAGAGAACCGGACGGGACCTGGGCCGTGAGGACCAGCTCATGGCTATTTATCCAGCGAGCCTCCAGGCGGGGGGCCAGGTTAAAGGCCAGGGCTGGCAGGGCTGCCGAGGCCAGGGCAGCAGCCAACGGCATGAAAAATCGGGTCGTCTTCAACATCTAAGGGTTAAATATAATACTAATTTGGCCTCTAAGTCAACCAGGCGGCAGAATTGCGTCAATGTCGGACGGGGCGTTGTATAAAAACGCGGCGGGCGGTGTTGCAAAGTCCGGAAAAGTGTGGTAAACTGATAAGATACGCAATCAAACAAGGAGGCTCTATGTTCCAGAGAGGAGCGATGACCGTCATCCTGATAACGGTCGTGACGGCTTCAGGGTTTTTCTCGTGCGGCCGCCGTGACCAGGTGCTGGCCCGGGTCGGCGATCAGGAGATCACCCTGTCTGAGTTCGAGGACGTCTACCGTCCCATGCCGGGCCTGATCGACTCGGCCGCGCTGCAGGAGAACAAGGCGAAGTATCTCGATCAGATGGTGGAGCAGCATCTGTTGGTGTTAGCCGCCCTGGAGAGGGGAGCCGCCAAGGATACCCAACTGGCCGAGAGGTTCGAGGAGATGAAGAAGAACGTCCTACTGGGCCAGCTTTATAAAATTGAGATCCTGGACAAGGCGAAACCAACCGAGTCCGAGATCCGTAGTTTCCATAAAAGGCTAGGCACCGAAATCAAAGCCAGCCACATACTGGTGAAGACCAAGACCGAGGCCAGAGAGGCGGCGGCCAAGCTCAAATCAGGAGCCTCCTTCGAAGATCTGGCCAGGCAGATCTCCCAGGACCCGGGATCGGCCCCCCAGGGAGGATCGTTGGGATGGTTCGGCTGGGGCCGGATGGTGGACGAGTTTCAGCGGGCGGCCTTCGCCCTCAAGCCGGGACAGATCAGCGACCCGGTGGAAACCGGATTCGGCTTTCATATCATCCGGCTGGATTCGACCAGGAACGTCGAGGTCCAGCCTCTGGATCAGATGCGGGAGAGGATTGTCCAGCAGCTTTCGGCCTCTAAGCCGAGGGAGCTGACCACCAAGTATCTGAATGCCCTCAAAAAGCAGGCCGGGATTAAAATTCAGGAAAAAACCCTGGCCTCCATTGCCGCCAAGCAGCAGCCGGCCGTCTCCGGCATGCCGCCGTCCCTGCCCCAGCTTTCTCCCGAGGAGCTGAAGATGGTGCTGGTCAAGTTCAACGGCGGCTCCTGGACGGTGGGTCAGTTTTTCGACCAGGCCCGGAAGCTGATGAACGGGATGGTGGACCTGAACAACCGTGCCATGTTCGACAAGCAGATCGAGGCCCTGCTGAGCAACGAGTTCCTTCTGAAGCGGGCCAAAGCCCGGGGCCTCGACCGTCAGCCCCAGGTCAAGAGGCAGATGGAGAGGGCCTGGCACGACCTTCTGGCCGGCTCGGTCTACCGGGAGGAGATTCCCCCCAAGACCGAGGTGACCGAGGACGAGGCCAGGGCCTACTATCGAAAGAACACCAAAGAGTTCTACCAGTCGCCCCGGGCCCTGATCCACATCATCGTGGTGAAGACCAGGCCCGAGGCCGACGAGGTCTACAGCCTGTTGGCCAGCGGGGCCGACTTCGCCAACCTGGCCAGGGAGAGGTCCATCGATTGGACCAAAAGCACCGGCGGGGCCCTGCAGATGACGAATCCCAAGGACCCGGACAACCCCGAGGCGGCCGCCAGGGCCTTCTCCATGCCGCTGAACCAGGTTTCCAGGCCCTTCGCCTGCCGCGACGGATACGCGGTGATGAAGGTGAGCCAGAGGGAGCCCGGTGTCCAGAGGACCTACGACCAGGTGCGTAACGAGATATTTTCCAGCCTACGGCAAGGCAAAGAGGAGGCGGCTTTCCAGGAGCTGATAGCCGGGCTGAGACAGAAATACACGGTCACCGTGGATCAGGCTTTGCTGGCCAAGGCCGGCAGCCAGAAACGCTAGCCGGGAGAGGGCCATGAAGAAGCTTACCACCGTCATCCTGATAACAATTGCCGCTATCGGCTGCCGCCAGAAGGCCGACGAAAGCCAGGTGGTGGCCAGGGTCAACCAGGCGGTGCTCACCCGACAGGAATTTCAGGAGGCTATTCCCCAGGGCTTGGCCGGGATCTCGGAACAGGGAAAGGAGGAGTTACTGCGCCAGTGGATAAACGGCGAACTCTTCTACCAAGAGGCCAGAAGGCAGGGGCTACACCGGGACCCCAAGGTAGCCAAGCAGATAAAGGATATCGAGCGCGACTTTCTGGCCAACCAGCTGATGATGCGCGAGGTCTACGAGAAGAACGCGGTGGGCGAGGCCGAGGCCCGGGCCTATTTCGAGCAACACCAGGAGGAGTACCAGAACGAATTGCGCCTGTCCCAAATACTGTTGCCGGGCAAGGAGGAGGCCGATCAGATCCGGAGCAAGCTGGAGCAGGGGGCCGACTTCGCCAAGCTGGCCCGGGAGGTATCCAGCGATTCGCTGACGCGGGTCAGGGGTGGCGACCTGCCTGCCTACCTGCGCCGCGGCAGCGGCTATTTCCCTCTGGACTTCGAGGAGGCGGTTTTCTCCCTCAAGCCCGGCGGCATCAGCCAGCCCATCAGGCACCGGGACGGATACCTGATAATCAAGGTCACCGAGAGGCGGCCGACACTGGAGAAGGTGAAATACGAGGATGTCCAGGAGGCCCTGGTATCAGTGCTGAGCATGGACCGCAAGAAGAAGGCCTACGAACAGCTGGTGGAAAGGCTGCGGGCCGGAGCCAAGGTGGAATCCCATCCGGAGAGGCTGAAGTAAACCCATTCCGCGAAATCCGCGGGCGCATGACCGAAAGTTGTTGGGGAGGATTATGAACAGGATTATCATGCTGGCTCTGCTGATATCACTGACGGCCGCACTGGCGGCCCAGGAGCCGGTGGACGCGGTGGTGGCTAAGGTTGAGGATATGCCCATACTCAAGAGCGAGGTGGACCGTCAGGTGGACCTGTATAAAATGGCCGGCCCCATGAGCCAACTGCCAGAGGACTCGTTGCGCAAGATGGCCCTGGAAAGCCTGATAGAGACCAACCTGATGCTGGCCAAGGCCAAGGCCGAATCGCTGTCCGTCACTGACGAGGAGGTGGAGGCCAGGCTGGAGAAGAGCATCCAGAATATGCGGGCCCAGTTCCCCACCGAGGAGGCCTTCCAGGCCCAGCTCAAGGAGGAGGGGCTGACCCTGGCCCAGCTGAAGGACAAGCACCGCCAGGACGCCCGTAGCCAGTTGCTCATCCAGAAGCTGATCGACCGCACCATCAGACCGAAGGTGGGCGAGCCCACCACCAAGGAGATGGAGGAGTTCTACGCCACCCACCGGGACTCGTTTCCGCCGGATCCGGAGAAGGTGGAACTGTCCCACATCCTGATAGTGCCCAAACCCGGCGAGCAAGCCACCCGGAACTTCGAGACCAAGGGCCGGCAGGTGTTGGCCGCCATCCGGGCCAAGAAGCAGTCCTTCGCCGCCATTGCCAAAAGGTATTCCATGGATAAGGGCTCGGCCGCAAACGGCGGGGAGCTGGGCTGGGTGACCAAGGATGATCTTTTCCCGGAGATACGTGATAAGATCCAGAAGCTCAAGGTCGGCCAGGTGTCCGAGCCCATCCAAAGCCGGGTGGGCATCCACTTCGTCAAGATGCTGGAGAAGCAGGGGGAGAGGATAAGGCTGGCCCACGTCTTGATCTTCCCCACCCCCACCGAAGCCGACATCGCCAGGGCCAAAAAGACGGCCGCCGGCCTGCGGACCAGGGTGACTGCCGGCGGCGAGGACTTCGCCAAGGTGGCCCAGACTTACTCAGACGATGAGGAGACCAAGGAAAAGGGCGGCAGCCTGGGACTGATGCCGGTGGAGGCCTTCGGCCGCTATCCGGAGATCAAGGACGAGCTGGCCACCCTGGCCCCGGACAGCATCAGCGAGGTGCTGAGGTCGGACACAGGCTTCCACGTCTTCAAGCTCCATAAAAGAATCCCCATGCAGCAGCCGACCTACGAGACGGTCAAGCCCCAGCTGCGGGAGTACATCATGGGCAAGAAGATGCAGGAGCTTTACGAGAGCTGGATGAAGGAGCTGAAGAAGAAGTATTACGTGGAAAGGATGTAGGCCGCGGTACGCCACCGAGACACAGAGGCGCTGAGGAGGTATAATATTTCAAGCGCTCGAGTAACCAGCGTTGGGACCCAAAGGAGCCGCCCCGGTAACGGGGCGGCTCCTTTGGGTTGCAGATATCTTAAAAGTACCAGCCGAATCTTAGGCAGGGCCAGAGGAAAAGATCGCGTTCGAACCGGTCCTGGTGGTATAACAACTTGACCGCGGCGATCTCCGCGGCGAAGTGAAAATGCGCTTGCCCATGATACCGCACGCCCAGGGGCAGATACAAAGCGGAAGTCGTGGACCAGGGAGGTAAATAATCGTAATTGCTGGTGGAGTCGATCAACATCCCATACGAACAGAAGAGGCCCGTGTAGGGCGATATATACTCCCGTTCCCGGCCTACCTTCCTGTAAAGAAGATGGTGCCTTAGTCCGCCGTAGACGCCTATCAGTCCCAGGCCCACCTCGCATTCCACCCTGTCCGATAGGTATTCCCCGATCGCAATGGAAAGGGCATAGGTCGGCCCGCCGATGTTGACCGAAAAGCTGCTCTCCTGGCATCCATGGGGAACAACTATCATTGTATCGGGCTGGGAGAGCAGAGGCACCTCCAAGATGAATAAAGAAATCAAAACGATAATCGCCCTGGACATTGTAATCCTTCCGTAAAAAACAAGAGCTATTGAACGAATTATATACCCATCCTCAGGCTCCCGCCCAAGCCCACCTTCCACCTGAAGTCGAACCGCTTCTCCCCCTCCAGGGGCCGGTTGATCCACAGCGGGAACAGAAATCTGGCCGGACCGAGATTAAGCGAGACGCCGGCGTCGCAGTAAGCCTGCCTTATCGAGAGCTGGCGGTACTCGTCGCCCAGCAGGGCGCCGTCGGCGAAAAAGGCGATGGGGTATTTGTACAGCGGCACCGATAGGTTGGCCGAGGCCGTCAGCCGGCCCCGGAGGTGGCGGCCCAGGTAGCCGGGGACGTCGGCCGAGCCCTCCACGTGGTAATGTTCCTGGGTCGAGAACCAGTTGCGGCCGGAGACGATGACGGAGTTGATCCCCGATGTCCTATAGGCGCCGGAGAGAAAGAACTGCTCCTGGGCCGGGGCGGCGCCGGAGATGGCCCCGAAGAAGCCGCGCAGGTTGATCGTCTGGCGGCGCCAGATTCGGAGGTAGGTCCTCTCTTCTAGGGTAAAGCGTGCGAAGCTGTTGGCCGTCGAGTCCGAGTTCAACAGAAAGCCGCCGGAGGCCGAGGCCCTGGAGGCGATGCCGGCCCGGTAGGCCGACAGGATGGTGCCGCGCGACAGAATCAGGACGACGTTGGATCCGGGCTCGGCGTCCCGCCAGTCGAGGAAGCGCGAGGTGTCCACTATCCGGTTGTAGTCCAGTTGCAGATCGAAGCTCTCGGAGGGGGAGAACAGGGCCGGCCCCCAGCTGCGCATCAGGCCGATCGAGGCGCTGTGGACGTCCGAGGCTCTGCCGGCCGACAGGTAGAGGCGGGGCGGCATGGGCAGGGCCGAGATCGGAGTTTGGTAGCTGGCGCTGAAGCTCAGCTGGCGTGACTTGAAGCCGTAGTACGGGAATAGGGTCCACTGGTGCCGGCCCAGCATCGGCCCGCCGTCCAGCATATAGCCGCCGTGCAAGAAAGGTCCCAGCCGAAAACCGTTGACCCCGTCATACCACGGAATGGGAAGGGCAAATATCTGGTATTTCTCAGACGAGGGCAGGCGCGGTCCCAGGGTGAAGGTAATCTTCCTTGGCCAGCAGTTGTTAAAGCGGTTGGCGTCGGGGACGTTTCGGTCCGGGTCGAGAATGACGCTTGCCAGGGGCGAGGCGGTCCGGACGGTGAGCCACGCGCTCCGATCGAGGCCGTTCCAGGGAATGGTGTCGGCATTGCCCTTACGGTCGGTTGCCACCAAGCGTGAGGGAAGGCTCAGCTCGCCCCGCCGTTCCAGCTTCAGGGCGTAAAGACCCTCGCCGGCTTGGCTGACCTCGGATATCGAGTTGTCGCACCTCCCAACGGTCTCGATCCATGGCGCCAGCTGGGACGAAACAGGCTGGCCGGAAAGGCTGTCGGCCAGACGAGAGAAGTCCTCCCAGTCGACATGGCGATAACAGAAGCGCTCAAAGTAAGCCCGCATCAGGCGATCGAACTGATCCTCGCCCAGATATTCCCTCAGCCACCACAGCAGCATGGCCGGCTTCTTGTAGGCGGTGACCGCGTAGAGTCCGGGCTCGCGGACCTGGAAGGCTCTGGTGGCGACGGGCTGCTCCATGCGGTTGGCGGCGTACATCAGCCAGAGTATATAGCCCAGGTAGCGGTCGGTGAACTCCGGGAAAATCCTTCGCAGCCGGGGGTGGGCCAGGTAGTCGGCCTGGGGGCCGTACTTTTCCGCGAAGTAGCGCTCCTCGGAGAAGCTGTTGAAACCCTCGTCCATCCAGGGCTGGTCCATCTCGTTGCTGGCCAGCAGGCCATAGAACCACTGATGGCCGATCTCGTGGACCACCACCATCTCCAAACCGTGGGTGAGCCTGTCCTCGCCAGATGAGACGATTACCAGATTGGGGTACTCCATGCCGCCGCCGGCCGTCAGGTAACCTCCGCAGACGGTGAGGGTGGAGTAGGGATATCTTCCATACCAGCGCCCGTAGTAATCCAGGGCGTCCTTGGCGTATGTGAGCACGTTCCTCCACTTTTTGGCATCGCGCTTCAGGATCAGCACTCTGATGGCCACTTCATTGTGGATTTCGGTGGTGTCTAGATAATCGGGATCGGCGCACCAGGCGAAGTCGTGGACATCGGTGGCGCAGAAGAGGTGATATGCCAGGGAATCGCCGGACGTTGTTGGATCCGGATCCCCGGCCACCTCCAGGCCAGTGGCGCCGACCACCATGTTCTTGGGAAGCCACAATCCGACCTGGAAGTCGCCGAACTCTCCGTAGAACTCGCCTAGGTAGTGATAGCCCAGAGGATGCCAGCCCTTGTGGTCGTAGACCGCCGGCTTAGGATACCACTGGGAGATCTCGTAATGGGAGCCGCGGTGGCCCAGCCGGCAGAAGAGCTTGGGGATCTTGACCTCGAATAAGATGTCGATGTCAGCCGAGTCGCCCGGAGGCAGGGGACGGGGTAGGTCGAGCCTGGCGGTGGTGGGGTCATCGCCTGGGGCCAGGGAGCAGGCCTGGCCCATGGCCTCGATCCGTGAGACCTCAAGGTGCCCCCGCTCGTCCGGTGGCGACAGCCGGAAGCGGTAATCGTGGAAGCCTTCGGCCTCTCGGACGAAATGCGTCTTCTCGTGGTTGAAGGCGTTAGGATAGAGATGGAACCAGATGAACCTCAGCGTGTCGGGGGAATTGTTCCAATATTTTAGCTGCTGTCGGGCCGATAGTATATGCCGGGCCGTGTCCAGTCTGGCCTCGATCCTATAGTCGACCCGTTGCTGCCAGGCAAACAGATTTTGTGGCAGGAACAGGAAGGCGGCCATAAGGGATAAGGAGCATTTCATGGGGGATACATCCTATGGATTACTTATCACCTGTCTTCCTTACTTTGGCGGTGGGCCCATTCGGGCCTCCAGCTGCCGCAGCACCTCCTCACGGTGGAGGCCGTATGGCAGGTAGAGGCCGCGAAAGTTCTCCAGCCAATAGGGGCGGGCAAAGGGGGAAAGCAGCACGCCGTTGCGGTCGGGATAATAGCTCTTGAGCTGGCCCCATTTCTTTACAACGGTGGTGCCGGCCCGCCGTAGCAAGGCGCCCTCGGTGTCGAATCGGCAACTGGTGGGAAGAAAGAAAGGAAACTCTGCCGAGACCAGCAGGAGGAGGCCCAGGCCGGTCCACAGCCAGGAGCCGAGCCACAGGTGGACCAGTCCGGCCATGGTCAGTGGGGCGACGATGGAGAGGACCGCCTTGGGCGGCGACTCCATGAAGGGGTGGACCCGCCACTCGAAGTCGGGGGGCGGCGCGGAGGCCGGAGTTGTCGGCTGGCTCATTTTTCGCCCTTGAGCTGTTTTCGGTAGTCGTCCCTGATGCCGGCGAAAAAGTTCAGGGCCTCTGGGCAACGGTAATCAGGGTAGGTCCACTCCAGCGGTTTGAAGCCGTCTTCCTTATAGATCATGGTCACTTCGGCGAAGACGCCCTTGTCGAGGTAGATGCGGTGGGAGAAGTCCTTGCAGGAGGCCAGCACCAGACGCGACTCGTTGAGATAGCCGGGATCGATATTGACCACCCGGCCCGGGCCCTGGACCTCGGATTGGTACTTTTCCTCCAGCCGGTTGGCCGTCAGCTTGAATTCGGCTAGGCTCTCCGGTGGCCAGAGCCGGTGCAGGCTCCACCAGGTGCGGTAGAGCAGGGGGCCCATCTCCTCCACGTAGTAGTCGGTGAAGTGGACGAAATCCAGCACCGGGCTCTTTTGATCGATGAAATCGAACTCCCGCTGCAGGTCGCGCTCCAGGTCCCAGAGGCTGACCAGGGGTGAGTAGATCAGGCCTAGGAAGAACTTGACGGGCTGTGGTTCGCGGGGTTGGGTCATCTCTCTTTCTAATTTTAATTTCTTGTCATCCCGAGATGGCTTCCCTGCCTGACAGGTTGAGGGATGAGACAAATCGATCCGATATTAACCTTCAGCCTGCAAGGCGCGGAAGCCGAGCTCAGGGTGACGGATATCCAGTCTTTCATCCCGAGAAGACACTACGCCTGGCAGGTTGAGGAATGAGGCTTCCATGGATGTACAAAGCGACGGGATTTCTGGCACTATCGTCATGCGTCATCCTTCGGATTGTCGGGCGAGAAGAAACCTCAGAGCGAAAAATTGGGTCTCGGGCAGGCTTTGACGCATACCCCGCAGATGCTCTGGCCGATGCCCGGCATCCTGGAGAACTCCCGGAGCTTTTCGGCGCACTTTTCGCGATCGTAGCCCTGCTTGGTTATGGCCCCGGCCGGGCAGGCCTTGATGCAATCATTGCAGTCTCCGCAGGACAGGTCGGTCCGCGGGCTTCCCGGCTCCAGCGGCATGTCGGTCAGCACTGTGGCCAGCCGCAGCCTCGCCCGGTGCTCCGGGTGGACGAAGAGCGCCGACTTGCCTATCCAACCCAGACCAGCCTGTACCGCTATCGCCTTGTGCGAAAGGTGCCCCAGATTATTATTCCAATCCACCACCTGCGAAGCGGGGACGGGCAGTGTCCGATATCCTTTCAACGAAATGTAAGTATGGATGACGGCCGCTGCCCGGTCCAGCATATAGTTGGCCACCTTATAGTGGTGTTTGTAGATCAAGGTCGGTCGGTCAGCGATGCCGTCGATTATCGGGTCTGAGAGCCGGAAGCCGATGGAAATACCGAAATCCAGTCCCTGGGCAGCTCCAAGTATAGAGTCGTGGAGGATGTCACGGAGCGGGGCCATCTCGGCTACACCGAAGACGGCCATGCCCTCGCGGCAAGCGATCTTCTCGAGCTCCCGGTTGTCCGGGCTCATCGGCGGAACAGCGATCCCATCAGGCCGCGCATTAACTGCCGACCCAGCTGTCCGGCGGCGGCCCGGGCGGCGCTCTTCATGGCAGCCTCAGCCACCGTCTGGCGCTGCCGTCCGGTGGGCTTGCGGGCCGTTTTGGGCTGGGCCAGCGGCTGTTCTCCGGCAGACTGACCGGCCCTTTTTTTAAGTATTTCGTAGGCCGACTCCCGATCCAACTCCCTTTCATAGCTGCCGTAAACAGCCGATCCCTTTATTATTTCCTGTCTCTGATCCGTTGTTATCGGCCCGATTTGGGAGCGCGGCGGCAGGACGTAGGCCTTCTCCACCATGCCGGGGCTGCCCTTGGCATCCAGGAACGACACCAGGGCCTGGCCCACCTCCAGCTGGGTGATGGCCTCCTCGACATTCAGATCCGGATTCGTCCTGAAGGTTTTGGCCGCGGCCCGGACCGCCTTCTGGTCGGCCGGGGTGAAGGCCCGCAGGGCGTGCTGCACCCGATTGCCCAGCTGGCCCAGCACCTTCTCCGGGATGTCCAGGGGGTTCTGGGTGACGAAGTAGATGCCCACCCCCTTGGAGCGCACCAGCCGCACCACCTGCTCTATCTTGTCAAGCAGGGCCTCGGGCGCGTCGTCGAAAAGCAGGTGGGCCTCGTCGAAGAAGAACACCAGCTTGGGCTTCTCGCGGTCCCCGACCTCGGGCAGTGACTCGAAAAGTTCTGAAAGCAACCACAGCAGCAGTGTAGCGTAAAGCTTGGGCGACGGCAGCAGCTGGTCGGCGGCCAGGATGTTGAGCACGCCCCGGCCCTGGGCGTCGGTCTGGATGAGGTCGTCGAGGTTGAGGGCCGGCTCGGAGAACAGCCTGTCGGCGCCCTGCCCCTCCAGGGCCAAAAGCCCCCGCTGGATAGCCCCGATGCTGGCCGTCGCGATGTTGCCGTATTGGGTCTTATACTTGGAGGCGTTGTCGCCCACGTGTTGCAGCATGGAGCGAAGGTCCTTGAGATCCAGAAGCAGCAGGCCCTGGTCGTCGGCGATCTTGAAGACGATGGACAGCACCCCGGACTGGGTCTCGTTGAGGTTCAACAGCCTGCCTAGAAGAAGCGGCCCTATTTCGGAGACGGTGGTTCGCACCGGATGGCCCTGCTGGCCAAAGACGTCCCAGAACACAGTTGGGCAGCCTTCATAGGAGAATTTCGAGATATTGAGAAGTTTGAGCCGCTGTTCAACCTTGGCGTTTCCGCCCCCTGGCTGGGAGATGCCGGCCAGGTCGCCCTTGACGTCGGCCATGAAGACCGGGACCCCGATGCGGGAAAAATTTTCAGCCAGCACCTGGAGGGTGACGGTCTTGCCGGTGCCGGTGGCCCCAGCCACCAGGCCGTGGCGGTTGGCCATCTGGGGCAGGAGGGCGAGGTCGCGCTCGCCCTTGGCGATGATCAGAGGTTCGGGCATTATATTCCCTTTGACACAGATTTACACAGATTAATATATTTTTCTTTTTATGGTCAGCTTGTCCCCGAAGTTAATCAATAAGCCCACCTTGATCTTTGTAGCTTTTAGATAATTGACCAATTGAGCCTCATGGATCTTGGCGATGTCGGAAATGGCCTTTAATTCAACAATGACAGAATCCTCCACTAGCAAATCAGCGAAATACTCGCCAACCAGATGGCCTTCAAAGTAAACACTGATTGGCTCTTGCTGTTTGACCTTCAATCCTTTTGACTGGACCTTCAAGGCCAGGGCATTTTCATATACCTTCTCAAGAAAACCATACCCCAGTGCGTTGTAAACATCATAAGCGCAGCCTATAATGACCTCAGTCAGATCCTTGAGAGGATAATCGTTCTCGGACATGATAGAGAATCTGTGGGAATCTGTGTCTATTTCCCCTTCTGGTCCCTGATGAAGGCCGCGATGCTGCGGTCGTAGGTCCTCTCGGCATCGTCGGTGAAGTAGCAGGCCGGAAGCTCGCCGTGTTTACGATGGTAGGCGAGGCACTCGCAGCACAGCCCCTTGCGGGGACAGGGCTCGTAGGTGCAGTTGCAGGTCGACAGGTTTTTTGTCTTGTTGCATTCCATGGTATTATCTCTTCAAATAATGAAATAACGAACGGATAATTAAGGAATCTGGTGCCCTGACGGGCGTATTATCGCTTCATGGCCGAGTCCACCGCCGCCTTGAGCCTCTCCGGCTGCTGGGAGCCGATGAGGAAAGTCTTTCCGTTTGTTAACGTCAGCAGCAGGCCCCGGTTTCCGGAGACGTTGTGGGCGTAGCCGGTGCGCCCGCGTCGGATGCCCCAGCCGCCGTACTCCAAGATAGGCCGGTAGGCGACGGCCTGATGATTTACTATTTCCGAATAGTATATAAACTTGGGCCGGAACTGAAGCGGCCTGAAGGCCACAGATACGCCATCGGCACGAACCTCGGTCACCATCCTGGTTAAGGCGAATATGGTTACTATCGCCAGCATGAAGACCGAGGGGAAGGCCAGGGACAGCCAGAACGAGGGAGGGACAGCGCAATGGCGACGCGAGATCGCCGCCAGGGTGTGCAAAGAGGCCCCCAGGGACATGGCCAACCCGCCCAGGAGCAGGATCCATAGCCATCCTTGGGTGAAACGCTGCTCCTCGCGGAAGACGACCATGCCCTGATTAACCGGCGTTTTCATGCTCCCCTCCTTTCCCGAGCTTGCGGGCGGCCTCCTTCGATGCCCTCCTTTTCTCCCGGCGCTCTTTTTTCTCCACCGGGCGCACCGTCTCCTCCATGATCCATCTCAGGAATGGCGAATAGCCGTCCTTTATCCTCCACATGACTATCTGAGGGACTGAGTCGGAATGAAGCTGTTTGATCCGCCGCTCAATCCTCTTGAAGAATCTGCGCTCGGCCTGGAACAGCACTCCGGTCTCGCTCCGGCGCTCGACCTTACCCTGCCAGCGAAACATGGAGTCCAACGGGAACATGTTGGCTCCGGCCACCAGGCGCTCCTCGAGGAGAATTTTGGAGACGCGCTCGGCCTCGGCGGCGGTAGGGAAGGTGCAGTAGACCAGAATGCAATTCATATTAAACCAAATAACAGATAACGGGAGGTAGCTAACAACGGTTTTCCGCTATTCCGATTTTGGGCCCTCCGGCGGCAGCCAGGTGCCGGGCGGAAAGTTCTTGGCCGGGCGGAGTTCGTCGAACTCGATCTCCAGCATCAACTGGCGGGCGGGTGCGGACAGGGTCAGGCGGTGAGGGCGGAGGCCGGGACCAAATCGTCGGTGTTCGTCGAAAGACGCTTCCAGGAAAGAGCGGCCGTTGTTGGAGGCGATGAGCTTGCGCGGCATGCCGTCGGAGCGGTCGAGCCACAGGGCAAAGGTAGTATCGTTCAAATCGTAGCGGTACTCGATCAGGCCTTTGTCTGCCGTAGCCCTGGGGGGCACGTCGGCTGCCAGCAGGGGCCAGCCTTCGAGATACATGAAGAAGGCGTCGGCCGGAAAGCCCAGCCACTTGGAGGATTCCGAGTCCATGGCCGAGGGGCTGCCCTTGAGCAAGATCCCGGCCATAGGCGCCGAGAGCCAGGCCAGGGTATCGTTGACGGCGGCCGAGGCTATGGTCAGGCCCAATGGGCCGCTGAGGTCTATCCTGGAACGGGCCGGCGACTCCCAGCGCAGTCTAAAATCGAGGACATGGTTGTAGCCAGGCCCGGAGAGGTTCATGCGGCCTGTGGTCTGGTACGGGGCGCGCGATTCTTCGAAGCGGCGTCGGGATTCCTCGAGAAAACGGGCGTGGTCGGCCGGCCGGCGAGCTTCCTGGTGGGCGCAGCCGGCCAACAGGGAGAAAGCCAAGGGCACAAGGCTCACAAGAAGCAGGTTATGGGAGCTGCGGTTCCAGGGCATTTATCTTTTCTCTGATAACGCCTTTGCCCGGCTCCAGCCGCAGAGCCTGGCGCCACTGCTCCAAGGCCTTCCGATGTTGACCTTGGGCGCGGTAGGCGTCGCCCAGATGATCGCGCAAAGTAGGATCGTCCGGCATCAGGTTAACGGCCCGCTCCAGCTCCACTACGGCTTTATCCATCCGGCCGCTCATGAAGTAGACCCAACCCATGCTGTCGATGAAGTAAGGATTGTCCGGTTCGATGGCCAGGGCCTTGGCGATCAGCTTTTCAGCCTCGGCCAGATTCACCCCGCGTTCGGCGAACATGTAGCCCAGGTAGTTCAAGGCCGAGGCGTGCTTGGGGTCGACCTTGAGCAGCCAGCGGAAGACCTCAACCGCTTTCTCATAATCCCCGCTGCGCTCCAATGCCGATGCGTAGCCGAAGAGGAAGGGCGCGTCCCTTTTTCTTTTCGGAAACATTTTCCGGTAATAAGGCAGGGCCTCCCGGTGGCGCTCCAAGGCCGAATAGGCCGCAGCCGCCTGATAATCGGGACCCGCAGGATTGCCCAGCTCATGGGACCGGGCGAAGGAGGCAAGGGCCGAATCCTGGCGGTCCAATGCCAGTTGGCACAGGCCCAAAAGGTTCCAACCCTCGCGGAAGTCCGGCAGTAGGGCCAGAGTCTTGTTGAGATAGTCTAGGGCGCCCTGAAAGTCCATGCGATCCAGCCTCAGCCTGGCCAGGGAGAATAGGGCCTCGGTGTCGGTGCTCTCCCGGTCGGCCAGGGCCAGATACTGGGTCTCGGCCCTGTCCCGGTCGCCCAGATTATAGAAAATCCTGGCCAGCTGGAGCCTGGCGGCCCGGTTGGCCGGGTCCAACGCCAGGATGTTTTGAGCCTGCAGGGCCGCCGCCTGGTAGTCCTTGTTTTCCAACAGTAGGTTGAGGATGTGGCTTTTGAGCTGGACATTGGTCGGTTCGATCTCTTCGGCCCTGCCGAAATAGTAAAGGGCAGAGTCGCTGCGGCCCAGCATCTGATGCAGTCCGGCTATGGCGGCCTGCGTCCTGGGGTTAGCCGAATCGGCCGTTGCCGCTAGGCGGTACTGGTCAAGCGCCTTTTCCCAGCGGCGGGACCGGGCCAGGATCGCGCCCAGCTGAAGCCTGAGGGCGAGATCGTTTCGCTCAGCAAGTCGCCTCAGATAGACCGCCTCGGCCGAGTCTGGAAGGCCGACGGCCTCGTAGAGGCCGCCCAGGGTGTGAAGGATGTTGTCGGCCGGCCGCAAGAGGTAGGCCTGTCGGTACTGGACCGCGGCCGATTTAAAATCCTTGGCCAGCATGTGGGCGTTGCCCAGCACCAGCCGATAGTCGGCGTTGCCCGGCTCCAAGCCGACGGCCCGCCTGCCAAAAAGGAGGGCCGATCTCGCGTCGCCCAGCCGGTAGCAGGCCTGTGATAGCTGTATATTCACCAGGGCCGAGCGAGGGTTCACTTTCAAGGCCTGGCGGTAGACGGCGGCCGCAGCACCTAGATCGCCGGCCTGCTCGTACTGCCACCCCTGGGTCGTCAGGGCCAGGTAAAGGTCATCGTCCTGCAGCTCTTTCAGGGCATGGCGCCCTGAGCATCCGGCCAGGGCCACGGCCGCCAGGATCAGGATCGTTTTTGTTGATCTGCTCCGCATAAAATAGGGCCGGAACACTCGGAAAATTTCCGGCCGGCTGGATGGAAATTCTTCCGGATCACAGGGTGTATTTTCCGAACTCCTCTGGCTTGAGGCGCTTCAGCCGATCGGCCAGCTCGTCAGGGCCGCCGCTTTGTGGCGTGGCCAAGCCGTGCCGGTCCAGCAACTCCTTGTCCACGAAGATGGGCGACTTGGTCCGGAGGGCGATGGCGATTGAATCCGAAGGCCGGGCGTCCACCGCCACTAGCCGGCCATCGCTCTTGAGCATTATCTGGGCGAAGAAGGTGCTGCCCTTTAGCTCGGTGATGACTATCCGGTCCACCACTGCTCCCAGGCCCTCCAGGATGGACTTCACCAGGTCGTGGGTCAAGGGCCGCTCCACGGCCACGCCCTCCAGGGCCAGGTTAATGGCCAGAGCCTCGGGCGAGCCGATCCAGATGGGCAGGGAACGGCCGCCGCCGGCCTCCTCCAGGATTACCAGGGGGGTGTTGCTGGCGGGGTCTATACCCACGCTCTGGACGTTGACCGCTACCAACGACATGAAAGCCCAAAATTCAAATTACAAAACCCGAAGTATTTTTTCGGTTTTTGACATTTGGATTTCGAATTTGGAATATTTTGAAGGCGAAGAGCCTTCAGAAGGTATAGGTGGCCCCCTCGACCGCCAGGCGGATCTGGGGGTTCTTCATGGCGGCGATCTCCCTCTGCACCTCCTCCAGGTGGTTGGCCTTGACGTGGAAGACGTAGAACGGCACCTTGAGCCCGGACTTGGTGATCTCGGCCGCCAGGGAGTTGGGCGTCATGTGGCCGGAGAGGTCGGCCAGTTGCTGCAGGCGGTTGGGGAACGAGGTCTCTATAAGCACGCCGCGGAGGTTCCTGGCCTTGCGGGTTTCCTGCCAGATCTTCTCGGTGGGGCGGGTGTCGGCGGTGTAGACGAAGCTGCTCCGATCATCGGAGACGATAAAGCCGACGGTGGGCACCGAATGGCTCACCCTGACCGCCCTGATGGTATACCGGTCGAAACGGGCCGGATGGCCGTTGGCCATGGGCCTGAGCTTGAAGATGGCCGAGCGGTTATTGGGGATGGAGGTGAAGTCCGGCCAGACCTGGTTGTTGAACAGGTGCATACGGAGGCCGTCCAGCACCTCGGGGGCCGAGAACACTTGGATGGACTTCTTCAGGCAGCCCACCAGGTTGTCGGCCAGCAGCATCAGCCCAAGGCTGTGGTCGATGTGGATGTGGGAGAGGAGCACTGCCTGCAGTTTGGCCTGCTCGTCGAACTCCAGCCGGGAGGCGGCCGAGCCGGTGTCTAAAAGCACTGTTCGGTCGAGCAGGAAGCTGGTGAGATGCAGGCCGGGGAGCTTGGAGCCCGAGGCCCCCAGGACGCGGATCTTCATATGCGTGATCCCAATAATTTTCTGAGTTGCCCGCGCCGGAGCGGGCCGCCCCAGCCCGGCGCCAGGATTCTCCTTGACCAATTAATTTATATCAATTTTACGGCAAAGTCAAGAAAAAAGGGTAACGAGCTTTGGATAACAAAGAAAAACCTGGCGGGATATCGTTCAACCCAGAAATCTTTTAGCCTGGGGCACATGCTTCAGCAGCTGCTTCCGCAGCGGCTGGGGGACGCGGCGGGCACGCCTCAGGGCCGGCTTGAGGAGCCTGTCCCACTTGGCCCGCAGGCCGCGGGGCAACGGGTGGCGGCAGGCGAATGTGCCGCAACAGTCCGGTGCTCCGCACCGGCACTCGAAGCCCCAGTCCTCGTCGTAGAAGGTCCGGTAATCATAGGTGGCCTCCTCTCCCCTCTTGATGTCCCGGACGACGATATCGAAGCCGCGGCCTGTGTCCAAAATATTGGCGTCGCAAGAGTGGTTCATATAGATCGAGGTGCCGCAGGGGGTGACCACCGAACCGTTCTTTACGGTGTAAGAATGAAAGAGCATCCGCTCCCTTTGTTGGGGCGAGAGCCTTTGGAACTCGGATTTAGGCGTCACCCTGCATTTGGGGCACTCGAAGAAGACGATGGTGCCCCGGGGGATGTCCTGCTTGGCGAACAGCCCTTTGCCTTTGCCGCGGGCCTTTTTTAGGATGAAGAGGTCGGCCTGCATGTAAAATCGAATATTTAAAAGATTTATGGTAATTAATATATCACATCGAAGCAGTGGATACAACAGCATGAAAAGGTTCGCCTGTTTTTTTCGAATGGCTTTCTGTCTTCCGCAGTTTTTTCAAAAAGCAAGTATGAAGAGTCTGTCTCGGCATGTTCGGGACAGGCTTCAAGATGTGGGTCAGCCGGTTTAGCTTTTAAGGTTGCTCACCAACATCCGAAGGTAGTCTCTGGCACATCGGTCGGTGAGAGGTGGGGCCTTGGCCACCTTGAGCACCTTCTCCTTGGGATAGTTGGTGTTGAAGTGGGAGGTGGACTGAATAGCTTTTGTCAGTTAGAGGGCCAAGACCAGCGGCTGGACGGCCATAGAATCCTTAAGAAGGTCTATTTATTTTTTTGCTGATAAAAAATACAGGCAATAAACCATTACGTATATTAAAGACGAATCCGGCGGACGAAAAACGTAGTCCAACGTAAATACCTTTGATTTTTCATTTCCGGAGTGATATAATCAAAATTCAAAACAAAAATGAAAAATCAATAACATAGAGGTGAGAGATGAAGGCCAAGAAGGCGGCTCTAAAAGCCCAAAAGGCCCCAAAGGACCGAAAGTCCCTGAAGGTGAAAAAGATCAAAACGTCGGAAAAAACCAAACCGGTGCCTCGACTCCCTCGGCCGGGCTCGGGACAGGTCCGCTCGGCAACCGTCATGCCAAAAAAAGAGAGCCTGAACGCCCAGGTCGAAGCCTGGCTCAATGCCTGCGTCCACCCGGCCCTGGCCAAGTACCCGGAGCGCCAGCCCGAGTTCGCCTCGACCTCGGGCACGCCCATCAGAAGGCTTTACACGCCGTGCGACACGGAGACGGTGGACTACGCCCGGGATATCGGCTTCCCCGGCCAGTACCCCTTCACCCGGGGGGTCCAGCCCACCATGTACCGGGGGCGGCTGTGGACCATGAGGCAGTACGCCGGCTTCGGGGACGCGGCCGAGTCCAACAAACGCTACAAGTATCTGCTGGCTCACGGCCAGACCGGGCTGTCCATCGCCTTCGACCTGCCGACCCAGATAGGCTACGACTCGGACCACTCCATGGCTGCCGGCGAGGTGGGCAAGGTGGGGGTGGCCATCGACTCGCTGGCCGACATGGAGATCCTGTTCGACGGCATACCGCTGGACAAGGTGTCGACATCGATGACCATCAATGCGCCGGCGGCGGTGCTGCTGGCTATGTACATAGCGGTGGCCGAGAAGCAGGGGGTCAAGCCCGACCAGCTGAACGGCACCATCCAGAACGACATCCTCAAAGAGTACATCGCCCGGGGCACCTACATCTTCCCCCCCAAGCCATCCATGCGCCTCATCACCGACATCTTCGCCTACTGCGCCAAGAATGTCCCCAAATGGAACACCATCTCCATCTCCGGCTACCACATTCGGGAGGCCGGGTCCTCGGCGGTCCAGGAGGTGGCCTTTACTTTGGCCGACGGCATTGCCTACGTCCAGGCGGCCATCGACTCAGGGCTCAATGTGGACGATTTCGCCTCCCGACTATCGTTTTTCTTCAACGCCCACAACGATCTTTTGGAGGAGGTGGCCAAGTTTCGGGCGGCCAGGCGCATCTGGGCCAGGATCATGAAGGAGCGGTTCAAGGCCCAGAAGGCCTCCTCGCAGATGCTGCGGTTTCACACCCAGACGGGGGGATCCACCCTGACCGCCCAGCAGCCGGACAACAACATCATCCGGGTTACCATCCAGACGCTGGCGGCGGTGCTGGGCGGCACCCAGAGCCTGCACACCAACTCCCGCGACGAGGCCCTGGCTCTGCCCACCGAGGACTCGGTGCGCATCGCCCTGCGCACCCAGCAGATCGTGGCCCACGAGTCGGGCGTGGCCGAGACCGTGGACCCGCTGGCCGGCTCCTACTATGTGGAGACCAGGACCTCGGAGATCGAGCAACAGGCCATGGAATACATCGCCAAGATAGACAAACTGGGCGGCATGGTCAAGGCCATCGAGAAGGGGTTCGTCCAGAAGGAGATCCAGGACAGCGCCTACCGCTACCAGAAACAGGTGGAGGCCGGAGAGCGGATAGTGGTCGGGGTCAACAAGTTCACGGTCAAGGAGGAGGCACCAAGAAATCTGCTCAAAGTATCCCAGGCGGTGCAGGAGGCGCAGGTGGCGCGGCTGGCCGAAATGAAGAAGCAACGAAATGACGAGGCCGTCAAGTCGTCGCTCGAGGAGATACGCAAGGCGGCCCAAGGGACGAACAACCTGATGCCCCACATCCTTGAGGCGGTGCGGCAGTATGCTACCCTGGGCGAGATCTGCGGGGTGCTGCGGGAGGTGTTCGGGGAGTACCAGGAGAGCGTGGTATTATAAACCCAGTCCCCTCTCGAGAGGGGAACAAGGGGTGTGTACTGTGTTAAAATAGTTTTACCTGCCCAAGACACACCCCTATATCCCCTCTTAATAGAGGGGACGAGTCAAGAAGTATGCGAAATAATGGCAATTGAACTTAAAAAAGACACAATCACTCAATTGAAAAAAAGTTTAATTGAGTGGCTTAAAGAAGCATACATACGAGGTAATCATGTACCTTCAGAAGATTCACGTGAGTCTCTTTCGAAACTTGACGATGCTTTGCCTAAGTCAGGTGAAAGAAGAGAAGTATTGAATGAGATTATAAACGAAACACCCTTCTCTTCTTTTATTGCGCATAGTTTAATTAGAGATTTGTCCGAAAAATATGATTATAACTCTAGTGCTGTAGAAAGAAAGTTAATAGAATATGAAGAGTATAAAGATTATGAGGGTATTGCGCAAAAGTATGTTGACGCTTTTATTTCATTGCCTAATGAATATGTATTAACTTTAGCATGTCCAAAAGAATTAAGTGACGTTTATGTAAAACAACTACAAAATAATATAGATATATCTGAAAGTATAAAATTTGTCGTACCTGACGATAATTTCTCTAACAACTATCCTCTTTTTTCGGGAATAGATGCATGTGATAGTAAATTTAGATATAAAGCAAACCCATTGGCT
>CAZFJC010000015.1:54255-76529 GCA_964518765.1 uncultured bacterium
TATTAGAACAAGTAAACAGTTAGAATGGAAAAAGGATTTAGTATACCTACAAATATATTTTAAAGGTTTTGTGGGATATTATTCTGAAACCAGGTCGCATGAAATTGTTCTGAACGAGATTAAATCATTTTTGGGTGTTTGCTTTGCGTTGAAATTGTTTAAAACAAAGGTAATATTTGATAATGTAAATTACAAAGCATCATACTTTGTTCATTTAATGCAAAATGGCAAATGGAACATATTAGACAAAAAAGACGTAGAACAAAGACACGCAAGGATAATTAACAATCTAGTATTAGGCGATATTTTTTCAGGCGCTGAAGATAAAAAAGCATTATTATTGTATACGTTCCTTTTATTACATAATGTTTATAGAGAGCGGAAAAACTCGGAAAAACTAATACGCGCTTGTCAATGGTATTTTGAAAGCTTTTGCAGTACGGACGAATTATTTTCATTCTTGCAAATAATGATGGTAATGGAAACGATTTTAGGAGATAAAGATGAAGCAGAGAAAACCGGCTTAACTGAATTATTGAGTAATCGCTGTGCATATTTAATAAGCGACTCGATAAAAGAGAGAGATTCAATAATAAAGGAATTTAAACAAATATATAATATCAGATCTATAATAATTCATTCAGGCAGAAATGTATTTACTCAACGTGAAAAATATTTACATAAAAAGTTGCAATGGTACTGCCGTAGGGTTATTTTAAAAGAAATTGAGTTAATAAGTAAAAAATAATTGCGTTATGAAGAATATAAAAACATATGACGACAAGCTCCCCTTCGACCCCCTGCGCCAGGAGCTGTACACGCCGGGGGAGCTCTACGTTGGGTTCTCGCTAAGGGATACCGGCAGTTACACCAAGGTGCCCGATGCGCGCATCTACGCCCATTACGTGGCCTGCGGCCGGGGCAAGCCGGCCTCGCCCTACGT
Source organism: uncultured bacterium (assembly GCA_964518765.1). Lineage (GTDB taxonomy): Bacteria > Edwardsbacteria > AC1 > AC1 > EtOH8 > CAZPNX01. Next base: position 55,199 of record CAZFJC010000015.1, read on the forward strand.
GGGCATGATGCAGTCCCTGCACGACCACTCGATCTATAGGGCCATGGAGCGATTCATCGAGGGGAGAAAACTGGTGGGCATCATGGGCGGCCACAAGCTGCAGCGCAGTTCCGACGAGTATCGCAAGGTGGCCCGCCTGGCCCTGAAGCTGTCGAAAAAAGGGTTCATGGTCTGCTCGGGCGGCGGGCCGGGGGCCATGGAGGCCTCGCACCTGGGAGCCACGGCCGCGGGGATAGGCGAAAAGGGGCTGGACAGGATAATCGCCCGCTTGTCCAAGACCCCGGCCCTGCCCAAGGGGCTGATGAACCTGATATCGGACCGGGGAACCTATCACAAAAACTTCGGCCGCGAGGTGCACGGCTGGCTGGCCCCGGCCTGGGAGGCGGCCCGGGAGCTTTTCGGGAAAAAACCGGCCGAGAGCCTGGCCGTGCCCACCTGGCATTATGGCCACGAGCCTTTCTCGCCCTTCCCCACCCGGGTGGCGAAACTATTTCAAAATAGTATCAGGGAGGAGGGCTTGCTGGCCATCGCCAACCGGGGGGTGGTCTTCGCCCCGGGCACGGCCGGCACGGTGCAGGAGATTTTTCAGGACGCCTGCCAAAACTACTACCGGTCGTTCGGAACCTTCACCCCGATGGTGCTGTTCGTCAAGCGCTACTGGGAGGAGGAGTACCCGGTGCTGCCGGTGCTCCGCCGGCTGTTCAAGCCCGAGGAGTACCGTAGGTTCGTGCTGGTGACCGACGGTGAGGATGAGGCGGCGGAGTTCATAGATAAGACGAAACCGAGCTGACCTCCCCTAAGTCCCCTCCTTGGTAAGGAGGGGAACGAGGGGTGGTCTACCGGTTCCGGGAGGTCGTGGAGTGCCCGCCTGGTCTCGATACGCCGCTCATCGAGTTAAGCTGCAAAGCGGTTCATATCGAGAGGCCGGCTACTCTACCACCGGCGGGCGCAGAAGAACAGAGACGGACACGTTAAGAAAAACATAATCGGTGTAATCAGCGTTGATCCGCGGTTTGAAAAGGGACTAGTAAATGGCCGACGCCATAGCGCTATTGGCCCTGCTGGTGGGCCTGGAGCTGGTGCTGGGGGTGGACAACATCCTGGTGATCTCCATCTTCGTAGGCCGGCTGCCCAAGGAGGACCGCAACAAAGCTCGACTCTTCGGCCTGGGCTTCGCCCTGCTGGCGCGCGTCCTGATGCTGGCGGTGCTGCTGCTGCTGGCCAGGCTGACCGACCCGCTCTTGCTGGGGCTCTCGGTCCGGGACCTGATCCTGCTGGCTGGCGGCATGTTCCTGTTGTACAAAGCGGTGACCGAGATACACCAGACGGTGGAGATAAAGGAGGAGCTTCATCAGGCCGACCACGTGGGCCGAACCTTTACGGCGGTGGTGGCCCAGATCGTCCTGCTGGACATCGTCTTCTCCATCGACTCGGTGGTGACGGCCATCGGACTCACCGACAAGCTGTGGGTAATTATCTCGGCGGTGGTGTTGTCATTCGCCGCCATACTGTTCGCCGCCAAACCCATAGGCGAGTTCATCCTGCACCGGCCCACCCTCAAGATCCTGGCCCTGGCCTTCCTGGTGACCATCGGGGTGACCATCTTCATGGAGGGCCTGCACAAGCACGTGCCCAAGGCCTACATCTACCTGCCCATGGGCTTCGCTTTGGGGGTGGAGATGCTGCAGCTGCGGTACGAGGCCAACCGCAGGAAGAAGCTGGCTGGCAGGGAGCGGGCCAGCGGGGTGTGATTTCCCCTTAATCACCTTCCTGTTAAGGAGGGGAATGAGGGATGATAAGTGACCGAATGACAGATATCAATATTTGATGCATCTGATTTAAAACAATAGCGGAGAGCTTATTATGACCCAGAAGACCCGCATCCTCATCGCCAAGCCCGGCCTGGACGGGCACGACCGGGGGGCCAAGTACATCGCCCGGGCCCTGCGGGACGCCGGGTTCGAGGTGATCTACACCGGCCTGCGCCAGACACCCGAGGCCATCGCTGCGGCCGCGGTCCAGGAGGACGTCCAGTGGGTGGGGCTGTCCTGCCTGTCCGGGGCCCACAACGCCCTGTTCCCGAAAGTTGTCCAGCTGCTCAAGGAGAAAGGGGCGGCCGATATCAAGGTGTTCGGGGGCGGGGTCATCCCGGCCGAGGACATCCCGGGGCTCAAGGCGGCCGGCGTGCTGGAGGTGTTCACCCCGGGGACCTCCAGCCAGGCGGTAGTGGACTTCATCAACGCCAATTGACGCCCGCAGTCCGGGCGACCGGGCCGCGTCCTATTCAACAACCTAAAGGAGGATCATATATGAAACGCACGGCCATGGCCTGGCTAGTGGCCGCCGCCGCATTCGTCCTGGTATCCGCCTGCGCCAAGAAATCGTCCCCCACCCAGCCGTCGCCCACGGCGTCCGGCCCCTCGGTGTACGTGGGGGGGTACTACAGCGCCGGCGGCAAGTCCTACCCCTGCTACTGGAAGGACGGCGTGCGGGTGGAACTGGAGGCGGAACCGACCAAGAGCTACTACGTCAGCTCCATGACGGTGGCCGGTGGCACAGTCTACAGCGGCGGCTATGACCGACTGGGATCCGACCTCCGCCCCTGCTGCTGGCAGGGGACAATCCGCACCGACCTCCCCGGGCCTGGAGGCTACGCCGTGGTCAACGGGATCGCGGCTTTTGGCGGCATGGCCTACTGCGCCGGCGAGGCCGACTCGGGGACCATAAGGCTGCCGATCCTGTGGACCGGCGCCGCCCGCAAAACGCTGCAGATGGACACCCTCAGCAGCCACTTCGCCACCTCGGTGACGATCCGGAACGGGGTCCCCTACTGCGGCGGCTACTACTACGCTCCGGGCGGGTCGGCGCCGTGCTACTGGGCCGATACGACGAAGCACGTGCTGAGCCGCGACACGGTAAACAACGCCTACGTCTTCGCCATCGCCGCGGACGACACCGCCGTCTACTGCGCGGGGATGTACTGTTCGACCAACCCCACGGGAAGGATGATCCCCTGCTACTGGAGCGACACCACCCTGCATACCCTGCCGACCATCGGGATCAACGACGGACAGGTCAGCGCCATCTTTGTCGACGGCGGCACGGTGTACGCGGGCGGGCAGGTGTCCGACGGAGCGGTATACAGCGCCTGCTACTGGGAGGGAGGGACCCGACACGACCTGCCGTGCAGCACCGCGACCAACGCCAGCGTCATGTCCCTAAGGATTTCATCCGGCACGCTCTTCTGCGCCGGCTACATCAGGATCGGGACGAAGAACCTCCCTTGCTACTGGCAGGGCGGGGTGCGCCGTGACCTGCCTCTGGACAGCACCGCCACCGGCGGCGTGGCCGTGGGCATCGGGGTGGAGTGACAGCCGACAAAAAAACGCGGCAGATCGCCATGGCCGGCCAGGCCCTGGAGGGCGGCACCCTCCTTCTGATGGGCAGCAGCGCCTTCAGCGGCGGGCTGCCGCCGGATGTCGCCCGCCTGCTGGACGAGGCCATGGAGAGGGAGATGTCCATCCTGGTGGGCGAGGCCCACGGCGCCAGCCGGGCCTTCCAGGACCACCTAGCCTCACGGCGTTATCCGAACGTGGTGGTGGGCTACGCCAACAAGGTCCGCTATAATGCGGGGAACTGGCCGACGGAGAGCTACGGCGCTTGCCTGTTGGAAAAGGAGCGGGCCATGATCGAGGAGTGCGACTGCGCCGTGGCCATCTGGACGAACAGAAGCGGCGTCATCGCCCAGGACCTGGAGTATCTGAAAAAACTGGGGAAGCCGACCTACGTCCACCAGTGCCGGACGGGAAGCCGGGCGGCCCGCGGCGAGTGGCTGAACCCCAGGATGAGCTGCCGGCCGCGTGCCAAGAGGGCATGAAAATGAAGAGGAAGGTAATAGTCCACCCCCGGCGCGGCTACGACCTATGGGCCGAAGTCTACGACAGCAACGGCAACCCGCTGACCGCCCTGGACGACGCGATCTTCGCCCGCCTCTTCCGCTTCCCGGCCCGGGGTCGGCTGGCCATCGACCTGGGCTGCGGCACCGGCCGGGTGACGGCCAAGCTGCTGCGGCTGGGGGCCAGGGTGACGGCGGTGGACTTCTCGGAGAGGATGATGGACCTGGCCCGGGCCAAGTTCGGGCCCGGCCGGGTCGATTTCGTTTCCGCTGACCTCACCAAAAGGCTTCCCTTCCCCCAAAAAAGGTTCCACCTGGCCACCGCCTGCCTGGTGCTGGAGCACATCAGGGACAAGCGGGGATTTCTGTCCGAGGCCTACCGCATCCTCAAGCCCGGCGGCGTCCTCTACCTCTCCGAGATGCACCCGGCCATGGAGCTGCTGGGGAAGACCGCCAATTTCACCGATCCCCGGACCGGAGCCGACATCAGGCCGCGCAGCCATGTGCGATGCATATCAGACCTGGCCATGGCGGCCCAGGGGGCCGGCTTCAGGATCGAACTGATGCGGGAGTACGACGGCAGGAAGGGTATGGTGCAAAAGACACCAAAGATGGCGCGGTACGTCGGCTGGCCGCTGCTGGCGGTGATGGTTCTAAAAAAGAAGGGGCCCAAGCGATAGACTGGGCCCCGTAATTTTTCGCCGGCCGGCAACATCCGAGCCCATTTTCCCGTCTAATATAATGTGATCCCAACTCCGGCCGGAGCGGGACATCCCCTTTCCTTAATCGTAACATAATGCAACAGAAGGATATAACGGCTCTGGTGTCCCTGGCGCGCAACGGGGACCAGGAAGCCTTTCGGGAGCTGTACCAGAGCCACAAGGCCGGGATATTCACCCTGGCCATGCGTATGACCGACGACCGGGCCGAGGCCGAGGACATCACCCAGGAGGCATTCATCAGGGCCTTCAGGGGGTTGGCGGGCTACCGCGGGGAATCTTCCTTCTCCACCTGGCTTTACAAGATAGCGCTCAACTGCTGCCGGGAGAAAAGCAGTTTTGGTAGCAAGAGGAAAACGGTTCCGCTGGATTGGGTGGAGATTGGGAGCGACGGCATGCAGCGACGGACTGAATTGAGCCGGATCCTAGAGGCCGCCATCGCGAAACTGCCCGGAGGATGCCGCGAGGCCTTCGTGCTGCACGACGTCCAGGGGATGGGGCACCGGGAGATCGCCGGCATCCTGGGATGCTCCGAGGCCAACGTCAGGTCGCAAGTATGGAAAGCCAGGGGTAAACTGCGGGACATGGTCGCCCCGCACATGGAAGCGGAAGTATATGAAGTGTCGGAACTGGATCGAGAGGCTGCCGAGCCTGCTGGATGAGGACCCGCGGAGCCCGGGGCGGCGCCAGCTGGAGGCCCATATCGAGACTTGCCAGGGCTGCCGCAGCCAGTGGCGGCTGATGAACAGGATCAAGGCGGAGGCCGGCCGGCTGGACGGCCTCGAGCCGGGCGACGGCGTCTGGCAGGGCATCCAGGGGGAGCTGGCCGGGCAAGCGGCCGAGGCTCCGAAGAAGCCGATACCGCTAGGGCCGGTGGTCAGGTTGGCGCTGGGCTGGGGAACCTCTCTGGCCGTGGTTTTGGCGGTAGCCGTTTGGATTTGGCCGAGGCCATCTGTGAGAAAGGCGCAGCAATCGGTGAGTATGGGGCAAGCGGAGACTGCGGCTGTTGTTTCGAAGATCCGGAAAACCGAGCTCCAGCGACCGATACCGGCTCGAACCATCCAGAAACGCCGTCCGTCATCCAGACCCGAGAGTCCGCCGCCCAGGCAGCCCCGGTACCCGACGGATGACATAACCCAGGCCGAAGACCTCTCGGATCCGGAGACGCGCATCCAATACATCATGCCGGTGCTGGTGCCTGCGGATCCCGAGAACTCCGGCAGCAGGCAGCAGTACATCATGCCGGCCGTGTATAGCACGGCCCGGGAACCATTCTAAATAGATAGAGCGAGGTAAACATGAAAAGAATCACGCTATTACTGGCAACATTCGTCCTAGCCTCCTCTTTGGCGGACACGGCCGCGGCCCAGGGCATGCTCAGCTCGCTGGAGAAGGAGATAACCTCCCTGGTGGAGGCCATCAAGCCTTCGCTGGTCACGGTGGAGACCTCGGATAAGGACGGCCATGGCCTCAGCTGGGTGGGCACCGGGGTGATCTGGTCTCCGGACGGGCAGGTGGTGACCACCGCTAGCTTGATCTCGGATGACGATCAGGTGACGGTGGCCCTGGCCGACGGCTCCAAGCTGCCGGCAAAGGTCTTGGGGATCGACGACCAATACAATCTGGCCCTGCTCAGGATCGACCGGGCCGGACTGCCGGCCATCCGCCTGGGGAACTCGGACCTGGCCAAGGCCGGGTCCTGGGTGACGGTCATCGGCAATTCCTATGGCCTGGCGTCATCGGTCAATCTGGGGCTGATGAACGGCATCCGGGATAAGGACAGCCTGATGCAGCTCTCGGCCGGGGTGGCCCCGGGCAACAGCGGCGGGCCGGTGCTCAACTCGGGCGGCGAGATGATCGGCATGGTGTACGGACGGATATCCCATCCCCTTGACTTGGGGCCGCTGAGGCTCTTCGGCGAGGGGGAGAAGGGCAGGCAGATAGCCGTCTTCTCCCGTCCCCTGGACATGCCATCCTCGGAGACGGCGCTGGCCATACCCTCCAACAAGATCCGGGCGGCCTGCGAATATCTGGAGAAGTACGGGACCAGGAAGAAGGGTTTTCTGGGGGTCACCCTATCGGAACTGACTGAAAAGGATAAAAAAGAGCTCAAGGTTTCATCGGGTCTGAGGGTGGAGGAGGTGGTGGAAGACAGCCCGGCCGAGAAGGCCGGCGTCAAGGACGACGACCTGATCCTGGAGTTCAACGGGAAGAGGGTTTCCGGCACCAAGGAGTTCCGGGCCATGGTGGCCGAGCTAAATCCCGGCACCAAGGTCAGCATCAAGATCAAGCGCGACGGCAAGGATAAAAAACTGACGGCCGAGCTGGCCGAGGCGCCGGGACGCTCGCTGAAGATGAGGACCAAAAAGCTGGTCATTCCCGATATCAACATCGACCTGCCGGAGATCGACATCAAGGGCATCGAGGGGCTGGATCGCTCCGAGATGGACAAAATCCGACAGGAGATGCGGGAGGTGAGGGAGGAGATCAGAAGGCTGAGAGAAGAGATGAAAGCCGGCAAGGAGAAGATTATAATACAGAAAAGGGTCATCGAGCAGGAGGGCGGCGGACAGTAGATCCGCTTTCGGATGAAAACGCCCGGGCATCAGCCCGGGCGTTTTATTTTCCATACCAGGCCGGACGGAGGAAGGAACTATTGAAAATTAACGGTAAAAGTGATAACATAAAACTTTATGGTTCAATCACCAACGCAAGAAAATGGAGATGAAGAAATCCATCCTGGCTGTCGCCATTTTGCTGATTCTGCCGGCGCTTACCGCCCTGGCGATCCGATCGGTCGACGGCTCCGAGGAGTTGTTGCCCCACGGGTTCACCGCCGAGGAGCTTTTGAGGAAACACGAGATCGGCACCTACGTGCCGGCCACGGCCCCGCCGCCGGCCGGGACCCGTAACCCGACCGAATACGAGCCGATGTCCGGGGTCCTGGTGCGCTGGCCGTTGGGCGTGCCATACCGGCTGCTGGACTCGCTCTCGGACCATACCAAGCTGTGGATGGTGGTCTCCAGCGCCAACCAGTCCTCCTGCCAGACGGGATTGACCAACAACGGGGTCAACATGGCCAACGTGGGCTACGTCCTCACCTCCACCGACAGCTACTGGATCCGCGACTACGGCCCGTGGTTCGTGATGAAGCCCGACGGCCGGCCGGGCATCTTCGATTTCGCCTACAACCGGCCGCGGCCGCTGGACGACGCCGTCCCCGGGGCCATCGGGGCCGCCTGGGGAGTCCCGGTGTACTCCTCGGCCCTGGTGCACACCGGCGGCAACTACATGTCCGGCGGCCACGGGCAGTCCATGTCCACCAACCTGGTCTACGACGAGAACGACAGTTCCAACGCCTGGGTGGACGGCCAGATGCTCCAGTACCTGGGGGTGGACGACTACGTGACCATGGCCGACCCCCAGGTCAGCTACATAGATCACATCGACTGCTGGGCCAAAATCCTATCTCCGACTAAGATTCTAGTGCTCCAAGTCCCGCCATCGCACGAGGACTATGCCGACCTGGAGGCGGCGGCAGCATACTTGGCGACGGTGCCTAACCATTATGGGGGCAACTGGGAAGTTCATCGCGTCTACTCGAGCGGGGACGAGGGTTACACCAACAGCCTGATAGTCAACGACCGGGTCTACGTCCCCATCTGGAACACCGGCAACGACGCGGCCGCCATCCAGGCCTACCAGCAAGCGTTGCCCGGCTTCAAGATCATCGGCGTCTACTCCTCGGGATGGGAGAACACCGACGCCCTGCACTGCCGGACCATGGGGGTGACCGACACCGCCATGCTCTGGATCAGCCACATCCCGGTGGCCGCCGCCCAGCCGGCCGGCCAGCCGGTGAACATCAAGTCGCTCATCCGCTGCCATCCCAACAATGACCTGACATATCACAAGTGCTTCTACCGCTTCGGGACTTCCGGCGCCTTCGATTCGCTTTCCATGGCGCCGGCTGGCAGCGACAGCTTCGAGGCCCAGATCCCCGGGGCGGCGGCCGGGGATACGGTGGAGTACTACATCGCGGCCAAGGACAACTCGGGCCGCTCCGAGCAGCAGCCGCGGTTCGCCCCGGCCACCTGGTTTCATCGCTATGCGGCGATGGCCACCGGGACGGCCGGTTCTCTGATCGGGCCGAGCGCCGGCACGGTAGCGATCAGGGCGATGCCCAATCCTTTCCAACAACTGACGACCCTCGACTATCAGATAACCAGGCCGGGGTTGGCATGTCTGGCCGTCTACAACGCGGCCGGAAAGAGGGTGAGGACCCTGGTCTCCGGCTGGCACACCCAGGGTCGGCATTCGGTGAGTTGGGACGGGAGGGACGGGACAGGTCGTCAGGCCGGGAGCGGGGTCTACTTCGTAAGGCTGAGCACCGCGGGCTTCGAAGCGACAATCAGATTGATAATGATTAAATGAGTAACGGACGATATTTTCTGACAGCAGCGCTGGCGGCCTTGTCCCTGCAGACGCCGGAGGTCGTCTAACATGTCGGCCCGGCCCAGACATACATCAAACTTGGCCAGGTAGCCGGGCTCCTCAAGGCTGGCGATACGGTACTGGTGAACGGCAACGCCGCCTTTCAGAGGGTCGAGTTCACCCGGGCTGGTTCGGCCCTGGCACCCATCGTCATCCTAAGGGCTAGAATCAACGGCAACCGACCAGTGATCTCGGGCGGCAATAACACCTTGGCCTTCACCTCCCCCTGGCCCCGCGGCTTTGGCAAGGCCTTCAGTCCCATCGATAGATATCGAGGTCCAAGAATAAAATCCTTCGGGGGTTGTCGGTTTGGAGTTGGAGAAAGATTCGTCTGACCCGTTCCTGTGCAGTAGGCCCAGTCCCTTTGCGGAAACAGCGGAGTTCCGCTTTGTCCTCCCAACACCCGGTAGGGCAAGATCCTCGGCCTACAACATCGCCGGTAGGCTGGTGTGCACATTAGTAGACAGTCCCATGGGCGCCGGCAGTTGCATGGAGAGATGGAACGGCCGAGACGGAACCGATAGACGAGTTAGTGTCGGGACTTACTTCGCCGCATTGGAGGCTGGAAACGAAATTCAGCAAATGCGGATGGTGTCGCTGCATTGAGAATCCTGGCCGAGGTCAAGGGTGGATCGCCTTGAGATTAAATACTGTAAAAAGGAAAGCCTACATGAAAAGAACCGTAACTAGTCTTCTCAATCTGGCTCTAGCGTTCTGCTCGGGAGCCGCGCTGGCCCAGCAGGACACCCTAAGGCTGGAAACCTTGCCGCCGGACAGCGGATACTCCGACATCGGTATTTTCGTATCGACCGTCGGCAACGACACTACCGGCAACGGCTCGATAGGCTTGCCCTACCGCACGGTGGGACGGGCTCTTCAGGACGCCGATTCCGGAGATGTCATCACCATGCGGGGCGGCATCTACAACGAAATGGTGGAAATAGACCAGCCGGGGATCACCCTGCGCTCTGCTTGGGGCGAGTGGGCCCATATATCCAATCCTTACGACAATGGATCCATCGAGAATTCGGTCTATCTTGATTGTAACGCCAGGCATTGTACGCTGCAACGGCTGGAGATCAGCGGGGGATACTATTACGCGGTCAAACTCGAATCCTCATGGGGATGGGGCCAGTGGTTTGCCAGCCCCGTGACTATCGACGGCTGCAAGATACACGACAGCGGCCGGGACTGCATAAAGATAACCCCGGGCTGCGACGATGTCATCATCAGGCGATGTGAGATCTACAACTCGGGTCGGCGGGACCCCAGCAACGCCGATGGCATCGATAACGTCAACGCCGACCGCTGCCTGGTCCAGGACTGCCACATCCACGACATCGCCACCAACGGGCTGTACTTCAAGGGCGGGGCCGCTAATTGCGTGGCCGAACGCTGTCTGGTGGAGAACACAGGGGCGGGAGGCATCTTTGTGGGATTCGACACCAGTCCGGAGTGGTTCGACACGCTGGCCAATCCTAGCTACTACGAGAATATCCACGGCGTGGTACGCAACTGCATCGTCCGCAACACGGTCTATGCCGGCATCGCCATGTACTGCGCCTACCATCCCAAGGTTTACAATAACACGGTGATCAACAGCGCCCAGAGCGCTCACAGCCCCATCTACTTCGGGTTGGCCTTCCAGGATTGGGAGCCTCACAACGGGCGCCCGCCTACAGTGGCCCCGGTGATCAAGAACAATATCTGTTATCAGGGACCGGGCTACCCAGAGGACATGGTCTTCATCCGCTACAGCACCGACCTGGGAGGGATGAGGGCGCTTTCAGGAATGCCGGTCATGGACCGCAACCGCTACTATAGCGCGAGCGGCGCGGCCAATTTCGAGGACCGGAGGCCCGAGTCCCTCTACAGCGGAGAGCTGGCTGGTTGGCGGAGCCACATTTCCGGCGATTATCATTCATGGGAAGCCGACCCCTTGCTGGACGGCACCGGCCACCTGACCTCGGGCAGCAGCTGCATCGACAGCGCCGAGACCACGACCTATGTCACTTATGATTATGACAGGGCCACACGTACCGGCCTTTGGGACATAGGCGCCGACGAATATGGTGCCAGCGGGGTGGCGGCACATAATACAAAGCCCGACAGGCCAGGCTTGATCATACGAACCTATCCAAATCCCATCGGCTTGTGGGCCACCATAGATTTCGAGTTGTTACAGCCGGGGCAGGCCAGGTTGGCGATCTACGACGCCGCCGGCCGTCTGGTCCGCGACTTGATGGACGCGCCCCTTTCCCGCGGGCGCCACCAGGTCGCCTGGGATGGCCGTGACGGTACAGGCCATCCAGCGGCGGCCGGCGTGTATCTGATATCATTGCGGGCGGAAAACCAGCCCGGCAGCCTGCTGGGCGCTGCCAGGATGCTGAAGATCAAGTGAGCCCGGCGGAGAACCGGGGGAGCGCGAGGGATCATAATAAAAAGCATGAACATTTCGCGTTTGGCGCTGGCCGTCCTGCTGAGCGCCGTGCCGGCGATTGCCCAATACCCCGACACCTTCGCCTTCATCGAGGTTACCGATCCGCTTTCGGGCATCAACCCCACCTATTCTCTCATCCCCAGGCCCATGCCGGCGGTCGGGGACACCTTCCTCGACAACCGCTTCAACACCGTGCAGTTGAGGGCCACCATGGTCGACGGCATTCACGGCCGCCACGAGTACTCCCGGTTCGACCCCTTCAACAGCGACCGGAGCATGATCCTGCTGGACCCGGGCGATCCCTGGGGCGTTTACCGCACTGACAGCCTTCCCTACAATCGGCCGGCCAACTTCGTTCGACAGATCAACCTCTCCGAGCCCCGCTGGGACCCGGCCGATCCCCACCTGGTCTGGGGGGTGGAGGATTTCTCCATCAAGACCGTGAACGTGGACAACGGGCAGGAGACGACCATCAAGGATTTCACCTTCGATCCGGTCATCGGTCCGATTATAAGCTCCAACCCGGTCTACCGCATCACCATGAAGGACGAGGGAGAGTCTTCCCGAGACAAGCGCTACTGGGCCTTCATGCTTCAGGGCGACAGCAGCGCCAATTATGAACCCCTCTTCCTTTTATGCTACGATCGCGTTCAGGACACGGTGACCGGAGTGTACTACCTGCCTCCGGGCCAGCGCGAGCTGGACTGGGTGGGGATGTCGGTGCTGGGCGACTACGTGGCCATCCTGGGCTACAACGGGGCCGGCCCCATACAGGGCCTGGCCTCAGCCAGCCGAGATTTCTCGTGGATCAAGACCGTCAGAACGAGCATCGGACATGCCGACGTCGGGATAGACATGTTGGGGCGGGAGGTGGTGGTGGGCCAGAACGCCGGGAACGACTACATCGAGCTGGTGCCGCTGGACACCGCTCAGGCAGCGGTTGCTCTGGTGCGCCTCTATTATTCCAGCGGACCGCAGGGGCTACAGTCTGGGGTCCACGTCTCCTGCAACGCGGATAGCTTCGCCCTGGTGTCGACCACCATCGGGCCGGGCCTTCCTGAGCAGAACTGGCTGGACCGCTCCATCATACTGGTGAGGCTGGATCCTTCTCATCCCCGGGCTTTCTACCTGTCCAAGCTCTACAACACCACCCAGGAGTACTGGGAGGAGACGCATGGGAGCATCTCCAACGACGGCTCGAGGGTGGTCTGGGCGGACAACTGGGGCCAGGAGGTGGGACAGGAGCGGATGTCTCTAACCGAGCTGGTCATGCCCGAGGGCTGGCGCCAGCTGTGCGGAGTCGCGGCCGGCCAGGAAAAACCGGCTTTCGACCGTGGCTCCCAGCTTGCCGCAAGGCCCAATCCCTTCTTTTTCCGGGCGGACATAAGCTTCGTGATGCCTTCGTCCGGGCGGGCGAGGGTGGCGGTCTACGACGTCGCCGGGCGGCTGTTCCATACCATAGTCGAAGGGCACTTGGACCGGGGGCGGCACCGGGCCGTCTGGGACGGGAGGGACAAAGCGGGGCGCAGAGCGCCTTCCGGAACATACATCGTCTCACTGGAAACGCTTGGGGGCAAGACCAGGCGGCTGCTGGTCAAGCTTAGATGACCGGGAGACGGCTCAGGCAAGGCGCTCCAATCAAATGAGGGAGGAGCAAGGCTGTTTCTCCTTCATTATTTATTGCAAAACGGTCTATTAATTGATATCATTTAAAGCAATTTGACTATCCTAATATTTCAGGAAATTACAGACAAACGTCTTTTCCGTTCATCTCGATTTGGCTCGACGATGGGAAATTCAACCCCGGAGCAGTATTATCCAGCCTGGCCGAGATAGTCTAGGGGGTAGGTAATGGCTAACCTGAAAAGATAGGATAATCAAAATAGATTATTCCATAAATTGACTCCTCTCAGTAAAATCATATCATCCGGCGACATCCGCTCCTTAGCCCGGGCCATCTCCCTGGCCGAAGCTGGCGGGCCGGAGGCCGAGGAGCTGCTGGCCGAGCTCTATCCCCGAACAGGTCGCGCCTATCTGTTGGGCATTACCGGTCCGCCCGGCGGGGGCAAGTCCACCCTGGCCGACGGCCTGATCGCCCACTACCGCGGCCGGGGTCTCAGGGTCGGGGTGTTGGCGGTTGACCCTTCCAGCCCGTTCTCTGGCGGCGCCATTTTAGGCGACCGGGTGCGGATGCAGAAGCACGCCACCGACCCCGGCGTCTTTATCCGCTCCATGGGCAGCCGGGGGCATTTGGGCGGGCTGGCGCTAGCTACGGCCGACGCCGCTAAGATACTGGACGCGGCCGGGTACGATATCGTCCTTCTGGAGACGGTGGGCATCGGCCAGAGCGAGGTCGAGGTCTCGGGCCAGGCCGACACCACGGTGCTGGTGACCGTGCCCGGGCTGGGCGACGATGTCCAGGCCCTCAAGGCCGGGGTGATGGAGATCGCCGATGTCTTCGCCGTCAACAAGGCTGACCGGGACGGGGTGGAGCGGGCGGTGGCTGAGATCGAGCAGCTGCTGGCGGTGCGCGACATGGACGAATCGAGCTGGCTGCCGCCCATCGTCCAAACGGTGGCCCGGGACGGGGCCGGGATCGCCGAACTGGCAGCGGCCATAGAACGGCACCGGCGATACCTGACGGACCGCGGACACCTAGAGTCAAAGCGTCGGGCGAGGGCCAGAAGCGAGGTGAGGGCCATCATCACCGGCCGGCTGGACGGCTGGGCCGAATCGAGGCTCACCGGGGACATCGAGGCCAGGGAGGACCTGGAGGCCCTTTATCTCAGGAAAAAGGATCCCTACGCGGTAGCCGGGGCGATTATTAGGGATCTAGGGGTTGATAAATAGGCAGGGTAGGTCTAAATTGAAACCAGCCCGATTAGCCTTATTTCTGATAATCGCAACCAACGCGGCCCTGGCCCTCGGGCCCGGCGACCTGACCGGCACCTGGACGGCTATCCAAGCTGACGTCGAGGAGATGACTTTCATCTGGTACAAGGCCCAGCTGGAGTTCAGTTCGTTCTTGAACCAGCAACCCTTCGAGAGCGGCGAGTGGGACCTAAGGGACGACAGCCTTTTACTCTACGGCCCGGCTGGGACGAAAATCTTTGCGGCCTCGATATCCGAAGACACCCTCAAGCTTGAGGACGGAAAGTCGCGGCAGGTTTTCGTCAAAAAGGAGGAATGGCAGGAGCTGATCCTCTACGGCACGTACACCGCCACCTCCACCCTCAAGGGCGAGGGCTGGTTCGGCGGCCAGGCCGGGCCCTACTCGGTTAGGAACCTGGGCGACGGAGATCCAACGACCTGCTGGGCCGAGGGGGTGAAGGGCCATGGAATAGGGGAGAAGATCCATCTGATAGTCACGGGCTGCCCCCAGGCTCTGAAAATCATCAATGGCTACGGCAAGTCGCCTGAGCTCTACGCCAAGAACGGCCGGGTAAAAGAGTTCAAGGCAACGATGTTGGCGGCTTTCAACCTGCCGGGGGACGTATCCGAGGTAGCCGCCAGGTACCGGGCTAAGCGGTGCGGTCCGCCGCAGAGGCTGGAGGTCGAGGACCTACAGGTTCAACAGACCATCTCCCTGAAGTTCGACTGGAGGGCGGTATCCGAAAGGGCCAGAGCGCTGGCCGCCGAATTCGAAAGGGATTTCTCAAAGGAGATCGAAGGGCGGCGAGCCGGATGCGAGGATAAATACTATCAAACGCTCGTCCTCTGCCTGGAGATCTCCGAGGTTTTCCCGGGGACCAGGTTCGAGGATACCTGCCTTAGCGAGATGGAAGCCGAGTAGATGAACGAGTTTCTCAACCAGATTCTTTTGGGCAACCGGTTGCAGGATTACCTGGTCAGCCTAGGCATGCTGGCCGGGCTCTGCCTGCTGGTGAAACTGGCCGACTGGATCGTCATCGCCCGCCTCAAGGCCCTGGCCGAAAGGACCGAGAACCGCTACGACGACTGGCTGATCTCAGCCCTGGACAAGAGGGGGGTTCCGCTCCTCTACCTGGGGGCGGCCTACCTCAGCCTGAGACGGCTGTCGTTGTCGCCCCTGGCCCAGAGGATCATCAACATTGCGGTGGGGGCGGTGCTGGCCTGGCTGGCGGTCAGGCTGGTGTCGCTCCTGATAGAACGGGGGCTGGAGTTCTACAGCCGGAGGCGGGGGGGTGAGGGGGAAAAGCCGCCCGCGGCCATGCGCGGCCTGATGGGCTTCGCCAAATTTTTCCTTTGGCTGGTGGCCGCCCTGATACTGCTGGACAACGTCGGGGTCAAGGTGTCGGCCCTGGTGGCCGGGCTGGGCATCGGCGGCCTGGCGGTGGCCTTCGCCGCCCAGAAGGTGCTGGGCGACCTGTTCAGCTACTTCTCCATCTTCTTCGACCGCCCCTTCGAGATTGGCGACTTTGTGATCGTGGGCGAGTTCCAGGGAACGGTGGAGCACATCGGAATCAAGAGCACCCGGGTGCGCAGCCTGAGCGGCGAGCAGCTGATATTCTCCAACGCCGACCTCACCGGCTCCCGGCTGCGGAACTACAAACGGATGGTGAACCGGCGGGTGGTCTTCAGGTTCGGGATCCCCTACCAGATCGAGCCGGCCAGGGTCAAGCGCATACCGGGCATCATCGAGGGGATAATCCGGAGGCTGCCGGGGGCGATCTTCGAACGGGCCCATTTCGCCAGCCTCGGGGACTTCAGCTTGGTCTTCGAGGTTGTCTATCACGTTGAGGGCGGCGATTACAACAAGTATATGGACATCCAGCAGAGCATAAACCTGAGCATCATGGAGGCCTTCGCCCAGGAGAAGATCGAATTCGCCTATCCCACCCAGGCGGTCTATGTCTTCAGATCCGGGGAATAGAGAAGGTATCTCCATTTGTTTAGATTGTATGAATAATCGATAGGTTTGAAGATGGCCGTTAAAACATCCCTCCTGCCGAACGAAAAAAGGATAGCCCTGGTGGCCCACGACAACAAGAAGAAGGATCTGCTGGAATGGGCCAGGTTCAACAAGGGCACCCTGGCGCGGCACCAGCTCTACGCCACCGGCACCACCGGGACCATGCTGGAGAAGGCCCTGGATCGGCCGGTGCACAAGCTTCAGAGCGGGCCGCTGGGCGGCGATCAGCAGGTGGGGGCCATGATCGCCAATGGCGAGATAGATTTCCTTATCTTCTTTTGGGACCCGCTGCAGCCCATGCCCCATGACCCCGATGTCAAGGCCCTGCTGAGGATCGCGGTGGTGTGGAACATCCCGGTGGCCTGCAACCGGGCCTCGGCCGACTTCATGATCTCCTCCAGCTTGATGGAGGGGGAGTACCAGAGGATATTGACGGATTACGAGGGATACCGCAACCGGAAGATAGAAGTTCAACATTAAGGCCAGTGCATAGGAGAAACGCATGCAGACCCAGCGCATCGACCACATCGGCATCGCGGTCAAGAGCATCGAGGAGGCGGCCAAGCTCTACACCGACCTGGGGCTCAAGATAGAAGGCACCGAGACGGTGGAGAGCCAGAAGGTGAAGGTGGCCTTCATCCCGGTGGGCCAGAGCCGCATCGAGCTGTTGGAGCCCACCGCCCCCGACGGGCCCACCGCCCAGTTCATCGAGAAGAAGGGCGAGGGCATCCACCACATCGCCCTCAAGGTGGACGATGTGGCCAAGGCCTTGGAGGAGCTTTCGGCCAAGGGCTACCAGCTGATCGACAAAGTACCCCGACAGGGAGCCGGAGGGCACAAGATCGCCTTCGTCCACCCCAAGTCCACCAGGGGCGTGCTGCTGGAGCTGTCGGAGAGCCACTGACCAGACATGTCCCGTGTTGCGAAGTTGCGATTTGCCAAGTTGTTTTTAACTTCGGAGCACGAAACTCGCAGCTTGATAACTCGAAAGCAAGAATGCACCCCCTCAAGCGGCTGATATTCCTCTACCGCAACAACCGCAAGGCGGCCTCGACCGTCACCGCCGCGGCCGGCGGGGGTCTGTACTTCCTGGCCCGGTTCTTGTTCGAGTCGGAACTGTGGCGGCGCGGCCTGGATTCGCCGGCGATCTGGATCTTCATCATCGTCGGCCTGGGGGCGGGGCTGGCCATGTTCACCTACGGCTTCTCGGTGTGGCGCGAGAAGCGGATGATCGAGAACATCCCCACCTCCAGGGTCCGCTCTCTGGCCATGGGGCTGGTGGAGGTCAGCGGCCAGGCTCAACCCAAGGCCCTGCTCAAGAGCCCCATCACCGCCACCGACTGCGTCTACTACAAGTTCCTGGTGGAGCGCCGGGAGCGGCGGGGCAAGAGCGATCATTGGGTGACTGTCAGCCAGGGGGCCTCAACCAACTACTTCTACGTGGACGACGGAACGGGAAAGATCCTGGTGGACCCGGTGGAGGCCGACATCCATCTGGAGCGCGACTACCGCTACACCGACGCCGTCTCGGCCGGAAACACCCTAGGGCTGATGTTCAACGTCGGCGCCTTCAGCCAGCGGATGCGCTACACCGAATGGTACATCGTGCCCGGGGATACGGTCTACGTCATGGGAAACGTCATCCGGTGGCGGAACGACCAGCAGGAGAGGCAGTTCGCCCTGGCCGAGAGGCTCAAGGAGCTCAAGGCCGATCGGGAACGGCTGATGCAGTTCGACCGGGACGGCGACGGGAAGATCGACGCCGACGAGTGGGAGGCGGCCAGGGAGAGGGCCGAGCAGGACATCCTGCGCCAGGAGCTGGACAACCCCCGGGACGAGGGCGAGGACCTGGTGATCGCCCGGGACCCGCAAAACCAACTGATGATCATCTCCGATAAAAGCGAGAAGGACCTGGTCAAGAGCAAGGCGGTGTCGGCCTGGCTGCTGCTGATCTTCGGGGCGGCCCTGGCCGTGGCCTCCCTCTGCTTCCTGACGGCCAGGATAAGGCGCTAAGCAACCGTAAACAAATATAGGGGAGGACAGAGATGATAGGGGTCGCCCTGCTGGGCTTGGTGGTGCTGGTGATCCTGGGTCTGGTGGTCTACTTCATCGGCATCTACAATCAGCTGATCCAGGTCCGGGTCAACATCGACAAGGCCTGGGCCAACATCGAGGTGCTGGAGAAGCAGCGTTACGACGAGATCCCCCGGCTGGTGAAGATCTG
The DNA here is from genome assembly GCA_964518765.1 of uncultured bacterium. Lineage (GTDB taxonomy): Bacteria > Edwardsbacteria > AC1 > AC1 > EtOH8 > CAZPNX01. Next base: position 73,862 of record CAZFJC010000015.1, read on the forward strand.
CGAGGGCTACATGCAGTACGAGCGGGATACCCTGGAGAAGGTGACCGCGGCCCGCACCCGCTTTTTGGAGGCCAAGGGCCCGGCCCAGATGGCCCAGGCCGATGGGATGCTGGCCGGAGCCCTCAAGAGCCTGTTCGCCGTGGCCGAGAACTATCCCCAGCTCAAGGCCGACCAGAACTTCGTCCACCTGCAGTCGCGGGTGAGCGGGCTGGAGAGCCAGATCGCCGACCGCCGCGAGTTCTACAACGACTCGGTGGCGGTGTTCAACACCCGCATCAAGCAGATACCGGACGTGCTGGTGGCCGGGATGCTGGGCTATACCGACCGGGAGATGTACCAGGTGGCCGAGGAGGAAAAGAAGGCGCCTGACATCTCCTTCTCCCAGCCCAAATAGGGCGCCTCCGCCCTTATGCGCGCCAAAATGCTATCGTGCCTTAGCCTGGCCCTGATGGCCCTGGCCGGGGCGGCCGGGGCGGGCCCTGGGGCCAGGGTTGGTGTCAACTACGCCTTCATCTGGGCCGAGGGCATCTCGCCGCAGACCCGACCGGCCCTGGTGGCCGGGGGCACCTACCTTATCAAGCCCGTCGACCAGGTCAACCTCCAGCTGGAGATCGACTACTGCCGGCACCACATGCGCTTCGACGACTCGACCACCAGCTATTCCCTACGCCTGGACTACATCAGGCTGCCGGGGATGATCAAGGTCCGCCTGGCCGGGGACGAGGACAGCTTCCTGCGGCCGTTCCTTTTGGGCGGCGGCGAGCTGGCCGTCAAGGTCGACCAGCGCTTCACCGTGGACGGGGAGAACACCCTGATGCCCGACATCTACCCGGTGGACATGGGGGTCTTCCTGGGGGCCGGGGTCAAGGTGCTGGACCACCTATGGCTGGACGTCCGCTTCTACCGCAGCGCCATGTCCATCGTCAACCGGGACGAGTACGGCGACATCCGGAACCTGGGGATCTCACTGTCGACCGGCGTCAACCTGTGATGATGGCGGAGAGTTCCATCGACTAAGACCAAGACGAATAAAAGAGATCGGAAAGCCGGCCGGTGAATAAAGCCGATTTCCATAAGAGCAAACCAAACCCAAATGATTGGCTGGGCTTGCTGGCCCGCATCCACCAGGGCCGGGTGGAGGTGGCCAACCTCAGTGGACTGAGGATGGCTGAAGAGCAGAGCATCCGGGCTCTGGATCTGCTTGACGATAGGATGGAATCGCCGGGCAGTAAACTGATGACAATCAGGCTCAAGACCCGCTTTCAACTTGACACGGGAGAGCTGACAACGGCCCTGGAGAGTTCACGAAAGTTGGTGGAGCTGGCCCGGGAGGTGGGAGGCGACGAGGATCTGGCCAGCGCCTTGAGCTGGCAGGCCATGATCCACCGGGAGCGTTCGGAGAACGAGACGGCAGTGAAACTTTACACCCAGGCCGAGGCTCTCATGGTGAACAAGCTATCATTGGCCGAAGTCTGGCAGGAGAAGGGCCTGACCTACACCTATCTCGGCCAGTACCTCCAAGCCGAGGAGCTGCTGACCCGGGCCCTGGCCGTCTTCCGTTCCATAGGCAGCAACGAGAAGATCGCCACAGCCGTCAACGACCTGGGGGTTTGCTTCTATCTGAGGGGGAATTATCGCCGCTCTCTAGAGCTTTTTCAAGAGGCCATCGCCCTATACCTGAGGATAGGCTACAAGCTGGGCAGCGCCACCACCGCCAGCAACCTGGCTAGCTGCCACCTGAACTTAGGGGATATCGGCCTGGCTATATCCCTGGCTGAGAGATGCCTGGAATGGGGCAGGGAGATAGAGGATGGGATCACCGTGGGCCGGGGACATGAGGTGCTGGGGTCGGTCTATAAGCTTTTATGCATGCCGGAGAGAGCCCTGGATCATCTAAAGAAGGCCGAGGAGTGCGCCAACAAAGCCGGGGATTTCGTGGTCAGTGGGATGATGCTGGGCTTGCAGGCCGAGGTCCTGGCAGAATCTGGCAGGGCGGGGGAGGCCGAAGTTGTTCTGAGCCGGGCCGAGGAATTGGGGAGGGAGACCGGAGATGAGATGCTCGCCTTTCGGATGGCAATTAAACGAGCCTGGTTGACCCCTAAGCTAAGCGATTACGAATCGGCGGTGGAGAGATGGAACCAGTTGATCCGCCGCGCCGAGGACAAGGCCGATCGCAGAAGCGCAAGCGAGGCCAGGCTAGAGAAGGCCGCTTGCCTGTTGGCCATGGGTGAGATCGAGACGGCCAAGCGTTGCTTCGAGGAGATCGCTCCCGACGAGGATTCCTCGATATTCTGGCTTCTCAGACACCAAGCGCTGGGCGTGGAGATGGGCAAGGCGACCGAGGACGAGAAGATGACGCAGGATCATTGCTCCCGTGCCAGGAAGTTAGCCGGGCAGTTGCTGGAGACGAACCAGGAGCAGTGGATTAGAGAAAGGCTTCTTTCAATCGATCCACTTAAGAAACTAAAAGCCTGGGGATGTCTGTGAGCGCCGGTATTTTTCACTATCAGGTTGACCTGAGGCGGATGAGATAGTATAATATCTATAGCCATGAACTAGGTCCGGCAACTCGCCGACCACCCAGGCTCGATTTCGGGTTTGGGTGGTTTTCTTTTAGGTAATACCCTAAGGTTTCGGACTAAAAAATGGCGATTTTCGAGACTTCTGT
>CAZFJC010000016.1:0-72607 GCA_964518765.1 uncultured bacterium
CATGTCGTACCAAAATCAGGTGCTGGCACATCCTCATATTTGTTGATCTCGAACGACCAAGCTCAGCAGCGCCGCTTTGCGGCGTCGGCTGAAGCGCCTTTGTGGAGCACTTTCACAGCGCAGGCCAAACCTGTGCTATTTTCTTCCCAAGTTCACCTGCTCTTTTGATAATGGTTGATTCATTCCATTCGTTAAATAAGAGCAGTTCTCTTGTCATTTCAATCTCACTTCTGCTGTAATAATTGGTGCTCTTTTCCACGAAACCTCTATTTTTGGCATTTCTGTTCAAGCGCTCTCCCAGAATTGAGAGGTTACCGATGTGCCAGATATAGGGTTCGAGGTTATCCCTATTTGGCCAAGCCTCACCTGCATTTTGAGGAAAGATATGTTCCAAATTGGCCTTGTTCATCGCCACTTCCTTTGTTTCGGACTGCATGCTATTGGCGATTTGTACCATAAGCCAGACGGCCTCTGCTCGTTCCAAATATAGTTCTGAAGCAGCCTTCTCGACTGCGTCATTGGTAACGGAAAGCTTTTTAAGGCGTTCTTTGGCAACTGATAGCTGTCTCGCGCTGGGTTCACTTTGCGCCGCCAGGGTCCGGATTTCCCTCGCTGCCTCATAAAAGGCAGATTCAAGGTCGAGTGGGTTCTGATTCAGGACTAGAACGTAGCGAATGTAGGTGCGGAGGATGTACGTTGTTAGTTTTTCGAAGTCCTGCTGGGAAAGGCATCGATATCCCGACAAGAGTAAAGGCGGCGCGCTTGCGATGCGCAAATATTTGACGATACCATCGAGATCTGAAAGCACTTCTTTTGCAACTGGCACATTGATGTCCAAAAGAGCAACGTACGAGTCGCACTCATCGGCGCACTGTTCCGCGAAGTCAACACTGTGGAGCCTTGAATCATCAATATGTCTTCTTATCGCCGAGAACAAGCCTTCTGACTTCAGATCGCCATAACGAGAAACCCACATGTGACGGAGAAAGCGGGAGGAATCGCGCCGCCCCATCTGCTGAAGCATAGCATTCCAGTGATGTCGCACTAGTTGTCGTGAAGTGTCATCAGGAGCCCGCCTCATGAGAAGATTCAAAACGAGGTCAGGGACCGATAGGCGAAGGCCTCTGTCGTTCAGTGTCTCGAAAATAGTGTACGCATCTTCTTCGTTTTGAACCACTATGCCTATTAGAGTCATGCCTTTCGAAAGTGAATCACGAAGCGACTTCAACGTTCTTAGCGCCTCCTCGTATGATTTCCCCTTGATGAGAGCGGCAATGCGATCGCTTGCAATCTGATAGGCTGTGATAATTAGCTTATGTGAACGCAGTTTACTGTGCGGCACTGCTGGCGGATCAGTTTTGATAGCCTTGACGAAGAAGGGCTCGTCTAGTTGTCCTAGGGTCAAAGAGTAGGTGACAGGCTCCGTATCCTTTTCCACGAGTTCTCTTTGAATGTCGCGGGCAAAGTCGCCTCCTTTTGTCGCGGCAGCCTTATCTAGTGCCCGTGATGTGTCACGCATAGCCGCCAAAGCTATAGTGGCCGTAGCCAGTCTCTGTTGACCGTCCAGGAGTTCTATGTGGTCTTCTTGCTGTATGACGACAATCGACCCGAGGAAATACGAAGCTGTTTGGGGGGCTTTGGCAAATTCTTTCTCAAATAACGTCAGGTCGTCCCAAAATTGGTTTACCTGGGCTTTTTCCCAGCTATATGCGCGCTGAAACGGCGGCAGTATGACTCGACGCCGCTCATAGCGCCCTAGAAGAGACCCTATAGTGTATTTATCAGTGTCAAGTGTTTTCGTCATGAAAAGCTCCTGTGGGTCAATAGTCTTCGCCGAACGGTTGAACCTATGGCGCGGGCTTTAGACCGTCGCCATCAGGTGTTGGTTCGGCTGGTTCGTTTGTCTTGGTTCGGCCGAGGGATCTGGCCTCTGCGCTCGATAGTCCTCTGTCAAAGACCATTACCTCGTCAATTATGCCTTTGAACTGCAGATACTCAAAACCGCCACCCACTCGGAACCACTCCCCGGCCTCTTTGTAGCTGATCTCAAACTCGTCATCTTGGCTGGCGTCCAATCGCCCATCAATGAACAACCTGAGTCCCTTGCCGTCAAAGACGGCAACTACATGTGTGTACTTGTTCAGAGGAAGTGCTGTCTTGGAGATCAAGGAATGCCGTTTCCTTCTTTTGTCGAAGAGGCTGAACTGAAGGTTCCCCTTTGACGTAAGATTGAGTCGTTGATCCTGGTAGTGCCCGCGCTTCGCCAGCAAAATGGCGCCGGCCCAGTCGTAATAGTCTTCAGGTCCATATGCCTCCGGACAAACCCACAGGGCGTAGGTGAAGGCATTCCCGGATACTGCGGGCAAAGCTGCATCAACATAGGCATCCTTTCCGTTGAAATACATTCCGGCCCCAATCGCACCTTTCTCAACCGGTGTTGCACCCTTGATGATCCCTTTTGTCTTCGTTTCGCTCTCATCCCGAACGGTGTCGGTGGTGATCGCTTCGAAGGAATAGTGCAAGACCAAGTTTGTTGGAACGATCGTCTCTTCTGAAAGCGGTGATCTGCCGGACGCTATGGCGTCGCCTGCCACGGCAATGCTCCCAAACAAGAACACCACATACACTCGCGCCAAGACCATACATGTCTTCATTTGGTTCTCCTTTTGTGCCTGCCGAACGACAAGGCTGTGGGGCGATGGGCCGCGTAGCGGTACAGCGTCCCCACGAGCCACTTGTTAGCTCATTTCTTTTCGGGTATGCAGATTTCTTGAATGCGGTCTACTACTTCTACGATTGATTCAAAATACTCTTTGATGCGAACGAATGTAACTCCGACTGACGATCCGTGGGCAATTTGGTGGCGGAGGCTGATTACGCTGTCGAGGGCATCTTTATATTTATCGACAAGGAAGGAATTCATTGCCTTCTCCCAGTCGGAGTCGAAGGAACCGAGTAGTTGAATTACCTTTGTTGCGTTCGCATTTGTGAACCTGGATGTATTGCGCTCGACATACCTCTGAAGCGAAGGGGCTCCAACTCGGCGTGCGTGTTCAAGCACAATCTCAGACAATGCCTTATCAACATAACCGGAGACAAGAACGCAGAGATACTTGGCGTGATCGGCAAGTAACTCGGTGTCTTGAGACAAGCTTGTAGATCGGGCAAATACCGCCTCAATTCTCTGGCGGTGACTGTTTATTGACGCGCGCCCGGTCATGGTTCTTACCCAATGGCAGCAATCGCGCGTGTAATGCGAAGTTCCACCTTTGGCTTCTGTGATGTGCCGGTTGAGATCGCTTCGACAAACTTTTCATCTTTAAGAAGAGCATCTCTGGCGTTAGCAATCCTGCCATGATCAATACCGCCGCCCTTGAGTATTGTCGTACCGACACCGACCATGAGTGCATCAGCGAGGGCCGCATTTACGGCCCTTTCGGGACGAAACGCATCAGCCCCAAGAGCAGCAGACAAGGCAGATGCCGTTTTGATGAAGACATCTTTCAACTCGGAGCCTGATCGTTTCTGAAGGTGCTTATTTGTCGCCATATAGCGATTGAGAAAGTCTTTCATTGGGCTGCTATAGACCGAGTAATGATAAAGCAGAGCAAAAAACCGGAGGATGATTTCTACGTCCTTGAGACGCTTGGATACCGGGCCCATGATTGTGCGCCAGTCTTTGAACGTATTGAGCTCACGAAGCAGGGCAGAAAAGTTACCATGATATAATGCCATGCGAATTTCCTGCGGTTGAAGTGATATGCCGCCTGTGTTTAAACGCTCGAATATAGAGTAGATACTGCTCCAGTCTTCGGAGGGCTCTTCCTGCTTCACGATAGTTGCATGAATGATGCTGTCATCTAAACGCCGCCGGTCTTCGACATCTAGTTCTTTATACGTTTTCCCATTGAAGCGGGCCTGTATGCCTGCCAGTCGATACTCATGTCCGTGAATAATGCCGTTGTAGAAGCATTGGAGAGTGTACAAGCGCTGGTGTCCGTCAAGTACAAGTAGGCGTCCAGTGTCCTCTTTCACAAGAAATATTCCGGGAACGGGCAATCCCAGCAAGAGAGATTCGATAAATCTGTCTGCTTTGGGTCGAGGCCAGACGTACTCGCGCTGAAATGCGTCGACGTCATCCGCGAGTTGCTCCTCGTGCTCGAAAGTTGGGACAAGTATATCTTTGTTGTCAATTCTCTTGACCAACGAGTCGATAGGATAATCCGCTCCGTAGGAGGCAATGGCGTAAGTAAATGGAATTATTTCCTGAGCCTCATCTAGGGCGTCAATGATTTGCTCGTCTGTTGTCATGCTTTCTCCTTTATGAGCTAACGTAGAGCTCAGCAGCAGCCAGGGCTGCTACAAGCCTTGATAAATATGATTTATTTCAAGCAACTACGCACTTTCAAAATTGCCACGGCCCTGGCTGTCTGCTGAAGCGCCGTGTTGGGAGACCGCCGGGGCTGTACCAATGAGATGGAAATTGAAACTCGCCGCGTCATCTCCCTTCGCGAGACCGATATCGCGCCGCACCGCAAGAAGAAGCTCTTTCAGACGCAGATCATGCGCTTCTGGCGATCGGTTCGGGTTTGAGAACTTGACTTCGTCATGAAATGCCATCAAGGCCGCTATCACCTCTTGCGGGGCCGCAAGCGCGATGGTGTTTACTGCGAGGGCAAAGCGCATATTGGCAGTGTCTTTGTCAGCTCCATCGGTGGCAAGATCAGAAAGAGCCGAGAATAGAACCTTGTAGTGGTTCAACTTCTCGTTTCGAAGCTGCACCGCCAGTTCGTGTCGCTTGGTCAGATAGAAGGTCAGCGCAGCGACGACCACGCTGGCTGCGGCAGTGATAATGGCTACGACAACGGCGTCGTTCATACGTGTATTCCTTCAGGCCTCCCAACAGTTACTTTTATGTTTATTGTGCTATGAGTCATATTAACACAGACCATCCGCCTTGTCAAGACGAAATATATGACGAAAAAACCCCTAAACTTATTGAAATTTATCGTCCTGTTGTAGTATAATAATTAAATATAACTATTATATTGTTTATCTATAATAAAATTTACGAGTTATGCTATCCGGTTTCAAGAGTTATCTGTCCAACAAGGCCGTTGTCTCCGATAAATATCTGCCCTTTTACCTCAAATGGGTGGCCGATTGTTATTCCTATCTATCCCTTCCCCAGACATCCGTCTTGAGATCCGAGCAGCGTCAGAAATATATCTATCATATCTCCAAAAGCCATCCCGACTGGCAGGTCAGACAGGCCGACAGCGCCTTGCGGCTGTATGGATATTATCTCTCCCGCAGCCGCGGCCGCGCCCCGGCCGTCGATCAGGCCGCGCTTGACCGCTGGCAGCTCTTGGAGGAGGAAACCCGGAAAGCCCTGCGGCTGCGGCACCGCTCCTACAGCACCGAGAAGACCTATGTGGGCTGGCTCCGTGATTTCGGCCATTGGGCGGGCTGTCCCGAGACTGCCGGTATCACCGTCTCCCTTCTGAAGACTTACCTGAGCTATCTGGCATCGGAGAGGAAAGTTTCCATTGCCACCCAAAGCCAGGCGCTCAACGCCCTGGTGTTCGTGTTCCGCCACGTGCTGGATGTCGCCATCGGCGAAAGCGAGCTGGACTCGGTGCGGGCCGCTGCCCGTCGCCGGCTGCCGGCAGTGCTTTCCCGCCGGGAGGTGGAGCAGGTTTTGGTGAAGATAGCCCCGGAGCACCGCCTGGCGGCCAGGCTGATCTATGGCTGCGGCCTTCGGCTTTCCGAGGCCCTGCGGCTGCGAATCAAGGATATCGACCTGGAGGGCGGCCAGGTGTTCGTCCGGGCCGGCAAGGGAGACAAGGACCGCCGCACCGTCCTGCCGAATTCGGTCAAGGACGAGCTGATCGCACATCTGGATCTGGTCCGGGAGATATATGACCGCGACCGTAAGGCCGGCCTGCCCGGCGTGGCCCTGCCGGACGCTTTGGAAAGAAAATACCCTGGCGCCGGAACCGAATGGGCCTGGTTCTGGCTTTTCCCGTCGCGGTCGCTTTCGGTCGATCCCCAAAAACAGGCGGTGCGGCGGCACCACGTCCATCCGGCGGCCCTCCAGAGGGCCTTCAAGGCGGCGGTGGGGGAGGCCGGCATCGCCAAGCCGGCCTCGGTCCATACCCTGCGGCACTCCTTCGCCACCCACCTGCTGGAGCGGGGCACCGACATCCGCACCGTCCAACAGCTCCTGGGCCACGCCAATCTGCAGACCACCATGATCTACACCCACCTGGCCAAGCCCGACCTGCTCAAGATCAAAAGCCCGCTGGACGAGTGATCCATGGCCATCCAGATATTCGGACGAAACAAATGCCAGGCCACCCGGGCCGCCATCAGGTTTTTCAAGGAGCGGCGCGTCCCGTTCCATTTCGTCGATTTGGAACAAAGGGATCTGTCCCCTGGCGAGTTTGAGAGCATCGTCCGAGCGGTGGGGCTGGAGAGCCTGATGGACACCGAGGGCCGGGAATACCAACGACTGGGTCTTAAATATTTGAAATACGAATTAGAATCGAAACTGCGGGAGAACCCCAGACTTCTCAAGACCCCCATCGTCCGCAGCGGCCCCAGGGCAGTGGTGGGCCATGAGCCCGAGGCCTGGAAGAAGCTGATGCCATGACCAAGACGTCGGCCAGGCCGGAGGAGAGATGACTATGTCCTATTCCGACCGCAGGAAGCGCCGCTACCACAGGGCGCTTTTATGGCGTCCCGCCGGCCGTACGGCTGAGGATTTCCAGCCCCTGGACCTGCTGCTTCGCAAAGCCGAGGCCCTGGACATCACCGGCGACTGGAACCAGGCCGAGGCCATCCACCGGCAGGGGATGGCCCAGGCCCTAGCGGCTGGCGACGAAAAGCTGGTGGCCGACACCCAGGCCAGGCTGGCCGATATCCTTTTCAAGAAAGGGCGCTACGCCGAAACTATCGACCTGCTGCGCCAAGCGTTGGATTATTACCAGAAGACCGGCGACCGCCTGGCCTCCGGCAGGATGCTGGGGGAGATCGGCAATGTCCACCGGGTCCAAGGCGACTACGACCGGGCCATGGAATTCTATCGCCGGCACCTGACCATCGCCGAGGAGGAGGGCGACCTATGGTCCGTCAGCCGGACGGTGGGCAACATGGGAAACGTCTACCGAGTGCGCGGACAGCATGGCCAGGCCATGGAGTGCTATATCCGGGAGAAGAGGCTCGCTGAGGAGCTCGGCGACCTGCCGGCGGCCGCCCTGGCCACCGGGAACATCGGGCTGGTCTATTTCAACCAGGGCGATTACGCCGACGCCCTGAAGTTCACCCTGGAGTTCCTGCGCACCGCCCAGAACCTTGGCGACCGCCGCAACGTCGGGGTGGCCTACGGCGTCCTGGGCAGCATCTACCGGGCCCAGGGCCGGCTGGACCAGGCCATGGACTCATACCTTCGCCAGCTGGAGATAATGAACGACCTGGGGGACATGCGCTCCAAGACATACGCCCTGGGGAACATAGGCCAGGTCTACCGGCTGCGGCACGACTACCCCACCGCCATGGACTACTGCCGGCGCCATCTGGCCCTGGCCGAGGAGCTGGGCGACAAGCGGAGCATCTGCTTCGCCGAGGGCGCCCTGGGCGGCATGCACCAGCTGCTGGGGGAGCTGCCCCAGGCCCGGGCCCACCGTCTCCGGGCTGTCGAGCTGTGTCGGATGCTGGGGCTGGCCCCGGAGCTGGCGGAGAACCTTCTGCGGCTGGCGGAGCTGTCGCTTGCCCAAGGCGACGCCCTGGCCGCCCGCGACATCCTGGACCAGGCCGTGGCGGCGGCTACCGAGGCCGGCCGCCAGGACCTGCTGGCCGAGGCCAAGGCCCTGGAGGAATGTTTGCCAGATCGGCCACCGTCATCTCTTTAAGACAAAGGCAAAATCCAATAAGCAAAGGTAGCGATCCATGCTGAAGAAGATCCTCATCACCCTGGCCATCCTGCTGGCCATCGCCGCGGCCGGCATCGTCCTCTCCGTCTACCTGATGACCCGCGGGCCTGACTTAAAACCCTATCTGGCCCTGAAGGAACCGAGGATCGTGGAAAAGCCAGACCAGAGGATGCTGGTGGTCGAGGCCTCGGGCGACCCCAACCTGGTCGGCGGAAAGGCCTTTACCCTGCTTTTCCAGACCTATTTCAGGACCGCCAGAGGCAGAGACATGGTGTCCCCCCGCGCCCGCTGGCTCAAGCCGTCGGAGACGGCCAAGGAGCAATGGACCGGGCTTTATGCCCTGCCGGCCCCGGCCGGGGCTAGGCTGGAAAATAACCCTTCGGTCCCCGGGTACCGGGTCTATCTGGACGACTGGAGGTACGGCCAGGTGGCCGAGATCCTGCACATCGGGCCCTACACCGAGGAGGGGCCGACCGTCAAGCGGCTGGTGGACTACATCGCAGCCCAGGGCTGCCGCATCTCCGGGCCGCACGAGGAGGAGTACCTCAGGGGGCCGGGGATGTTCGGCCAGGGGAATCCGAGGAAGTATTACACGATCATCCGCTACCAGGTGGAGAAGGTCTCGGCCGACACCCTTCCAGCAAGGCCCCAAAAGGGCATATAAACTATATACATATAGAAGCCCTCCCCTTGGGGAGGGCTTTTTATAAGTCCATATATAACTGATTGGTCTACCTGACCACCACCACCCTGTCCGGGCACCACCCGAACACCTCGGGCGTGTACATCTCCTCGGCCTTGGTCTGCGGCAGGGCGAAGGTGCCGGCGGTGACGGCTTTCACGAAATACGAGTACTCATGGTTTCCGCTCGCCAGCTGGTCGGCGAACAGCAGCACCCGGTCGTCGTAGATCTCGGTGTGGTCGAACCGGCCCCACCAGCTACCCCAGGGATCGTCGCCCGAGTACTCCTGGGTGCGGCCCATCTGCCTCATCTGTTCCTGGCTCTCGGTGGCGAAGGCGGTGTTGACCACCTCGAAGCCGGCTGGCAGGGGATCGTCCACCACCACGTAGTGCCGCTCCTGGGTGGTGGAGACCTTGAGGGCGACCTTGTAGGTCTTGCCGGCCTCGAAGACCTTGACCAGGGTGTCGCCCTTGAAGGTGGTGATCCGCTTGGAGACGGCGAAGCCCTCGTCTCGCTCCCTGACCGGAGCCAGCGGCGCATAGGTCATCCGCAGGCCGTAGTACAGCCGGCCCGGGCCCTCCTTGGCCACCTCCACCGGCAGCTTCTGGCCCGGCTTGAATTCCCTCAGGGCGAACTTCTGAGAGCGGGTCTTGAGCTCCCTCCCCTTGAAGATCTCTTTTAAAATCTCCCGGTTCTCCACCTTGACGGTGGCGGTGAAGTCGGGCACCTCTTTTTCGTAGGCATCGAAATAAGCGTCCAGAGCCTCGAAGACGAAGACGTTCTCTTGGGTGGAACGCCAGCGGCCGCGCACCTTGCGCTCCGACATCAGCCACTTGACGATCTTCTCGGAGTTGGCGAACTGGCCCCGGGCCTCCAGCAGGGTGGAGAGCACCAAAGCCGTGGTCCGGGCGTGGCTCTGGTACCACCACCAGCCGCCCTCGTCCGAGCCCTCCTCGAAGTGCCAGGTGGTCGGCGTCACCTTGACGTTGTTCAGAAGGAACTGGGCCATCTCCTCCTGCCTGGCCGCCGCCGCCCCGGTGTGCTTGAGGGCCCGCAGCAGCATGGCCTGGCCGAAGATGGTGATCTGCTGCCTCTTCTCGTACAGCTGGTCGATGGCCTGGGTCTCCTTCTTGCCCCAGAGGGACAGCACGTAGGCGCTGTAGGCCATTACCGACAGACGCCCGTTGATGGAGTAGGGCGAGTTAAGGCGCTGGGGGGTCATCACCCATTTGAGTTTGGCCGACAGATAACCGACCGCCCGGTCCACCACGCCCTGGTCTACGCTATAGCCCTTCTGTTTTGCCCTGAAAAGACCGTAGAGCACGTAGCTGGTCAGGTAGTCGCTGGACCAGTAGCTGTCGTACCAGACGCCGAATCCGCCGTCGGTGCGCTGGAACTTGTATATGCGCTCGATCCCTGCCATGACCGTGTCGCGGAGTTTGGAACCCTTGACCGGGGCCAGCCCGAAGGCCTCGACGATGTCCTGGGCCAGGATCATGGGCATCAGCTTGGACATGGTCTGCTCGCAGCAGCCGTAGGGATAGGTGATCAGGTAGTCCAGGTTGGACTCCAGGCCCACCAGGGCGGTGGAGGCGGTGCTCACCTCCAGCCCGCCGACGTCCGGCCAGACCTTCTCCGGCACCACCAGGGTCTGGGAGGCCCGGTCGTCGGTCTGTTCGTAGAGGGCCACCGCCTCGGTCAGCTTGGGCAGACGCACCGGGACCGGGCTCTTCAACCCGTCGCTGCCGCCCGGGCAAGAGGCCGAGAAGCGGAACACCACCGGCCCCATGGAATTGGCCCGGTAGCCGAAGCGGACCTCCACCGGCTGGTTGGGTTTGACCTCGACCGTCTGCTTGTCGGCACCCAACAGCCTGATCCCCTGGGCCTTGGCCTTGACCTCCACCTGCTGGACATCGCCGGTGTTGTTGTGCACCGTCACCCCGGCATTCAGGCTGTCGCCGACGCGCACGAATCGCGGCAGGCTGGGCAGCAGCATGATGGGCTTGGAGACGGTGATGCTGTGCTCCCCGGCCCCGAACTCCGAGGTTCTGGTGTGGGCGGTGGCCATGATCTTGAAAGCGGTCAGGTTGTCGGGCAGTCGGAAGCGGGCCGTCAGCTTCCCCTCCTGATCGGTGTAGAGCGCCGAGCGGTAGAAGGGCGTGGTCTGGAAGTCGCCCCGAAACTCCGGCTCCAGCCCGCCGCCGCCGCCGCGGTTCTCTCCCTTCTCCCCGTAGTTGCGCTGGCCGATGACATGCATCCGGCTCTCGGCCGTCTCCACCGACAGCGGCCTGGGCCCATAGAAGGCGTCGAACGGGTTGGGTGTTTTAAAGTCGATCAGATTGAGCACGCCCTTGTCCACCGCCGTCAGGGTGACCTCGGCCAGGGCCGGCTGGTTCTTGAAGTCGGCGGCGGTGATGTTGACAGTGACCGAATCCCGCGGCCCGTAGGCCGGTCGGTCAGTAGTTACCTCAAGCTTTAGACGCTTGGATCCTGGATCCACCGCCAGATTGATATAGCCTATCTTGAAAGAAGGCTTGGACAGGTCGTCGCCCTCCCTGGAGTATCTCTGCTCCGAAAGCCTACCCTGCAGCAGGACCACCGAAACGTATACGTTGGGCAGGTGATCCTCGGTGATTGGGATGTCGATGACCGGAGCGCTGCCGGTGAGCTCCCGCACCAGGTGTTGGATGACGTATTCTCGCTCCAGGGTGATTAGGGCGGTGGTCCTCTCGTAGGGCGACTTGACCATGATCCTGGCCGTCTCCCCCGGCTTCAGGATGGATTTCTCGGCGATGAGGTCGATGCGGTCGTCGTTGCGCCGCTCCCAGCCCACATAGCCGGTCCCCACCGCATAGAAATAGCTGCCGTTGTGCACGCTGTTGCCCCGGGCGTCCCGGGCCGAAAGTTTAATCAGATAGAATCCCGGCATCTGCGGAGTATAGCTGACCTCGGCCGGGTCGGGACCGATGACAGCCTGGGTGAAAAATACTGTGCTGTCCTTCATCTCGGAGCGCCACTCGTAGCGGCCTCCCTGCCCCGCCTGGCGCACCGAGGTCCACTGGCGTCTGACCACCTCCACCGAGACGCTCTGTCCCGGCGCCTTCGAGCCGTCCGGTTTGACGGTCAATAGCCAAAGCTTGAGGGGCTTGGCCACATCCACGAAGGTGGTGTTCTGCTTGAGCCCGATGTAGAACTCGCCCCGGTGCACCACCGCCTGCCGGCGCCCCGACAGGCTCTGGCGGCTGGGCGAGGTCACCGTGCCCTCCAGGGTCACCGCCATGGTGCTGCGGGCCGACCCCAGGTCCAGCTTGGCTGTGGCGGAAACCCTCCCCTGCTCATCCAGCTTGCCGGACTTGGATGCCAGCAGCTTCCCGTAATCTTGCCCCCCGTCCCACCACCAGTAGCCGGAGAAGGAGAAACCTTCGTGCCCCTGGGGCTCAAAATAGTAAGGGCTGCTACGCAGGGCCCAGGAGTACTCGGCCTTGGCCATGGGCGCCCCGTGAAGGTACTTTGACTCGACCGTGCCGCGGAACTCGTCCCCGGCGATGTATTCGGGAACTGCCGAGCTGGCTCTGACCTCGAACTCGGCCGGCTTGTAGGCCTCCACCCGGAAGTAATCGTAGGCCCGGAGGCGGCGGACGCTGTCGCCGGCCACGCTCACCGAATAGAGGCCGGTGGGGGCGTCGGATTTGAGCTGTAGGGTAAAGGCGAACGAGCCCCAGTCGGACAGCTTGATGCTTCTGCGGGCCAGCTCCTCATCGCGCGAGTCCTTGATGGTCAGGGTCACCGATCGGGGGACCGGCACCTCCCATTTGCCTTTGCGTTTCTGCCTGAAGATGCCCTTGATGAAGACCTTCTCTCCGGCCTTGTACAGGCCACGCTCGGTAAAGAGATATCCCTGATACTGGACGGGCTTAGGATTCCAATCGTATGGTATACCGAATTCATAGGGCTCGATGCCCATTCCCCAGCGCGATACCAGCACCGCCCGGTCCTTGCCCTTGGCGGCTATGGCCCAAAGCCTGGGCCTGGTCCCGTAGTAGTAATCGTCCTCGTCGCCCTCAGGAGGCTCGATGCCCAACTCCCGCCAGCCCGGCCCCCGGAAGACGCCGTTCTTGTCTGTTTTCCCTTTGAAGACCACCTGGTTGTTGTCATCCCGCAGCTGGACCTCGGCCCCGGAGACAGGCTGGCCGTCCCGCAGCCGGGTGACCCACAAGAGCACGTCCTCGGGCGAGAACTTTCCGGTCAGGCCCAGATTTGTCACCTGGATGAAGCCCCGGGCCGCGTATCGCCCCACGTAGCGAAAGCCCTGGCGGTAGTCCTCCCTCTCGGGCAATCCTCCGATGTCGTAATAGACCAGACCGGTGTTGTCCGAGGAGAGCACCGGCTTCAGCTCCAGCGGCAGCCTGGTGCGTACGTTCTTCCTGACGCCCAGATTCCAATCTTCGTTGACCCCAAACCAGCCGTCGGGCAGGGCCTGGTCCATGTCGCTGTAGAACACCCATTCCTTCATCAAAAGAGGCACCACGCTGTCGACCGGCACACTGGCCAGCCGGCGTCGGACCGACTGCCAGTTCATCACCGTCACCGGAATCCTGGCCGGCAGATAGGACTCCAGCACCCCCAGGCCGGTGGGGATGTGCACCGAAGGCGGATAGGGTCCGGTGGTTATCTCGAACTCGGCGTCCCCTCCCAGGGTCTGGCCGTAGACGTCGCGCATCTTGCCCGAGATCCGGGCCTGGTAGCGGGCCTCCGGCTTGAAGATGAAGCGGAAGGAAGGTTCGTTCCCGGACGAGGATGGGTAATACCACTCCTCGCCATAGTACTCCTCATACCAATCGTCGCTCTTGGCTCTGGGCTTCTTGACTGCCGGGCTGAATTCCAAGTTGGCCATCAGCTCCTCGTAATAGACCGGGGTGGAGAACATGAACCTAAGCCAGCCGTTGGGATCGTTGTCCGAAAGTTCGGCCCCCAGAAAGCGGAAGTTGTCGTAGGTGCGGAAACGCACCGTCGCCTCCTGGGCCAGGCCCAGGGTGCCCTGAGCCCCGGGCAGGCCTTTGGCCAGGGTCACCGATATCCACCTGTTCTGCGGAAGCCTCGACTGCCGGTCGATGTAGCCGTCGTAGGCCTTGACCAGAAGCAGCCGGTTGAGCCGGGCCAGGTTGGGTCCCGAGAGCTTCTGGCCGGCCAGGTTCTTCAATCCCTGGTTCAGCTTGACCTTGGCGAACCGCTCCTCCCGGTAGATGGACGGCCCCTTGATGATGCGGTTCAGCTCGGCGGCTACTGTTGATTTTATCTGGTAGCTCGGCGGGTAGCGGGTGTCGTATTCCTTGAGCGCTTGCTTGGCCTTGGCCGAGAATTGGGAGGCCAGGTACTGGCTGACCGAGTCCTTGGGGTCCTTGAACAGGGACCAAAAATTATCGGTGAAGTCGTCCGGCCCCAGCTCCTGGCCCGGAGCCGAGGCCTTTTTCGGGATGACTGCCAGGATGGTTTTCTCACGGCCTTGATATCTCGGCCGCAGGTCTTGAGGCAGGGAGCGCACCTCGGCCGCCACCGGAGTCTTGCGGCCGTCGGCCTCCTCGTAACGCACCGAAATGAACCTGGCCGCCCTGGCCGTGTCCATGGGCTGGTTGAAGAACAATAGGATCAGGGGCTTGAGGTCCACATTCTCCTGGCCGTTGTAGGGCTGGGAGTTGGACAGCTGCACCCGCGGGGTCTCGAACGACCAGGCAAAGTCCTTCTCCAGCGATTGTCCGGAGAGCGACTTGGTGCCGGCCGGCACCCTGACCGCATAGGCGGTGCCGTAGGGCAGGGTGTCCCGCGGGGTGAAGACCAAAGTGGCCGTCCCCCTCCAGCGGTACTTGCCCCGCAATGGCGGGTTGATGGCCAGGGGGCCGGTCCCTTCGCCCTCTGGCAGCTGCTCCAGCGGCACCATCGGCTGGTTGAAGCCGACTACGATCTCCTGGCACTCACGAAGATTACGGGTGGCGCCCGATGGTGTCTTGGTAATGACCTCGAGCTTGGTGGGTTTGGCCTGCGACCAAAGGAAAGGGGCTGAAACGGCCAGGGCCGCCAGCCAGAAGGCCGGGCGCGGGACAGAATGGATCTTCATCTCTCCACCCTAAAATTGGTTTTTGACTATCCTAATATTTCAGGAAATTACCGACAGACGTCTTTTCCGTTCATCTCGACTTGGTTCGACGATAGGTAATTCACCCCCGGAGCAGTATTATCGAGCCTGGCCGAGATAGCCTAGGGGGTAGGTAATGGCTAACCTGGAAAGATAGGATAATCAAAAATAGGTTTTACCTCTTTTTATATTCCTCAGAAAGATCCACATAATGCGCAGCGCTCTGTCGCAGCTTCTCCAAGGCCTCCTCGGGCAGCTGCCGCTTGACCTCGGCCGGCATGCCCATGGCCATGGAGCGCTCCGGTATCTGCTGGCCCTCGCGGACCAATGCCCCGGCGGCCACCACCGAGCCGGCCCCGACCTTGGCCCCGGAGAGCACCGTGGCCCCCATGCCCACCAGGCAGTCGTCGCCTATCTTGCAGCCGTGGAGGATGGCCCCGTGGCCGACCGTCACCCGGTCGCCGATGACGGTGGCGCAGTCGCCCAGCCCCCGGTCGTTCAGGTCGACGTGGATGACCGTGTTCTCCTGGATGTTGGTCTCGGCCCCGATACGCACGTGGTTGATGTCGCCCCTGATAACCACCCCGTACCAGATGTTGGATTTGGGGCCTATCTCCACATCGCCTATTATGACCGCGGTCTCGGCCACGAAGGCCGAGGGGTGAATGGCGGGCGTTTTGCCCTTGAATGGCTTGATCATAGCGTTAATCCTCAGACGTGCACTTACGTCATCGCGAGATGTCCCCTGCCCGCCAAGCGAAGCGATCTTGACTTTTATGGTCATGTCCTTGGGATGTACTCGCGAAGATGTTTTTTATTTTATAAGTTATTTAAGCTTTCCCTTGTTCTCCATCGCCCTGGCATACAGCCTCTCATATTCGGCCGCGCTGTCGTCCCAGGAGAAATGCCGGGCCATGGCCGCCTGCCGCATCTGCTTTATGTGTGCCTTTCTGTCGTACCAGGTGCTGACCGCCCAGCCCACCGTGTCGTGGACCGCCCCGGCCGTTGGCTGCCAGAACATGAAGCCGGTGCCGTCGCCCGTCCTCTCGTTGTACTGGGTCACGGTGTCGTTCAGGCCCCCGGTAGCCCGGACGATGGGCAAGGTGCCATAGCGCAGGGAGTAGATCTGATTCAGTCCGCAGGGCTCGTAGCGCGAGGGCATCAGGAAGAAATCGGATCCGGCCTCGATGAGGTGGGCCAGCTCGTTGCTGTAGCCGATGTGGCAGCCTATCCTCCCCCGGTAGGCCGAGGGCAGCACCCCGAAAAAGTTCTCCAGGGCTGGGTCGCCCGAGCCCAGAATGGCGAACTGGACTATCATGTTGCCGACGATGCGCTCTATGGATTGAGCCAATAGGTCCAGGCCCTTCTGGTGGGCGAAACGGGAGATGACGCCCACCACCGGCACCTCGACCCGGCGCTCCAGGCCCATCCGCCTCTGCAGCTCATCCTTGCAGATCAGCTTGCCTGAAAGATCCAAGGGGCTGAATTTGGCCGGAATGAAGCGGTCCACCCTGGGATCCCATTCCCCGTAATCCACGCCGTTGAGGATACCTACGTAGTCCCCCCCTCGGTCGCTGAGATAGGGAGCCAAGCCGAAGCCTCCCTCGGGGGTCCGGGTCTCGTAGGCGTAGCCCGGGCTGACCGTGTTCAGGGCGTCGGCGAAGTGGATACCTCCTTTGAGAAAATTGACCCGGCCGTGGTCTTCGAACTTGTCGGAGGTGAAATTAGCCTCCTGCAGGCCGATATAGTCGTAATGACTTTTGGGGTAGACACCCTGGTAGGCCAGGTTATGGATGGTGAGGACACTGGCTGCCCGGCCGAGCATCTTATCGTTCCAGTGCCAGATCTTTAGGTAGGCCGGGGCCAGGGCCGTCTGCCAGTCGTGGCAGTGGACCACATCCGGCGCGAAACCCTTGTCGATGCAGAGCTGAAGGGCGGCCCGGGTCAGGAAGGCGAAACGGCGAGGGTTATCGCTGTAGTCATTGTATTCTGCATCGTGGTAGAGCCCCTCCCGGCCGAAGTAGCGGCTGAAGTCGATGAAGTGGACCGGCAGTCCGTCCTCCAGCCAGGCCCGTTCCACGGCGCACCACTCCTCCTTGTTGCCCATCCACACCCCCATGGGGCGGTGGAAGGGCTGAAGGCCGTGCCTGCGGGCGTCGATGGCCGAGTATTTGGGGATGGCCACCCAAACCTGATGCCCCAATCTTTTAAGTGCCTTGGGCAGCGAGCCCACCACGTCGGCCAGTCCGCCGGTCTTGCAGTAAGGAACGCACTCCGAGGCGATCATCAGGATATTGAGCTTTCGTTCCATGCTTCTTCATTCTTTTTAATAATGGTTAGGTTGTCTAATCCGTTATCCTCGAACTCTTTGCTGTATTTCTCCAACAATGGTGACAATATTTCGTACCTATGTCTTGCATCCATTTGTTGCCATTCTTCTTCGTCCACCATTTCAGCCAACTCACGAGACGCAAATCTTTCTGTAAGCTCGTCCCAGAACACCTCCTCGTCGTACTCCTCAATTACGGCGCTCAAGTTCTCGTACATATTATCCGTGAATAGATATCTTTTTTCCCTTTCGTCATATGCAACCATATCGTCCATATCTGCCTGCTGGTTGAAGGAAAGTATGCGCTGGCAAACATCGTCGTACCTCTTGTCCGCTCCCTCGGAATGACCTTGGGCAATGTAGTGCCCTGGAAATACCAGGTCCATTAGGTCCCTGTATTGATGGACATTGAGCCGTATATTGATGAATCTCATTGCTACTCACCTCCGCTGTCATAATGCTAATTTCTCCGCTATCCCCTGCATGGCCCTCAGGCATATTCCCATGAACTCCTCCAGCTCCAGCCCCAACCGGGAGCAGGTCTGGATCTGCTCCCGGTTGGCCCCGGCCGCGAACCGCTTCTCCTTGAAGCGCTTCATGACGAAGGCCATGTCCACTCCCGAAAGCTTCTTGGAGGGATGCATCAGGGCCGCGGCCACTAAAAGTCCGGTAGTGGGATCCACCGCGTATAGCGCCTGGTCCATCCTCGAGACCGCCTCCACTTGGCCTGGATGCGCCAGGATGGCGTGGAGGATCTCCTCGGACAATCCCCAATCCCTAAGCATCTCCACCGTCTTTTTTCCGTGCTGCGAGAAATCCTGCGTCGTCTGGTCGTAATCCAGGTCGTGCAGCAGCCCGGCCAGCCCCCAGGCCTCGGCGTCCTCGCTGAAATGCTCCGCCAGTGCCCGCATGCAGGCCTCGCAGGCCAGCATGTGCTTGCGCAGGTTGGCGTTGGGGATGGTGCGTTCCATCAAGACTTTGGCTTCGTCTCTTTCCATATAGTCAATTCTCGGGTTGACAGTTAATCGTGATTTTTCGGATAATTAGTATATGCCTTCTTCATGGAAAACAGCTGCCTGTATTTGGACCGCCCTAGTGGTCCTTTTCGTTCTGTCGGTGGCCCGCGACCTCCGTCACCTGGCGTCCATCGAAAGCCTGAAGTACGCCAATCCCAAGACCACCGCCCTGATGGAGCAGCGGGCCCGCCAAGCCGGGCGCCGGGGGAAAACATTCAGGCCGGCCCAGTACTTCGTCCCCTATGGCTCCATCTCCCCGCACCTCAAGCACGCGGTGCTGGTGGCCGAGGACGTCGCCTTCTTCTCGCACTCGGGGGTGGACTTCGCCGAGGTCCGCGAGGCCATAAAGGACGATTGGAGAAAGAAGCGCTTCGCCCGGGGCGCCTCCACCATCACCATGCAGCTATGCAAGAACCTCTATCTCTCTACCGCCAAGACTCCGGCCCGGAAACTGTCGGAGTTCATCCTGGCCCGACGTATGGACGAGGTGCTCTCCAAGGCGCGGATCTTCGAGCTCTATCTGAACTACATCGAATTGGGCCACGGCATCTTCGGCTGCCAGGCGGCCTCCCGGGCCTACTTCGGCCGCAACGCTTCGGATCTAACGCCCGAGCAGTCCATCAGGCTGGCTTCGATCATCATCAACCCGCGCCGCTGGGGGCCGTTCTCGGACACCAAGCGGATGAACCGCCGAAGGAAGATGATCGCCGACCGGATGTACGATGCCGGCTACCTCACCCACGAGGAATACCAGTCCCTTTCCTTCTGATCCCACCTAAGTGAAAGCCAAGATCCAATTCTCTAACCGTCGTTGGAGCCTTCTCCATCTTTAGTCCCTGCTTCGCCGGAGGATAGTTTTTCTCTCATCCTCAAGGCATCTTCGATCAGTTTGGGAACGCCCATCTCCATGGCGATGGCCAGGGCCTCATCATTGGCGGCGATCGCCTCATCGGCTAGCCCCATTTGCTGCTTGAGGAGCGATCTTTCGTTTAGGAACATCGAGAGGAAGTATCTGGCGTCCAGCTCCCGGGCCAGGGCGACGGCCTGGCCGATGCTCTTTTCGGCCCCGGCCATGTCGCCCTCGTGCCGCTGGATGTGGCTGAGGTGGCTCAAGGAGACGCTCAGGCCGCGCTTGTCGCCCAGCTCTCGGGCCAGAGACAGGCGCCGGGTGATGTGCTCCCGGGCCCGGACGTAATCCCTGCCCTCAATGAAGATGGCCACCATGTTTCCTATGGCCAAACTCAAAAGGTGCTTGTCCCCGCAGGCCCCGGCCACCAAGGCCTGCTGCTGGTACCAATCCATGGCCTGGGCCAGGTTCCCTTTGGCCAACAGACACCAGGCTATGTTCCCGGCAGTCTTGGCGTTGTTATAGACGTCCTTGCTCTCGACGCCGATGTCATAGCTCCGCTGGTAGTGCTCCAACGCCAGCTTAATGTCCCCCAGGTCCCCGTAGACATTCCCCAGGTTGTTCTCGGCATTAGCCTCCTGTTCCAGGTCGCCGATTGCCTTGGAGAGTTCCAGGCTATGCTTGAAGTGTTCCTCGGCTCGATGGTATTCGCCAAGACGGTAGAAGATATTGCCGATCTTGTTGTGAATGTTGCACCGGTCATAATCGGTGCCTTCGTGTTCCAGTATTGCCTCGGACCCCACCAACAGCGCCAAGCCCTCCCGGGCGAACCCCTTGCGGTTTATGATCCAACCCAGGTTCATGCGGCTGATGGCCGCCTGGCGGTCGGACCCGTGGCCCTCAAGCCATTCCATGTTCTTACGGTGAATAGACTCAGCCAAGTCCCAGTCGCCCAACATCTCCAGCAGCTCGGCCTTGCGGCGATAGGCCAAGAGAGGATAATGATCTTTTCCCGAACAGATCCAGGGTTCCTCGCCACAGCTCAACTTATATTTCATGGCAGGTCGTCAGCAAACTCACATCCACTCCAGCCTTCCTGCCTCCAGCCGGTAGAACCTGCCCAGCAGCCTCATGGCCGCCGCCCAGCAGTAAAGCCAGACAAAGGCCGGGATCAGGGCTCCGATGAAAGGCACCGGCCACAGAGCAGTCATAAGGATGGACGGAAGGACTAACAGCCAAAAAAGGGCGACCAGCCTGATGTAAGTGCCGCCAGTCTTGGCGCCGGCCTCGACCACGTTTGAGGGCAGAAGCGAGGGCCATAGCTTGCCGGAGATTGATGTCATCAGAAAGGCCATGGGGAAGTAAAAGCAGCCATAAGCTAATGAGATAAGCAGTGGCCAGAGATAGGGACGAGCGTGGGTTCTGACCGCGGCCGTTAGCACCAGGCTCAAGGGCAAAAAGGACCACATCAGAACCAGAAGGGACTTGATGGTCGGCAGTACTACCTGGCTCCAGGGATCGGCGAAGCCCGGCCAGGAGGGAAAGTCGTCCTTACCGATAGCCGTGTTCCAGACGATGGTCTGGAAGAAGCCGGGCAGGATGGCTGCCATGACGAACCAGGCCAGGCCGCCCGCCATAAAGGCCGGCACCGATAGTATCTTGAACCAGGGCACCAGCCGCATCAGGTCCTCGAACATGCGCCCTAAAGAAAGTCCGAAGGCGGCCGCGGCCAGCATCATCAAGGCCCCGGGGGCGGCCGGGTATCGCAGGATGGCGCCCAGCTCTTTCCAGAAGGGTTTCTCCTCCGCCTGGGAGTCGGACCATCTTTGAAACGACTCAGGGCCCAGCGCCGCTGCCAAAGCCTGGCGCACCTGGGGATGGGAGGGATAGAGCCGGCCGGCCTGCATCAGATGGTCCCTAGCCTCCATGGGCAGGCCGGCCGCGGTGGCTTTGTCATATAGGGACAGATATTCCTCGGGGCCGGGCCTTCGGCCCTTCAGCGATTCCAGAAGGTCCAGGTACTCACCGCGCTGGGGCCCCGGATCCCCCGGCATCCTATTTTCCCTCCCGGATCACCTTTCCTTCCGCCATCACCATTTTGGGATAGGCGGCCAGGTGCAGGGGGTCGCGGTCCCAGACCGTCAGGCTGGCCCACTTGCCCGGCTCCACCGTCCCCAGCTTATCGTCCAGGCCCAAGATTACCGCGTTCTTATGGGTGATCAGGGAGATGGCCTCGGCCGGCTCCATGCCGAAGATCATGAAGAACTTAAGGCTGTCGCGCAGGGCCGGGGCCATGATCACCGGATGGTCGGTCATCAGCCCATAGAAGGCCCGGGACTTCATCAGCTTCTCGGTGTTCTTATAGCTGTCGTTCTTCAGCTCCACCTTGTAGGCCAGACTGCCCAGCGGCCCGTAGACCACTGGGATGTCGGCGTCGGCTAAAGCGTCGAAGACCTCGGTGCGGTGGACGTCGCCGCAGTGGTCGGCGGTGCAGGTCAGCTGGTAGCGCTTGGCCAGCTCGATCAGGTAGAGGACATCGTCCTCCTTATGGACGTGTATCTTGGCCGTCCGTTTATCGACCAGCAGCTCCAACAAAGCCTTGTCCTCGGTGTCGAACTCCAGTGCGTACTCGGCCTCGATGGCCTGCCGCTGCTCCTTGGCCTCCTTGGGGGTGAGCTTGTTTTTCTTGTCCTTGGCCTTCTGGTCGAGCTCTCGGAGCTTTCTCTCCCGGGCCAGGTCGGCCTTTTGCTTCTTGGCCAGGACGGAATCGAACTTCTTCTCCAGCATCCCGTAGACGCCCATCCTGGTGTTGGGCCGCGAACCCTTCCAATTGCCGGTGGAGCGGGGGTTGTAGCCCAGGGCCATCTTGAAGCCGTAGTCCTTGATCAGGGCTTGGCCTCGGTCCCGGGCGAAGTTGCGGATGACCACCGCCCGTCCGCCCAACAGGTTTCCGGAGCCGGGCACGATGCAGCTGTAGAGGAACCCGAAGTCCACCGCCTCGGCCAGGGCCGGGTCGTCGAAATAAACGCTGTTGAGGGGGTTGTTGATCGGCAGGAACTGGTCGGTGATGTCGTTGGACTCTCCCTCGCCGCCCGGCTCGCCGGCCCGGTGCATGCCGATGTGGGAGTGGGGATCGATGAAGGCCGGGGTGACCACGCCGGAGTAGTCGGCCTTGGCCGGGCGTTTCCTGACATCGGCGATCTTGCCGTCTTCGACCACCACGGTCATGTCCTTGAGCAGCGTCCGCCCGTCGTAGAGGGACTCCGCCTTGATGATGATGGGCTTGGGCATGGTTATATCCTTTACTATATTGTTATTCCGCCGGGCTAGTCACCCTGAGGACGGCTCCCTGTCGTTCGCCCAAGCCCACGCCGAGGTCTCAGGACGAGGCCTTGCTGTCTGAAGTTGGAACCGACGTCATCCCTCAACTGGACGGGCAAGGCGTAATCTCGGGCGGACACTGTTTCACAGCCTGGGCTTGCAGATTATCTCGTGCACCTTCAGGTCGAAGAAGTCCTGGGCGTTGGCCGGAGTCAGCACCACCGCTGTGTCCGCGCCCCTGCCGGTGCCGCCGATGGAGATCAGCTCCTTTTTGACCGAGACCAGTCCGGCGTCAGCCGCCATCATGGCGATCTCCAAGCAGACCTTGAACCCCTGGCCCATGAGGCGCAGGGTGTAGGCAATGATCTCGTCCAGCTGATAGGTCTTCAGCTTGTGGCGCACCGCCCGGTTCACCCCACCCAAAGCATGCTGGCAGGTGAGGACCCGGCCCCCCAGCCTTTCGATATTCTCCCGTTGCTCCGGCAGCAGCTCCTGGACGTCCTGCTGGGAGAACCCGGTCGAATGGGTGACCGCCACAAGGTTGTATCCCCTAAATAGCTCGGCCGCGGCCATTCCCGAGGAGCCGGTGGTGGTGGCCACCAGGATGTCTCTTATTCCCAGCTCCTCGGCCCTGGCCTTGGCCAGTTCCAGGGTTTTTTTTAGATTGGCCGCCCCAGGTTTGTCGAAATAAACCGTCTCCATCCTTTTCTCCGTTTTAGAAGGGTTCAGAGCCTGCGCCGACGCTCAGACATGGCCTCCAGTATCCGCCCGGCCACCTCCAGAGCCCGCAGTCCGTCCTCTCCGGTCACCAGGGGATCCTTCCCCCCTTTGACGCAGTTGACGAACGACTCCAGCTCGGCCTTGAGCGGCTCCACCCTGTCCAGCCGCGGCTCTTTTATCTCAACCATCTTGGCCAGGTCCAGGGCTCCCCTGGGCTCGCCCTTGAGGGTATAGATCCTGGCCTCGGGCTTCATATAGTCGATGTTGATATATGCGTTGCGCTGAAAGAAACGTATCTTTCGCTCCCTCTTGATCGAGATCCGGGAGGAGGTGACGTTGGCTACGCAGCCATCGGCGAACTCCAGCCGGGCATTGGCAATGTCCTCCTTATCGCTCACCAGGCTGAAGCCGATGGCCGAGACGGCCTCCAAGTCCGAGCGGACGAAGGAGAGAATGATATCGATGTCGTGGATCATCAGATCCAGCACCACCGGGACGTCGGTGCCCCGGGCGGCGTAGGGCGCGATCCGGGTGACCTCGACGAACTTGGGGGAGTCGATGAAACCGGAGGCCGCCCGCACCGCCGGGTTGAAGCGCTCGATGTGGCCCACCTGCATCACCAGCTTATTGGAGCGGGCCAGGGCCACCATCTCCCTGGCTTGGTCCGGCGTCGCGGCGATGGGCTTCTCCACCAGGACGTGGACCCCGGCCTCAAGACAGTCGCGGGCCACGGCATAGTGCAGGCTGGTGGGTACCACGATGCTGACGGCTTGGATCTCCTTGAGAAGATCGCGGTAGTCGCCGAAGGCGGCCACCCGGTGCCGGCCGGCGATCTCCCCGGCCCGGGCCGCATCGGCATCGGCCACCCCGACCAAAACGGCGCCCGGCAGCTCGGTGTACACCCGGGCATGGTGCTGGCCCAGGCTGCCCACGCCGATGACTCCCACCCTCAATTTATCCATGCTCCTTGTAGAAAAAATCCGGGTTGATCTGCGATAAACTGCGGTTCAAATTACTCCAGCAGCGGCAGTATCAGGTCGTCCACCGGCCAGATCTGCAGCACCTGGTCGTCCCCCAGGTAATGCAGCCAGAACTGGACAGTCTGGATGGACGAATTGCGCAGCACGTCCAAGTAGACCAGCAGGCTCATGGGGCGGCCGGACAGGTATTTCCTGACCTCCTCCACCTGGACCTCATGTTCTCGGAGCCTGTCACCATAGACGCCCGACGTTATCTCCACCCCCTGGCCCAGGCAGAGATAGTCCTGGCGATCGTTGAAGAACAGCCTTCCCAGGAAGTACTTATTCTCCTGGGATGGCCGGTAGCGCACCAGCACATGGGTGCCCTCGCACAACCCGGCCGCCCCCTGGGGCCGGTCGGCGATCTGGGGGATGTCCAGCAGACGCTGGGCGCCGTTCTGGTCCACCAGCATCGGCAGGTACTCCCGGAGGTGGCTGTAATCTTCGGGGTTCATGCTCCTCAGGTCCTGGTTGCGCACCATGATCATGGCCCGGTTGGTGACGGTGTAGAACTCGTTCTCCAGCCTCTCCATCTCCTCGGAGTACTGGGCTGCCGAGACGCTCTCGGCCAGCTCCCGCTCCAGGGCCTTGATGCGTTCCGTCAGCCTCTGCTTCTCGGCCTCGGCGTTCATCACCGTCTCCATGATGATCCGGGTGGACTCCTTGCGAACCTTGATGACCTCTATGGCCCGCTCGTCCTCGGTGAGGAACTCGTTGGGCGAAAGGGTGGTGGGCGTGGCCGGCCTCGGCTGTATGGTGGTTTCCTCACCGGACAGTCCGGCCGACCTGTCCAGCTGGTCGCGCAGGGCGTCCCTCTCCCTCTCCAGCTCGGCCAGCCGGTTAGCGTAGAGTCCGTTGACGGTGGCGATCAGCTTCTCCTTGTCCTGGCTGAAGGCCTGGGGCGAATAATAGACCACCATGTCGGTGCGGTGCCGTCCCACCACTTCCACCTTATCCCCCAGGGCCGGGGCCAGGTCCCCGGCGTCCTCCAGCACCAACCCGTCCTTGGCGCCCAGGATCATCTGAGGGCTGCCGCCCAGCATTCGCAATACCGTCTTCTTGCGGTCGCGCAGGTCGTCGATGGTCAGAACCACGCCGGCCTCCAACTCCCGGCCGTCGGGCAGGACCAACTTAATCGGTTTAGGTCTCTCCCTAGAGCTCATGTTTTAATCATCCGGCCTGTCCGGGATTGGCCTGATTTCATTAGCCCCCATTGTTGACAATCCGTGGATCTTTCCTCAACCGAACTTGTACACCTTCTCCACCGTCTCCAACACCTTCCAACGGCACCTCAGGCCCCTGGGAAATACCACCAGATCACCAGCCTTGATCTCTATCTTCTCCCCGGCGGCGGTGGTGACGATCACCAGCCCTTTGGTGAGGTAGGCCGTTTCATTGTCGGTGTACTGCCAGTCGAACTCGGAGGGGGCACATTGCCAGGGCGACCAGGTCTCGACCCCCAGCCTCCCCAGTTCCTCCGGCGAGGGACGCGATTTGATTATCTGTGACATATTATCCCTTTTTCTATCATGTCAACCGGTTGCCTTTCTGCCCCACGCTATGACCATCGGCAAGGCCCGCGGCGGCAGGGAGGCCATGTCCTTAACCGTGACCTCCACCACCTCCGCCGCCTCCGCCCCCCAGCGCTTGACGTAGGCCTCCTTCTTTCCTTCGATCTTGGAAATCATCATTCCGACATAAGGTGGGTAGTCCGGCGGGCGCAAGACCGATAGGCGGTGCCCTCCCAAGCCTAATTCATCGAGAAGGGCTTTGTAGTCGGCGGAGCGATGCAAGCCCCAGCACCTCTTGCCCTCCAGGGCGGCCAATTCCAGATTCATCCGCTCCATCCGCCCCTCGGCCGACTCCTTCTCCACTTTTCCGAAGCCGTCGGCGACCTTGTCATACACCAGAAAAACGCCTCCGGGCGCCAGCGCCCGGACACAATCGCGCAAAGCCCCGGCTACATCGCCATCGTCGGAGACAAAATCGTGCAGGGCCGCCCGGGACACCACCAGCCCAGCCGATCCGGCGGACAGGGGCAGGAAGGCAGAGTCGGAGTTAAGCACCTCAAGCCGAGGGTCGGTTATCGCCTCGCTTAGCTTTTTAGCGGCCGTCTCCAACCGCTCCACCGCGTAAAGCTTCTGGCCCGGCTTCAGGTACTTCTCCAGGAGCTCCCTGGTGAATTCACCCTGGCCCGCCCCCAGCTCCACCACCGGAAGGGTGACCGGCCCGAAGACCTCGCCCAGCAGGCGCTCCTCCTCCGCGTTGTAGGCCTCCAGTCCGGCCAGGTAGTCCCTGGCCTGGTGGTCGGTCAGCCCGTGTTGCTTTACAAGCTGTTCGACCTGTTGCTCGTCCATTTCGCTCTCATTTCATCCCTCGGTTAACCAGGCATGATGGACATCTTGGGAAGACAGCAGGGATCATGGCAGGTCAGTCGAACTTCTCGGCCTTGAGCTTCCGTGCCTTTTCCTGCTCCACCCTCTGCTCGATGGCCACCTCGGGCAGATCTTCGGGATCTGCGGCCAGCACCTCGTCCAGCAGCTGGTCGTAGAGGGCCCGGTCCTTGACCTTGGCTGCATAGTTCTCGGCCATCAGCACCCTGGTGGCCAGGTATTTGGGGGCCGCGGCCATGGACTCCTCGTAGTACTTCTTCGATTTCTCCAGATCCCCGCCGGCTATCCCCGGGGCCACCGCGTAGTAGGTGCCCAGCCAGCGGGCCGGCCCCCCGTAATAGTAGTTCCGGTCTAGAGAGTAGAGATAGAGGATCATCTTGCGGGCCTGTTTGGCCGGGCCCAGCTGTTTGAGGATGTTGCGCATCTTGCCCCATTTGCCGTAGCTGGTGGCTGCCCAAAAGATGGCTCCGGCAAACTCCTTTGAGACTCCGGCAATAGCATCGCCCATCCCCTTTTTTCCCACCTCGTAGCGTTGCTTGAACCCCGGATCGTAGCAAAGGGCCTTGATGCCCCACTCGTAGCCTCTGTAGTAGCCGGCCGACTTCTGTTTGCCTTCCTCGAAGGCGTCGGCCAGGAAATACCAGGCGTAGGCTAGACGTTCGGCCAGCTCATAGCTGGGGCTCTCCTGGTAGGCCTTCTCGTAGAGGGAGATGGCTTGTTTCAACGACTGTTTGTCTCCGCGTTTTTCCCAAAAACCCTTGGCCTCGTCGAAGCCCGGCTGGGCGCCGAGGGCGGCCGCCAAGAAAAAAGATGCCGCCAGGCCTCCAAGTAGATGCTTCCCGGTCATCTGTTTCCTCCCCTGAGTTGATGTTTATTCTATATTAAACCAGGCCGATTTACAAGGGAAAATTCCGTCGCCTTCCTTGTAACGGGCTAAGGCAATTCCAGCTTTTCGATTTTCCTCCGGCACCAGAAGGAATTTTTCTTTACCGCCAGCCTCCGGTAATTATCCAAAGCGCCGAGCCGATGCTCCTCCTTCCCCGAACATCTCCAGAGTTCATAAAAGATGTCCGCCCTCAAGTTCGAATCCTCGGGCAGGGCCCCGGCCATTTGCAGAAGGAGGTCTTCGCTGAGATTCGGTTGTCCTGGATAAGCTATCAACAGCTCCAGGACCCGGCATTTGTCTAGAACGTCCTGACGCTTGAACTCGTCCGCCAGCAGCCGGGCCTCCTCCATTATCTCCCTGGTCCCGGCGGCATCGCCTTTCCGGTAAAGGAGATCGGCTCTGGCCATCAGATAGTCCGGTAGAAAGCGCCCGCTCTGCACCTGGCGGCCGTAATCCAGGGCCGCATCGAAATGCATTTCCGCCTCGGAGTCATCGGTCCCGTATTCGGCTATCAGGCCCAGGCGGTAATGGGCATCGCCTATGGACAGTTTGTTCTCGGTCTCCTGTGCCAGGGCCAGCTCCTTGGCGGCCATCTCCCTGGCTTCCTCCAAACGCCCCAATTCCATGTAGATAGCCGAAATGTCCCCGTAGGCGCAGGCCAGAAAGTACTTGTCGCCTAGCTTCCTTGCAATCTCAACCTGATGCTGGTAAAGCTCCAGGGCCTGGCCGTATTCCTCCTGGTAATAATGCAATCCAGCCAGGTTACCTAAAGCCATGCTGATCGACCTTAGGTCCCCAGCCATACTGAATGTCGCCAACGACTCCTCGAGAAACGGCTTGGCCAGGGAAAGTTCCTTTCTTTCACGATGGACCAGGCCGATGACATGGATGATGCCGCCCATAAACAGGGGATTGTTGAACTTTTCGGCCAAACGCCGGCTTTTCTCCAAATATTCCAGGGCCTGGCCGGTGTCGCCCAGCCAGAAGTAGGCGATCCCCATCTTCCTCTGGGCTTCAGCTGCCAGGAATTCCAGGCCCGATTCCTCGGCCAGTTTTTTCATCTTCTCTAGGTATTTCAAAGACCTATGGTAATCGGACCAGGCGTTGTAGACATTGCTCATCATCCCCAATGCCCTGGCCTGCCCCTGGACATCACCTGTCCGGACGAAGATCTCCATTGACCTCTCGGCCAAAGACAAGCATTCCCGGTATTGGCCTTGGTAGTGGACGACACTGCAAAGATCGAGTATCGTCTCCGCTTCCTCTTTCTGGTCCCTGTTTCCGGCGGTTGCCTTCAGCAGGCCGCGATAGATCCGCTCGGCCTCCTCCCACTTGCCGATGAGCTTCAGGACCCCGGCCTTGCGCTGAAGAAGCTTAAACGGTAAATATCGCCCGGCGCCGTCGGCTTCGTAATAAGACCAATAAACGCCCCGCCTCATAGCTTAAGCGTCTTTAAGCTCTGGTACCTTTCCCGGGTCAGCCTTAGCAGGCAGACATCAGTTCGTGAACGATCATGCTCGAACCCGAATGTCCGCAGTGCTCTCTGGCCGCTTAGATTCTCCAGCCGCACCGGATCCATCATCACCTCCCCGCCGAACTCGCCGAAGTAGAAATCCAGGAGCAGCCGCAGCGCCTCGGGCCCATGGCCGCGGTATCGATGCCTGGCCTCTATCTTGAAGTTGAGCTCGGCGGTCTTGGATTTTGGATCGTAACGGTGAAAACTGGCTTCTCCGACAGGAGTGCCCTCTCGGTCGCAGATCAGAAAGTAACGGTCATGTGGAGAGCCCGGATCCACCATTCGCCGGTACCAATCCTCCATCTGCTCCATAGACCGCGGGACCGGCCCGCCCACCGCCTCCATGGTGGCCGGATCGGCCCACAGGGTGCGGATGTATCCCAGATCCTCGAGCCCCGGCCGCCTTAAAGTTACCCTCTCGCCTTGAAACATTTGCCTGACATCCCGGATACGGCGATAACCTCCCCCTTGGTGCCGTCAACCATTATCTCCTGCCCGTCCTTTATCGCCGCTAGCGCCCCCTTGGCCCCCACCACCGCCGGGATGCCGTATTCCCGGGCTACGATGGCCCCGTGGCACACCGCCCCGCCCACCTCCATCACCAGGGCCCGGGCCAAAAGGAACAGCGGCGCCCAGCCCGGCTCGGTGTAGGGGGCCACCAGGATCTCGCCCTTCCTCAGCCTGGAGGCCTCCGAGGGATCTTTGAGGATCCTGGCCGTTCCCCGGGCCAACCCCGGCGAGGCCGGAACGCCGCGAATGATCCCGGAACCCGGCTCCCTTGCCTCTTCCTCCGAATTCACCCCATCGCTGCGCACCACCCCTGGTGGCTGTATCCTGACCTGCTCCTCCCATTTTCCTTTCCTCTCGCCGACCAGCCCCTGGATAGAAGCTTTATCCAGATGGCCGGACCTCTCCAAATCCTCGATCTCGGGCACGGTCAAAAAGAATATATCCTCGGCTTCCCCAAGAAAACCAGCTTCATGATAGCGGCGCCCGATCTCCAGCACGATGCGCCGGCTTCCCGGGAAGCAGCGCAGCCCATAGTACTTCTCGTTCTCCCGGAGCGGGAAATGGTCCTGGGCCAGCTTCAGGCCGAGGCGGAACATCCACGCCTTTAACCGGCCGGCAAATGTGCCGCTTAGCCTGCGCTCGATCTCCGCCGTCAACTGCAGCCGGCGGCGCTTCGCCTCTTGGTACTGGTCCAGCGGGTTCTTCTCCCCGGGTTCGTAGTCCAGGTATCCCTTGATGAGCTGATAGACATAGGTCCGGTCCTCGCCCCAGGACGGATAGCCGAAGTCCAGGTCCTTAAGGCCCCGGTGCCCATGCCTCTTCAGGAAGGCGGCCACCCGGCCGAGGCATTCCCGGCCCAGAAGGCTGGACCCCAGCTCCTCCTCCAATTTCCGGAAATCCCGGCCGTTCCATCCTTCGAATGTCCTCCGGACTTCGTCCGGCATTTGCGAAAGGCGAAACAGCTCCAGCGCGCCCTCGGTGGTCTTATTGCCGGGGATGCCGGCCATCAGGTGGTCTAGGTTCAGGTCCTTCCATCGCCAGGCCAGACGCTCGACCAGCCGCATGCCCCAGAGGGCCTTGCCGGCCACCATCAGCAAGGGAAAGGCGGCCTGGGCTGTCACATATCCGAACTGGCGGGCCCGCCTGAGCAGCTCCAGGTTGGATAGGCCATCCAAAGGAAAGCTGTTGTAGCCATCGGCCAGCCTCCAATATTCCCGGCACCTATTCTCGATCGAAGCGATGCTGGCTAACCAGGGAAAGCCGACCCATGTCCTGACGGCTTTTAGCCATTCCCGGCCCAGTCTTAAGAGGGATATCTTGGGCTTTAGGATAACCAGCTTCCCTTCTTTTAAAAGTCCCTCGAAAAGGATACCCGCCTCGCTGTCGATGTGCTTGATGATGGGTCCCAGCATGGCGCCGAAGAAGGGATGTCCGTAAAGCCGGTTCATGTTCCAGTAGGCCCGGCCGTTGACCAGGTCCACGATGAAACTGTGGTCGTAGAGGGGGGAATCGGTATCGGTGCCGAACATTACCTTGAAGATGGCCGGAAACAGCAGGTCGTTAAGGAAGGACCAGCTCAGCGGCTTGAGCGGGTAGGGCATGTTCTCCCGGGTGTTCCAGTTGGACCAGTAGATGGTGGCTTCATCCGCGGCTTGCCGGTTGGTATCCTTCCCCCAGATAACCGGATAAGGCAGCCTTGGCTCGGGCAGGAAGGTTATGGGCCGGGATTGCAGGATGTGGAGCCGGCCCCGGGAGAAGGCGAACTCGATGTCCTGGGGACTGCCGAAATGTTTTTCGATTTGCCTGGCGCACCTCCCCAGCCTGCAGAGCATGACCTTGTCCAGAACGCCTGGCCGGCCCGATATCAAGGCCCCGCTGGCTTTCTCCAAAACCAGCTGCTCCGGCTCGGTCCTGCCCGAGACCAGCGCCTCCCCCCCACCCCGGGCGATGTTGGCCAGCATCTGGCACTTAATTCCGTTAAGCGGGTTGGCGGTAAAGATTACCCCCGATAATTCGGCCGCTACCATCTCCTGGACCAGCACCGCCATTTTCACCGACCTGGGATCAATCCCGTTCTTTTTCAGGTATATTCGGACCCGATCCGAACCCAGGCTGCTTCGGCAGAGCTCGGCGGCCCGGAGCAGTTTCTCAATAGTATCTATATTTAGATAGGATTCATACTGCCCGGCGAAGGAGGCATTTGGCAGGTCCTCGGCCGTGGCCGAGGAGCGGACGGCGACCTTGGCTTTTGAGGAAGGAAGCTTACTCCAGGCGCGCTCGATATCAACCGCCGGCGGTGGCCCCGTTTCGAAGGCTTCGGTGGTGACGATGAAGCCGGGCGGCACCGGAAACCCGGCCCGCTTGAGCCTGGCCAGGCTGGCGGCCTTGGCCCCGCAGAGGAAGGCGTCGAGGGACTCTTTGCTGCCCAGCTCGACTATGGTGGCCTTTTCTTGCCGCGGCTTCGGCAAGCTTCACCTTCTTTGCATTAGGGGGGAGCCATGGGGCGGTAAAAGCTCGGATCAGTAGGGGGGATGCGCCAGGGCCTGTTCTATCATTCGGTCCATCATGGGGCGCCTGGAGTACCGGCTGTTGGACAGGTAGGCTCGCACCTCGGACAGCGTCTGGTTAATGTTGTCCTTGGTTCGCCGGTCGATGAACCGGTCCGGCTTCAGGGCGATCAGGTCGTCGTACATCAGGTCCTCCAGCATCTCCAAGGCCCTGGAGGCCTCACCCGATCTGAGGTAGCCGAGCGCCACCAGTCTGGACCTGATGTCGTTGCTCTGCTCGTCCAGCCAGCGGCTGCCGAAATAGCTCCTGGCGTGGCTGTAGCCGGAATATGCACCCAGAAGGAATAGAGCCAGGGCTACCGCCAGTATGGCGGCGGCCGAGAGGACGATCTTTTTACCCTTGGTCATCTGCACTCCTTTCAGACGTAGCCATTCACCCCACCACGTCGTAGTGGCGTATCCTTATCCCGACATCAAGCTTCTTGGCCAACTCCCGGCAGGCGGCCAGGTCCACCCCGGGCATGTCCAGCACGGTGAAGGCCGTTCCCATGCCGGCCTTTTTGCATTCCCCGATGAAGGCCAGCACCTCGCCGAAGGCCCTGCCCCCGAAGCGGCTGGGGCAGATGCGGCCGTAGGTCTCCCGGTCATGGGCGTTGAGGCTCACCGAGACCTCGTCGATAAGGCCTTTGAGCTCCGGCGCCACGTTGCGCCCGTGGATGAGGTTGCCCTGCCCGTTGGTATTCAACCGCACCCGGGCGCCTCGCTGCTTGAGCCAGGCGGCCACTTGTTTTACCAGATCCAGCCTTAAAAGCGGTTCGCCATAGCCGCAAAAGACTATTTCTTTATAGTATCCGGGGTCTCCGATGGCTGAGATCACCTCTTCGAAGTCAGGCTCTCGGTTCAACCGCAGGTTGTGGCCCTTGATGAAATCGGTCTTCTTCCGGACGCAGAAGATGCAATCGTTGGTACAGCGGTTGGTCAGGTTCAGGTATAGGGAGCTGCGGATGGGGTAAGCGATGGCCGCCGGTTCGATGCGCCCGATGCCGAAGAATGACTTAGCGTTGGCGGTGGTGGTGCGGCAGACATCCTCATATGTCAATGGAGACAGCAGCTCCGAGATTTTCTTCGCGATCAGCGGGATGTGGGCCGGCTCGCTGCGCTGGCCGCGATAAGGCTCCGGCGGCAGGTAGGGGCAGTCCGTCTCCAGCATCAGGCCCTCGGCCGAGACGGCCCTGATGACATCCGGCAGGTTCCTGGTATTCCTGTATGTCACCGGCCCAGCTACCGAGACCAGCCAGCCGTTTCCCACCACCTCCCGGGCCATGGCCGAGTCCCCGGCAAAGCAGTGGAGCACCGCCTTCTGGGGCTTGGCTTCCTTTAATATCGCCATCGTCTCGGTGTGGGCGTCTCGGTCGTGGATGATAACCGGCAGCCCCAGCTTTCTAGACAGATCCAGCTGCTTTCTGAAAGCCCTCCGCTGGACCTCCCGCGGGGATCGGTCCCGGTAGAAGTCCAACCCGATCTCGCCTATGGCCACCACCTTGCTCTGACGGGCCAGCGATTCCAGCTCGAACAGCGATTGGTCGTCTACCTCCTTGGCGTCGTGAGGATGGATGCCAACCGCCGCGTAGCAGCAGTCGTGCTTGGCGGCCAGGTCCACCGACTCCCGGCTGTTCTGGAGGTTGTAGCCCACGTTGACGATGTATTCCACCCCGGCCTCATTTGCCCGCCTGATTACCTCCTCCAAGTCAGGCTTGAATCCGGGGTCTGACAGGTGGGCGTGGGTTTCGATTATAATCGCCATTTCTTGCTTTTGCACCAAAAATATTCAGCTTCTCTCGGCGGTGAACTTACCCTCGGTCCAGCCCAGGGCCGTCGTCAGCGAGTCCGGATCCTCGCGGCCGTTTACCACGCACCGGGCGATGGCCCCGGCCTTTATCTCGATCCAGCCCCGATCCAAGGTCCGTTCGATGGTCAGGCTCCCGTCCCAGCGGTTGAGGGAGAACATATCCAGTACGTTGAAGATGCTGACTATCTCTAGCTTTCCCGAAAACTTTTTGGCTTTATTGGCGTAGAGTTTTTTGACCTTATCCGCGTCCTTTAGCCTGAGGTCGATGGCCTTCATCAGCTCATCGTTATCGAAGGGCTTGGTGATGTAGCGGGCCCCGCCCACGCTGTACCCCCGCGCCAGGCTTTTCTGGTCTATCTTGGCCGTCAAAAAGATGACCGGCGTGGACTTCAGCTCGGGGTGGGCCTTGACCTGGGTGCAGAACTCGTAGCCGTCGATGGTGGGCATCATCACGTCGGCCAGGATCAGGTCGGGGCGTTCCCGGATGGCGGCGGTGAACCCCTCGAACCCGTCGCCGGCGGTGGCCACGGCGTAGCCCCTCATGGTCAACTGCAGCTCCATGATCTTAAGGAAATGGGGCTCGTCGTCGACCACCAGTATCTTATATCTCTTTGCCATCTAAGGAAAACCGCCGGTTCTGATTCTTGCTTTTATCGGGCTTACGACTACATAGCATATCACTCCAAGCCCTGCCTGTCAATACAAAAGAGCCGGCCCGGGCGCACCGGGTCGGCTCTTTTCGAGATGTTGATGTCCGTCAGCGTATAAGCTGGGCCTTGCCCCCGAACTGCCTGCCGCCGATGGAGATGCGGTACAGATAGACCCCGTTCGAAAGCCTGGCGCCGGAATCATTGGTGCCGTCCCATGGCAACCGGTAGAAGCCCCTTCGCTGCACTCCCTGGTCCAGCTTCCGGACCATCTGCCCGGAGACATTGTAGATGGCGATCGATACCGGCGATTCCTGGGCCACCTGGTACCTGATGTCTGTGGACGACCGGAACGGGTTGGGCGCACAGCCCAGGGACAGATCGGCTTGCGGCAGGCCTCGGCCCATGCTGCAGCAAACCGGGCCGAAGTAGGTGGTCGTGCCGTCAAGGGACAGCTCGCCTATCCGGTAGTAATAAGTTACCCCGGCCAGGACGGTGCGGTCGGTCCAGCTGTAGTCCCTGGGGGCCTGGCTTTGTCCGGCCGCCGGAAGGCGGCCCAGCTCGGAGAAGGGTCCGTGCTCGTAATCGGACCTCTCCACCAGCCACAGATACGACCCGTTCTCGCTCTCCGTCCGCCAGGACAGGGTGATGACCCCATCCGTGGCCAGGGCGGCGAAGGAGGAAAGCTCCACCGCCAGGGGCACTCCGGCCTTGCCGGCCGTCCACAGCGAGAAGGCGTTTATTCCTGTGAGAGTAAGCGTGTTGGCCCCGGCGTCCAACGTGCCGCCCAGGCTGTCCCAAGATGCCCCATTGTTGGCGGAGCGGAAAAGCCCCAGCTCGCTTTCCAACAGCCCGTTGAGCTCGGACTCGCGGTAGCTCATTACCATGGTGGCGTTCAGGCCGCTGTTCACCGCCGGCGAGATGGAAAAGGAGCGGTCTATCCCCTGATTGCCGCCCACCCCGTAGTGCCGGCCGGTTGTACGGACCACGGTGGTGGCGCCCGGGGCCGCGCCGGCGGCGTTTATGGTCAGTCCCAGGCCGTTGAAGTTGTCGGCCACCGACTGCGCCAGGGTGCGGGTCAGCTGAACCGTACCCTGGACGTTGGAGGCGTCGCTCTCCGTCAGCGGGGCGTCGGCGGCCAGGGTGACCGCGTAGCTGCCGGTGTACAGCCTGCCCTGCTGGCAGGTCAGGGCGCCGTTGATGGTGACGCTGGACTTTAGGGTGTCCCCGGCCGGGTTGTTGATGACCAAGTTGTGGACGGCCGGTGTCAGCTCGCCTCCGGTGGCCTGTGCAAAATCGGCCGTTCCCGAATTGTACTCCAGGGTCGACCCGCTGGCGTATGTCAGGGTGCCGGTGACTATGTGGCCGCGCGGCGTCTCCGCCCTGGCGCTCACTAGCTTGCCGCCGCTGTTGACGTTGATGTTGACGGCGCTGATGTTGCGCCCCCCGACCTTTAGCGTCCCGTCGACGTCCACCAGGGCGCACTGAGCCGTGCCGGTCGACGTCCGGGAGATGCTTCCCAGAACCGCCAGCGTGGCCCCCGAAGCTACCCGCACCGACCCGGTGCCTGCCGAACCCGAGTCAGGCCTGAGATCGTTATTGGACGACGTCCCCACCACGAATGTCCCTGAACTTATGTTCATCTGACCCGCCTTTATGCTGGAGGAACTGGTGCCGACAGATCCCGGTTCGAGGGCTATCTCGAACCTCCATCCGGGTGGATTGGCTGACCAGGTGCTGCCGAACAGGGCCCGGGTCCCCCCGATGAAGCGTATCAAGCCTTCGCCTTTTATCAGGGCGGACCCAGGAAGGTTGTCGGCGCTGCTCAGGGTGCCCGACACGGAAAGCGTGCACGAAGGGTTGAGGCTCAGTCGCATTCCCGATCCGGCGTTACATAGTATCAGGTTCTTGCAGGCTCCATTGACATCCAGGGTGACTGTATCCCCCCCGCTGATGTAAACTGTATTCCCCGAAGACGGTAATCCGTAGGCAGCCGTCCAAATGCTCCCGTTCCACTGGTCCCAGGTGCTGGTGCTGCTCCAGTTACCGTCGATCTTCGATTGGAAGTCCCCTATCGCCAGGGCGGCGTTTGTCATCTGGCTGCCAGTATCTGGGGTGGTCGTCAGGTAATTGGAGGTCGCGCCCGAGCCGTTGTACTCGTAAACGGCGAAGAAATACCGGGTTAACGGGCTCATACCGGTCACCGTCACCGAGCTCCCGCTACCGGAATAGACTACGAAGTTATTGGTACCTATTTGCGACCCCTGGCCGAAGGAGGCGTTGGCGGTGTACCCCTCGCCGTCCACCGGTGGATGGCTGACCGTCTGCCCGGCCTTGGCCAGCACGATCCGGCCGGCCCCGTTGCCCGGGGTCCAGCTGACGGTCATCAGTGTCTCGCCCACGGCGCTAAAAGTGATGCCCGAGGACTGGGTGGTCGGCTCGGACTCGATGACGGCGAACTGGTCGCAGGTGTCGGCCATCCCGCCTGAGGCCGCCTCCAGCCGGACGCCGATTTCGGAAGCGTCGTACAGGAGATCGGTCCAGTTGTACAGGCCCGAGGACAGGCTCTGGGTCAGCCCCGAAACGGACGAAAGGGTTCCGGACCCCGCCGCCCGCGAAATGGTCACGGCATCGGTGGCATCACGGTCTCGGTTGCCGTTGGCGTCAACGGCCTCCACGTCGGCGCGGAAGGCGGTCGACCGGTAGATGGGCGAGGCCGGCTGGTAGGCGAAGTTCACGTCCGTGGCCGACACCGAGACCCCGTTGTTGCCGGCGCCGGACTCGACGTTCTCGCCGTCCCCGGCGGCGAAGGCGCTGGAGCCTGTGGCAAGGGTCTTGAAGCTGGAACGGTTCACCATGAAGGCCAGGTTGAGCCCGTCGATGGTATCGCGCAGGTAGGCCATGTCGCTCCTCAGCCAGACCTTGAGCCGGTAGTGCTTGGTGGCGTTGTCGGCCACGTAGCCCAGCCCGCCGACAGTTGTCGGTATGTTGCTGAAGCGGATGACAGTAGCCCCCACGGTCCCCGAGAAGCTGTTGCCCGTGTTGTCGAGCAGTATGGCTCCGGCGATGGAGCTGTACCAGGTGGCG
Source organism: uncultured bacterium (assembly GCA_964518765.1). Classification (GTDB taxonomy): domain Bacteria; phylum Edwardsbacteria; class AC1; order AC1; family EtOH8; genus CAZPNX01. The sequence goes on from CAZFJC010000016.1 coordinate 37,394, forward strand.
ATGTCGTTTCCCGTGCCCTGATATACCACCACCGTGTCTATCAGCGTCGGCAGGGCGTCATTGCCCGGGGTGGCCCCGTCGTCGGTGACCGTGAAGTCGAAGTTGAGGACCGCCTCGGCCTGGGTGTCCCAAAGGGAGGAGATGGAGGCCGGCTCGGCGCTGTCCCCGGCGGCCACGGTGGAGCCGGACTCGCTGGTGACATCGAAGGCGCTGCTGGTGGCGTCGGTCAGGCCGCCGGTGTTAGTGGTTGTCAGGTGGATCCCTGTCCCGGCCTGGCTGTACTGGAGATCGGTCCAGGAGTACAGGCCCGAAACCAGGCTCTGGGTAAGGCCGGCGGCCGAGCTCAGGCTGCCCGCCCCATCCTCGCCCATGGTCACCGAGGCGGCGGCGTCCAGGTCGCGGTTGCCGTTGGCGTCAACGGCCTCGATCGCGGCCCCGAAGTTGGTGTTGACCGGCGTGCTGGCCGGAGGCTGGGTGGAGAAGTTGAGCTTGGTGGCGGCAACGGTGATGGTCATTGTGTTCGAGGTGACCGCCGCCCCGAAGTCGCTGGCGAAGGTTGAGCCTGAGTTATCGGCCGTGAATCCGTGGTCAGTTCGAGTTACCGTGAACGCCAAAGTGGCATTGTCGACGATGTTCGTAGAGTTCAGGTAGATCTTGAGGGTTATGTCCTTGTTCGAATCGTCCGATATGTCAAGGTTGCCCGCGGTAATCGGGAAAACAATGTCGTTGTCGGTGATGGCCGGAGTGCCGGTTGTTATCGGGTTAGCGCCATCATACAGCAGAGCCCCGGCGATATGGTCGGTCCAATCCGCAGTCCCCGTCCCGGCGTTCTTGATGGTTACCTGGGTGACCTTCGTCGCCAGGCCATCGGAGGTACCTAAATCTCTAACATTAAACCTGAATACATCCACCGCCGAGTCACTGGTAGTAGCCGTGGATGGTATATTACCTGTATTTACTTGCATGCTGGGTACTTCAACTTTGGAATCATTATCACCACTTGGTATAGGAGTGCCATCTACTACTATATCATCAATTCTTGAAGTCCCCCCTGAAGCAACAGTTCCACCACCAACTGAAGTATTTGATGTCATTATCCAACGGATATATACTGATGACTGATTATCACATTCAGATGGTAATGACAAATTTGTCACAACGCCTGTTGTAAAATCATTCGCCACATTAACTGAACCACCAGCTACATCCGTCCACGTGCCGCCTGCACCAACCATGAATTGAAGTTTGAAATCCCTAGGTCCAGTTGATGAGCTTCTTTGTTTGGATGATACTTTTATTGTATTGTATCCTGTGGTGACGAACTCAATTTGCCAATAGTAAGTATTCATTCCACTAGACCAGTTGTTATTTGTCGCAGCATAAGTAGACGCACCTGTAACATTAAATAATGTAGTACCTGCAGCTGTACACGTTATGGTTTTTGATAGATTTGGTTCAATCCCACCATCTGCTATAGCATCGTCTGGATTGTTTGGAAAATTCCATGTAACTACAGTAACCGCCCATGATGTTGGACCTAAAGTAAACACCAGGGCAAGAAGGACGAACACTAACCGTCTCATGGCTGTATCCCTTAACTTTATTAATTTCATAGGATTTTGCCCTAACATATTGCAATTTCCATGCCATAATATTAATCCATAAATGATTGCAAAATAAGCAGTTAGTTATAAGTTTATCTATAAGGCAATGCAATAATTGCATAAATTGCTAAGTTTTTTGCCGAGCAAGCCAAAGCCCCGCCTTTAAGCGGGGCTTTCTGTCAGCAGGCATCCAGCGGGCCGATGGTTTTCTCGGCATCACAGCACGTCCGAGAACCCCTCCAGCCTCTTGCTGCGCGAGGGGTGCCGCAGCTTGCGCAGGGCCTTGACCTCGATCTGCCGCACCCTCTCCCGGGTGACGTTGAAGATGGCCCCCACCTCCTCCAGGGTCCGAGGGCAGCCGTCGTTGAGGCCGAAGCGAAGGCGGACGATGGACTCCTCCCTCTTGGAGAGCGTCGATAGCACCTTCTCTATCTGGTCGCGCAGCATCAGGAAGTTGGCGGTCCGAGCCGGGCTCTTGGCGCTGGCGTCCTCGATGAAGTCGCCGAAGACCGTGTCCTCGTCGTCCCCGATGGGCTTGTCCAACGATATGGGTTCTTGCGCCACTTTAATGATCGAGCGCACCTTGTCGAATGGCATCTCCATGTGCTCGGCTATCTCGTGGCTGGTCGGTTCCCGGCCGTACTCCTGGACCAGCTTTCGCGAGGCCTTGCTAACCTTGTTGATGGCCTCGATCATGTGCACCGGCACCCGGATGGTGCGGGCCTGGTCGGCGATGGCCCGGGTGATGGCTTGGCGGATCCACCAGGTGGCGTAGGTGGAGAATTTATAGCCCTTGTGGTAGTCGAACTTCTCCACCGCTCGCATCAGGCCCGAGTTGCCCTCCTGGATCAGGTCTAAAAACTCCAGGCCTCGGTTGACGTAGCGCTTGGCGGTGGAGATCACCAGCCGGACGTTGGCTTCCACCATCTCCTTCTTGGCCCGGTCCTTCTCCCTGACGGTGTGGCGCACCCGCTCGGCCAGGTGCAGGATCTCCTCGGGCGTCATCCGGTACTCGCGGGCCAGGGCCAACGCCTGCTTCTGGGCGTTCTGGGCCTGGGCCCACAGAGCGAAGGCCTTGTCCTTGGGCACCTTAAGCTTGGCCTTCTGCTCGGTGGTCAGCTTGCGGTCGGATTTCAAAAGCTTGACCAGCTTCTCCAGCTCCTGCCAGGTAAGCTTGGCCGACTGCAGGGCCCGGTCCCTTTCATGGATGTGTTTACGTACCCGGTCGGCCATTTCCATGACGCTTTCTATGTTGGCCTGGAGGATATCGGTGGAAAGCTTGAGCGCCTGGAGGTGGTTGATGAGCTTAGCCCGGTGCTGGGCGATCTTGGGCCCGGCTTTAGCCTGGTTCTTCAGGCTGCAGAGATATTCTATCTGCTTCTGCTCCTTCTGGATTCGTTTCAGGAGCAGCATGATCTTCTGGCGTTTGCGGTTCTGGGAGTACTGGGGCATCCAGCCGTCGATGTCGGTCTGCACCAGCTCCTCCATGGGAAGCTCATGTTTTTCGAACTGGCGGGCTAGGTGCAGAAAGCGCTTCATGCATTGGGGTGCGGAGAAGCCCAGGCTGAGCATGGACTTCTGGCACTCTTCGATCTTTTTAGCGATCTCGATCTCCCGCTCCTTGTCCAGCAGCGGCACCCGCCCGATCTCATGGAGGTACATGCGCACTGGGTCGTCGTAGCGCAGGCCCAGCGGCTCCTCCACCACGGGTTCGGCCGTCTCCTTGGCCTTCGCCTTCTCTTTGGACTCTCGGATCTGGTTGAACTCGTCGGCCGAGTTGACTACCTCCACCCCGGTCTGGGACAGCATCAGGATGAAGTTCTCCAGCTCGTCCGGGGCCAGCATGTCCTCGGGTAGTAGCTCGTTCAGTTGATGGTAGGTGATGTACCCGCCCTGGGACTTGCCCAGGGTGATAATCTGTTTGATCTTCTTCTTGATGTTCTTGTCCTTGATGCTCTCGGCCGAGGCGGCATCGCGAGGTGGCGACTTCGTCTTTTTCATAGGCTTTCTCCGGCATCAAGCCCGACGGCTATCTACCCTTCTCCTTTATTAATTTGTTAAATTGTTCCAAAAGCTCCCTTTCCCGGGTCAGGTCCTTCCGCTTTTGCGCCTCCCGGATGGCGGCCTGCAGAGCCTTAAGCCTAGGCTTGAGGGTCTGCCGCTCCAGGTTCTGCAGGTAGTCGGCAAAGCGGCGCTCCTCCAGCGAGTACTCCAATGGTTGGGCCTGTCCCAAAGCGGCGCTCACCAGCGCCTGTTCCTCCGGCGACTCGGCGGAGTGGAACAAGCCGGCCTCGTCCACCCGGCCAGACTCCTGGTGCATGGCCTCGATCCTCCGGACCACCTTTTTGAAGTGGGGGCTGAGGTAATCGGACAGCTGAGTTCGCTCGGCCAGCCGGGAGGCTAGCTCCGGCCGCCGCATCAGCAGTGACAGGATCTCCCGCTCCCACCTCTCCTGGGGGCTGGCCTCCGGGGAGGGCTCCGCGGCCTCTGGCCTTGTCGGCCTCAGCCCTTGCCGCTTCCGGGCCAGGTCGGCCACCAGCGACTCTTCCAGCCCGACTGTATCCGCAATCTCCTTGTAGTATAGGCTGCGCCGCACCTGGTCGGCCACCAGAGCCGCCAGGCCAATGAGGCTGTTTACCAGCTGGCTCTTCTCGGCCGGTAGGGATAGGTCGCGCCCCTTCCTGGCCCGCATTACCTTGAACTCCACGAAGCTCAAAGCCTGCGACACAATATTCCTGAAGGCCGGACCGCCGTCGCGGGCCACCACCCCGTCCGGATCCAGGCCCTCGGGCAGCAGGGCCACCCGCACGTCCAGGCCGGCATCAAGCAAAGGCTCTATGGCCCGCTCGGCCGCAGCCTGGCCCGGCTCGTCCGGGTCGTAGCAGATCACCACCGTCTTGGCGTAACGCGACAGCAGTTTGGCCTGATCCGGGGTGAGGGCGGTGCCGGCAGTGGCCACGATGTTCCTGATGCCCTCCTGAAAGGGCCGCAGCAGGTCGAAGTTTCCCTCCACCAGCAACGCCGTCCCCGCATCCATGATGAAGTTCTTGGTCTGGGCGAAGCCGAAGAAGCCGCGGCCTTTGTGGTAGATGGCCGTCTCCGGCGAGTTGAGGTACTTAGCCTGCGGGCTGGCCTCCAGGCTGCGCCCGCCGAAGCCGATCACCCGCCCCCCCAGCGAGAAGAAGGGGAACATGACGCGGTGGCGGAACCGGTCGTAGTGGCCGGTGCCCTTCTCCCGGGGCACGATCAGGCCGGCCTCCAGAAGCAGGGCCTGGCTGTGCCCGGCAGCCTGGGCCGCCTTGATAAGCTCGTCCCAGGCGTTGGGTGCGTAGCCCAGGCGGAAGAGCTCGGCGGTCTCGCTGTTTATGCCGCGTTTTTCGAGATATTCCCTGGCAGCGGAACCGGCGTCCCCGGCCATCACCGACTGGAAGAAACCGGCGGCAAACTCGTTGGCCCGGTACAGCAGGTCGTGTCCCTCGGGCTTCTCCCCCGGCAGCTCCGGTATCCTGATGCCGGCCTTTTTAGCCAGGTCGCGCACCGCCTGGCCGAAGGACACCTTCTCGTACTCGGTGAGGAAGGTGAAGACGTTGCCCCCCTTGCCGCAGCCGAAGCAGTGCCAGATCTGCTTGGCCGGATTGACGTTGAACGAGGGCGTCTTCTCCTGATGGAAGGGGCACAGGGTCCGGTAGTTCTGCCCGGCCTTCTTGAGCGGCAGGTGCTGGCCGATGACGGCCACGATGTCGGTGGCCTGGCGGACCTGGTCGATTATGTCGTCGGGGATGCGGGGCATCAGAGATTAATATCGGCTGGCATAAACTGCCTGACGTAGTACCTAACGTGGTCGATGGCCACCAGCTTGTTGAGAACCAGCAGGACCACTATGAATATCGAGGCGCCCATCAGCCCGACCTTGCCCAGCACTTTGCCCTGATGTTTTTTAACCTTATCCGAGGGCTCGCCCTTTTCGTTGGTGAAGCAGACCTCCCGGTCGATTGGCAGCTGGTTCAGGATGGCTTCGTTTTCCATCTTCCCCTCAATATGCCGATTCCGCCTACTTCGGAGACAAGCCTTTCAGGCTCTCGGCCTCCCAGGCCAGGAACTTGTCGATGTCCTTCTTGAGGGCCGCCGCCAGGAATCCGAAGACCGCGGCGTCGTCCAGGTAGCCCAGCACCGGGATGGCGTCGATGATGGCGTCCAGGGGGATCACAAGATATACCACGGAGGCCACCAGCATTATTCCCGATCGCCAGGGCGCTTTCTTGTACCGGCCGCCTAACATGGCGCCCGTCATGCGGAAGAAGCCCTTGATGTGTTTCATCTCAGTATTTTTACTTTTCGTCGACCGATGCCTGGATATCCCCCAGGAACTTGTTGACTGCGGAATGGAACTGACGGATCTTCACCTCCTCGGCCCTCAGGGCCATGGTGGCCAGGGGCTTTTTACCGCAGAGGTCGGCCATGCCGGCGAATGTCTTTACATCCCCGTTCTTGCCCATGGTGCAGAAGAAAGCCACCTTCCGGAACTTGTCCCTGTTTTGCAGGATATAGGTTCTGATGGCCGGGGTCATGTTCCAGGCCCAGACCGGCGTGCCCAGCACCACCAGGTCGTAGGCGGATGGGTCGTATTTCAGGGGGCCGATGACCGTCTTCGATTTCCTGGAGGCGTCCCGCCCCGCCCCCAGCCAGCCCCAAAGGCCCTGGCGGTTCTTGGCATCAATAATGATCTCGACGTCGGCCCCCAGCCTTTGGGCCAGCTCGTCGGCCACTATCTTGGTGGTGCCGGTACGGGAGTAGTAAGCCACCAGGAACTTGGGCTTTGGGAGAGCCAGACTGTCGTCCGTCTGTTTGACCGACTTGCCTTTCACCTGGCCCGCAGCCGGGGCGGACATCGCCAATAACAGGGCCGCCTTCAGGATCATTCGAGATATCATGATAGCCATCCTATTGTTTATTGAGATTATGGCTCCAGTTTCGATCAGACAGTAAACATGCCGGGGAAGAACGGTTATTCGCTTACCCCTGCCACCTTATCTGCCGTTCTATCTCAGCTCCTTCGCCAGCGTTTCCAGCAGGGTGTGGAGGTCGTAGGGCTTGGGCAGGAAGGGATAGCCCAGCTGCCGTATCCTCTGCAGTCGCTCGTCGTCGCCGGTGAAGCCGCTGGTCATCACCACCTTGAGCCCGGGCTTCCTGGCGGCCAGCTCCTGGACCAGGTCCAGCCCGTTGCCGTCGGGCAGCAGGACGTCGCTGAACACCAGGTCTATCTCCGACTGGCTCTGCCTGAACAGCGCTTGGGCCTGGATGACCCCAGAAGCCTCGGCCACCCGGTAGCCCTTGAGCCTTAAGATAGCCGAGAACACCTTCATGATGCCTGGCTCGTCCTCGACCATCAATACCAGCTGGTTCCGGCCAGGAAGCTCAGGCGCCGGAGCCGCCGGAGCCTTGAGGTCCTCGGCCGGCCTCTCGGCTGCCTGCTCCGGAAGGTAGACCGAGAACTCGGCCCCGCCCTCTGGCCTGTCGGCATAGGCTATCCAGCCCCCGAACTGCTTGACGATTCCGTAGGCGGCGGCCAGCCCCAGGCCCCGCCCCGGTCCCTTAGTGGTGAAGAACGGTTCGAACAGCCTCCTCTGGGCCTCGGGCGCTATCCCCGGGCCGTTGTCGGCCACGCTGAGCCTGACATATTTACCCGCCCTGGCCTCGGCCATCTTTCCGGCTTTCTGTTCGTCCAACTCCACATTGCCGCTGGACACCTCCAGCCGCCCCCGGCCGCCGGCCGCCTCCAGGGCGTTGGTTAGAAGCGAATCCATTACCTGGGACAGACCCTCCATCTGGCCGCGGGCCGTCCATAGGCCCTCTGCCAGACGGACCTCGATGATGGCACCGGACGGCACTCTCTTGCGGGCGGCCTCGATCGCCCGCTGGGCCGCAACGTTGGCGTTGCAGGCCGCTAGGTCCAGAGGCTGCCGCCGCGAGAACTGTAGCAGCTGGCGGGTAAGGCCGGCCGCCTTGTAGGTGGCCCTGACGATGCGCTCGGTGTCGGCCGTCAGCTGGCTTTCCCCTCCCAGCTTGAGCTGCAGCATCTCGGCGCTGCCCTGGATGACGGTCAGCAGGTTGTTGAAGTCATGGGCCACCCCGCCGGCCATGGTCCCCAGGGCCTCCATCTTGCTCGACTGCAGCAGTGCCTGGCGCACCTTTTCCCTCTGGGCCTCGGCCTGCTTCTCCCCGGTGATGTCCCGGGCCACCCCGATCAAGGCTAGGGGCTTGCCCTGCTCATCATAAACCACCGATGTCGAAAGGCGGATCGGAAATTCGGTGCCGTCCTTACGTCGGTTCACCAGCTCGCCCTGCCAGCCGCCGGCCATGGTCCCGGCCAGGACCTCGGCCTCGAAGGCGGCCGCCCTTTCCGGCGGCAATAGTAATCCGATATGCCGGCCGATGAGCTCCTCGCGGGTATAGCCGTAGGTTCCGCAAAAGGCGTCGTTGACAAACAGCAGACGATTGGCGTCGTCGGTGATGGAGATGCACTCCGAGGTGCTCTTGACCGCCCTGGCCAGGATGGTAACCTCCTGGAGCGACTGGTAGCGTTCGGTGATGTCCTGGGTGGTAATCACCACCCGCTCCACCCCGCCGTCCTGGCCCGGCAGGGCGTAAAAGTTCTGCGACAGCCTCTTCTCTCCGCCGAAGGCCGGCTTGGAGACCGTCACCTCCGGAATGAACAGAGCGCCGCCATGGCGATACACCCGCTCCACCTCGGGCAGCCAGTCGCCCAGGTAGTTATCCTTGGTGTCGAATCTGAGCTCGGACCTCTCGGTCTCCAGGTCGTAGGCGATGTCTTCGTCGCTCATGGCCCAGATATCCTGCCAGGCCCGGTTGTAGGACAGGAGCCGTCCGGTCCGGCTGCGCACCGAGATGCCCACCGGCGAATGCTCGATGATGGCCCGGCTGAGTTCCTCGCTGGCCTGGAGCTTCTGCTCCGCCTGCTTGCGGGCGGTGATGTCCCGGGCCACCCCTATTAGCCCGGCCGCCGCCCCGTCTTTAAGATGAGGTGTCACCTGGAATTCCAGGGTCAGCAGCCGTCCATCGGCCGCGGCCACCCTGGCCTCGAACGGGCCTGGCTCCTGGCCTCTGAGGCAGGCGGCCAGCGGGTCGGCGATTGACTGGCTGTCGACAGGATGGACCATGGCCTCAAGCGGACGTCCGACGACGCTGTCGCCGGGTCGGCCGGTCAGGGCCTCGAAGGCCGGGTTGAGGGAGGTGACTGTTCCGTCGGAATGGCAGGTGAAAACGATATCCCGCAGGCTGTGGACCAGGGTGCGGAACCTCTCTTCGCTCTCCCGCAGGGTGTCCTCGGCCCATTTCCGCGAGGTGATGTCGATGAAATACCCAACCTCCTCGGCCTGCCTTTCGTCGTAGGCCACCGGGTTCGACTCCTCATACAGCCAGCGGTAGATGCCGTCGCTGTGCAGGAACCGGTATTCGCGGGCCCGGCCGGGCGGCTGGGCCAGAGCCTTCAGGTCCTCGGGGTGGATGTGCTCCTCCCAGAAACTAGGATTCGACAGCCATTGCCCCACATGGAAGCCGAGCACCTGCCTGACGTTCTCGCTGATGAAGGTGACCGCCCCGGCCTTCCCGGCACGGCGGCTGAAGATCACTGCCGGAGAGGAATGTACCAGCATCTCCAACCGCAAGCGCAGGTTGGTCAGCTCGGCCTCCGCCCTCTTGCGCCCTGAGATGTCCTGGACCAGGGCCACCACCTGCTCCACCCGGCCCTGTCCGTCGGTGATGGGATAGAAATGAAACGAAGCCCAGGACGCGCCGCCCGGAGCCTGCCCGGCCAGCGACACCTCGGGCAGGTAAAGCTCTCCCCCCTCCTCATAGACCCTCTGTACCTGTTCGGCCATCGGCCCCAGATAGGAATAGCGCTGCCGCAGGGTCATGGCCTCGGAACGGCGCTCCATCTCCCGGGCCCGGTCCTCGGTCAGGCCCCATATTTTCAGCCAGGCGCCGTTGAACAGCAGCTGCTTGCCCTCGTGGTTACACACGGCTATGCCGATGGGCGAGTTATCGACCAGGGCCCGGTTCAGGGGCCCGGTGCGCCACATCCCCTCCTCGGCCCGGGCCCGCTCCTGCTGGTCGGCCTCGGTCTGGGCCACTATCTGGCGAAAGATCATCAGTTTCTTGACGATCTCCTCGCGGGCCTGGTGGTCGTTCTGTTCGTTCATGTTCATCGGATATTCAGCGCAATCCTCGCTCGCCACCGACCGTCAGGCTCCGTTTTTTTCCAGCCACTGTTCTATCATCCCCACCGCCTGTCCCAGGGTCCCGGCATCGAAGGCGAAATCGGCCCCGGCGGTCCTGTAGAGCTCTGGCAAAGGCCTGGTCCCTCCCAGAGCCAGGGCTTGCTTATAGGCCTGCAGGGCCCCGCCGGGATCCTTGAGCGAATTGGCCCATATCTGGACAGCGCCCAGCTGGGCCAGCCCGTATTCCACATAATAGAAAGGATGGATGAAGATGTGCAGCTTCCTCTGCCATCCGGTTTTCACCACCTCCTCGAACCCGGCCAGATCAACGCCCCTCATGAAGCGGCGGTACAGACTGTCCCAGGCCAGGTCGCAAGCTGACGGGTTCATGGCATCATCCGGATTGGCGTAGGCCCAATGTTGGAAAGCGTCCACCACCGCCATGTAAGGCCAAAACAGGATCAGGCCCTCCAGATGCTCGGCCAGGGCCCGTTTGGCGTCCTCCTCCCCATAGAAGGCTCCAAGGTGCGGCGAGGCCAGAAGCTCCATGGCCATCGAGGCTACCTCGTTGAACTCCATAGGAGCCTCCGTCTGCTGGACGCAGGGCAGGTGGAAGGCGGCGAAGGCGTGGAAGGCGTGTCCGCTCTCGTGCAGCAGGGTCTGGACGTCATCATGGATGCCCACCGCGTTGGCGAAGATGAACGGTCGCTTGGCGGCAGCGAAGGTGGTGCAGTAGCCTCCCGGCCTTTTATTCTTGCGGTTTCCCAGGTCCAGCAGGCCCTCCCTGGCCATCAGGTCGAATTGGCTGGCCAGCTCCCCGTCCAGCCGGCCGAAGATCTGGGAGGTCCTGGAGGTCAGGTCCGGCACGCTCTGAAAAGGTTTCAGGGGCGGCCGGTTGTCTGGATCGACGCTCAGGTCCCAGGGCCTAAGGGAATCCAGGCCCAGCTTGCGACGGCGCCTTTCGTATATCCTTCCGGCAGCCGGCACCACTGCCTCCTCGATGGCCCGCCCGAAGGCCAGGCAGTCCTCGGGGGTGTAATCGAAACGATGCAGCGTTCTCCAGCGATAGTCGCAGAAGCTTGAGAGATCTGCATTGGCGGCGATCCTGCGCCGCAGATCGAAATACTCGCGCCACAGGTCGTTTAATGTCTGACGGTCGGCCATCTGCCTCTGGGCCGTCAGCTCCCAGGCCTGTTGGCGTAGATTACGGTCCGGATCCTGGTAGACCGGCTTGAGCTGGGCCACCGTCCTCTCCTGCCCCTGCCACTGGACCGTCTGGGCGCCGGTGATCGAGCTGTATCTGGATTTGAGCTTCTGCTCCTGCGACAGAAGCGGCAGGTTCTCGGTCCGGTAGATCGAAGCCTCCACCTGCATCTTCTTCAGTTGAAGCTCGAATCCCCTGGGACATAGGCCGCTCTTCAGGAGTTTCTCCTTGAGGGCTTGCTCGGCCTGCTTGAACCTGGGCTGAACGTTATCCAGGTAAGCGTCGAATAGCCTTTTGGACTCCGGGTCGGCAGTATCCACCGTGGTGGCCACGTAGAGACGGCTGTAGACCTCGTCCACCAGCGAATAGATGCGCGACCAGTCGGCCGCCCATTGATCGACGTTGTCCGGCGTTAGTTTCCTTTCGGCCAGATCGCGATAATAGGGCTCTATCTCAGGCCATGGCCACGCCAGCAGGCCAGCGGAATCAACAGGAAGATATTGAAACATGTCGGTTGCTTCTACCTTTGATGGTTGCTCTTTCCTGGACCACCAGCCTTCCCGGAGATAGGCCGTGGCTTTGGAAGAATTTCACCTTGCCCAGCCGCCAGGTAAGCCGCCAAAAAACGGCCCCGTCGTGCCAGCATCCCCGGTCGTCCAGGCAGCCGGGCCTGCCCCGGTCCAGAGACTGGAAGAGCTCCAAGCTCCGCTCCGCCCAAAGGCACCGCCGATTTAGAGAGAGCTTGGCCCCAAACAGGTGGCCGGCGCGCCTGAACTCCGAGGCCGCCGCCCGGTCCACGTATAGAGAGGCGATGTGGGCCGACCGGCCGTCGAGGGAGCTCAGCGACCCGGATTCGAACCGCAGCCTCACCGTCTGGAAGTTGCTCTGCTGGATGAAACCGATCCTGTCGGGAAGCAGGGAACGCCTTCCATAGCGCTGCTCCTTGGCCATCTCCGAATACCGGGCCAGGGTGGTGCGGCCGGCCAGCTGGTAGGGATAGTAGTTCTCCACATAGCGCAGACGCCAGCGGCCGCTAAGGTGCTGCAGGCCGCGCTCAATGTCGTCCCATAGCTCCTTGCCCACCGTGTAGGCCCCGAAGACCGAGACGATGGCCTCCACCGACAGCAGCTCCACCGGCCGGAACTCGACGAAGACGACCACCAGGGCCAGCGCAGGGCTTCACCGAACGCTTATTTCCCGCGCTCTCCGACCCTAATGTACACGGAGCGCTGGCGGCCTATTATATCAGCCACATACTCCTCGTAGGGCATAAGTCGAAGGTGGTGGGAGTTGATTCTCCGGCTGTATGGATAGACCACCAGATGGCAGTCAAGGGAGTCGTACCCCTTCCGGTCCTCCAGGCCGGACAGCTCGATGTCATAAACGCCGTCGTCTTAGCCGGTGGCGTCGAATTTGACCTCGGGGCCGAGCCGGGCAGCCAGAAATGTCTCTGCTTGGTCATTCTCCAGTGCTTTCAGAATAAATCATTCGCCAGCTACTTCAGCTCCGCCACCGTCACCCCGTCCTGGCCCTCGTTCCACTGGCCCAGACGGAACGACTTCACCCTGCTATCTTTGGATAGTGCTTCCTTGACCGCCCTCCGCAGGGCGCCGGTGCCCTTGCCATGGACGATGCGCACCCGCTCCACCCCCAGGTAGACGGCCTCGTCCAGATAGCGGTCCAGCCTTTCCAGGGCCTCGTCGGCCCGCATGCCCAAAAGGTGCAGCTCCGGCGGAAAGCTGGACACCGGCTCGTAGCCGGCCGAGCTTTTCAGGGCCTCGGCCTCGGCTTGTTTGACAAGCGTCTGGACCTGATCGCACCGCACCGTTATCAATACTGAGCCCGCTTGGACCCTGAGTCGGCCCGAGGCGTCGGGGAGCGAGGCCACCTTGGCCCGGCCGTTGGTCAGCGGCAGGTAAACCTCCTGGCCGATAGCCAGCTTTACTTTCTGGTTGTCGACCGGCACCAGCCCGTCGGGTTGGGCACCGCCCAACGCTCCGGCAGTCCGGCCGGCCTCGGCCAGCATCTGCCTCGAGCGCTTGATACTCTCCTTGGATCCCTGCTCGGCCCTCACCAAGGCCACCGCCTGCTCGGCGGCGCTGCGCGCCTTGGCCAATACCTCTTCGGCCTCGGCCCGGGCCCGCTGATATAGCTCCCTTTCCTCCTGTTTCCAAAGCTTGAGCCTGGTCTGATACTGCCCGGCCAGCTCCTTGGCTTTGGCGGCTTCAGCCGTCGCCCGGGCGTTGGACTCTTCGAGCTCAATCTTCACCCGTTCGATATGGGCGATGAGCTCCTCGAGCCTGACCGCCCCCGAGTCCAGCCTGGCCCTGGCCCCGGCCACCAGCTTATCTGGCAGGCCCAGCCTGGCGGCGATCTCCAGCCCGAAGCTGGCCCCGGGCAGCCCCGCCTCCAGCCGATAGGTCGGCGCCAGCCGCTCCCGGTCGAACTGCATGGCGGCGTTGAGCATGCCCGGCTGGTCCTGGACGAAGGCCTTGAGGGCGGCGTAGTGGGTGGTGGACAGCACCAGGCAGCCGCGCCCCGCCAGCTCCCCCAGTATCTCCATGGCCAGGGCCGCCCCTTCGCCCGGCTCGGTGCCCACCCCGATTTCGTCCAACAGCACTAGTGAGCACGATGTCGCCTGTTCAATTATCTGAGCGATGTGCTTGATATGGGAGGAGAAGGTGGAGAGCGACTGGGCGATGGATTGCTCGTCCCCGATGTCAGCGTAGATCCCGTCGAATATCGGCAGGGCGGTTCCCTCCTCGGCCGGGACGAACAGGCCGCTCTGGTGCATCAGGGCAAAAAGACCCACCGTCTTCAGCACCACCGTCTTGCCCCCGGTGTTGGGGCCGGTGATAACCATAGCCGTCCGGCCATCGCCCAGCTCCAGGTCCAAGGGCACCGGCTCCCCGATGGCCGGATGCCTGGCTTTCCCGAGCTTCAGATATCCGCCCTCCGCGATGATGGGGCGGACGCAGCGCCAGTCCAGGGCCAGCCGGCCCCGGGCCAACAGCAGGTCGAGGCGGGAGATGATAGCTAGGTTCTGTCTGAATGAATCGAGCGATTTCAGCACCCTGTCCGAGAACGCCCTCAGGATGCGCTCCACCTCGCGCTGCTCGTCGATGTCCAGCTGCCGCAGATGGTTGTTCAACTCCACCGTGGCCAGAGGCTCCATGAAGGCGGTGGCCCCCGAGGCCGAGGTGTCGTGAATAATTCCCTTGAAGCGGCTCCTGGCCTCGGCCCTCACCGGCAGCACGTACCGCCCCTGACGCATGGTCACCAGCTGTTCCTGCAGGAGCTGCCCCGAGGCGGCCATGATCTCCTCCAGCTTGCGATGCACTCGCTCCCTGGCCGTCTCCTTCTCCCGGCGGATCCGGTGAAGCTCCGAGCTGGCCCGGTCGGAGACCGTCCCCTCGGGCTCGAAACTGCGCTCGATGTCCTCCTCCAGGCGGCGGTCCTGGACCAGGCCCTGGGCGATGTCCCACAGCAGCGGATATTCACCGCGCCTCAGCTCCAGTCCGGTCCTCAGCAGGCGGGCCAGACGCAGATGCCTTCCCAGGTTCTGCAGCTCGGCCGGCTCCAGGATGGCCCCGCCCTCTGACAGGGCGTCCAGCGACGGCCCCAGATCGGCCAGCTGGGAGAATTCGAAGGCGACCCCGGCTTCCAGCAGCCTTTTAGCCTCGGCCGTCAGCGCCTGCTCATCGGACACCTCATCGGCGGACACGGAGGGGACCATGGCCAGGGCCGATTCTCTGGCGTATGGCGTCCCGCAGCGCGTGGACAATGCCCGGCGCACCAGGTCGAACTCCAATATCTGAAAGCTGTGTTGGTTCAATTGAATTGACGGTCTATGTTTCTTTGGACAGAGAGGGAGGGATGGAATTACGATTTTGCTTTATTGGCTACTCACTCGAAGTCGAACCCCTTGGCCTTGGCCTGCTCCCTCACCGCCTGGATGATAGCGTAGTCCAGGGTCTTGTCCGAGGTCTGTCCCTTGATCTTGGTGGCCACGTACTGCTGGCGCTCCAGGTAGAGCTTGCGGATTTTATCCCCAATCTCGATCCGCTTTTTGTAGAGCTGGTCCAAGTACTCGCGCTTGGCCTTGGGCGTCTTCTGGCGAAGAACCTTGGGGAGCTGGGCGTCAGGTATCTTATCCAGGTTTGCCCGGCCGGAGCGCACCGCGTCCACCAAGTCCCATTCGGCGGTGTACTGGGCCGATGTCTTGGCCATGGTGCGCTCGGTCATCATCTGGCTGCTGTAGGCCGAGGCGTTGCGGTCCTGCTCCATCTGCCGCTCCTTGCCCTTGCGGTCGCTGCCGCCCCAGGCTAAAAAAGTGTTGTTCAGCTCCCGGTTGAGCTCGGCGATGGCTTCGTCCTGCGGGGCCTCCACGGCCAGCGGCTTCTGCTCCTGGTCGATATGGCTGTAGCGGCCGCCGGTCAGCTCCGCCCCGTCCCGCCAGCCGGTGCGGGCGCCCTCCTCCAGGCTGCCGCAGAAGATGGTGTTGACCACGATCCCCTTGCCCTTGGCCCGGGCGCAGGCCTGTTTGTAGTCCACCTTTCCCTGGGTGAACTCCTCATTGCCGGCGATGAAAACCAGCTTCAGGTCTCCGTCAGCCCTCGACCACGACAGCTGGTCGGCCGCCGCCTGGATCACCCAGCCGCAGTACTCCAGCCCGCCGTTGGTCGTCAGGCCGAACAACTGCTCCGATATCAGGTCCAGATCCCGGGTCAGCGGCGAGACCTGCCGGACATACCCATGCTCCGACTCCAGTCCGGAGTTGCCGTATTCGTAGAGGGACACCTCCAGCCGTGGGGCCTGGCCGCCCTTGCGGGCCAACGACAGCTCGTTGACGATGCGCCACAGTTGGGACTTGGCCTGTTCAATGAGTCCGTCCATGCTGTTGCTGGTGTCTAAAAGGATGGCTATTTGGACTAGCGGCCCCTTGGCCTGGGACTGCCCCAGGGCCGGACCGGCCGCCAACAGGGCAGCCAGGGCTAGGGCGACTGCTTTTCGATTCATTATTTCATCTCCTGTTGATGTGCGAGTAACTTTTTGCCCTGTGGTTTGAGAGAGGCGAAAAGGGAGTTGATGTTTTCATGGATTGCATCGAGGGTGATCCGGATCTCAAATCGGCTCCAGCTGCTGCACCTTTTTGGGCTCCGGCTGTTTTTGAAAGTCCTGGTACATCTTTTGGGCCTTGGGCCACAGCCCCTTGGTGTGCTGGTAAACCCATGGGGCCACCTTGCGCATGGAGCGGATGGCCGCCGAGCGGTCCATCCGAGCCGAGACATCCTTGGAAAGCGGCACCATGGCCAAAAGTAAGAGCAGGACTGAAATTATCAGCGCTCCCTTCAGCAGACCGACCGCCATACCCCCCAGCTTGTCGGCCAGATCCAGAGGCGTGGCCTTGATCAGCTTGGACATCAGCCAGCCGGCGGCGGTGATGGCCAGGAAGACCGCCAAAAATATCACGATGAATCCGATGGTAGGGGCGACTTGCTCCGGAACGGCCGGGGCCAGTCCCCTCAAAAGTTGAGACGCCGGACGGCTGAAGAGGACCGCGGCCGCGAAGGCCGCCACCAGGGCGACGATGCCCACTATCTCCTGGACCAGGCCCTTGCGGAAGCCTATGAAAACGGACACCGCCAGCAGCATCATTACCGCCAGGTCGATCCAACCCATAGGCCTTAGCCTCCGTTATTGATTCATCCCCACTATCTGACTCGCTCCACCCTAGCCGACACCCTCCGGCCGTTCCACTCCAGGTTCACCAGGTAGACGCCGCTGGCCGCCCTTCTCCCGCGGCTATCCCTGCCGTTCCAAACCGCCGTGTGCCGCCCCGCCTGCCGCTCCCCGTCGACTATGACTCTGACCATTTGCCCCGATAGGTTGTACACCGCCAGCCGGGCCCGGCCCGGCGACGGTAGGAAGAAATCCAGACCGACCGTTTCCCGCGCGGGATTGGATCCAGATATCTGCAGACTGAGCTCCGCTGCCTCGGGCTCTTGGACTGCGCCCGCCGCCACTCCGTTGGGGATGCCGCCGCGGATGTTGGAAAGACGCGACTCGAAGCAGGTATCGGCCCGACAGACGGCCGATACCCTATAGAAATAGGGTACGCCGGCTGCCAATCCGCTGTCGGTATAGACTGTGTCCGGATGCACCGTCTGGTTTATCCTGAGGTAGGGACCGGCATAGGCCTCGGCCCGGAAGATATTGTACCCGGCCGGGGTGTCGGGGTCGGCTGCGAAACGATTCCAGTGAAGGGTCAGTTTGTATAACCCTTTGACGACGGTATTCAGGTTGGGGGCCGGATAGGATAGATCCTTAAGCACCCAGTTGTCCGGATCGATCTGAAGCGAGGTTATGGTGCCAGACTCGGAGAATAGAAATGGTCCGGATAGGGTGTCGGCTATCTCGATCACCGTGTCGCGCCGTCCGGCCGCGGTGCTGCAGGCCAGGGCCAGGGGCATCCGATAAAGATCTCCTGTAGTGGAGCCCTGCCTTATAGTCATCCTGGCGGAAGCGCTGTCGGGGCGCGTTCTCTGATAAACTATGGCTTGGTAGACGGGATGCCCGGCCCGCAGGTACACCCACTGGTCGAAGAACCAGCTCAGGCTCGAGCCGTAGTGCTGCTCCGCTATCCTCTGGAGGTCGGCGGTAACCGCGGTCCCGTAGGCGAAGGAATCGGCGTAGGCGCGGATCATCGGCCAGAAGGCGCCCTCGCCCATCACCCAGCGGAGCATGTGGAGCACCCAGGCGCCCTTGGCGTATTCCATGGAGAAATCGTAGATCAGCGGCATGGGCGGGTTGTAGATGGGGTAGAGGTTGGCGTTGCCGGAGAGCGCGGCCGAGAAGTTCTGGATCATGTAGACCCCTGGCAGCCGTCCGGTGGCGTATTCGTCGTAGATCGCCTCGCAGTAGCTGGCGAAGCCCTCGTTCAGCCAGATGTCGGCCCAGGTGCCGCAGGTGACCTTGTCCCCGAACCACGAATGCGCCAGCTCGTGGGCGATGCCGTATTGGTCGTTGGTCGGTATCCAGCTGCGGATGATGGTGGTCATGTCCTGGTTCTCCATGCCGCCGTAGACGAAGGGGTCGACCGCGGCCATGGCATACTTGCCGAAAGGATAGCGCCCGAAGCGCGCGGTATAGCAATCCACCATGCCCGGGACGGTGGCGAAAACCGAGCGGGACAGGGCCGAGTCTTGAGGCCAGACAAAATAGATCAGGGGCACGGTGTCGCCGGAAGCGGTCCGGGCGGTGTCGCTCCAGCACGAGTATTGTGATACGTGAAAGGCCATCAGGTAGGTGGCGATGGAAAATCCCTCGTTCCAGATCCAGGTAAGATCGTTGCCCGAACGTATGGTATCCATCAGCAGCCCGTTGGCCGCGGTGACGAAGGAATCAGGGACGGTGATCTCGAAGATGCAGCCGGAGTCGGCCTTGTCCCAAGGCTCGTCGTAGCAGGGCATCCACTTGCGGGCGTCCTGGGGAGCGCTGCAAGTATAGCTTAGGGTCTTAAGCGTCTGAGAAGACCTGGCAAACCAGTAATAGCCCCGGCTGTCGCTGCCGTTGGCCGAGAAATTTCCGCCCCGGTAGAAGATGTCGAGCACGAACGGCTGGCCGTTGCCCAGGGAACCCACCCCCACCAGCAGGCTGTCGGAAGGCCTGCGGAATCCGGCGGTAACGCCGTCCAGCTTGACCGAGTCCACCTCCAGCCGGACGCAGTGCAGCCTGACCGTATCCAGCCCGGCCGTCCGGGAGAGGCAGCTTATGGTCTGGCGGCCGTAGAGCGAGTCGCAGTACATGAATGGCCGCAGCCTTAGGTGGTAATGGCGTACGTCGTAGCTGTGGACGGTGTCGAACTTGGCGCTGCAGCCGTCCATTCCGGCCGGGGGGAACCTCTGCTCCCTAGGCCCGGCCAGGGCGACGCTCGAAACAAAGATTGAAATAACCAAGGCCACTAAATTCATTTTTGTCATCTCGGCATCCCCTTCGTACTCATTCGCCATCCGTTTCCCGACCACTCCTTTCATCCCCTCCTCAGCAAGGAGGAAACCAAGGGGTGGTGGATTGCATCACCCCAGCTCGCCCAGCTGGGCCAGGACCAGGGCGGCCAGCGCCAGTCCGGCGGTCTCGGCCCTCAGGCGCCGCGGCCCCAAGGTCACTGTGCGGACATGCTTCTCGGCCGCCTTCTTACGCTCCTCCTCGGTGAAGCCCCCCTCCGGACCCACGATGCACAGCACCTTTCGCACTTCCTTATTATCCGGTAGCTCCTGAAAGACCTGAGAGACCGAGGTCCGCTTCTCGGACTCGTCGGCCATCAGAACCAGGTCATAGGCCTCGCACTGTTCCCAGAGAATTGACAGCACGGTCGGTTCGTGTATCTTGGGAAGAACTGATCGCAGCGACTGCTTCATGGCTGCCACCGCTAACCTTTGCCAGCGCGCCTGCCGGCCCTCGGCCGCCTCGCCGGGGACGGGGAGGTCATGCTCCGGCCTGACCACGGATGTTTCGGAGATCAGCGGAATGAAGGCGTAAATACCCAGCTCGGTGCCCTTCTCTATCACCAGGTCCATTCGCGTCCCCTTGGGCACAGCCTGGGCCAGGATCGCCTGGCGGATGGGCTCCCGGCTCTTGCGGACCCGGTTGATGATCCTGGCGGTCACCGAATAGGCGGAGACGGCCTCGAGGGTACACTGGTATTCGCTCCCCAGTCCGTCCACGAACACCAGCCGGTCGCCGCGCTTGTGCCGCAGGACGGTGGCGATGTGCCTGGCCTCCTCGCCGGAGACCGTCAGCTGGCGCTCGGAGACGTCGGGGGGTTTGACGTAGAAGTGTTCAGACATCAGATCTTATTTTAACCAGGTGCCGCTTGGGGAGAACCAAAAAGGTTCCTCTATATGGCTGGTGAACCTTGTGCCACCTTTAGCCTGTCAGTTTATTCACCCTCCTCCGGGTTCCACCTGTACGCCCTGGGCACCTTGCCCTGCTGCAGGTCGCCGAGTTGTTTGAGCAGCTTTTTCTCTTCGGAGTTGAGCTTCGAGGGCACCCAGACTTCGACCCGGACCAGCTGGTCGCCGCTGCCGGACGAGTTGATGTGCGGCAGGCCCTTGCCCCGCAGGCGAAAGATCTTGCCCGATGGCGTACCGGCCGGGATGGTAAGCTCGGCCATGCCTCCCAGCAACGGTACCTGGACCTTGCCGCCCAGGGCGGCGATGGAGAAGCTGATGGGCAGGGTCAGTAGCAGGTCGTCACCGTGGCGCGAGAACAGGGGATGTACTATCTCCTCGATGTGGACCAGCAAGTCGCCGGCTGGCCCCCCGCGCGGCCCGGCGTTGCCCTGGCCCCGCAGCGGAATGTAGTTGCCCTTGGCGGCGCCGGCCGGCACCCGCACCCTGACCGTGGCCTCCTTCTTCACCCGGCCCTGCCCGCCGCAGGCCTTGCAGGGGTTGGCCACTATCTTGCCCGCGCCCTGGCACTCTGGACAAACGCCGACATTGATGAACTGACCGAACAGGGAGCGCTGCACCTGGCGCACCTCGCCCGAGCCCCGGCAGGTGGGGCAGTCACGGATGTCGGCGCCCGACTTGGCCCCGGAGCCGTGGCATTCGGGGCAGACCTCGTAACGTTTGAGTTGGATGGTCTTCTCCACCCCGGAGGCCAGCTCCTCCAAAGTCAGCGGTAGTTTTATCTGCAGGTCTCCGCCGCGGTTGCTCTGCCCCCGCCCCTGGCCCCGTCCCAGGCCGCCCGGCCCGCCGAAGAACATATCGAAGATCGAGCCTCCCCCGCCGCCGAAGAAGGAGCCGAAAATGTCCTGGATATCCTCGGCGTGGGTGAAGTCGCGGCGGAAGTCGAAGCCGCCGGCCCCGAAGGAGGGATCGACCCCGGCATGGCCGAACTGGTCGTAGCGGGACCGCTTCTCCTTGTCCATCAGGACCTCGTAGGCCTCGGAGATCTCCTTGAACTTCTCCTCGGCCATGGCCGGGTTGTCCCGGTTCATATCCGGATGGAACTTTTTGGCCAGGGAGCGGTAGGCCTGCTTGATCTGGGATTCGTCGGCGCTCCTGGGGACGCCTAGGATCTCGTAGTAATCGCGCTTGGTGGAAGGCATGGCAAGAACGAATTTAGAATATTTTGCAGGATCGCTCGATATTTACCGGCTATCTCGCTTCT
This sequence comes from uncultured bacterium, assembly GCA_964518765.1. Taxonomy (GTDB): domain Bacteria; phylum Edwardsbacteria; class AC1; order AC1; family EtOH8; genus CAZPNX01. The sequence continues at coordinate 58,615 of CAZFJC010000016.1, forward strand.
TTCAATCCCTGCGAGGCCACATAGATCGAGCCCACGCCAGCCAGATGGTAGGCCACCCGAACCGCCTCGGCTATCTCCTGGTCGGTGGCCCCGGCGGCCCTGGCCTGGGCGGCCAAAGCGCGGACCCCGTTGGCCGCCCCGTGGGCGGCATCAAACGACAGGGCCATCAGAAGCTTGATCTTTCGGGGCAGGGCGCCGTCGGCATAGACCAGTTCGTCGGTCAGCTTGAGGTGCTCCATAAGCTTTGGGTCCATCTTCTGTATGGCGGCCAGGGGGTCCTCCATAATGGCCTCCTTGCTATATAAATATAGATGATTACAACACAACAAGGGGAGAAGACGCCAGCTTTTTTCAAAGCCTCCTCCCCGCCGTCGTGAATATCATGGGCCGTCCCGTTCCGGACGACCCATGACTCGGTTATCTACTATCCCTTGTTTTTATCCGTGTGGATTCGTGGCAAGAAAGGTTCTATTTGCCCTCGTCCACCACCTTGAAGTCCGCGTCCTCGGCCCCTTCCTGCTTTGGCGGCTCGCCGGCTCCTGCTTCCGGCCCGGGCTGGGCCTGGTCGCCCCCGGTGGCGCCGCCGGCTGCCTGTTGCTGGGCCGCCTTGGCATAGACCGCCTCGCCGATCTTCCGGGCGGCGGCCGCCAGCTCCTCGGTAGCCGCCTTGATGGACTGGAGGTTCTCGTTTTTGAGCTCGTTGCGCAGACGGTTGATGGCCCCCTCGATCTTGCCCCGATCCCCGGCCTCGATCTGCCCGCCATACTCCCGCATGGTCTTCTCGGTCTCGTAGATCATGGCGTCGGCCCGGTTGCGGGCCTCGATCAGCTCCCGCTTCTGCCGGTCCTCGTCGGCGTGGGCCTCGGCGTCCTTCTGCATCCGTTCCACTTCCTCCTTGGTCAGGCCCGAGGAGGCGGTAATCTTGATGCTCTGGGCCTTGCCGGTGCCCAGATCCTTGGCCGAGACGTGGAGGATGCCGTTGGCGTCGATGTCGAAGGTGACCTCGATCTGGGGGATGCCCCGCGGCGCCGGCGGGATGCCCACCAGGTCGAACCGGGCCAGGGTGCGGTTGTCGGCGGCCATCTCCCGCTCGCCCTGGAGCACGTGGATGGAGACCGCCGGCTGGTTGTCGGTGGCGGTGGAGAAGACCTGGCTCTTGCGGGTGGGGATGGTGGTGTTGCGCTCGATGAGCCGAGTCATCACCTGGCCCAGGGTCTCGATGCCCAAGCTGAGAGGGGTGACATCCAGCAGCAGCACATCCTTGACCTCGCCCACCAGCACCCCGGCCTGGATGGCGGCCCCGATGGCCACCACCTCGTCCGGGTTGACGCTGCGGTTGGGCTCGCGGCCGAACAGCTGCTTGACCGTCTCCTGGACCTTGGGCATCCGGGTCATGCCGCCCACCAGCACCACCTCGTCGATGTCCGAAGTCTTCAGGCCGGCGTCGTCCAGGGCCCGGCGGCAGGGGCCGATGGTCCGGGTCACCAGTTCGTCCACCAGCTGCTCCAGCTTGGCCCGGGTCAGGGTCAGATCCAGGTGCTTGGCCCCGGAGGCGTCGGCGGTGATGAAGGGCAGGTTGATGTTGGTCTGCATGGTGGCCGAAAGCTCGCACTTGGCCTTCTCGGCCGCCTCCTTCAGACGCTGCATGGCCATCTTGTCGTTCTTGAGGTCTATGCCCTGCGACTTCTTGAACTCGTCCACCATCCAGTCGATGATCTTCTGGTCGAAGTCGTCGCCGCCCAGGTGGGTGTCGCCGTTGGTGGAGCGTACCTCGAACACCCCCTCGCCCAGCTCCAGGATGGAGATGTCGAAGGTGCCGCCGCCCAGGTCGTAGACCGCGATCTTATGGGCCTTGCTCTTTTCCAGGCCGTAGGCCAGGCTGGCGGCCGTCGGCTCGTTGATGATGCGCAGCACCTCCAGGCCGGCGATCTGCCCGGCGTCCTTGGTGGCCTGGCGCTGGGAGTCGTTGAAGTAGGCGGGAACGGTGATCACCGCCTGGGTGATCTTCTCGCCCAGATAGGCCTCGGCCGCCTCTTTGAGATAACGCAATACCTTGGCCGAGATCTCGGGCGGGGAATAGGTTTTATCGCCCACCTTCACCCGGGCATCGCCGTGCGGGCCCTCGATAACCTGATATGGCACCAGCTTTCTCTCTCCCTCCACCTCGCCGAACCGCCTCCCCATGAAGCGTTTGATGGAGTAGACCGTGTTCTCCGGGTTGGTGATGGCCTGTCGCTTGGCCACCTGCCCCACCACCTCCTCGCCGCTCTTGAGGAAGCCCACCACCGAAGGGGTGGTCCGCAGGCCCTCCTGGTTGGGGATGACGGTGGCGTTGCCGCCCTCCATCACCGCCACGCAGGAGTTGGTGGTGCCCAGGTCGATTCCGATTACCTTGCCCATCTTATATCGTTTCTCCTATTTTGTATTCTTGATCGGTTTTCTGTATCCAATATAATCATCGGGCCATCCTTTTTCAAGAGCCGCCCTCCTCACCAACATCCGGCTCCTGCGTCTCGACAGCCATATCCTCCCCGGCCGCGGACGGCTGCTCCTGCGGAGGAGTCCGACGCTTGGAGACCGTCACCCGGGCGTGACGCAGCACCTTGCCCCGGTAGGCGAAGCCCCTCTCGATCTCGTCCAGCACCGTGCCCGGCTCATGCTCGTCGGTCTCGATGACCAGCATGGCGTCGTGCCGGTTGGGGTCGAACTCCTCACCCTTGCTGTTGAACTCCTTGAGGCCCTCCTGCTCCAGCAGATCGTGTATCTGCTGATCGATCAGCTTGATCCCCTGGTAGAACGACTCGAAGGCCTCGGATTTCTCCCCGTGGTTCTTGGCCGCCTCCAGGGCCCGATCGAAGTTGTCCAGCACCGGAAGCAGCTTGGCTATCAGGTTACGGTTGGCCTCGGCCTCCCTTTCCTGGTACTCCTTGGCCACCCGCTTGCGGTAGTTGTCCAGCTCGGCCATGGCCCGGAGGTACTTGTCGAAGTTCTCGTCGGCCAGCTGCTTCTGATAATTAGCTCTGGTCAGTAATTCCTTAAGCCGTTGACGCAGCTTGGGATACAGCTTTTGGGGGGCTTTGTTATCTATCACTCGATATCCTTATATTTCAATCAATTCCCCTCCGGGTGACTATGGCACTCTAAGTCATTATAAATATAACTTTTTAAAGACGATTTGTCAAGGTCAATTTAAGGTATTTGCGCCTGTTGGAGCAAATTGAGGATAATTGACAACGGTGTATACCATGTTATTTTATAGCGGTTAATCTGGAAAACGGCCCTAATCCGATATCTTGACTTTCAACACATTATCCATTAACATTAAGCATATTATCGACACCAGAGAAAAGGACAAAGGATGAATCCTTTCGGCAGGGATAGCATCTAAATAAGTGATTTACCTTGGCGAAAAAGAAGCTCTTTTGATCCAGGCCGCCCGCAGGGGAGACCGCCGGGCCTTCGAGGAGCTGGTCAAAATTCACGAGCGAAAGGTCTACAGCCTGGCCTATAGGATGTTGGGGAGCATCGAGGATGCCGAGGACGTGCTCCAAGAGACTTTTTTGGCTTTTTATCGCCACCTAAAATCCTTCCGCGGCAGCTCCCGGCTATCCACCTACCTCCACCGGATGGCCCTCAACTTCAGCCTGATTCACCTGCGAAGACGGAAAAGCCGCCGGGAGAAATATCAGGTGGATTTGGAGCAGGCCCTGGAGAGGCACGATCCCACGGCCTTCACTCTGGAAAGGCTCGTGGATTCCGAGGCCCGAGCTCTGCTCAACCGCTTCCTTCAGGAACTTGGGGACAAGGAAAGGGTGGCGGTGGTGCTCCACGACATCGAGGGACTTCCCAATGCCGAGGCCTCCAGGATAATGGGGATCACCCTTGCCGCCTTCAAATCAAGGCTGCATCGCGGGCGTGACAGCTTGCGCATCAAGCTCCTGCCCTACATAAAGAAGGCTTAAGATAAGCCCCATCTATAAGAAGATTTCTGAAAATGGCCATCCCATCGAAGAAAAAAACTCCGCCCCGAAGGCCCAAATCCGGCCACTGCATGCAAATGCTGGGAGTATTTTCCGATTACCTGGACCGGGAAGCCAAGGCCCGCCTCTGCCGTCGCATCGAGGAGCACCTCAAGGAATGCCCAGAGTGCAGGTTGTACGTGGACACCATGAAAAAGACGGTGGTCCTCTACCGAAACCTGGGCGATGAGAAGGTCCCGGCCGGCGTCTCCCAGAGGCTTTTCAAGACCATCCGCCTGGAGGAGATGAAAAAAGGGGGCGGCAGAGGTGTGATAAAACTTTCAAGCTCTTTAAATAAAACAAAATAGCGTAAATCTTTGACAAAAGGAGAGCAACATGCCAGTTGTCACCGTGACCGACGCCAATTTCGATGCCGAGGTGCTTAAATCCGAACTTCCGGTGCTGGTGGACTTCTGGGCGGCCTGGTGCGGCCCCTGCCGCATGGTGGCCCCCATCATCGAGGAGCTGGCAGACGACTACGCGGACCGGGTCAAGTTCGCCAAGCTGGACGTGGATGCCAACCCGCTCAAGGCCTCCCAGTTCAACATCCGCAGCATCCCCAACATGATAGTATTCAAGGGCGGCCGGGCGGTGGACTCCATCGTCGGCGCCATGCCCAAGGCGGCCATCGCCCAACGCCTGGATACGGCCATAACCCGTTGACCGAAGGAATGAGAGGAGCCCATGAAAAAGAACGAGGGACCCTTGGATAGGATTGTTCGGGCCATAATCGGCCTGGCCCTGATTGCCCTGTCCTTGACTGTTGCCGGAGCCCTGAAGATAATCCTAATGGTCATCGGCGCCATCTCCCTGATCACGGCCGCCACCGGTTTCTGCCTGCTCTACACGCTACTGGGCATCGATACCGCAAAAAAGAAGTGAGGTGAATTGAACATGCCCATCTACGAATACCATTGCCAGAACTGCGGACATAGGTTCGAGGAGCTGAAGAGAATGGAGGACCGCGGCACGGCCGTCTGCCCTAAATGCGGAGGCGCGGCGGCTAAAGCCCTTTCCTCCTTTGCCGCCGTCATCGGATCGTGCTGCTCGTCCGGAGGAGGTTTCGACTCTGGCTCTGGCTCCTGCTGTTCCGGAGGCAGCTGCAGCTGCGGGGGATGAGCCGGTACAAAAGACCCCCGATATTTCCAACTGCGGCGAGAGACGGCCCGCGGCCGGCCGGGCCTTCTTCAGTGAGCCTACAAGAGATGTGCCGATGCTGGTAAACTCCGCTACTAACGCCGATAATCGAATTGAAGGACAGAAACGCCATGGCCCTGCTTAGAGACGAGGACCGCCAAAAGCTGGTGCAGGATTTCGGTCAGAAGCTGGTCAATCCGGTGAAGCTGGCCTTCTTCACCCAGAACCTGGACTGCCTGTACTGCGGCCCCACCGAGATGATCCTGAAGGAGCTGTCGCCGCTTTCGGACAAGATAACCCTGGAGACCTGGAATTTCGTCAACGACAAGCCGCAGGCCGAGACCTATGGGATAGACAAGATCCCGGCGGTGGCGGTTCTCGGGCAGAAGGATCATGGCATCCGTTTTTTCGGCATACCGGCCGGCTACGAGTTCGCCTCGCTGGTGGCCTCGATAATAGACGTCTCCCGCGGGGAGACCGGGCTCTCCCAGGAATCGAAGGACATCCTCAGGGCCGTATCGAAGCCAGTGAAGATTCAGGTGTTCGTCACCCCCACCTGCCCCTACTGCCAGTCCATGGTGCGGCTGGCCCACCAGGCGGCGGTGGAGAGCGATCTGGTGGCGGCCCACATGGTGGAATCCACCGAGTTCCCCCACCTGGCGCAAAGATACGGGGTGATGGGGGTGCCGAAAACAGTGTTTAACGATCTTCATGCGATCGACGGAGCCGTGCCCGAACACGTCTTCATGCACCACCTGCAGGAGGCGGGGAGGTGACTCCTTCCAGTAGTATTCAGGAAAACGGAAAAACTTTTACCGTTTCCCATAATTGTCCATGCCTTCCAGGGCCCCTGATAAGATAATATGATCCACGTCAACTCCGACCTCTGCCCCAAGAATCACCGCTGCCCCACCATCCGGGTTTGCCCGGCCGGCGCCATCAGCCAGCAGCCGGGCCAGGTCCCGGCGGTGGACCAAACCAAGTGCACCGGCTGCGGACAATGCGTCATGAGCTGCAACGTATTTTCCATGAAAAACAAAAACGTCCCGGCCTGATGGCTTCCGACTCATACGACATAGCGATCATCGGCGGCGGCCCGGCCGGGCTGACTGCCGGACTCTACGCCGGACGCGGCGGACTGCGGGCGGCCGTCATCGAGAAGCTGGCCCCCGGCGGCCTGGTGGCCAACACCGAACGCATAGATAACTACCCGGGATTCCCCGAAGGCATCTCCGGCTTCGAGCTGGCGGACCGGATGCGAGCCCAGGCCTCCCGCTTCGGGGCCGAGATCGTCTCCGACCAGGCCATTTCGCTCGTCCCGGAGTCGAAGTCCTTCACCGTCTCCCTGACATCGGGCAAGAGCATTCGGGCCAAGGCGGTCATCGTGGCCACCGGGGCCTATCCCAAACAGCTGGGTGTGCCCGGAGAGCGGGAGCTTTTGGGCAAGGGCGTTTCCTACTGCGCGGTCTGCGACGGAGCCTTCTTCCGGAATCAGGAGGTGGCGGTGGTGGGCGGCGGCGACTCGGCCGTCCAGGAGGCCGTCTATCTGGCCGGACTGTGCTCCAAGGTGACCGTGGTCCACCGCCGCTCCAGCCTGCGGGCGGCCGAGTCCCTACAGAGGTTGGCCTTCAGGAACGACCGGATCTCCTTTGCCTGGAATAGGACGGTGGCAGCCATCGAGGGGAGAGAATCGGTGACCGGGCTGCGCGTTAGAGACAAGGAGACCGGGGCCGAGGAGATCCTACCCGCCGCCGGAGTCTTCATCTACGTGGGCTACAGCCCCAACAGCACTTTTATCAAAGACCTGGTGAAGCTGGACGAGACGGGCTATGTGATAACCGACGACAACATGATGGCCTCGGTGCCCGGCATCTTCGCCGCCGGCGATGTCCGCAAAAAGCTGGTGCGGCAGATCTCCGGAGCGGTGGGCGACGCCGCCACCGCGGCCGTGGCCGCCCAGCAGTACATAGAAAATCTCTAGGCATACCTCTGTCATCCCTCAGCCACTCTGGCGAGGTGCCATCTCGGGATGATATCCAAAACCTCTGCCACCCTGGGCCTGATTCCTGGCCCAACATCCTAAGGGCGATTACCAAGCTCTCTTAGAAAGTTAAATAAGCGAATAAGGAGAAAAAACCATGGCGGAACGGGAGCAGATCTACAAGTGCGAACTGTGCGGCAACATCGTCGAGGTGCTGCACGGTGGCAAGGGCCAGCTGGTGTGCTGCGGCCAGCCCATGAAGCTGGTGACGGAGAACACGGTGGACGCCGCCAAGGAGAAGCATGTCCCGGTCATCGAAAAGATCGAGGGCGGCTGGCGGGTGTCGGTGGGATCGGTGGCCCATCCCATGGAGGAGAAGCACTACATCGAGTGGATCGCCCTCCACGCCGGAGAACGGGTGCATCGGGTCTACCTCAAGCCGGGGGACAAGCCCCAGGCCGAGTTCTCCTGCAGGGCGGACAAGGTGGCCGCCCGCGAGTACTGCAACCTCCACGGACTGTGGATGGCGCGAAGTTGAGCTTCAAATCATTGTAAAAGGAAACCGTGAATCCAAGATTGTTCATGGTTTCCCGGTTTCCTGACAAATCATTTATGGGAAGTAAAAGAATGAAAAGCCTCAAGGGCACCCAAACCGAGAAGAACCTCCTCAAGGCCTTCGCCGGCGAATCCCAGGCCCGCAATCGCTACACCTACTTCGCCTCGGCCGCCCGCAAGGAGGGCTTCGAACAGATCGCCAACATATTCACCGAGACGGCGGAGAACGAGAAGGAGCACGCCAAGGTCTTCTTCAAGCACCTGGAGGGCGGCGACGTCGAGATAACCGCCGCCTACCCGGCCGGGAGGATCGGCACCACCAAGGAGAACCTGGAGGAGGCGGCCGCCGGCGAGAACATGGAGTGGACTACCCTTTACTCCGACTTCGCCAAGGCCGCCCAGGACGAGGGCTTCCCCGAGGTGGCCCAGAGCTTCGAACAGATCGCCAAGGTGGAGAAGTTCCACGAGAGCCGTTACCGGAAGCTCATCGGGAACATCGCCAGCGGAGAGGTCTTCAAAAAGAAGGCGCCGGTGAAGTGGCACTGCATAAACTGCGGCTACGTCCACGAGGGACCCGAGGCCCCTACGCAGTGCCCGGCCTGCAAGCACCCCCAGGCCTACTACGAGGTCCTGGCCGAGAACTTCTGAGCCGATGAAAGATATTGCGTGAAAATGCGATATTCTTGCAAAGGCGCTTGACCGGCGCCAGGTTGTATAGTATCATGTTAGGCGGAAGCGATAACCGTCGACGGAATCACAGCTTGAGGCAGCAATGGCTTTAGTCCTAAACTGGGTGAAGGACCTCCAATTCGTGGCGGAGGACGACCAGGGGCACGCCATCGTTATCGAGTCCAGAAAAGACGCCCCGTCCTCAGGGCTGGCCCCCATGCAGCTGCTGCTGGTGGCCGCCGCCGGCTGTATGGCCATGGACGTGGTCTCCATCCTCAGAAAAAAGCGCCTCCCTCTTCGGAAATTCAAGGTAGAGATGGAGGGGGTTCGGGCGGACGAGCACCCAAAGCGCTTTACCGAGATGAGATTCATCTATACCGCCACCGGAGAGATCCCCCAGGCCGACCTGGATGAGGCTATCAAGCTGTCCGAGGAGAAGTACTGCTCGGTCTCGGCCACGCTGAAGAACGCCCCCAGGATGGTCATCGAAAGTCGGGTGTCAAGGGAATGAGCCCGTTTCTTAAGATTGCCCTGGGCGCAGCGGCCGGAGCGGCCGTGGGTTTTCTCTATTACCGGCTGGTGGGCTGCCGCGGCGGCGCCTGCCCCATAGCCGGCAACCCCTGGATCTCCACCGGCTGGTGGGCTTTCATCGGAGGTCTGCTGGCCTCCGGTCTCAAGTAAACAAAAAATGGACGCGGCGCGCCGCGTTCCCTCTGGAGGTAAAATGAAAAGGTTGATACCCCTGGTCCTGCTGGTCACCGCCGTCTTCCCGGCCCTTTCCTGCGCCGGCAACAAGAAGGCTCCGGCCCCGGCCGGCGCCGCCAACCTGGGCCAGTCAGCCTTCAAGGCCGCTTTCGAGCAGGCCCAGAAGGAGGACAAGTTCGTGATGGTGGACTTCTACACCGAGTGGTGCAAGTGGTGCAAGGTCCTGGATGAAAAGACCTATCCCGACCCGGCGGTTAAGAAGATAATGGATGAAAGCTTCGTCTTCGAGAAGTACAACCCGGAGGAGGCCCCGTCCTTCACCCACGAAGGCAAGAAATACGGTGGCATGGACGTGGCCAAGGCATTCCGGATACGCGGATTCCCCACCATCCTTTTCATGGAGAAGGACGGCACCGTCATCGGCTCGGTGCCCGGCTTCGTCCCCCCCGAGATCTTCGTCAAGGTCCTGGGCTTCATGACCAGCGGCCAGTACAAGGACCGAAAGTTCGACGATTTCCTGAACTCCCTGTAGCATGAAGCTGAGGCGCAACCTGGCCGTCGCCCTGCTGGTCCTGGCCGCGGCCGCCGTGGCGCGGGGCCTGGCCCGGGGCGAGCTGAAGCCGCTCTACCTGAACGCCGTGGCCGTCTGCTATTCCTGCATCGGCCTGGAATGAGAAGGGGTTCCCGGCTTTCCAATCTGTAGGAGCGCCGGGATCCGCTCTCCTGGTATCCTCAGGGCTTCACCGGGGCCTAACCCATCAAGAAACTGCCGGACCTGAGGGACGGGCTCTAGGCCATGGTCCGAAACCGCCGCCGGGATGCAACGCCCCGATTCTCGGGGCGTTGCATCTTCCGGTCAAGCGTACTCGCCGCCAATCCTGACCGCGGAGCCATGAACGGCGGGATGATCTCGTCAATCACCGGAATTCAATCATTGCCCGTACACTTAATAACATGGAGGCGCCGCAATGGATGTCACTACCGCCATCGAAGCTAGGCGGGCATACCGTTCGCTGAATCCGACCGAAATAACCCCGGAATTGGTCGACGACCTGGCCAGGCACGCCGGCCTGGCGGCCTCCTGCTTCAACAAGCAGCCCTGGCGCTTCGTCTTCGCCTACGAGGCGTCGACCCTGAATGGGCTGCGGGAGACGCTTAAGAAGGGCAACGAGTGGGCGAGGCGGGCCTCTATGATAGTGGCCGTCTGCACCAAACGCGATTTGGACTGCGCCATGAAGGACGGCCGGGAGTACGCCCTATTCGACGCCGGCATGGCCGCCGCCCATCTGATCCTGCGGGCCGTCGAGCTCGGCCTGGTGGCCCACCCCATCGCCGGCTACGATCCGGAAAAGGTGAGGCAGGCCCTGGGCATCCCCGGGGACCTGACGGTCATCGCCCTGGTTATCTTCGGGAAGCACGCCGCCGACATCAAGCCGGAGCTGACCGAGGCCTGGCAGCAAGAGGCCGAGAAAGTGCGCCCGGAACGCCTGCCGTTGGAAAAGTTCGCCTTCCACAACGCCTGGCGTCACTAGCATATGACAGCCAAGAACAGCCGGTTGCCCTTCAAGGCCGCACTCGGGGCGCTGCTCCTCGCGTCGGCCTGGCCGGAGGCGGCCTGGGCTTTCCGCTTCGTCACCACCTGTGACTCGCATGTGTCGTTGGTGAAGGACCCGGCCTCGGCCGAGGTCTTCGGCTACGTGGTCAGCCGCATCGACGCCCTGAGCCCCAGGCCGGATTTCTGGATATTCGGGGGCGACGCCATCCATTCTGCTGCCGATTCAACCGAAGCCATGGCCGTCTGGCAGGAATGGAAATATATTATCGATCCCATCGCCGACATCCCGGTCTACCTGGCCATCGGCAACCACGACGCCAACATCTACGACCACGACTGGGATGGGGTCGGCCCCTTCCGGGCCAGCTGGCCGGAGCTGCCTCAGAACGGTCCGGCGGGCTACCAGGGCACCGTCTACTCCTTTCGCTTTCAGAATGCCATCTTTTTTGTGGTCAACACCAACCTTTATTACCCCTCCAGCTACTCGGCCCGGTTCAAGGTCGACCAAGCCCAGCGCGACTGGCTGGCGGCGGCGCTGGACACCACCACCGCCCTACACCGCTTCGTCGTCGGCCACGTCGAGGCCTGGCCCCCCAGCGACGGCGGCAGCCACTCCTCGCTGCAGTGGAACCCGGCCGACCGGGACGCCTTCTGGCAGGTGATGGCCGGCGGCGGCGTCGAGGCCTACATCTGCGGCCATATCCATCTGTGGAACAAGGATTATTTTGCTGCCTCGGGCTACGGTAACCTCCCCACCGATACCACCACCAGGCAGATAATCTGCGGAGGCGCCGGCGGCGGGTTGGTCTCGGGCTACGGCGGCAATTTCTACCATTTCGTGGTTTGGGACGTGGAGGGCCAGTCGGTGGCGGCCCGGGTGGTCGATTCCTACGGCAATCTCAGGGACAGCCTCAAGTACAGCGTGCCCTCTGGCGTAGCCGGGCAGCCGGGCCAGCTTTCCCCGCCCAGGGCCGGCATTGAGAACATCCGGTTGGTTTCGGGAAATCTGCTTTGGGACGGCTGGGATGCGGAGTGCGATGTCGAAGTTTACAACATCGTCGGAAAAGCCCTTTGGAAAGGCACCGGCTCTGGCGGCAGGGCTAAATGGTCTGTGGGGGAGGCCGGCCGGTCCAGGGCGGCCTCCGGTATCTATCTGATCCGCGTCACGCCTGTCGGAAGCTCCTCTCTATTTGGCCTGGGCCGGGTAGTGATAGTTAAGTAAGGAGTTCTTCCAGCGGCCCCTCATTTATAAAGAGGCACTGGCCGGAAGATCAGCGGTAGGAGATCTCGAACCTCATGGCGGCGGCGTCAACTGTTACCTTGACCTCCCGACCGCCGATAAGCTCCGCCACCCGTTCCATCCAGCCGGCGATGGAGTGGAGGTGGGCCGGGCCGGTCTCCAGCCCCTTGACCACCGCCACAATTTTCCCCGGACTCTCCTCAGAGACCTCCACAGTGCTTGGTTGATAGTAAGAGGCCCACAGCTCCGGCCCCCGGCTAACCAGCAGGGACGGGGACTGGAATTTGAATATCAGCCGGTGGATGAATGTCAGCCCGTAGTCGGCGGCCTCACGCCCCACCTTACGGCAGTAGCTGAGGTCGCCCCCGGCGAAAAGGTCGGCCATCGCTTGATAGAGCTCGGTGATGACCGCCTGGGGATACCAGCTCACTTGGATGATCCGTCCCCGGAGCACCTTCCTGGACTCTGGCGAGACCCTCTCCAGCAAACGGCTCCAGCCCTGCTGCCCCCATTGCGTCCTGACGTAAACTTCGACCGGCAGGATGGCCGTTCCCTTGACCTGCTGTTCTTTCATGCCGATATGATATCTTAGCCCTGTCGAATTGTCAATCCGTCGGCCGGTTGACTTTTTCAGGCGTTTGCGCTATCATTTGCCCTGCCTCTTCCGCCACCCCGGCGCCCCAGGAAAACGCGCCATTGTTGGCTCGCGGCTATCCCGGGCTGCGATCTTTTTTGTTCGAAACCTCAATCGGCAACAAAATTCATGCTCAAACGCCTGACCATACGCACCCGAAGGCTCTATGTCCAGATCGCCGCCGCCGTGCTGACCAATTCCTTCTTCCTGGCGCCGGTGATGAAATACGTGCCCTGCCCCAGCCTCAACTGCTACGCCTGCCCCCTGGCCTCTTTCGCCTGCCCGATGGGCACCCTTCAGCATTTCGTGATTATCGGACTTTTTCCCTTCCTCCTTTTGGGAATAATATCGATCGTCGGGCTGGTCGTCGGCCGCTGGGCCTGCGGCTATCTTTGCCCGTTCGGGCTGTTGCAGGACCTGCTGGCCAGGCTGGGCAAAGCCAAGGCCTCCCTTCCCGGTTGGGCTTCCTACGGGAGCTACCTGTCCCTGGCGTTGCTGGTCTTGGCCCTGCCCCTCTTCCTGCACGAGCCGTGGTTCTGCAAGCTATGCCCGGCCGGCACCCTTGAGGCCGGCCTGCCCATCGTCGGGCAGGCTTTCTTCAAGGCCAAGCTTTTGGGGCAATACTCCCAGTTCTGGGGAATGGTGGGCTGGCTGTTCGCCGTCAAACTGGCCATTCTGGCGCTTTTCATGACAGCTTCCCTCAAGCTCAAGAGACCATTTTGCCAGGCCTTCTGCCCGTTGGGGGCGGTCTTCGGACTTTTCAACAGGATATCGCTCCTTCAGATCTCGTACGACAAATCCCTAGACGGCAAGGGGGACTGCCGGAAGCTGTGCCCGGTGGGCATCGACATCCGCCGGGATGCATCCTCGCCGGATTGCATCCGCTGCCTGCAGTGCACCGTCTGTCTCGGTGTTTCCTCCAATATGGCCGGCAAGGGACATGGCCAAAAGAAGTGAGGGAATAGAGCTTTTGGCCCGTGCCGCCATCTTCCGGCGGGGACGGGTTCTGATAGTAAGAAAAGAGGGCGCCTCCAACACTTTTCTGCCCGGAGGACACATCGAATGGGGCGAGCCGGCCCGTCTGGCGCTTCGCCGCGAGCTGAAAGAAGAGTTGGGCCGGGACCTTCCTATTGGAAGATTTTTAGGATGCGTCGAGCACGCCTTCGGCCGGGGCAAAAACGCTACCCACGAGATCAACCTTCTTTTCTCGGTCGGCGCCGGAAGTCTATCGGATCGGGTTGTTTCCAAGGAGCCCAAGCTTCATTTCTTCTGGCAGCCACTGGGAAAGCTCAGAACCGTGGATCTTCAGCCGCACGTGCTCCAGCGACTCCTCCCCAAACTGGCTAAAAAAAGATATTCCACCTGGGCCAGCACCATGGAATAAGGGGGCTTCCACAATGAAGCCCCCCCGATTTTTTCGGTGAGATCTCGGCCTTCAATATCTTTGGTAATACCCTAAGGTTTCGGACTAAAAAATGGCGATTTTCGAGACTTCTGT
>CAZFJC010000017.1:0-70052 GCA_964518765.1 uncultured bacterium
TAACCTGTAACATTTATCACCCCATTTTCTGTCTTGACAATGGGGTCCACCTCATTTCCATCATTTCTTCCGTTCCCTATGGTTATTGCAGTTATTGGATATAGAACGTTTGCAATTTCTGCTTGTTCCCAGATTCCATTTTTAAAAGTATATTCTATTATTTTACCGTTATCACTGCCTGCAAATAGTCTTGTCGTGTCGTCATTCCTTCCCTCGCCTATTGTAATTGATGAGAAGTTAGAGCTTGCGCTTGGAAGTGCATTCTTTTCCCATCCTGCCTGCGCCAGCTTAACATTTACTATTGTCAAGACAAGGCCGATAACCAATACTATTTTACGCATGTATATACCACCTTTATTTACGATAATTATACTATCATTATTGCCTGTATTTATCAAGAAAAAATTTTAACAATGTGCAAATTTAAAACAGCCCGTCAGGGCTGGCACGGCATCTAGATGATCGGCTTGTCTTTTCAATACAGTTTTACCAACTCAACATTCCGGAAAAAATGCCTTAATATCTTCTTGTACCCCCTCCCCTCCCTGGCCATGCCGATGGCCCCCCACTGGCACAGGCCCGCCCCGTGGCCGTAGCCCCTGCCGGAAAACTCGACATCAGTCACATTCCCGCGATCGTCCCGCCGGCATTCTACATCGAACCAGGTGCTGGGCAGCGGGCTGGCGGCCAGCTGGAAGCGGATCCTGTCGCGGCTGAGAACGGTGTCCCCGGCCTGCGAGGAGATCTTAAGCCTCTGCACCCGGCCCGAGGGCCCTCGTTCCAGGACCTTCACGTCCGTGACGGGGATGGTGGTGTCCGCCATGCCCAGGGCGAATCTCGTGACCTCGCCGGGGGAAACCGCCCGTTTCCAGGAATACTTCGGGGAGATACGGCAATAAACGTCCTCGACTGACTTCGCCCAGGGATACAGGCTGTCCGGCGCGCCCCAGGCCTCGGAGGGCATGGCCGTCCGGCCGCCGCAGGTGGAGTGGTAGTTGGGGGCGAACGGCTTCCCCCGACAGGACATGACCTGGCCCCTGGTCTTCTCCACCGCCTTTCTGATGGCCGGGCCGGCCGGGGCCGAGGGATCGAAGGCCTGGTGGGAGACGTCGGACTCCAGGTCGTAGGCGGCGCCGGGCTTCGACCCTATTTTCGTGTAGGCGTAGCCCCTGGCGGCTACGGCCTGGGCCTTGAGGGCCTCCAGCTCCGCCTCCCCGGCGCTGCCCATCTCCCTGGACAGGACACCCAAGAGATACTCCTCCAGCGGGAGCTCCAGCACCGCTAGCAGGGCGCTGTCGCCCTCGGTAGCTATGGTGAGAGGCCAGTCCAGCGGCTGCTGGTTACAGGAGAACCCCGACCGCCCGCTGAAGGCCAGTTTCGGGCCGATCTCGTTTATGACCGTGCCGGCGCTGGTCCGCGCCTCCAGCCTGCCCTGGCGGGCGGTGACCGTCCAGCTGTTGCCCGGCCCTATCGGGCTGGCGTGGACCCCGTCCGAGGCCCAAACCGTGTCCTTGGATTCTATGACGGCTTGCGCCAGACCGTGGCGGAGAGCCACCCGGACCAGGGGTTCGGGGACGGAAGGTTTTGGGGAAAGGTAGACGGGGGCGCAGCCAAGCAATAGGGACAGGAGGGCAGGAGGGATAAGCGATGCGCGGAAACGGCGCGAAGGCATAGGCAACCTATCTTTTCAGCTTCTCCCGGCTCTTCTGGATGATCTCGCGGCAATGCCTCCGCTCCATCACCAGCCGGCTGACCATGGCCTGGTCCGACGGGATGTTCAGAGCCTCCTGGGCCAGGGCCGCCGCCTCCCGGTACTCGCCGGACTCGTAGAGACACCTGGCCAGGCGGTAGCGGACCATCACCCGGTTGTAGTTGCTGAATATCGGACGGGATTCTATCAGTCTGAGGAGCTTGCGGTAGCCCTCGGCCGCCTTGGTCCACTGTCTAGCCCGCCAGTGGATCTCAGGCCTGGCCCAGAAAAAGAAGGGGTTTTGGGGGAACTCCTTCTCCAGCCCCTCGGCCAGCGCCAAGGCCCGGTTGTGCTTCTCGTAGTCAATCAGAATCCAGACCAGCCCGTTACGCCCCATGACGTTGGTGAACCGTCCCTTGGCTATGGCCAGCTCGATTTGACTTATGCCCTTGGCCCGGTTATCGCCGATGAACGGCAGCCATTTTAGGATGCTGACCGCCCGGGTGCGGAAGTAGTTGTACGAGCCGATTCCCAGATAGGCGTCGTGAAGGCCCGGATCCAGCTCGGCTGCCTTCTTGAAGTCGGAGGCCGCGGCCAGGCCCTTGTTCAAGGCTGAGATGTACTTTTTGGATCGGGCGTCGCGGGCCGCCATGTAGCCTTGGGTGCCGCCGCGCACAAAGCGTGCCCAGGCGTCGCCGGCGTTGGCAGCCACTGCCCGGTTCGATAACAGCATGGCGCTGTCCAGGCTCCGGCTGTATTGGCCGGCCCAGGAGTCGCACTCTTGATCGGTCATCTTCACCTGGTAGAGCCCCGCCTTGAAGAACCATCCGGCCGGGTTCTCAGGATGCCAGGCGATGAACGAGTCGAAGCAGGCCTCGGCTGCCTCGTAGTCTCCCTGGTAGAGCACCTCCAGCCCCCTATCCAGGGCGGGGCTAAAGTCGTCAGAGATGGAGGCGCCCAGGGCCACGGCCGGGAGCGCCGCCAGCAGTAAAATCACCCGCATTAATCCCTTCTTCATCTTCATAACAGGTGTCTGGCCAATGCCAGGATGCCAGGGTCCGAGGTTATCACCGTTTTAGCCACGTCGATGGGATTAAGGCGCGACGGGTCCTTGCCCTCCAAAATCTTCACCAAAAGCCTAGCTATCCTATCCATCTCCGTATCCGAAAGTTTTAGGAAAACGTCCCTCACCCGGTGGTGGAACTTGAGGTCCCTCCACGGCCCGGCCCACCATTTCGAGGGATATGTCTGCAGTATCCTCCCATCCCCGCTTTTCAGATATTCGGCCCCCAGCCTTCCGGCCAGATCTCCGGAGGCCATGGCCACCGCTATCCCAGCGCCGGAGAGCGAATCGGTGAGACGGGCGGCATCTCCGGCCAGCATGACGTTGCCCCGGACCATGGGATGCCCGCCCCCCAAGGCTGGCGTGCCCCCGCACATGGACTCGATGGCTCTGGCCCCGGGCAGGTATTTTCGAACAAAGCGGTCAAGATACTCGGCCGGCCTAACCCCGCCGGACTTCGAGGCCTCAATTCCCAGTCCAACATTGGCCCGGCCCTGACCCTTGGGAAAAACCCAGGCATATCCCCCCGGCGCCACCTGGTTGCCCACCCAGAAACGCACCCGGTCCTCTGGTCCATCCACCCCGGCCATCAGGTACTGGGCGCAGGAGTGCATCTGGCCGGATCTCAGCCTAGTGTCCATACCGGCCCAAGCCCCGGTCAGGGATTCGATGCCGTCGGCGCCGATCACCAGCCGGCAGGGGACCGCTGTTCTCTCCCCCTTGGCCTCTATCTCCACCCCGGTGGCCTTCCCGCCGTCCATGGACAGCCCGACCGCCTCCGCGTTGACCATCACCCGGGCCCCGGCTTGGGCGGCCCGCTGGGCCAGGAAACGGTCGAAGAGCTTGCGTTCCAGAACCACCCCCACGCCCGGCCAGGGCACGCTGACCTCGGTGCCGTCCGGGGAGCACAGGGAGGCGCCGTTGATGTGCGAGGACACCCAGCAAGGATCCGGCTCCATGAATAGCTGTAAGCTCTTTAGGCTGACCGCCTCGGCGCAGCATAGAGGGATGCCCGCCTCCCGGTGCTTCTCCAGCATTAACACCGAGTGCCCGGCTTTGGCCAGGGCCGAGGCGGCCATGGAGCCGGCCGGCCCCGCCCCCACCACCACCGCATCAAATCCCTCGAGCAGCTCCATCAGGCGATTATGTTATCATACCATCCATCCCTTTGCAAGACGCCGCGGCCGGCGGGATTGACTTTGGGCCAGGATATGCTGTAATATCTATGGTTATGAAGCAAAAATCTGTCGCTCTGTTATTCATAAGCCTGTTCCTTCGGGCCACCTGTCCGGCACAGGCCTGGACGAGCTACACCAATATCAATCCTGCCCGACAGATACTGGCCGAGGGCCAGGTCCTATGGGCGGCCACCGAGGGCGGGGTGTTCTCGTTCTCGGCGTCGGACACCGTCCTACTCGGCTTGTACACCAACGTCGACGGCCTGCCCTCCACCGATGTCACCTGCGTCGCCCGGGACGGACGTGGCCGCCTTCATTTCGGTACCGCCGGCTGCGGGCTGGCGGTGCTGGACTCGGCCCGCACCCGTTTCACCCGAATAACCTCCCGCGACCAGAACATTATCTCGGACACCATCAACGCCGTGCTCTGCCACGGGGATTACGTGTTCCTGGGTTCGCCGGGTGGGATGTCCTTCTATGACGGCAGCGCCTGGCGGACATATTCCAACAGGATCTACGACATCGGCGACGAGGTCCGCGCCCTGGCCTTCGGGCGCGACACGCTCTGGGTCGGGCACGACAACGGGGTCACCGCCGCCCCGATAAGCGCGGTGCTGAACGCCGTGCCCGGCCAATGGCGTAACTGGACCGACGTCGGCAGCACACTCAACGACGTCAATCACATCCTGGTGGCCGACACCTCCGTTTACCTGTGCTTCCAAGACGGCATCTCCCGCCGTCTTAACGGGACCTGGTATAAGCTGGGGGGGGAGACCCCTTCGTTCAACGCCAACGTCACCTGCCTGGCTGTGCTCCGCGATACTTTTTACTACGGCACCGGCGTGGGTTTCTTCAGGTATACGTTCCCCGGGGGGCGCGTCGATATGTCGACCGGCCTTCCCAGTCTCGACTGTAAGACTCTAGCTTTATCTAGTGATTCCACCGTTTGGACGGGCACCGCCGAAGGACTGGCCCGCTGGGACGGCGCGGCCTGGACCCCGTTCCGCCAAAGCTGCATCCCCAGCAACAACGTCACCCATGTGGCGGCCGGATCGGACGGCTCCATCTGGCTGGCCCACGGCGGCGGCTTCGCCAGCCGGATCACGTCTGAGGGAGAGATCAGGGAATACGTCAATCCCACCTCAGGGATCCCGGTCGCCTCTCTGGCCGTGGACCCAGCCGGACGGGCCTGGTACGGACTTTCCTACTGGGACGCGTCCGGTAAAACTTACGTGCTGCGAATCTCCCCGGACGACAGCCTGGCCGTCATCAGCTCCCCGCCGCTTCCCCCGCGCCTGGGTATCTATGACATCTTCGCCGACCCGCAGGGTTTTTGTTACCTGGCCGGGCACGGCAACGTGGCCACCAACTATGTAGTGG
This sequence comes from uncultured bacterium, assembly GCA_964518765.1. Lineage (GTDB taxonomy): Bacteria > Edwardsbacteria > AC1 > AC1 > EtOH8 > CAZPNX01. The sequence continues at coordinate 5,312 of CAZFJC010000017.1, forward strand.
AGTTCTCCCCGAGAGATTCGGTCCGCTGGATATGCGATCCCGCCCTGCCGGTCCAGTATCTCAAGCCAACCTCGATAGCCAAGGATGGTTGGGGGAACCTGTGGATGGGCACATTCGATTTTCGCTTCGCCCGCTATGACATGGGCAGCAACGTCTGGCGTTATTTCGGCCAAGAGGATGGACTTTCCACCATTCAGATCTGGGACATCGCTATCGAACCCTCGGGCCTGATGTGGCTGGCCTCAAGGTTGGGCCTCAACCGCTGCCACTACGGCCCGGCCGGCCAGCGCCTGGAGGAAGTCTCTTTCTTTACGACGGACAATAGCCCCATTCTGGGTAACGATGTCCGCTCGGTGGCCCTGGACCGCTCCGGAAACCGCTGGATAGCCACCGACCGCGGCCTGAGCCTTCTTTCCTGGGACGGGAAATGGAGCGGCTTCACCGCGGAGGACGCGCTGGCCTCCGGCTCTAGGCTGCTCAGCGACGATGTCAGACAGGTGGCCATCCGCTCGGGCGACCAGTCGGGGGACGACATCTTGATCGCCACCTCCCGCGGCCTTTCGGTCTACCGCCAGTCGGCGGCCGCCGCCCCGGCCGCCTTTCGGGCCAGCGTCGCCCCCAACCCCTTTCGCCCCGGGCGCGACCGCCTTCTCATGTTCTCCAACCTACCAGACCGCTCGGTCGTCAGCCTCCACACCCTAGACGGACGCCGGCTGGCACAGTGGTCTGGTCCGGCCGCCCCGGCCCACATCCTGACGGTCGATCCCGGCTCGATCCCCGGAGGTCTTCCCTCGGGCCTGTATCTCTGCCTGATACGCCCCCTGACGGGGAAGGCCGCCACCCTCAAGCTGGCCGTCATCAGGTGAAAATGTCGGAGCTTTGACGTGAAGATCCTGACCGTGGTCGGGGCCAGGCCCCAGTTCATCAAGGCGGCGCCCTTCTCCAGGGCCCTGCGCCTCAGGCACCGCGAGGTGCTGGTCCACACCGGCCAGCACTACGACCGGGCTATGTCCCAGCAGTTCTTCGACCAGATGGGCATCCCGCGCCCCGACTACAACCTGAAGGTGGGCTCGGGAGGGCATGGCTGGCAGACCGGGCTGATGCTCACTAGGCTGGAGCCGGTGATGTTAAAGGTTAGACCCGACGCCGTGGTGGTCTTCGGCGATACCAACTCCACCCTGGCCGGCGCCTTGGCGGCCGCCAAACTTCACATCCCGGTGGCTCATATCGAGGCCGGCATGCGCAGCTTCAACCGGCTCATGCCCGAGGAGCTCAACCGGGTGGCCGCCGACCACCTGGCCGACATCAATTTTTGCTCGACCAGGACCGCGGTGGACAACCTCAAGCGGGAGGGCCTATCGCAGACCGCCCGGCTGGTGGGCGACATCATGGTGGATTCGTTGCGCCACTTTCTACCTCCGGCCGCCCGTCGCAGGGAGATCCTGTCCCCATACGGGCTCAGGCCCCGGGGCTTCCTGCTGGCCACCATCCACCGGGCCGAGAACACCGACGACCGGGGACGCCTGACGGGCATCGTCAAGGCCCTGTCGGAGGCGGCCCATCCCGTGCTGCTCCCCGTCCATCCCCGCACCCTGTCCCGGTTGAAGTCTTTCGGCCTGCTGTCCGGCCTAAGGCGCTCGGCCAACGTCCGCCTGGCGCCGCCGCTGGGCTATGTAGAATCGCTGGCCCTCCAGTCACTGGCCTTGGCCGTGGTCACCGATTCCGGCGGAGTGCAGAAGGAGGCCTATATTCTGGGGACGCCCTGCGTCACCGTCCGCGATCAGACCGAATGGGTGGAGACGGTGGCCGCCGGCTGGAACCGGCTGGCCGGGGCCGACCCCCGGCGGATAGCTGCGGCCCTGGGCCGCGCGGCCAGGCCGTCCAGGCATCCCCGCCTCTACGGCGATGGGCGGGCCGCCGGCCGCATGGTGGCCGAGCTGGAGCATTTCTTCGGCCGATGAGGAACCTGCTCTTTCTGGCCTATTATTTCCCCCCCTCGGGCGGGGTCCTGCGCCTGGTGAAGCTGGCCAAGTACCTGCCGGAATTCGGCTGGAGACCGTTGGTGGTCTGTCCTCGGCCGCGCGGCATCTACCGCCACGACCCCGAACTGCTGGCCGAGCTGGGCACCTCCCTGATCTTCCGCACCACTTCGCTTGACCCCACCTTCCTGATGCCCCCCCGCACCGATGCCGCCAAAATCAGGGGCCGCCGAAAGGCCATCGACCGGCTCAACCAGCTCTTCGTCCCCGACAACAAGCTGGGCTGGGTGCCCTTCGCCGTCTCCTGCGGACTGAAGCTCTCCAGGTCCCATACTATAGACGCTATTTTCTCCAGCGCCCCGCCGTACTCCTCGCACCTGGCCGGTGTTTTGCTGAAGAAGCTTCTGCGACGGCCCCTGGTCTGCGATTTCAGGGACGCCTGGTCTCAGCCCAATACCCTGAACCTACGGCTTCCCTCCTGGCACCGGACGATGAACCGCGCCCTGGAGCGATGGGTGATGTCGCACTCCGACCTAACAACCTGCATCAACCGACCCATCATGGAGGGACTCCAGGGCTTCGGTGCTGCAAACTCCGGACGGTTTTGTCTGCTGCCCCAGGGATACGATCCCGAGGATTTTCCAGAGGGCAGCGGCACCATGCCGGACAAGGAACATTTCATCATAGCCTATACCGGTACCATCACCGAGCACCGGCGGCTGGATGTCCTCGCCCGGGCCTTCAGTTCCCTTCGGCAGGGACATCCCGATCTGGAGAAGAAACTACTCTTCACCCTGGCCGGTGTTCACCAGCCGGCCGACTTAGACCCTTTCCTGCAGCACGGTCTGGCGGACCGGCTTCAATACCAGGGCTATCTGCCGCATAAAAGGATAGTGGAGATGCTGCGCCAAGCCGACGCTTTGTGGATGGTGGTAGGCCAGCGCGAGGGTCCCACCGTCTCCACTTCGAAGATATATGAATACCTGGGGGCCAGAAGGCCGATCCTGGCCTCGGTGCCGCCGGAAGGCCCAGCGGCCGCCCTCATCCGGGAGACCGGGTGCGGCCAGGTCTTCGCTCCCGACGACCATCTGTCCCTGGCCGAGGCCATCGCTAAGCTCTGCCGTGACAAATTTTCTGGCCGTCATGCTGGCGCCGTTGGATGGGCCGCTGTCGTCAAATACGACCGGCTCCAGATCGCCCGCCGTTTCGCCGGACAGCTGGATGAACTGGTGGAAGATCAATGACAACAAAATTGAAATCGGCAATAAAGCACCACTCTGCCCCGGCCTTGATTATTGCTATAGTGGCCACAGGCTTTATCCTGCCGTCCCTGTCCCTCGGCCTGTTGAGCGACGATTTCAGCTGGATGAACCTCGTCCGCAACACCGCCTCCATGAGCTGGGCGGAATACCTGAAGGTCCCTTCGCCCTACGGGTATTTCCGCCCGGTTCCCATGGCCATCTTCCGTATTTTGGGGCTGGCTTTTCCCGGCCAGCTTTGGCCCTTTCGCGCTCTTGCCATAATGCTCCATCTGTCGAACTGTCTTCTTCTCTATCTCTTGGTTAGACGTTTATGTTACCCGCCTCTGGCGGCTCTGACATCCTCCCTGTTGTTCGCCGTGCTTCCCTGCCATGCTGAGCCTTTGTTCTGGATATCGGCTTTAAACGAGCCTCTATCCGCCTTTTTATTGCTGGTCGGTTTTTATCTGCTCCTTTCCATCCGCCTCTCCCTGTCTGCCCCATTGTCAACTCTGCTGTTCACGACTGCTTTGGCCTCGAGAGAAAGCGCCTTATGTTATCTCCCCCTCTTGCTGCTGTTGACGCTGCGCCGGCCCGACCTTAAATCCTCGCTCCTTTTCCCCGTGCTGCTGCTCCCAGGAGCCGTCTATCTGGCGCTGCGATTGTGGTGGTCGTTGAGTCTGCCGGCGGGAATGACGGTCTCTTCCCCCGGCGGGCTAAGCCTGAATCCTTTGGAGATGGGGCGCCGCTTGGTGCATTATGCCATCAGCATGGCTATGCCGGTTAAGACCCTGTTCGGAGTGGCCGGGTTCGAAAGATACGAGCTGCTCCGCCGGTGGCTATCATCGCCCCTGGCTTTTCCCTCTTTTTACTGGACCTTGGCCGTCGCTTCCTCCGCGCTTCTTGCCGCCGCCGCCTGGTATATTCTAGCCGAAGGCGGTCGAGTGTTGGCCGCCCCGTTGGCCTTCACCGTCTTGTCGTTGGCCGTCTATCTCCCTTTCGGTAGCACCTCGGAGCATTTCCTGTATTTTCCCTCGCTCGGCTTCTGCTTGGCCGTCGCGCTTCTGCTGCAGCTCCTTTCCTCCAGAAAGGCCCGGCTGGCATTGGCCCTGGCCTTGACACTTTTCTCCGTCTATTCCGCTTCCCGGGCCGAACGCCTTTACCGGTGGAAAGGTGCCTCAGCCCAGCTGGAGAGCTCGCTCTCCGGGCTCGAATCATTGGTCTCGGCCCTGCCGGCGGGATCGATGATATTGGTCAAAGGCCTGGACAATAGATATCACGGGATACCCTTCGTGGGTGAACATTCCCTGCAGGACGCCTGGAGTTGGAGGAACCCTCGACGGCCTCTGCGTTTTTATTTCGATCGCACCGGCTGTCAGGACATGGTAATCGAGTATTCGCCGGCGACCTTTACCTTCCATAAGGTTGAGTGAGCCTTCGTCGATGGAACTTCTTTTCATCACCCCATCGGACAAAGTGGGCGGCGGCAACCGGGTCATGTTCGAGCTGGCCGCCAGGCTGGCCCGCGCCCACCAGGTGACCTGCGCCTTCCCCCGGTCCCCAGCCAGACCAAAATATCGCCTATCCTCTGGAATCAGCCCGGTGGCGGTAGGCATTGGCTCGAATTCGAAGTACTCGGTGCTAATCAACCTCGTCTTTCTACTCAAGTGGCTGATAGAAAACAAAAAACGGTTCGCGGCCGTCGTCTCCACCGGCCAGATAACCGGCATCCTGCTGCCGTTTATCAAACATCTCCGGCTGTTCAATTTCATTCAGACCGACGAATACGCCATCTTCGAGCAAGGACACCTGAGGGATCTACCGCTGCTTTATCGGATCTACAGGAGGCTCATGGACCGCAGCCTGAAGCACCCCGGCATCGGCTTCATCTTCAACTCCGCCTACACCCACCGCCTTTTCACCGAGGAGCGGCCGGGCCGACCGGCCGAGCCAGTCGTCATCCATCCCGGCGTCGATCCGGCGGTTTTCAACCCGGACGGCCGTCGGCCATCAACCTCGCCATGGTGCATCTCATCCCTGGCCCGAAGACATGCCCTCAAGGGTTTGGGGATCCTTTTGGCCGCCTACCATTCCTTATCCCCTGAGGTCAGGTCTCTGGCCTCTTGGAATCTGATAACCAACGATCGCCTCGAGGATCGGGACATCCCCCACAGCTTCCGAATCCTGCGCCCCCAGGACGACGGCCAGCTGGCTCGGCTGCTGCGCCAGACCGACATCTTTCTCTCCACCTCTCTTTGGGAGGGATTCGGCCTGCCGGCCCTGGAGGCCATGGCCTGCGGCTGTGCGGTCATCACCAGCCGTAACGGCGGCTGCGCCGAGTATGCTGTCGATGGAGTGAACTGCCTCACCTATGAGCCCAAGGACCACCTGGCCTTAGCCTGGTTGATAGGACGCTTGATCGCAGACCGACGCCTTGCCTCCAGGTTGGCGGCGGAAGGCATCCTCACCGCTAGTCGCTTCACCTGGGAGTCATCGGCCAAGAAGCTATTGGCACTTCTGGAAGGATTTTGATGGCTGAGGGATTGTCGGCCCGGCTTCGGCGCAGATTGATCGACTCCTGGCGCTTGAGGAGCCTGACCTATCGTTTGCTATCCTCCGATGCTCTAGCTGGATTCAGCCCCTACCGGGTATGGTACCGTCGGCGCATAGCAAATGAGCAGAGAGCCCGCTCCGGCCATCCCCGGGTGGTCTCCGTGGAGACCACCAACGCCTGCAACGCAGCCTGCGTCATGTGCGGCCATCGCCTTATGCGGCGTCTGCAGGGCCGGATGGAATGGAATCTCTTCAAAAGAATAGTGGAACAGGTAAAGGGGTGGAATCTGGAGTCCTTCTACCTCTCCGGCTACGGTGAGCCCCTGCTCGACCCCGAGCTGGCCGACCGGGTGTCTATGGCCCGGCGGGCCGGCATCGAAAATACCGCCATTGTCACCAACGCCTCGCTGCTGGACGGCCAAAGGGCCGACGAGCTGACTCGGGCCGGATTGGCTCGGGTGCACCTCAGCATCGACGCCGCCTCGCCCCAGACCTTCTCCCGATTGAGGCCCGGCCTAGACTTCGGGCAGGTGATGGAGAACGTGGAGCGCCTTCTGGAGATGCGGCCCAGGCCCGCGGTGGTGCTGCAGCTGGTCCTGGTGGACCAGGGTCCGGACGAAGTCCGGAAGGTCATCCGCCGCTTCCGGGACCGGGTTGACCGGCTGACGGTGCGCCAGGCCCAGAGCTGGGCCGGCCGGGTGAAGCTGAGCCCTCGTGAGTTTACCCCGCATCTGAAGGCGTCAGCGGCCTGGCCGCCGTGCCGCTATCTATGGGACCAGCTCAACATCTACTGGGACGGCACCGTACCCGCCTGTTGCCTTGACTACGAGGCCGAGCAGCCTCTGGGCGACGCCGGTCGCCAGGACCTGGCCGCGATCTGGTCGGGACCGGCCCTGGCCGATCTGAGGGCAAAGCATAGCGCCGGACGAAGGGACCTGATCCCCCTCTGCCGGCGCTGCGGCTACTTCTCGGTATGGTGGTAGCTTCTGTCTACCTCTCCTTGATCTTGCCCCGCATCTCCCGCTCCTGGTCGCGACGTTTAATATCCTCTCGCCTGTCGTGCTGCCGTTTGCCGCGGGCCAGGGCCACCTCCACCTTGGCCCTCCCCTTCTTGAAGTAGACGGCCAGAGGGATTATGGCCAGCCCCTTCTCCTGGGCCTTCTCTGCCAGGCGCCTGATCTGATGCCGGTGCAGCAGCAGCTTGCGGGGCCGCACCGGGTCTGGGTTGTAGCGGTTGCCTTGGAGATAGGGGGCCACATGCATATGGTGGACGAAAAGCTCCCCGCCCTTGGGCATGACGTAGCTGTCCCGCAGGTTGGCCTGACCCTGGCGGATGGACTTTATCTCGGTGCCCAAGAGGACCAGCCCAGCCTCCAGGCGCTCCAGTATCTCATAGTCGTGGCGGGCCTTTCGGTTTAGGATCTCGGCCATGGGATAATGCCGGGTTGACAGTTATTAGCTTTTTGGTATATAATTATACGGTAAGCCGAGGTGGCGGAATTGGCAGACGCGCTAGGCTCAGGACTTAGTGTTCGCAAGAACATGGGGGTTCGACCCCCCCCCTCGGCACCATCGATTAAGGTGAACCGCCCCGCGACCTGCGGGGCGGCTTTGCTTTTTCACCCTTCGCCGCCCTCAATCCTCGCCGACCTCCTCCTCCCTTGCGCCAGGCGGCTGCTCCAGAAGGTCCTCCAGTATCTCCCTGGCCCGCTGCCGATTCTTGCCCAGCACCAGCACCTTGCCCCACCTTGGGCGCATCATCATGGCCAGGCCGTCGTACATGGCTATCTGCTCCGATTTGACCACCGCCTCGATCCCCTGCTCCTCCAGCCGGGCTGCCGCCGCCATGGCCGCCATCTGGTCCGGTGGTTCGTAAACGGACACCAGCTCCTCATCCCGACCGGGATAGGATTCCAAGACAACCTCGCAATCGGGGCATTCTCTGATGCCCGGCCCATAGAAGCGGCGGCATTTCGGGCAGAGCGGCATGGCTATCGGACTCCGGCGCCATTCATCCCGCCAGCTCCACCCGGTTCTTGCCCGACTCCTTCACCCGGTACATGGCCTTGTCGGCCTGGGAGAGCAGCTCATCCGAAGTGGCCCCGTGCTGTGGGAAGCAGGCGATGCCAATGCTGGCGGTAATGCGGCATGATAGTTTCTCCGAGGCCAGGAACGGCTCGACCTCGATCTTCCGGCGTATCTGCTCTGCTTGGGCCAGGGCCGCCTTCGGCCCCTTGCCCGGCAGCACCAAGACGTACTCGTCGCCTCCATAGCGCGAGGCCAAGTCCGGGGGGCTGACCAGCGAGGCGATGCGGTCGGCCACCTCCCTGAGGGCCTGTCCCCCCAGTAGGTGCCCATAGCTGTCGTCCACCTCCTTCATGTGGTCCAGATCCAGGAAGATCACCGAGAGCGGCTGGTTGGTCTGCTTGGCCTGCCTGATGGCCTCCTTGAGGAACTGTTCGCACTGCCGCGAATTATAGAGGCCGGTCAGGTCGTCGGTGATGGCCAGGCGCTGGGCCTTCTCGTAGAGCCTGGCGTTCTCTATGGCAATGGCGGCGTGGTCGGCCAGTATCTGGAGCAGCTCCAGGTCCTTTTCGTTGAAAGGGACGTTCCCCGACTTGTTCATGATCTCCACCACGCCCAGAAGCCTGCCCCGGGAGATCAGCGGGGTGGCGATGATGGACCTCGTTTGGAACCCGGTCCGTTGGTCCACCCCCTTAAAGAACCTTTGATCGGTGGCGGCATCGGGCACGATCACCGGCTGGCGGTGCTCGGCCACCCATCCGGCTACCCCCTGCCCCATGGCCAGACGCATCTCCCTCACCTGGTCGCCCTTCTCCCCCAGGGCCACCTCGAAGACCAGCTCGTTGCTGGCCTCGTCCAGCATCAGGATCGACCAGGCCTCGGCCATGATCAGGTCCTTGATCTTGTTCATGACGATGTCCAGCACCTCCTTGAGTCTGAGGGTGGAATTGAGGGTCTTGGCCACCAGATTGAAGGTCGACAGCTCCCTGACCCTCTGCTCCAAATCCGCCAGCAGCTTTCGGTTCTCCTGCAACAGCCTCTTGCGCTCCAGCCCCCTCTCCACCGTCATCAACAGTTCCACGTGGCCGAAGGGCTTGTTGATGTAGTCGTACAGGCCGCCCCGCAGCTGCTCCCGGGCGTTCTGGGGCACGGTCCTGGCTACCGACAGCACCACCGGCAGGTCGGGCTTGGCCTGCCTGATGGACTTCAGCAGATGGAGATTCCTCCGTCCGGCCATCTCGGCACTTAAAAGCACTAGATCCACCTCGCCCCCATTCAGGATGGCCATGGCTTCGCCCTCGCTGTCGGCCAGCACTGGTTTGTGGCCGTGGCTGTTGAGGACGTGGACCAGGGTCAGGGCGAACAGGCGGTCCTCGTCCACGATCAGAATGGAGGCCATCAGGGCTGCTCCTTCTCATCAGGCTGGACCTCGTACACTATCCTGATGTCGCAGTGGTCGCCGGAGGCTAGCCGGCCGTCCTCCCGCACCATCAGACACTGGTCAACGGGTTCCAGCTTTAGGATCTCCCCCTTGGTCGACCCCGATCGACTGGGCGAGTAGTGCCCGGCCCGCCGCAGGGCCAAGCCCAGGCCGGGGAAATAGTAATTACCGTCCGGCAGCACCGTCTCCGCCAAACCGGCCGCCTCCCGGAGCTTGGATTCCCAAGCGTCCCCGCCCTCGGCCTGGCTAGACCAGTATTGGTATAGGTAGGTGGAGCTGAAGCGGTCGGCGCTCATCATCAGGTTGTAGCAGGTGGCATGGTCGGCCAGGATGATGGAATGGGAGGGGTCCCGGCCGCCGGAAAGCAGGCTGGCGTCATTGACCAACGGCCCGCAGAGATCGGCGTCGCCTAGAGAGTTCAGGCTCAGGGCCAGATCCCGTCCGGGCTCACCCGAGGCCAGCCCCACCCCGATGCGGAAAAGGGCCTTGAACTCCGGAGGCAGAACGGCGTAGCTCATGCCCTCGACTAGGATCTCCCGGTCCTTGGCCTCCCGAAACCATTCGCGGTAGCTGCTGTAGTTGTCCTGGATGAACTTCTCGGCCAAGCGAAGCATGGCCGTGGCGCAGGCCAAGGCCTGCTGGGCGGCCTCGGCCGAGGGGAGCATGGCCATCTCGGCCCCGGTGCTTATGGAATGGCGCAGCCTCAGGCCCTTGCCGGTGATCACCTCCTTGTAGCACTTATCGTAGAGCTCCTGGGCATTGTCCCCGAACCAGGCCACCCCTCCATCTCCGGTGTCCTTCACCAGGAATCCGCCATGCTGTTTGATGGCCTGGGCCAACAGGTAGCCCAGCTTGTTCTTTATCTCCCTCTCCTTGTCGGCGTGGCACAGCTTGGCGCTCATGAAGCTGGAGCCCCTGATGTCGTAGACCATGACCGTAGCTGTCTTGGCATGTCTTTTTACCGCTTTGACCATATCGGCCGGCGGCACCCAAGTCTGCGTCTTGGGGCGCAGCGGACCCTGGGCCGAGAAAAGGAAGCAGCGTCCGCCCCGGCGCTGGACATCGGAGAGAAACCTGACTTCGTCGAACAGCTCGATCTGTCGGAGTACCGGAGGGGTGCGGACCAGAGGAGGGGGCCACAGCCTGACCATGGACGACAGCCGGCAGCAGATGGCCATCGGCTCGGCCCTTTCGGTCAGGAAGCTGCGGTAACCGGCCGTCAGCCTTTCCACATGATAGGCTCGTTTGCCGCCGCTTTCCTCCACCAGCTTCGACAGGGCCCTGGCTTCGGAGGGGGCCTCGGCGCCCGCGGCCTGCGCCTGCTCGAAGGCCTGCTTGATCAGATCGGCCAGCTGTTTTCCATGCTTCTCGGTCCAGCCATCCCATCCCGAACCCAGCTTCTTGTCTAACAGCCGGTACTGGGAGATATGCTCCATGACATCCGCGCCCTGGTCTCCGGATTTCGAGGTCAGGAGGGATTGGAGCTCGGCTGGGCTGATCTTGGCTAGATGCTGGCACTTCTCGATTACGCCCAGCAGGCTCCTCTCCTTGCGCTCGAGGTCTTGGAGATACCAAAGCTGGCCGGTCAGGCCACGCTGAAATTGGATCTGGGAGTCGGTGATCCGGGCCGAGAGGTTGACCAGATTCTCCGAGTACAGCCGGGTCTCCACCACCCGGCTCATCTCGGCGTTGTTTTGGGCGATCAGGTCCTGGGTCTGCTTCTTGACCCGGGCCGAGAATTTCTGGAGCTCGGCCAGCTCCAGGGTTACCTTGGACTCGAGCTCACCGGCCCTCCTGGCCAACATCCTTTGGATCTCACGCAGGGCCTGATCCGAAACCCGGGGAAGTCTCCCGGCCAGCACCGCGGTCATCTCCTCCGGCTTGGAGAAGCTAGATGTTTTGAGGGTCTCCCAGACGGTCTCCTCCTGTATTTTGATCTGTTCAAGATATAAAAGGTTGAAGAGTTGGCTGAAGAGCCAGGGGGTCAGCCCCTTCTCCGCCAGCTGCCAGCGGAAATCCTCGGCCAGGAGGCGTTCTGGATCTAAATCCGCCTCATAGCCAGCTTCCGTCAGAAGCTCCGGACCCTTGGCGTTAAAGCCGTGCATTTGGGCTGCGGCCTGCCGCCGTGGCCTAATCAGTCCGTTAAGTTCTAGATGGAAGCGCTGGGAGATCTCCAGCCTTCGGGCCTTAGCCTTGGCCGATTGCCCTTCCCACCAGGCGGCCGCACCCTCAGACATCAACCTGCGGTAGGCCAGCTCGAAGGCTAGTGCCAGTTGAGGCTCCTGCGAGGCCATGTTCTTCCACAGGTCTTCCACTGTGCCGTAGTAAATATTTTGGCCAAACTCCCGCCATTTGTCCCACAGCTTCTCGTCAGGCTGGCCCAATACCTCCTGACGGCAGCAGTCCAACAGCAAGTGGGCCGCCTGGCTGTGAAACTCCCTGGCTCCCAGAGGGAGTTCAAAATAGATCTGTCCTTCCCCTCCCTTGGAGAAGGGCGACAACAGGCCGGTGTCACACCCCCTAGCCTTGAAGAAATCGGTCGCCCCGGCCAGATATCTCTTGGCCGTTGCCTGACGCCCCAGCAACTCCTCCAGCCTGGCAAGATAACGGCCGGACATGGAGGCGATCCTCTCTAACTCAGAGATATATAACCTGTGGTCTGGCATTACGCACTTTGCGGATCATGAAGGGCTTTATCTAAAACGGCGTCACACCTTGGCCAGGAGAATATCCGTCGGAGACCTCTTGATGACCTCCTCAGCTACCCCTCCGAGCCCCCTATTCCGTTTAAGGCCGATGACCGCCAGCCGATAGCCGCCTCCCTCCAGTTCCCTCAATATGGCCTCGGCCGGATCGCCGGTCACCATCTTAAAATTCGGCAGCTTTCCCTTACCCTCGAAGAAGCTTCTGACGAACATCAGCTCTGTCTTACCGGCGCCACCGAAAATGGAATCGATCTGCTCCATCTCCTCGTGGAATAGCCTTTCGTAATAGCCGGTCAGGCCGCTGGTCGGTGGCTGGACGTTGAGGACCACCAGCTCGCACTTCAGGGCCTTGGCCATCTGCTGCCCAGCCTCCAGCACCGCCGGCCCGCCTTCTGGTTCGTCGAAGCAGACCAGAATCTTCCTGTCCTTGCGTCCCATCTCAGTAGAATCTTATAGCGTTCTTGGCTATCAGCATCAGGGTGGAAATGATGAGGGCCACCACCGAACATGGCAGGGCCAGTTTGATCCACCTCAGCCAGCCGATGGTAACTCCCTTTTTCTCCAGCGAGTGATAGGCTACGACATTGGCCGAGGCCCCGATGGGGGTGAAATTGCCGCCGATGTCGGTCCCCAGGGCCACTGCCCAGACCATCATCGAAAGGGCTAGTGTCCCCGTGGCGGCCGCGATCTCCTTGATGACATAGGCCATGGTCAAGGCGAAGGGCACGTTGTCAACCACCCCCGAGGTCACCGCCGAACCCCAGACCAGGGCCGCCATCAGCCCGGTGGCATTGCCCTCGAAGGCCTTGGCCACACCCTCGGCCAGGAAGCGGATGACGCCGGTTTTCTCCAGGCCGCCCACCACCACGAAAAGCCCCATAAAGAATAGCAGAACTTCGTACTCCACCCGGTGGAGCACCCCCTCGGTCCGCCGTCCGCCCAGGATCAGCATGCCGAAGGCCGGCAGCATGGCGGCCAAGGGCACGGTCAGCGGTATGCCAGCGTGCTCCAGGAAGGGGTGGATAATCAGAAAAACGATGGCCAGGGCGAAGGCCACCAGTCCCCAATTCATCAGCTTCCGGTCGGTGATGGCACTGGCTGGCACCAGGCGTTCCAGCTCCTCCCGGTCAACCTTGCCGCCGCTCCGCATCTCCCTGCGAAACTGGAAGTAGAAATAGGCCACCGAAGCGGCCCCGGCCATTAGGGCGATGGGACCGGTGTGGGTCACGAAATCGTTGAAGTTATAGCCCAGCATGGTTCCCAGGATGACGTTCGGCGGGTCGCCCACCAGGGTGGCCGAGCCGCCGGTGTTGGCCAGGCAGACCTCGGCCACCACCAGCGGCACCGGGTCCACCTTGAGAAGCCTGGACAGCTCCAAAGTCAGGCTGGCGAAGAAGAGCATCACCGTGATGGAGTCCATGAAGCATGCCAGCACCCCGGTGACCACGGGGAAGACCACCAGTATCCTTACCGGATCGTAGTTGAGTCGCCGGGCGGCCACCAGGGCCAGGTAGGTGAAGAACCCGGACTCGGAGAGCGCAGCCACAATACAGAACATGCCGAAGAGCAGGCCGATGGTCTCCCAGTTTATGAAGCCGATGGCCTCCTTGAGGTCCATTACCCCCAAAAGCATGAGAAGCAGGCCGCCGGAGATGGCCACCATGGTCCTGGGGACCTTCTCCAGGCCGATGGCCACGTAGGTGGCGGCGAAGACGGCTATGGCAGGGATGATTTGATGGTTCATGATGACCACAGCTTAATTATTGCAGAAACTAGCGGTGTTTTCAACCATTTTCTTGCCGGGGCTCAAAGAAACGGGGCCGGGCTTCTTCGATTCCCGGCCCTAGAGATGCCCTCTTCAGTGGAGTTTGATCAACCTGGCCGTGGCTCGGCCGCCACCTTCCGTCTCCAGCCTGGCGAAATAGATGCCGGAATGGGCAGCCTGATCGTCATCACCCTTTCCGTTCCAGACGAATGTATGGTGGCCGCCTGCCAGCGTACCTTGGTGAAGGCGGGCCACCCGCTGCCCCAGCCCATTGTAGATCGACAGGCTGGCCCGGCACTCCTTTTCCAGATCGAAGCGGATCCATGTGTTGGCCCTGAAAGGCGTCGGCGCTGCCTGAAGCCTCAATCCCGGGCGGGCCGCCAATGGGAGCTGCAGGTTGGATTCCACCCCGGTCGGCAGCACCCCCCCGAACCAGGTCAGTATCCGCTCCATCAACGTTACCCTCTGGAGGTAGCGCGAGGGTCCGCTCAAGGCCTCGAAGGGAAAGGCCAGGTAAACCAGTTTGTAACTACCTTCATATGAAATCCCCCCGGCACCGCCGATGGTCCGGTAGACGAAGCACGAGTCGGCGCCGTTGATGGCACCCACCATGTCCATCGATTGATAATTGACAGCTCCGCCAGAATATCCCAGAGCTATGGTATCGGCGACGCTGATGCCTATGGGATTTCCCGATACTCCCCTCAGCAGCCTCTGGTTGGCATTGTTGCTGACATATTGAGCTCGAAGGTAGTTGGCATAAAAGCCCGTCGACCCCAGCTGCTGGCCCAGCTGCTTGCCGGAGATGAAAAGCTTCCCTCCTCCGTCCAGGTAGGCCTTGAGGTTGGCGGTGTCGGTGGAGGCCAGTGCTGTCAGGCTGTCGTCGCCGGTGAACCAGATCACCACCGGGAAACTGTCCAGCTTGGCCAGCGAAGGGGAGCCCGATGACGACACCGTCCATTCCCGGTAGAGGGCGTTGGCCGTGTCCAGCGAGCCGCGGTAGTACCCCTCGTAGGCGGCCCCGTTGTCGTCATCCACCAGCAGGATGCGCGGGAAGCCCACCGGCACCATTAGAGTGTCGGCCTTGTCGTAGCTCTCCGGCGTAGCCGACTTGGTCGTGGTGAAGATGACCTTATGGGGGAAGGTGCCCGGCTTCACATAAAAGGCGAAGGAGTCGGCCGCACAGCTGGCGGACGTACCGTTGTTGATGTTGGGAAAGGTCGCTGAGGATTTTGTGATGATGACGCTGGTGTCGGTGGTAGTCAGGGTGGCGGTGATCCCGGTGGCGTTGCTCCAGCCGGCGGCGTTGGCCAGGGTGGTTGTCAGTCCGACCGTCTCCCCCTCCTCGGGGATGCCGTTGTTGTTGCCGCCGGCGTCGTTGACATGGAAGGCGGCGGTGGTCAGCTGGCTGCCGCCGACGAACAGGTCCAGCAGCATGGTGTCGGAAGATCCGGTGCGGATGTTGTATGCCGCTACCATCGTCAGGTAGGGGGTGTCGTAATTCCGGCTGTCGGCGTCGCTGAAGGGATCGAAGGCCGTCTTTCCTAGGTATCCCGGCCAGAAATCGTTGGCCTCGCTGCCGCTGCCGCCCTGAACGTCCAGGTGGTCCTTGTTGGCGGTATCGGCGTTGGCCGACTCCAGGTCGACCAGTCGTCGGTTATCGTTGGTATTGCTCGACTGGGAGTCGTCGACATGATATATCAACAGGCCTTCGTTGGGCATCAGGGCGTCGAAACCTTGCTTGCGGCGGTTCTCCACCAGAAAGTACTGGGACCCCGGAGAGCCGTTCTTCCATATCTTATAGACCGCGCGGCTGGTCTCCACCGGAGGCAGCTTCCTGTCGGCCACGTTGGCCGACACGTTCTCCGGGATCAACCACCCCAGCTCGGCCTTGGACCAGGGGCACATATGCACCGGCCGCGACGGGCTCTGGCTGTTGGCCCCCCACGATCCGCCGGACATCAGGCAATAGTTGCCCAGGCCATCCGAGCTGTAGTCGGTGTCGTAAAGGTCCGGCAGTCCGATGATGTGCCCGAACTCGTGGGCGAAGACGCCGATGGTGATGATCTTGTTGTAGATGTTGCTGTAGGTGGTCGAGTTGTGCATTTCCGGCTCGATGGAGTAGTCCCGACATATCTTGCCCTCTCCAGTGGTGTAGTTGCCCACCCCGGCGTAGTCCAGCCGCCAGCGGTGCGAGTGGATGTCATAGTCGTTGCCCGTCTCCTCCCTCCCCGGGCCCTGGTGGATTACGAACAGGCCGTCCACATAGCCGTTGCCGTCCCGGTCGTAAAGGGAGAAGTCGATGGCCGCATCGGCCTTCTGGCAGGCCTCCTTGACCAAGGCCGCCGCCCGGGAAGAGCCGTTGGCGTACCCGTAGTAATTGTGACCGTTGTTGGCCCGGTACCATATCGCAGTCACCTCGCCGATAACGGTGAAATCGCCGTAGGAGATCTCCTGGTAGTACTCCTTCATGGTCTGGGTGGGCCAGGGGCCGTCGAACAGCATCTGCTGGTAGCGCCAGCCGGGATGGTTGACGGTGTCGGCGAAGGCATCGGTGAAATCGATAAGTATTACAATGGCCCGCACCGTGTCGCCCGGCGCCAGCTTGCCTACATCGCCGGGTTCGTCCATTCCCGGTTCTTTCTTATGGTCGAGGAAACGTCCCAGCTCCTGGCTGTATCCCTCATGGTCCACCAGTCCGGGACGGAACGGCATGGCATAGGTTATGGCTGTCAGTGCGGCCAGGGCAACGATAAGAAACGACCTTTTCATGATGCCTCCCTTATTTTTTGTTCAACTTGTTCTTTATATGATATGCCAGCTTCCTGTTTTTTTCAACCTCCCGGCGCTGAACAACCTCACTAAAGCCATACCGGCCATAAAACCTCCGACGTGGGCAAACCAGGCCACCCCGCCTCCGGCGACCTTGGCCAGGGGCAGGCTGGCTAGTCCGGAGAATACCTGGATGACGATCCAGAAACCCAGCACTAACAGTGCCGGGATCCTTATCACCTGCAGGAAGAAGCCCAGCGGCACCAGCGTCAGTACCCCGGCTCGGGGATAGAGGACCAGGTAGGCGCCCAACACCCCAGCGATGGCCCCCGAGGCCCCCACCGTCGGCACGGACGAGGAGGCATTGGTGAGCACGTGGGCCCAGGCGGCTCCGCTGCCGCATATAAGATAGAAGACCAGGTAGGGGAGGTGGCCCATGGCGTCCTCGACATTGTCTCCGAAGATGTAGAGGTATAGCATGTTGCCGATGATGTGTGTCCATCCCCCGTGTAGGAACATGGAGCTTAGGATGGTCACCCAATCGGAAGGGCCGGATTCCAACAGCCTCCGGGGGACGATGCCCCAGGAGTAAATGAAGGCTCCGGCCTCTCCGCCCAGCGCCAGCTCTAGGGCGAAGGCCAGGCAGTTGGCAACGATGAGCGCCGCATTGACGAAGGGGAACCTCGACGATGGTATGTCGTCCTTGAGAGGGATCATCTAATTATACGCCCCTTGAGGGATGGTGGACCGCGCCCCCTTTCCCTGGATATCTATATTTATATAGTATTTATCCCCGTTCTCACTTCAATCCCCACCGCCTTCTCCAGAACCATTCCGCCATCACTAAAAACAGGCCGGCCAAGGCCAGGGCCAGGGGCCCCCTCGCCCCGGGCCTCCTTTTGCCGGCAGGCGGCTTGAGATCCCTAATCCCAGAGGCCGCCATCTCACGCCGATGTCTGTCCCAGTAGGCCCCGCCCGACAGCTCGGCCATCCTTTTCAACAGGGCTGACTGCTGGAGGTGCCCCCCCCATTCACCGAAGCTGGGCTCGACCCATAACTTCCCTTGTGATCGATCGATGGTTCTCCCTCCGACGCTCAGGTCCGACGTCCAAGAATAACTGCCTGGCTCCAGGCCGGGGAAAACGGCCTGGAACTCCCCCGGCTTCCATGGTGTCATCCGTCGGCTGATCGGCCGCCCCGAACCTAGGCTGAGGGTGACGGTCCAGATCTGGGCGTTTTCAGCGGCGCCGGAGGAAGGCTGGTATCTTCCCCTGATCCTGACCTCCTCTCCGGTATAATAGATATGGCGTTCCGGGCCGACCTCGACCGCCTGAGCCTGCACCCCGGCCAGCCACCGCATTAGGCCCCTGGTCAGCCGGCCGTAGAGGGCTGTATCCGCCTGTTGCCCGCCTCCAGCCAACGCCCCTATTTTCCACGACCAGAGATCCTCGACCGCCAACTGGGCTGTCCTCGACCGGCCCTGATACCACCAGGCCAGAACCGGGTGCTTCTTCCCTCCCTCGCCGGCTGTCGCCATGACCGAGGCCTTCTGGGAGGCAGCCTCTGTCTGGCGAAACGACCACAGGGGAGGCATTTTACTGATGGCCGAGGAGGTGTATGCGCCCCCCCTGGCATCCGGAATGATTCTGTCCAGCTGTCCGTCGACCGTTGCCAAACGAGACTGGACCCTCTCCCCCCTTTGCTGCAGCCGAAGCGGCAAAAGGCCATATATCTCCCTGGAGCGGAAGGAGTCGTCCCACCAAGGGCCCCAGAAAAGCAGCGGGAGTCCCCTTTTCCGCGACGCCTCCATCGCCATCTTCTCCAAGTCTTCGTCCAGGTCCTGAGGCCTCATGTTCATTAGTATCAGCAGGTCGGCCTCGGCTATGGCTTCCCGGTCAATCGGCCCCGGGGAGGAGTCCGTCTCCAGATTCTCCCATCCCCCCTGCCGCCTGACGAACGAGCGAAGCTCTACATCCGGATCCGTTGCCACCGACTGTCTAAAGAACCGCAGGTTCCAATCGGGCGAGCCGCAGAGGCAGATGGCCCGTATCCTATCCCTGTCAGCCCTGTAGGTCACCGTCCGCCTGTCTACAGTATCCCCCTCGGCCGCCAGGTAAAGGCTCACCCGATGAACCCCAGGCGCCTCCGGCTTCCTGACGATAGTTTCAGCCCGCTCCTGCCCCGGCCCCAGCCTAAAGCGAACCGCCGGGCCGCCGCCCTCGGCCCATAGTGTAGCCGCCCTTTCGCCGGCCTTGGCCCTGACCCTCACCTCCAGCGGCTTCCCCACCCCGGTGCGCTCCGGGACCCAGGCGTCCAGAATGGCCGGCATTCGGCCCGGGTCGTCGGGTCCGTAGCCAAAGGCGAACACCGGAAAGCCGGCCGCGGCCGCGACCGCCGCCGGGTCGCCGCCGGCATTATTGTTCCCGTCGCCCAGCATCACCACCGCATCGGGACGCATCGTCCGGGCCTCCGCCAGCCAGGCGGCCATGTCGGTCGCCGGCGACGGATCGGCCTTCTCCGGCGGTGCCAGTTTCTTGAAGGCCCCCGAGATCACCCTGACCTCCAGGTCCCGTCGCTCCGATAAGCTCCGGGCGTCGGCCATCGCCCTCTGATATCTGGTGCTGTCCAGCCCGTCCCGGCGGGCCATGCTCTGGGAGCCGTCGACTATGGCCAGGACCACTGGCCTTTCGACGTTGTCGACGGCCTCCCAGGGGTCCAGCTCCCAGATGGCGGCCGCCAGCAGGCACAGCCCTGCCAGTCGGAGCGCGGCCAGGGCCAGCCAGCGCCCCCTGGTTAGCAAACGCCTTTCCCTGAAAAGGCTCCAGAGGGACATAAGCGCTGCCAGGAGGATAAGGAGCCAAAGGTACATGCAAAGATTATAACTGGCCTGGGATTGTAAATCAATCCCTATAGGACAAGGCCTCCCTCAGCCCGGGGAGGCCTTGCGCCGCGGCCGAAGTTGCCGCACTCAATTGCCCCAGGCCATGAGGCCGATTATCACCAGGTTGATCACCGGCACCAGCAGCAGCAGGCTCCACCAGCCCGGCTTGCCCAGCCTCTCAGCTATCCTCCACCAGATGTAGATCATGGCGATGCCCGACAGGATGGGGCCCAGCACCGGGATGATGGCCAGCAGTATGGAAAGGATCCACCACCAGGGCAGGCCGGCGATCTGAGTCATCAGGTAGACATTGGCGATAGGGACGAACGCCAACCAGCCGTTGGGGGTGTTGCTCCGCCTGGCCATGGCCATCAGGGCGAAGGCTGCGTAGAGGTAGGCCGCCAGGCCGATCACTAGGGAGACCCCCGAGCCCAGCAGGGCGGCCAGAGGATGCCCGTAGCTTTCCATTTAACGCCTCCTTTTCTTCTTGAAAGTTTTAACTCAATCTCTCACCAAGTGGGGCAGTTCGGGCGGCAACTCCAGGGAGAGCTCCACCATGCCGCATCGCTGGCCGTCCCTGAACCAGGGAGCCTGGTATATCAGCTTTTTGACGCCGCCCTTCTCGATGGTGTAAACATTGATGCCCCCGCTGTCGAGAAGCCCTTTCAGCTTGGCCCGGGCCGGCTCCGGGTGGCAGTCCATCAGGCTTTTGCCCACCAGCTCCCGACCGCCCCATTTGGCGAATGTCCTTCCCGCCTTTCGGTTCATATAAAGAACGGTCCCCTCCAGGTCGCAGACGGTCACCGCACCGGGAAACTCGGCGGCCCAGTCTATCATTGAATTCTCCATTGCATTGTTCCGGGTACAGCCCTTTCGCGTTTTTGCGGGCAGGTTAAAACAGCCCCCTGACCATCAGCAGCAGCCCCACCGCCGCCAGCGGCAGGCCGGCCGGCAGCCCCAGGACGGTGAAGCAAAGGACGATCCCGGCTATCAGCAGGGCCAGCCCCACGGACAGGGCCACCAGCCGGCCGGTGAGTTTGAGGACCGCCTCCAGCAGCTTCCACAGGGCCCAGAATGGCCAGAAGATGAAAGGCACGTTTTGCGGCATGTCTGTTATCGTCAGTTCCCGCTTAAGGCGGGGCCATCGACGGCGACGCCCCGGGACGGACTTGGCGTGCGCTCCATCACCTGACGACCGTTATCCGTCCGCTTCGGCTGTGTCCGCCGGCCTCCAGCCGGAAGAAATATACCCCCGCGGCCGCAGTCCGCCCTTCGTCGTCCCTCCCGTCCCATCTCACCTGGTGCCGGCCCGATGGTAGCTCGCCTTCGAGCACGGTGCGCACCAGCTGTCCGGTGACCGAGTAGATGGCTATCCTGGCCCTTCCGGTCGCCGGCAGATTAAGGCTGAAGTTCCCCGCGTTCCGGAACGGATTGGGGGCGAAGTAGACCGAGGCCTTGCCGGCCAGCGGTGGTCGGGCCGGCCCCCACTCCACCCCGGTCAGCGAGGTGACGGTGAACTGTATCGAGTCGCCGGCGGCTCCGATGTCCTTGATCCTGATGCCTCCGGGGCTGCCGTCGTGCAGGAAGCAGCGGGTGGCGGTGGTGTCGTTGATCCGGGTGCGCCCCACGGCGCTGCTGAAATGGGCGCTGTTTATCGAGCCGTTGGCGGTGGAATCGCCGTTCAGCCGGAACAGGTAGACTTCGTCGTATATACCGGAGGACGGATCGTAGCCGGCATTGCCCTGGCTAGCGAAGTCCGAGTTTATGCGGAAAACCAGCAGTCCCGAGCCCGGCACGCTGATGTCGAAGGCCCCGGCCTTGCGCCGGTACTCCAGAACGAAGTATTCCGAGGCCGAGAACGGGGAGGCGATCCGGTAGGCCACCCCGCTGGAGCCCGAGGCCAGGGGCCTCAGCCAGTACGTCCCGGGCGAGGTGATCTCGGGTATGGCCCCCAGCCATCCGGTGTAGTGGCTCTTGAGGTACGAGCAGCTGTGGGTGGGCGGGTCCGGGGTGGAGCACATTATGTCCCAGATCCCGGTGGGCGACAGGCTGGTGCCGTAATAGTAATGGTAGAGGTCCGGGTAGCCGAAGGAGTGCCCCATCTCGTGGCAAAGGACCGCGGAGCTGAACTGGGTCTCCATCTGGAAGTTGTAGTCCCAGACCTGCTTGCCGTTTATCTGGACGTTGTAGGTGTAAAGAGCCCAACGGTGGGACCACAGCAGGGTGGCCCAGGCCGTGGTCGGTCCCCGGATCACGAAGCAGATGTTGTCAACATAGCCGTCGTTGTCGGCGTCGATGTTCAGCCCGGCAGGCACCTGGGCGGCGATGGCGTTGATGGCGCTGCGCAGCAGGGCGTGCTCGCGCTGGCGGCGCATGGTGCCGTTGTCGCCTCCGGTGTAGCCGATGGGGTTGGTGGAGGCGTCGTAGGGGCAGTAATAGTCGCGGACGAAGGTGTCCTGGAAGGAGACCACGAAGGCGCCCGGGGCCGGATAGAAGGTGGAGCTGACGGTGGTCGCCCCGTAGCTGGCCTCCAGGAAGTAATTGCGCAGCGAGTTGTATCCGGCGGCCGTGTTGTTGAAGGTGCGGTCGAACTTGGCGGCCGAGTCGGCGAATTCGGTCTGGTCCAGGAAACGCACGAAGACCACCAGGTTGTTGATGGTCCCGGTGGGCGGGGTCCTGGCGCCCTCGCCCGCCATGTAAGGCAGGGATTGGCGGAGCTCCCTGAGCCTGGACGGCGGCGGCATGGCCCCCTTCGCCAGCCCGGCGGAGGCCGGGTCGTCACGCCCGGCCACCAGCGCGGTCGGCAGCAGGCCGCCCTCGCCGGCCCTGGCGTAGACCGCGTAGCCGGTGGCCGGGTCCCTGACGATGGTGTAGCCCGCCGCGTCGTGGACCCGGTGGTAGAACTCGTCCCCACTGATAAGACAGGGGACCTCTGTGCCGTCCGGCTGCCGGAGCACAGTCGGCTGGTTCTCCAGGTAGGCGGCCCCCGCCGGACCCGAGGCCAGGGCCAGCATGGTTGCCATGCCGGACAGGACCATTGTTAATCTGGCCTCCGGGAGGTTTTGTCCGTCTTTTTTCATCCTTCACCTGCTTATCTTTTGGCAGCGATGATCGCTTAGCGAGGGAGCCTTTAAGATCGTATCCAACCAGAGGCTGATCGCATTCCGCGGAAAATTCCTGCCTTCCTGGATTCCTTATATAAGTGCCGTTAAGCCCTCAGCACCGCTTCTGGATGTCGGCCAGCAGGGCGTTGAATTCCCGGCAACATTCCCTGCAGGTCTCCTCGTCCGGGACCTCGTTCCTGGCCCTCTGCTCCCAGGGATGTATAAGACGGCGGTATTCCTTGAGCAGATAGACGTATTTGTTCTCGTCCAGCGCTATCCAGCCGCGGTCCCGGGCCACCTCGGCCAGGTCCGCCAGAGACCAATCGGCGAAGTGCTTGATCCGCCCGTGCTGGTCCCTGGGGGCCCGGGGCGACACGTTGGCCTCCTTGGGATTGTTGTGGACGATGGACAGCAGCACCCCCTCCAGTATGGTGCCCATGATGATGATGGCCGCGAGGAAGGCCCGGTGCTTCATGCAGACCATCACCTCCCACCTTCGGCTCTCCAGCATCCCGGCCAGGGTTACATCGCGCGTCAGGTGCACGAAGTCGGGGGGCGCATCGGCGGCATGATGGGCCGCTGTTTGGCGGGCAGACGCCGTCGGCCTGGCCGGCTGCAACTCCACTAGCTTGGGATTGATGCCCTCGAAGCCGATCCGCAGGCCCTCGGACATCAGGATATGGTTCAGGCGGTTGGCCGCCACCACCAGCATCTTGACCTGGGAGCGGTATTCCTTGGGGTTGGCCAGGCGCAGGATGACCTTCTCCAGGGCGGCCGGATCCTCCTGGTAGCGGCGCAGGGCCTTTAGGGCGAAATACTTGCGGTCGCTGCCGTCGTAGAATGAACACTCCAGCCCGGCGTTCTGAAAAAACTGAACGATGGCGAACCCGTCCCGGGAAAGCACCCCCTTCTCCCCGGCGATGAGCTCGGCCAGCTGCTCCAGGGTTCCTGGTTTCAGGGGTTTCATCTCAAGAAATGGGATATAGCATTATACGCTAAATTCATTGTCATAATATATCTAAAGAAAATAACATAAATCCTGGTTCTTGTCAATTGGGCACAGCAATAAACAGACTGGGGCTTTCGCTAGAACTACAGTCTGTTCCGTAAAAAGATGGCTTACTGCCCGTTCTCCCCGTTTTCCTCCTCTTCCTTGGTCGCCAGCCGGGCCACGTCCACCACCTTGTCCTTGGGATCGAGGTTGATGAGCCGCACCCCCTGGGTGGCCCGGCCCATCACCCGGACGTTCTTGAGCGCCAGCCTGATGACTTGGCCGCCGGCCGAGATGATCATCAGCTCGTCCGTGTCCACCACCTCCTTGACGGCCACTACCGGCCCGGTCTTGTCCGACAGCTTCATGGCGATGACCCCCTTGCCGCCGCGCCGGGTCAGCCGGTACTCCGAGATATCGGAACGCTTGCCGAAGCCCTTCTCGCAGACCGTCAGCAGGCTGCCCTCGCGCTTGACCGCCACCATGCCTATCACCTGATCCTTTTTATCCAGGGTGATTCCCCGCACCCCGGCCGCTGCCCGTCCCATGGGGCGGACATCCGACTCGTGGAAGCGGCAAGCTTGACCCTGACGGGTGGCCAGTATGATGTCCTCGGAACCGTCGGTCAGCTTGGCGTCGATCAGGGTGTCGCCCTTTTCCACGGTGGCCGCGATGATGCCGGCCTTGCGTGGGTTGGCGAACTCGGACAGGGCCGTCTTCTTGACGGTCCCCTGCCGGGTGGCCATCACCACGTAATGCTTCTCGTCGAACTCCTTGACGGCGATATAGGCCGCTATCTTCTCGCCGGATTTCAGCTCCAGCATGTTGGAAATCTGCCGGCCCTTGGCCGCCCGGCCGCCCTCGGGGATCTCGTAGACCTTAAGCCAGTAGCAGCGGCCCTGGTCGGTGAAGAACAGGATATAGTGGTGGGTGGAGGCGATGAACATGCCCTCGACGAAGTCCTCCTCCCGGGTGGTCATCCCGGTCACTCCCTTGCCGCCCCGGCCCTGGCGCTTGTAGGCGCTGACCGAGAGCCGCTTGATGTAGCCGGCGTGGGAGATGGTGATCACCATATCCTCTTCGGCAATCAGGTCCTCCACCGAGAATTTCTCCTCGGAGGCCGCTCGAATCTCGGTGCGGCGCTCGTCGGCGTATTTCTTGCGCAGCTCGGCGATCTCCTCGCGGATGACCCCCATCAGCCGCCGCTTGCTGTCCAGGATGCCCTTGAGCCTGGCGATCAGTTTGATGAGCTCCTCATACTCCTCGTCGATCTTCTTGGTCTCCAGGCTGGTCAGCCGCTTCAGGGTCATGTCCAGGATGGCCTGGGCCTGGACCTCGGACAGCTTGAAGCGCTTCATCAGGGCCGCCCGGGCGGCCTCGGTGTTGGCCGACTTCTTGATGAGGCGCACCACCTCGTCGATGTTGGCGATGGCTATCTTCAGGCCTTCCAGGATGTGGGCCCGTTTTTCAGCCTCGGCCAGCTCGTAGCGGGTGCGCCGGGTGACGATCTCCACCCGAAAGTCCAAAAAGTGCTGCAGGCACTGCTTTAGGTTCAGCACCTTGGGCTCCCCGTTCACCAGGGCCAGAATGATGACCCCGAAGGTGGTCTGCAGCTGGGTGTGCTGATACAGCTGGTTGAGGGTCACCCGGGGGTCGGCCTCCCTTTTGAGGTCGATGACCACCCGCAGGCCGTCCCGGTCCGACTCGTCGCGCAGGTCGGAGATGTTGTCCACCTTCTTCTCCTTGACCAGCTCGGCAATTTTTTCGATGAGCGAGGCCTTGTTGACCTCGTAGGGGATCTCGGTGATGACGATGGACTCCCGACCCCCTTTGGCCTGCTCCACCCCGGCCTTGCCCCGCACCACCACCCGGCCCCGGCCGGTGAGGTAGGCGTCGCGGATGCCGGAGACGCCCATGATGATCCCGCCCGTGGGGAAGTCCGGCCCCTTGACGTGTTTCAGCAGCTTCTCCGGGGCCAGGTCCGGGTCGTCGATCAGGGCCGTCAGCCCGTCGCAGATCTCGCCTAGGTTATGGGGCGGGATGTTGGTAGCCATGCCCACGGCGATACCCGAGGAGCCGTTGACTAAAAGGCCTGGCAGCAGGGAGGGCAGGATGGTGGGCTCCTGCAGGCTGCCGTCGAAGTTGTCGGCGAAGTTGACTGTCTGCTTCTCGATGTCACGCAGCACCTCGTCGGCTACCCGGGTCAGCCTGACCTCGGTGTAGCGGTAGGCGGCCGCCGGATCCCCGTCCACCGAGCCGAAGTTCCCCTGGCCGTCCACCAGCGGATAGCGCAGGGAGAAGTCCTGGGCCAGTCGTACCATGGCATCGTAGACCGCCATGTCGCCGTGGGGATGGTATTTAGCGATGACGTCACCCACCACCCGGGCGCTTTTCTTGTGCGGCTTATTATGGGCCATGCCCAGCTCGTGCATGGCGTAGAGGATGCGGCGGTGCACCGGCTTCAGGCCGTCGCGGACGTCGGGCAGGGCCCGGGCCACGATGACCGACATGGAGTAATCCAGGAAGGAGGAGCGCATCTCCTCCTCCACCTCCCGGGTCAGTATGCGCTGTCTTTCGAGGGGCATATATCAATACCTTTTATCGTTCTCTATGGCCTGTGTTGGTCCGGGTTTCGGTGCCGAGTGGAGGGACAAAGGGAAATGCCTGCGTCAGATCTTCCATATCCTGGCGCGGTCGTTCCTGTTTTTCAGGACGGGTTCCGCCATGCGCTGCAGCTTGACCACTATGGCCACTTTATCGGGCCACGGCAGCTGGGCCAGTTCTTTCCTCCGCTGCTCTTTGGCTTTGAGGACCTTCGCCAGCTCGGGATTTATTCCCTCCATTGTTCCCATTTTTTCTCTAAGCCGTGCCTTTTCAGGATCTCCACTAAAATCCCTCCGTCCAGAACGCCCTCTTCGGAAAGTAGGCGCACCCGCTCCCGGTCCTTGGCCCGGCCCGTCTGCAGGCATATCGCAACCAGGTGCTCCGCTGTGAATACCCTGGCGGTGGCGGAACCATAGTGAGTTTCCCTCGCCCGGTCCAGCGCCTCTGCGATCAAACCGTCGTCTGCAGGCAGGAATTGCACGGCCACGCCCTCGATATCCACGCATTCCCGCTGTTCGGCGTAGCCGCGCTTCCGCAGCTCCTCGTAGAGGGGCGCCAGCGTGATCAGGCCTCCCTTTCGCGGAAGCGACACGAAAACGTCAAGGTCGAAGGTCAGCAGCGGCTCGGCGTAGAAGGTGGCCGCCATAGCCCCGCCGATTGCGTACCTGCCGATGATTCCATCGCGCTCCAGTTCGTTCAATACTTTAATGGTCTTTTCCACGGCGGTTTCCCGTTTATTTCATTCCACCCCTACGGCACGGCAGGGCCCGGGCCACCATGACCGACATGGAGTAATCCAGGAAGGAGGAGCGCCTCTCCTCCTCCGCCTCCCGGGTCAGTATGCGCTGTCTTTCGAGGGGCATAGTTTCTCAGTCCTTATTATTGAGACACGGTGAGCCATTGGAAAGGACAAGGCGTGCCTTGTCTTTGCATTATTATCCTGCTACTAAATCCTTGCCTTAAACGTCCAGGTTCTTCACGTACTTGGCGTTCTGCTCGATGAACTGCCGCCGCGGCTCCACCTGATCGCCCATGAGGATGGTAAAGGTGTGGTCGGTCTCCACCGCGTCGTCCACCACCACCTGCCACAGGGTGCGGCGCTCCGGATCCATGGTGGTCTTCCACAGCTGCTCCGGATTCATCTCCCCCAGCCCCTTATAGCGCTGGATGCCGACCCCGTCCTTGCCCAGCCGCTTGACCGTCTTCTCCAGGTCCTCGTCGCTGTAGACCCAGTGCTCCTCCTTGCCCTTGGCCACGCGATAGAGCGGCGGCTGGGCGATGTAGAGGTAACCCTTGTCGATGAGGCCCCGCATGTGGCGGAAGAAGAAGGTTAAAAGCAAGGTGCGGATGTGGGCTCCGTCCACGTCGGCGTCGGTCATGATGATCACCTTGTGGTAGCGGGCCTTCTCCGGATCGAAATCCTCCTGGCCGATACCGGTCCCCATGGCGGTGATGATGGTCCGGATCTCCTCATTTGCCAGCATCTTATCCACCCGGGTCTTCTCCACGTTGAGGATCTTGCCCCGCAGCGGCAGGATGGCCTGGAACTTGCGGTCCCGCCCCTGCTTGGCCGAGCCCCCGGCCGAGTCGCCCTCCACCAGATAGAGCTCGCACAGCTTGGGATCGTCCAGCGAGCAGTCGGCCAGCTTGCCCGGTAGGCCCGAGGACTCCAGGGCGTTCTTGCGCCTCACTAGGTCACGGGCCTTGCGGGCCGCCTCCCGGGAGCGGGCCGAGAGGATGGCCTTCTCGCAGATCCGGTTGGCCACGCTGGAGTGCTCCTCGAAGAAGCTGACCAGCTCCTGGCCCACCAGGGACTCCACGATTCCTTTAACTTCCGAATTCCCCAACTTCGTTTTGGTTTGCCCCTCGAACTGGGGTTGCTTGACCTTGACCGAGACCACTGCCGTTAGACCTTCGCGGGCGTCGTCGCCCGACAGGGTGAAGTTGTCCTTCTTCAGCAGGTTGTTCTTCTTGACGTAGTCGTTGATGGCCCGGGTCAGGGCCGACTTGAAGCCGATAAGGTGGGTGCCCCCCTCGATGGTGTTGATGTTGTTGGCGAAGGAGTATATATTGTCGTCGAAGGAGTCGTTGTACTGCAGGGCCACCTCCACCTGCACCCCGTCTCCCTCCTTGGCCACGTAGATGGGTTTGTGCAGGGGCGTCTTGTTCTCGTCCAGGAACTTGACGAAAGAGACGATACCGCCGTCGTACTTGAAGTTGTGGACCTTTCCCGACCGCTCGTCGGTGATGTCGATGGCCAGGCCCTTGTTGAGGAAGGCCAGCTCCCGCAGGCGCGAGGACAGGATGTCGAAGGAGAAGACGGTGTTCTTGAAGATCTCCCTGTCCGGTTTGAAGGTGACCGCGGTGCCGGTCCGGGAGCTCTTGCCGATGACCTTGAGCTCGCTCTTGGTTTGGCCCCGCTCGTACTTCTGATGGTGAACCTTACCGTCGCGGGAAACCTCGACCTCCAGCCACTCGGACAGGGCGTTGACCACGCTCACCCCCACCCCGTGCAGGCCGCCGGAGATGGCATAGGCCTTGTTGTCGAACTTGCCCCCGGCGTGGAGCATGGTCATCACCACCTCCACCGCCGGCTTCTTCTGCTCCTTGTGCATCTCCACCGGGATGCCCCGGCCGTTGTCCTCTACCCTTACTGAACCGTCCTTGCGGATGAAGACCTTGATATGGTCGCAGGCCCCGGCCAGGGCCTCGTCCACCGAATTGTCCACCACCTCGAACACCAGATGGTGCAGGCCTCGGCTGCCGGTGTCGCCGATGTACATGGCCGGCCGGCGCCTCACTGCCTCCATTCCCTTGAGGACGGTTATCTTCTCGCTTCCGTAGCTTTCCTTGGCTGTCATTGTACTCTCCGTGGTTCGGCTTTTCAGAATTCCCCGACTTTGAAGACCAGGTCCTTGATCACCTCCCGACCTAGGCCGGCGTTCAGCTTCTCCAACATCCGGGGTTTCAGCATCCGGCACTCGTTGGCCCAGGCTGGTGAGCGGCACTCCACTGTCATCCGGCCCCGGGCCACCGAAACCGCCCGAGTCGCCTTGGCCAGCCTGTCCCCGGCCGCCCCAGGCCACAGCTGAAGCGCCTTGCCTTCGTCTATCTTCTTATCTATCTCCAGGCGCTTCAGCAGCCGGTCCAAGATGTCGCCCACCGCTTCGGGCTTATGCTCCGTCTTGTTCATCCTTCGCCACCAAGGCACAAAGACACTATGGGGCAAATACCATTATTCATTCTATTATTTGGAAGGCATTTGTGCCTTCCTGCCTTAGTGGTTGGATCATGGTCTGGTCAGTAGAATATAACCTCATGGCCCGACAGTTTGCCCCGGTGATAGCAGATCTTGGCCGAAAAAAACTTCTCCTGCTCCAGCCATGGCAAGAAAACAAAGTCGCCCTCCCAAAGGTCGAGCCTGGGGAGCTCCCTGTCCTCGACCCATTTCAGATAGCCCTCATCCGATTCGGCCAGGGAGCCGGAGAACCGGTCGGCGGTGAACAGGAAGACGTACCAATCGTCGAACTGATCGAAGGCCGGAAAAGTAATGACGCCCCGCAGTCTTGGTTTTTCCAGGGACAGCCCGCTCTCCTCGCGCACCTCACGGATGGCGCACTCCTCCGGAGTCTCCCCTGGCTTGATCTTCCCTCCCAGACCGTTCCACTTGCCCCAGTGCATGTCGCCCGACTTCTTCACCCGGTGCATCATCAGGGTCCGGCCGCCGGAGCGCAGATAGACGAGCGTTGCTAAAACCATCTAGGCATCTGCGAAGCGACGAAGTGGCGAAGATACGGCCGGGTACTTCGTCCCCTCGCCACTTCGTATCTTAGTAACGTCGGTATCGGGAGGAACGAGGGAACTTGCCGCGATCAATCGGCCGTCACCCGCCCCGCCTCCACCCGGAACTTCCTGAATCCGTCCTCGGTCGAGACGTCGTCCTCCTTGGCGGTGGCGATGAATATCTGGTATTCGGGCTCCAGCTGGTCCACCAGGAAGCCTCCCCGGTCGCGGTCCAGCTCGGCGAAGATCTCGTCCAGCAGGATGGCCGGCTTCTCCCCCAACTGCCCGGCCAGCATTTCGGCCTCGGCCAGCTTGAGGGCGATGGCCGCCGTCCGCTGCTGGCCCTGGGAGCCGAAGCTGCGGATACGCTGGCCGGCGATGGTGATCTCCAGGTCGTCGCGGTGTGGCCCGAACATGGTCAGCCCCCGGCGCCGCTCGAAATCGAAGTTGGTGTTCAGGGCCCGCATGAAGGCCTGCTCTATGCCCTCGCCCGGCTCGGTGCGGCACGACAAGTGGTAGCGCAGCCCCAGACGCTCCCGCCCGCCGGAGATGCGCATGTAGCGGCTGCCGGCCATCTCCTTGAGATCGTCGATCACCTCCAGCCGCTTGCGCACTATCTTGGCGCCGCAGGACACCAGCTGCTGGTTCCAGACCTCGAGCGATTCGGAGGTGGCTCGTCCTTCGCGAATGTCGAACAGCAGGCGGTTGCGCTGGTGCAGTATCCTACGGTACTCCTGGAGGTCGGCCAGATATGTTTTGGAGAACTGGGAGATGGCCATATCCATGAAGCGGCGGCGGTTGCCGGGCCCTCCCTTGCACAGCTCGTCGTCCTCCGGCGACAGGCTTACGATGGGCAGCCGGCCGATCAAATCGGAAAGCCTCTGCTGGGGCTCCCCGTTTATCTTCAGCCTCTTCTCCTCCTTATTGAGGGCCGATTCCACCGTCAGCTCGCCGCCCCGGGCGAAGGCCTGGCCCTCCAGCCTCATCAGATCTTTATTGAATTGGATCAGGTGCTCGTCCTCGGCGCTCTCCCTCTGGGACCGGCCGATACACAGATAATAGATGGCCTCCAGCAGGTTTGTTTTACCACTGCCGTTGGCGCCATGAAATAGGTTCCTGGTCGGAGAAAATTCCAGCTCAAAATCGTTAAGATTCCTGAAGCCGGTGCCTTTAAGAGTCTTAAACTGCATGAAAAATCAACCTTTATTTATAATATAGTTTATCCACAATTTAATGTATAAATCATATAATTATACCACAATATGTGGCCCTTATGCAAAGGTTTTTTATCGCTTTCTATCGATTTAACATATTCTAATGCAAAGAGTTGCGGCGGCATCCAGCCGGCCGGTGACTAAGCTAGGCATTTTGACGCTTTCGACATGTTTATTGCGTAATACTGTAGATCAGCCCAGAAACCGCTTGAAACACAGTTGAGACTTTGATATACTTATGGTGTTTCGAGGTGTGCCGTCCTTACAAGGATAGGCATGTTGACTTCCTCAGGATGACCTAACAATGCTCTGGAGTCGGGCGGTTAGCTCAGTTGGTTAGAGCGCTGGTCTCACATACCAGAGGTCACAGGTTCGAGTCCCGTACCGCCCACCAGGATATTATGGCTGCAGTCCCGCAGCCGGCGGGGTCCTGCCCATTTAAAAAGCTTCCCCATGGGGAAGCTTTTTTGCGTCTTCGACCCTCTACCTTATGGAAAGCCCTTTTAATTGCCGTCAATAGCCCGAAGCTTTTGAACCTCCAAGAAAACGTTTGCTCTTTATCTATCCTATCAGGTCCTCGCCGCCGCCTTCGGCAAACTCCAGCTTCCCTTGGTCGTCACTGGCCAATAGCTGCTGATAGCGAAAGTAGCTCACCCCCAGGAATTTGGTGACCGTCACCGACCGGGAATTTTCTACGGACGCCGCCCCTTGGCGCATCTTGAAGAACTTGAAATCGTACGGAGTCTGATTGAGATCCTTTATCACCTGGTGGAGATTTTCCTCGCACAGGCCTTCGAAGCCTGAGAACAGCAGGTATTTCTGCCTGCCCAGCGGATTGTAGATGACCTTGATGATGCCCACGAACCTTTGGTCCTCGGGCCGGAAGACCAGGAAGACCACCGGCTCTTCGTAGCCGGATCCGGTCGACTGGCAGACCATGTCCAGGTATGGGCCGACCACCTCGCCCTGGCCCGACAGGCAGGAGCGGTCGTCGACCATGATGACTTCGTTGGCCTCTATCTCGGCCGCCCTGGTCATCCGATCACCTTCCACTTTTTTAGGTCGAACCTGGCCCCGGGCGGCAGAAAGCCGACCCTTATTCCGTCGATGGTCACCTGACTGCCCCTGTCTACCCTGTCGTAATTGTTGCTGGTCACCTGGCCCGCGTCCATCACCGTCACCACCCCCGAACCGACCGCCTCCATCACCATATCGGCGCCGACGAGGATGGCCGTGTCCTCGGGCACCCCAATGCCCAGTCGGCAGGTTCCCGAAGCCAGGAACTGGGCCAGCCGATAGATGCGACCCCGCTCCATGAAGTGGGTGTCCACCACCATGCCGGGCAGGAAGCCGAAGCCCCTCCTCGAGCCACAGGCCCCCTTTTCGGTTCCATGGCCGTCCCCATGATAGATGGTCCACTCCCCGGCCGCAGCCGCCCCAGCGCTGGTGCCGGCCACGGTCGCCCCCTCGCGGTGCCGGCGGATTATCATCTCGATCAGCTTCGAGCCTTGCAGCGCATCCAGCAGGCGCATCTGGCTGCCCCCGGTGAAAAAGATTAGGTCGGCCCTCTCCACTTTAGCCAGGTTCTCCCGGGCGTCGGTCTCTGGCCGGCCGCGCACCACCAGTGGATATACCTCGGCCACCCCCAGATTGCTGAAGGCCTTGCCGTAATCACGGTCCAGCTCCTCCTGGGAGAGGCTGGCGGCCGGGATGATGGCCACGCTGGTGGCCCGGCTATCTTTGACTATCCGGGCTAAAAGCCCGTTTCCGTTATGCCGGTCCTCGCTGCCGCCTATCAGGGCCAGCAGGCCCCTAAAGCCGGGACTATGGGTTCTCGCTATGCCTTCCAGCATCTTCCTTCCGTTGGTTTCTCACTCCACCGACGGTGCCGCCACCGGGTCTACCTTCTCTTTGTAATCGTAGATGTACTTGATGGCCTGCTGCACCCGGCCCGTCATATAGACGATGAGATCGCCGGGGCCGCCCATGGATAGGGCCCGGTCCACCGCCCGAAACTCGTCCAGCTCCTCCTCTATCCTTTCGGCCGGGTATTCCGCCTTGGCCAGGCCCCGCTTCAGGACGCCGGCTATCTCGCCGGGGGCCCGTCCCCTGAGGTCCTTGTCCTCGTAGACGATGATGTGATCGGCGTGCCGGGCCGAGATGGCCGCCAGCTGCTCGATGTCCTCGTCGCGGCGGTCGCCGACCGCGTCCAGCACCAGCAGCCTCCGCCGGCAGTCCATCCGGGAGATGAGGTCGAAGATGTTGGTATAGGCCCGGGGGTTGTGGGCGTAGTCGATCAGAACGCTGTAGCCCTTGATGGCGATGAGGTTCATCCGGCCCGGAGTTTGGGAGGGCGAGGGGAAGAATGAGGATAGCCCCACCCGGATCTCCTCGGCCCGCACCTTGAGGGCGTAGGCAGCGGCCGTGGCCGCCATGGCGTTCTGGATGTTGAAGACCGCCTTGCCCTCCATGGTTATTGGCACCTCATAGGCCCGGGCTACCGGCACCACCGCCTCGCCGTCCAGCACCGTGATGTAGCCGTTCTGGTAGACCACCGCCAGGCCGCCGTGCTCCACGTGCTCCAGCACCTTCGGATTCTGGGGGTTTAGGGAGAACCAAACGATGTGCTCCCGGCACTCCTTCTCCATCCAGCGGCACCACTTGTCGTCGGCATTGAGCACCGAATAGCCGCCCCGGCGCACTGTGGCCGGCACCAGCGACTTGAGCCGGGCCAGGTCCTCCACCGTCTCGATATAGCCCAGCCCCAGGTGGTCTTCGGCCACGTTCATGCAGATGCCGACGTCGGCCGTCCCGTAGCCCAAGCCGCTTCTAAGCAGGCCGCCCCTAGCGGTCTCCAGCACGGCGCACTCCACCGTGGGGTCCTCCAGCACCATCCGGGCGGAGCGCGGCCCGCTCATGTCCCCGGCCAGTATCAGCCGGTCCTTGATATATACCCCGTCGGTGTTGGTCATGCCGCAGACCAGGCCGGTACCTTTCATGATGTGATTGATGAGACGGACGGTGGTGGTCTTGCCGTTGGTCCCGGTCACCGAGACGATCTTGATGTCGTGCTCCGATCCCGGCGGGAAAAGCATGTTGACGATCGGCTCGGCCACGTTGCGCGACTTGCCCTCGGAAGGCGAGATGTGCATGCGCAGCCCCGGGGCGGCGTTGACCTCGATGACCACCCCGCCGTTCTGGGCCAGCGGCGTGTCCAGGTCCGGGGCGATGACGTCGATGCCGGCCACGTCCAGGCCGATGATCCGAGCCACCCGCTCGAACAGGAACTTGTTGGCCGGATGCACCCGATGGGTGACGTCGACCGCCGAACCGCCGGTGGAAAGATTGGCGGTCCGCTCCAGCTGAAAGACCTCGCCCTCTGGCAGGACTGTATTCTCGTCCCAACCCCGCTCGGCTAGCAGCCCGCGGCTGACCTCGGAGATCCCCAGGTAGGTCATGACGTTCTCGTGCCCCGGTCCCCGCCTAGGATTGCGGTTCTCGATCTCGATCAGCTGCTTGATGCTGTGCTGGCCGTCGCCCCTGACGTGGGCCGGGATGCGGTTGGCGGCCGCGATGAAGCGTCCATCCACCACCAGAATGCGGAAATCGCGTCCCTGGGCCATCTTCTCCACGATCACCCGCGGCGATATCTCCTTGGCCCGGTCGAAGGCCTCTTTGAGCTGCTCCTCATTCTGAATGTTGACCGTCACCCCCTTGCCATGATGTCCGTCGTAGGGCTTGAGCACCAGCGGGTAGCCAAGCTCCTG
This sequence comes from uncultured bacterium, assembly GCA_964518765.1. Taxonomy (GTDB): domain Bacteria; phylum Edwardsbacteria; class AC1; order AC1; family EtOH8; genus CAZPNX01. The sequence goes on from CAZFJC010000017.1 coordinate 40,134, forward strand.
GGCGTCCTGGAGGACGCTGGAAAGTTTGGTGGCCACCGTCCCCTGGGGCACCGGGATGCCGTTCTCCCTCAGCATCAGTTTGGTCGCTTTTTTGTTGCCGGCAAGCTCGGTGGCGATAACGCTGGTGTTCGAGGTCAGCGAGGCCTGAATACGCTTCTGATGCTTGCCCTCGCCCAGCTGGACGATGTTGTAGTCGTCCAGCCGGAAGACCGTGATGCCCTGGCGTTTAGCTTCCTCGATGATGGCCATCGAGGTCGGCCCCAGGTAGTGGTCTTCCTCCATGCGGTTGATCTCCCGCACCACGCCGTCGATGTCGATCTCCTCGTCCGGCCTACCGTCTATCAGGGCCTGGACGATGCGCACCGCCTCCTCCCCGGCATAGATGCCGGCCTCCTCCACCCAGTACTCGAAGGCCACCAGGTGAACTCCCGGCTCCTTGGTGGGATATGACTTGCAGAAGTAGACGTCCATATAGGCCTGGTATTGGAGCTCCAGGCAGAGGTGTTCGATCACATGAACCAGGCTGGTCCCCTGCCTCAAGCTTTCCAGCAGGCCGCCGGGCTGGTCCTGAACGCAGCGGTGTTCGGCCAAGCTGGGCACCAGCTGCATCAGTCGCTCGGTGAAGCCAGGGAAGTCGGTGGTCCTTTTCTGCTCCAGCTCGCCCATCTCCAGCACCATCTTGACCACCGGCCCCCTGCTCCAGTAGTTGGCCCCCCGCAGACTCCGGATCTCGCGGATCTTCATGCCTCTGCCTCCGCTATTGTCGTTATCTCTTGCCGGACAACACTCCGATCATCTCCAAAACCTTCTCCCCCCGGGCACTGAGTATGACCACCATGGTATTCGGTCCGCCCAGCCCCAGGCCTGACCGCCAGGCCTGTTCCGGCTCCAGAAACGATTGGATTTTTTCCTTGTCCATCCCGACGCTATCGGCCCCCTGCCGCAGCAGCTCCACTATGCTGCCCGGCGGTCGGCCCCGGCGATCGTGCCCCTCGTAGAGCACCAGCCGGCCGAAGATACCGGCGGCCAACGCCCCCAGAGCCGAGATTTCGGCGTCGCTGCGGTCTCCGGCGGCATCCAGCACCCCGATCTTTTCCTCCGGATAATTTCTCAGGAAATCTTTGAGCCCCAAAAAACCCTGCCGGTTGTGGGCGTAATCCACCAGCACCTGGAAGTCACCGACCCTCACCAGGTTCAGCCGGCCGGGCAGCACCTGCGGGTCGGGGAAAAAGCTTTTGAGGCCGTAGCGGATGCGCTCCAAGGCCATCCCATAGGCGGCCAGAGCTCCGGCCGCCCCCAGGATCGCGTCGTAGGCCAGTTTCGCTCGGCCGCCGTAGGACAGGGGTATCTCGGTGATGTCGAACAGCCGGGATTCTGAGCCCTCGCGGTAGAGCACGACATCGTCGCCCTCCAGCACCACCGCCGCCCCGCCCTTGAGGATGTGGGACCTGACCCTGGGTCTGCCCGGGACCCGGGAGAAGAGCATCAGGCGGCCGCCGACCCGTTCCGCCATGTTCATCACCAGGTCGTTGTCGGCGTTGAGCACGGCCCAGCCTTGGGGATAGACCTGCTCGGCCACCACCGCTTTGGCGTAGGCCAGGTCCTCGATGTAGCGGATGTCGTCAGAACCTACATGGTCATCGTGCATGTTGAGCACCACCCCGACATCGGCCAGCCGGTACCCCAGCCCGCGGCGAAGTATACCCTCCCGGGATGTCTCCAGCACCGCACAGTCGATGGTGGGATCTTTGAGCACCAAGGCCACGTGCTCGGGATAGGTGCAGTCTGTCTCCATCAGGCGCCGGCCCGAGATGAAGAGGCCCTCGGTCGAGGTCATGCCGGTTGGGACCCTAGCCAGGTTAAGGCAGTGGGATATGAGGTTGACGGCTAGCGTTTTTCCCAGGGTGCCGGTGACCGATATCACCGGGATTCTGAAGCCGGCCCCTTCGGGGAAAAGCAGATCCAGGAATGGCCCGGCCACCGGACGCGGGTCTCCCTTGGTAGGCCTAAGGTGCTGGCGAAAATCCGGGGCGGCGTTGACCTCGATGACGGCTCCGCCGCAGGTGATGGCGGATCGCGCGATGTCGTCGGTCACCAGATCGATGCCGGCCACGTCTAGGCCGATGACCCGGCTGGCCCTCTCGGCCAGAAAACGGTTGTCGGGATGCACTTTGTCGGTGACATCCACCGCTTCGCCTCCCAGCTTCAGGCTGCCGGAATTCTTGAGGGCCAGCCTCTGTCCTTTGGGCAGGACAGAATCCGGCGTCAGCTTTCTTTCCTCAAGGATCCTCAGGGTTATCTCGTCCATCTCTACCCGGGATAGGGCCGCCTTGTCCCCCACCTCCCTGCCCTCGGATCGATTCAGCTTTTCCACCAGCTCCGAAATGGTGCTGTTTCCGTCTCCGGCGACCTCGGGCGGAGATTGAAGCACCGCTGCCACCATTTTATGTCCCATGACCAGCAGGCGGTAGGTTTTCCCAGGGAGGAAAGGTTGAAGGAGCACCTTTCCACCAGCCCTGGCTGCCCATTCGAATCCGCGGCGGACGGCATCCTCATCGCCGGCCCCCAGCGTCACCCCGCGCCCTAGCGATCCGACCGCCGGTTTGATGGCCAGGGGCCGGGCCGTCCTCCGGTAGAACTCCAAAGCTTCCTCGACGCTGGCCGCAGCCGCTGTCTCCGGCACCGGTATCCCGGCATCGCTAAGCAGGGACATGGCCAGTAATTTGTCGTCGGCTGCATCCACCCCCAAATAGGCCGTGTCCGAGGTGATGGTGGCCCGGATGCGCTTCTGAAAGCGGCCGGTGCCCAACTGCACCAGGTTGTATTCGTCCAGCCTCAGCCAGGGTATGCCGCGGCGTTCCGCCTCCTCCACCACCGCCCTGGTGGAAGGCCCCAGCATCCTCTCCTCCCGTATCTGGATGAGGCTGGAGACCACGGCCTCAACATCGAAGTCACCGCCCAGCAGCAGGCTGTTGACCAGGTTGACCGCCGCCTGTCCGGCATATAGCCCGGCCAGCTCGTCGAAGAAACGATAGACCACGTTGTAAACGCCCGGAACGATGGTGCTGCGCGTCTTGCCGTAGGAGACGTCCATGCCGGCCAAAGTCTGGAGCTCGATGGCCACGTGCTCGGTGACGTGCCCCAGCAGTGTCCCCTCCCGCACCCGGGTGAAAAAGCCCTCGGGCTCACCCACCGAACAGTGATGGGCGGCCAGCGAGGGCAGGGTCTCCTTTAGCCTCTGGGCAAAGCCCGGGATGTCGTCGGTGAAGACCTCGTCGTATTCCCCCAGATCCAGCCGCAGCACCACCACTGGCCCGGCCGAGAAGTAATTGGCCCCTTGCAGGGCGACCAAAGAAAGGGCCTTGAGCGGACCGGGCTCGACCCGGTAGTCGATGAACGGCTGAAGCGAGGATCCCATAGATAATTGTTCGGCTATCCCCGGCCCCTCGTCGAGGGGGCAGGGGGCGGCTTAGTTTTCGAAAGTGCCCTTTCGGATCATTTCCCCGTCCTTGACCATGAAGCGCCCCTTGGCCATCAGGTGCACCATCGTTCCCTGCTCGTCCATAATCAGCAGATCGGCGTCGGCGCCCTGGCGGATGAAGCCCTTGCCCGGAAGCTTCAGTATCGAGGCCGGATTGGCGGTAGCCGGCAGCAGCGCCAACTCCAGCGGCAACTTCTCGTGGAGCCACAAGTCGACCATCTCGTTCAAGAGGGTCCTGGGCTCGCCAGATACCAGCCGCACCAGGCTGCCGGCCGAATCGAACTGGGGCAGGGAGCCGCATCCGTCCGAGCTCATGGTGATGTGCTCCAACGGCACCCCGGCCCTCACCAGCTCGGCCACCGCCAGCGACGGCTTCTTCTCCTCCTCGGGGAAGAAGGGGTAGGCCGAGGTGGTGATGTCGATGTAGCCTTTCTTGCCGTACTCCTTGGACTCCTCGAATATCTGCGGATTGCGGTTGCAGTGGGTGGGCAGGAACTGCTTAAAGGTAAGCTGGCTCATCGTCACCGCCTGACGGACGATAGCGAACGGGTCCGGGGCGTCGCCCATATGCAGATTGACGATGCCTGCCTTGCCGCCCAGCATGCCCCCCACCCTGGCCTGAGCCGCCAGCTTGGCCAACTCAGCGGGAGTCGGACAGGAGGAACGGTGGTCGGAGACAGCCACCTCTCCCACCCCGATCACCTCCTCGATCAGGGCGATGTCGCGGCCCGGGTCGCCCAGGATGGTCGGGCCCGGCACCTGATAGGCGCCGGTGTATATCCAGCAGCCGACCCCCTCGGCCCTGAGGGACTTGCATTTCATGAGGACCGACTCCACCGAGCGGGTGTAGCCGTCGGTTCCCAGGCAGCCGACCACGGTAGTGATGCCCCCGGCCAGCATCTTGGACAGGAGCATCTCCGGGGTGCGGGTGGCCGGGCCGCCCTCGCCGCCGGCCCCGGCGATGTGTACATGGCCGTCTATCAACCCCGGCACCGCCAGCAGGCCCCGGCAGTCGACCTTTTCCAGGCCAGGCAACGCCGGCTCCAACCCCTCGGCCATGGCGGCCACCTTACCTCCGGCCAGCAGCAGGTTCAGGTTGCCCAGAGGCTGGGGGCCGAAAACCCGGCAGTTCTTCAACAGTATCATCTCGCTTTCCATCAGGATCTATTTGTATTTGGCGACCAGCTCGGACAATAGCGGCTCCACCGCCCGAAAGACGAGCTCATCCCGGTCGGGCCCCAATTTCGCCTCGCCGACTTTCCTCCCCGCCCGGGAAACGGCCACGCTTTTCTCACCCACCTCGATTAGCCAGCCATCCTTTACCAGATCGCGGGCCATGGTCCTCTCTATCTGGTCTGGAGCATCGAGTATCACCAGGTCGGCGCCCCAGTGGCCGAAGCCGTGCTCCAATATCTCGGGCGAAGTATGGTTGACGGCCGCCATCCCCAACCTGGGGTTGCGAAATAGCACCTTGACGTCCTGGTGGTGCTGGCCGCCGGGCTTGAGAAGCTGGCCGTCGAAGTGGATCCCCTCCGTTGTCAGACTTCCGAACTCCAGGTCCGGCTGCTGTTGCTGAACGGCCGCCCGGATCATCTCGGCCAAGCGCAGGGTGATACGGTTGCCGGCAATGATGGGTATGCGATCCGATCCCTCGGAGGGGAAGTGGGCCCTGATGATGGCCCCGGGCACGTCTATGGACTGGCCGATGGCCGGGGCTAGGTGCATGAAGATGCCGGGGCCGGCATTGATCTCGATGATGCCGAAGTTTCCCTGGTCCCACGGCTTGGAGATGTCCTGACACAGGACGTCGATGCCCAGGCAGGTGACTTTGAAAAACTTAGCGATATCCTCCACCAGCTTGGCGTTCTTGGGATGAATTCTGTCGGTGACGTTGATGGAGACGCCTCCGGCCGAGATGTTGGCCACCCGCCTCAGGAACACCCGTTGGCCTTTAGGAGGCACCGTGGACAAGGACATGTTCTGCAATTTCAGGTACTCGACGAGGTTGTCGTCAACCTTGATCTTGCAGAGGGGGCTGCGAGCATTGTCTATCCTGGCCGGGGTGGCATTCTCCTGCTCGATCAGCTGGGCGATGGTCTTCTGGCCGTCGCCGTCTACATAAGCTGGAATCCTCTGCAGGGCGGCGGTGAATTTTCCCTTAACCGACAGCAGCCGGTGGTCGGTGCCGAAGATCTGCTTCTCCAAGATGGCTCCGTCGAAAGGCACCCCCTGCTCCTTGGCCGCCTCCTTGATCCCCCAGAAGGCCTTTCGCACCTCATCAGGAGACATGATACCGGTGGTCACGCCCTGGCCCTTGTGTCCGGCCACTGGCTTGACCACCACTGGGTAGCCCAAGTCCTGGGCGGCCTCCACCATCCCCTCCTCGGCGAAGAAGGTTTTTCCCACCGGTGTGGGAAAGCCGCACATCACCATAAAATCCTTGACCATGTCCTTATACATGGTAAACTCGGTGTCCTTAATGCCGTCGACGTGAAAGGTGGTAGAGCGCCCCCGCACCTGCCGACGCCCGTAGCCCCATTGGAACTGGTTCTCCTCGTAGAGGTACTGGACCGGGATGCCGCGCTTGAGGGCCGCCTCTATCAGCGAGTAGAGGGTGGGCCCGCCGTAGAGGGTGCGGTCGAAGTCGGCCTGCAGCTTCTTGAACTCGCCTTCGAAGTCGAACCGGTGGCCGTCCTCCAGACAATGGAACCAATCCCCGGCCATCCGGATGCAGTCCTTGGCCGAAGACTCGTCCAGGTACTCCACCGCCAGCGAATACCCCCCGGGGGCCTTCTCCACCTGGCAGTTGTTGATGAACAGGTCCATGTCCATTTTCATCAGCCGGACCAGGACGGCGGCGTAGGCCTGGCCCGGGTCCTGTGGGAGGCGGCCGGCCAGGGCCGGCAGATGCCGGCAGACGCCCTCGACTATCTTGGAGTCGAGCTCTGGCCCGCCCCGGTAATGCAAGGTGAAACAGACAGCCGGCCGGTTAAGCCGATGATTGCAGCCCTGGTAGACCTTGAAGTCGGTGGCCTCAAAGTTCCTCATGCCGTCTCCTGATAATGTATATGGTTCTGTTATTCATTTTTCCTCTTCGCCCAACATTCGGGCGATCCGTCTGTATATGTTCGGAAGGTGAGATTCCAGCAGGTCGATGGTCTCCAGGTATTCATCCAGGCCACCCCCCAGCGGGTCGGACACGCCTCCGGGGGCCATCAGCACCGGGTCGGCCCCGGGGCTGAGCTCCCGCACCGCCTGAAGGTGCTTTTGCTCCATGGCCACCACCAAATCCGCCCAATCCAGAAGGTCGAGGCTCAGGGGCTGAGAGCGGTGCCCGGAGATGTCGAAGCCCTTCTTCCTGGCCGCCTGCTTGGCGGTCCCGGTGGCCGGCATGCCGGGAAGGGCCCCGGTCCCACAGGATCTGGCCTCGACCCGGCCGCGCCACGTCGTCGGCATCCGGTGCCTGAAAAGGCCATCGGCCATGGGGCTGCGGCAGGTGTTGCCGGTGCAGACGAACAGAACTTTGGCCTGCGACAGGGCCGGCCTCTGGCCACAGGCTTCCTCGATCTGTTCCGGCGAGACCTCTCCCTTGCGCAGCAGCATCGGCCTGGATCCGGTTATGTCTAGTACGGTCGATGGCTTCCTCCTGGGACGCTGGCCGCCGTCCAGCAATAGGTCCGGCGGCTCCCGCAGGCTGGCCAGCACCTCGGCCGCCGAATGGCATTCTGGTTCTCCGCTCCGGTTGGCGCTGGTGCTGGCCAGGGGCGACTCGATGGCCTCCAGTATTTTCCCCACCGCTGGCTCGGGGCTTATCCTGATGCCGACCGTCCCCCGGCTATCGAGCCCCCAGCCCCTGACCTTCCCCGAAGCTTTGACCACCAGGGTCAGCGGCCCGGGCCAGAATCGTCGGGCCAGGGGACGGAGACATTCCGGCGGATCTTCGGCCAGTTCCATGGCCCGGTCGGTGTCCCCGGTCAGCAGCACCAGGGGCTTGCCTCGGCCCCGCCCCTTCAGCCGGTATACCCTATCGATCGCCTTGGGGATGTCGGGCCTGGCCGCCAGTCCATAAACGGTGTCGGTGGGCAGGGCCACCACTCCCCCGTCGTTCAACACCGAAAGCGCCTCTTCCAGAAGAGGCGCCTCGGGTTCACCCTGATAGCGGACGACCAGATGCTTGTCGACCCTGACCACCGCCTATTCGCCCCGCAGCCGTGAGATGCGCCTAAGCTGGTTCTTCAGGAGCTGGCGCTTGAGCTGGCTCAGGTGGTCGATGAACAGCACCCCATTGAGGTGGTCTATCTCGTGGAGGAAGCATCGGGCCAGCATCTCGTCGGCCTCCAGCTCCATCTCCCGTCCCGACAGGTCCACCCCGGCTATGCCCACCTTCTGCGGCCGGGCCACTTCGGCGTACAGCTCGGGGAAGCTGAGGCATCCCTCCTGGTGCACCAGCCGCCCGTGGCTCCCGGTCACTCTGGGATTGATCAGCACCAGCGGCCTCTTCTGGGCCTGGTCCATGGCTGGCAGGTTGATGATGCACAGCGAGATCGAACGCCCCACCTGGGGCGCAGCCAGACCCAACCCCTTGGCCCGGGCTAGGGTCTCGACCATGCCCTCGGCTAGGCTCACCAGCTCCCCGTCTATGTTGGTGACCGCGCCTGCCTTCTTGCGGAGCACCGGGTCGCCGAAGTACCGGATGTCGTATATTCTGCCGTCGCCCTTCACCTATCCTCCTATACCGGTAAAAACCAGTTTTACTGGCTTCGCCCCACAGCCTTATTTGTCAAGCTTGGCCGAGACCGAGGTGCGCAACACCTCCAGCTTGACGTTCTCGTCCACCTTGATCACCACGATGCCCCGGGCCTCGTCCACCCCGATCACCGTGCCATGGATGCCGCCGGCGGCCACCACCTTGTCTCCCTTGGCCAGCGACTTCAGCATTTCGGCATGCTTCTTCTGCTGCCTCTGCTGGGGAAGTATCAACAGCAGGTAGATGATGGCAAACATGATGATGATGGGCAGAAGACCCATCAGACCCCCACCGCCCTGCGGTGCCCCGCCGCCCTGGCCCATGGCATAGGCTATTTCGTACATGGACTCTCCTTGCTTATCGTTTTCTATTTAATTGCTTGGCTTCAAACAAAGCTGGTAGCAGTCGGTCCAGTCTGGCCACCGTTATTGTTTCCGAACGTCCGGCCATGATCACCCGCATCCTGGGATTGAACTCGGCCAGCACCTGGCGGCAGGCCCCGCAGGGCGAGGCCCTTCTTCCGCTGTCGGCGGCGACGGCCACCGCGACAAAGCGGCGGTATCCCGCGGCCACCGCCTGGGCCACCGCGTTGCGCTCGGCGCAGAGCGAGAGGCCGTAGGAGGCGTTCTCCACGTTGCAGCCAAGGAAGACACGGCCGTCGTCGGCCAGCAGGGCCGCCCCCACCCGGTACCTGGAGTAGGGGGCGTAGGCCTTGAGCATCGCTCGCCTGGCCAGTACTGCCAGTTCCCGGTCGTTGGGGATTTTAACCTTCGATTTTCCTTCCATGCTAACCTCTCGAAAGCTCGCTCCAAAAGCTGGCCCCGGTCTCTAAGGGCCCGATGCCCAAAGCCTCGGCCACGGTGGCCCCCAGATCGGCTATGGTGCTCCTGGTGCCAAGGTCCCCTCCGGGGAAAAGGCCCGGGCCGTAGGCCAGAAGCGGCACATATTCCCGCGAATGGTCGGTGGACGGGGTGGTGGGATCGTTGCCATGATCGGCGGTAATAAAGAGGATGTCGTCTTCTTTCATGTCCGACATAAGTTTGGGCAGCCAGGCGTCGAACTCGCGCAGTCCCTGGTAGAAGCCGGGGACGTCGTTTCGGTGGCCCCAGGTCATGTCGAACTCCACCAGGTTCATCAGCAGCAGGCCGTGCTTTAGGTTGGGGATCGTCTCCAGGAACTTGGCCATGCCGTCGCTGTTGCTGTCGCTGTGGAGGCAACAGGTCAGGCCCCGCCCGGCGTAGAGGTCACAGATCTTGCCCACCCCGATCACCTGTCTGCCCGAACCCTTGACTCTATCCAAAAGAGTCGGCTGGGGCGGCTCCACCGAGAAATCCTTGCGGTTTCCCCCCACCCGTTGGTAGTTTCCGGAACTGCCCACGAACGGCCTGGCTATCACTCGACCCACCGAGTGCGGCCCTGACATGATTTTACGGGCGAGGCGGCACCATTCATATAGCGTCTCCAGCGGAACGGTCTCCTGGTGGCAGGCTATCTGGAGGACGCTGTCGGCCGAGGTGTAGACGATGGGTTTTCCGGTGCGGACGTGCTCGTCGCCCAGCTCGGCGATGATCTCGGTGCCCGAGGCCGCCTTGTTGCCCAGGATGCCCCGCCCGATGGCCTTTTGGAACGGCTCCAGGATTTCGGGAGGAAACCCCTGGGGATAGGTGGGAAATGGTTTTTCGGTCACCAGGCCGGCCAGCTCCCAGTGCCCGGAGGTCGAGTCCTTGCCGGCCGAGAGCTCGGCCATCTTCCCCCACCAGGCTCCCGGCGAGGCCTCCGGGGCGACCCCGGCCATCGGTGTTATGTTCCCCAGCCCCAGCGCTTGGAGATTGGGCAGCCGGAGCCCCCCGGGCACCGCCCGCGACAGGTTGCCCAGGGTGTTGCTGCCCCGGTCCCCGTAATCCCCGGCGTCCGGCAGCTCCCCCACCCCGCAGCCGTCGAGAATTATTATGAATATCCGTTTTGCTGCTGTCAAAACAGACTGCTTTTTGGGATTTCGGATTTGAGTATTCGTATTTCCCGGCTCCGTCTTTATGCGGAGCCGGGTTAATTATCTCATATTTGCCCCGTGAAGTAAATAGAGAAACGCCCCCCCGCTCAGGCGGGGGGGCGTTCTCGCGTCCGTGGTTAAATCGAGAATGGTATCTTGTAGTCGTCCGAGGTTATGCCCCAGCCCGGGATTCCGGCCTCTCCGCCGATGCCGTTGCCGTTGGCGTCCAGGTACCAGCCGGCGTTGTCCCTGATGTTGCGGCTGAGGTACAGCTGGTAGGAGCCGGAGGTGGCGTTGACCATGGTGAAGCGCACGCTGTGGGCCGAGATGTCGCTGGGCTGGGTGTAGATCCGGCCGTAGACCTGGTAGGCCGGCACGCCGCCGCTCAGCTTGAAGACCTTGACCGTGTTGGTGGTGACCGTGCTGTAGTCCAGGCTGTCGTCGAAGGTGATGACCAGCTCGGACGTTGAGGCGACTAGGCCGGAATAATGCAACGGGGTGTAGTCACCGGACACCGTGGCCGCGGTCCTGAACGGCCACTCGGCCGTGGCCGGCGCATTGGGCTCGTACCCCCAGTGGGTCCAGGTCATCTGGTTGCCGTTGGTGTCGTGCAGGGCGGCCAGGTTGACCACTACGGTGTAGGTCGCGTTGGGGGTCAGCAGGGAATCGGACCCGGTCGGCCTGAAGTAGACCATCCAACTGCCCGCCCATCCGGTGCCGTCCGATTTGAGGGTCAGGCTGCGGCCGGTGCTGTCGCGGACGCTGAAGTTGGCCCGCACCAGGTTGGAGTCGATGTCGTCGTCGTTGAAGCCGCAGAAGAAGAGGGGGTAGATGTGATTGATCCCGCCTCCGTAGGGCGCCCCGGCAGTCAGCGCCGGGTGGACGAAGTCCGGGGCCGGGGTGACCGGGGCCCCCACCCTGATGTAGTATTTCTTGTAGTCGTAGGGGGCGCCGTCGGCCCGGCCGTTGCCGTTGCCGTCGATGTAGCCGCCGCCCTGGCCCAGAAGGCTGGTGGTGAAGATTATCTTCACCCAGTAGTCGCCGGCCGTCCAGGTGCCCGAGATCACCGCCTTCCTCAGCTCGGGGTAGTAGGTGCAGGTCCCGTTCTGGATGGCGTCCACCTGGATGTTGGTCAGGTTGACGGTGGCCGGGTTCATGTTCACCGGGAAGTTGATGACGATCTCGGCCTGGATCCCGGTGGTGGTGGCGTCGATGTCCACCAGGGCACCGCCCAGGGCCGGGTTGACGGTTACCGCCCCGGAATTGATGAGGTTGGCGGCGACGCTGCCCATGGCCGCGTCGGTGTTGGGCTCGTAGGGGTTGTCCTTCTTGCCGCAGCCGTAAAACGCCAGGACCGCAACCAGCAGGGCCGCCAGTATGGTGGCGTATCTCTTCATCATTGGCTCCTTTCTCTGTTTCATGCTCTTAGAACTTAAAGACCGCCGAGAGCTTCCAGTTGGTCAGGTCGTCCAGCTTGGCGAAGCCCATGAAGTCCAGCTGCAGGTTGTCGGTGATCTTCCAGCCGGCCCCGTAGGTGAAGTGGGTCTCGTTGTAGGCCTCCTGGCCGGTGAAGGCCAGCCCGTTGGTGCTGGTGTAGGGAGTGAGGTGGGTTACCGTGGTCACCCCCCAGGCGTCGGTGTAGGTCTCCGTATTGGGGACGTACTCCAGGTGATAGGTCTCGGACTCTTCCAGATAGTAGAATCCGTGGCGGGCGCCCAGCCTGAAGACCACCGGGTCGGTGATGTGGAACTCGACCGCCACCGGGGCCGTTACGCTGAGGGCCGACCAGGTATACATGTTCTTGACGCTCTCGCTGCCGGTGGTCACCTGGGTGTAGTCGGTGAACTGGGTCGGGTCGCCGTCGTTGTAGACGATGGTCTCGGTGTAGTTGCTGGTGTACTCGGTGCTGTTGTCGCCCTTGGTGCTCCCCAGCCCCAGCCCGATGGACATCTCCACCCGCTCGTTGAACTTGACGGTGGTCTTGCTGAACAGGCCCACCCCCAGGTAGCTGTTCTCCTGGGCCACGGTCTCGGCCATCCGGTTGCGGGTGATCGAGGTGGAGTTGACCCCCAGCGGGGCCGGCAGCTGGAAGGCCGCCAGGCTGCTGTACTCCGAGGTGATGGACCCGTCCTCGGTGGAGCCGCTCAGGGTGGAGAAGAAGAGGTCGGTCCGGGTGCGGACCTGGTCGTTCCACTTATAGATGCCGGCCAGCCTCAGGTTCAACTCCAGGCCGATATGGTCCCACGGTATCAGGTTGCGCACCGTGGTGCTGTCGATGGTGGTGCCGTTGGCGCCCGGGGCCGACGGGTCGTTGGCGGTGTAGGAGTAGATGGTGGAGTCCAGCTCCTCGGCCAGGTGGATGTTCAGGCCGGCCGCCACCCCCAGGTCCAGCTTGTCGGTCATCGGCCGCCAGTAGGAGACGGCGCCGCCGTTGATGCTGTAGGTTATCTGATCGTTTTCGTCGCCCTTCTCCTCGACGTTCTGAGTGATGGCTCCGGTGACCAGGTCGGTGACGGTCTGCTTGGTTTCGTCGCCGGATTGCCCCCTGGTGTGACCGTCATTATGGTAGAATAGGACGCCTATCCGGCCCGAGCCCATGGCCCGGCCGTAGCCCAGCCACCAGTGGGTGTCCTTGTCCTGGCTGGCGGTGTAGCTCTTGCTCTCGCTCGAGGTCTTTGTATCATAGGTGCCGTTGGCGTCGTTGTCGTCGAACCGCGTCTCCGTCACCTGGGTGGTGTCGGACTCACGGACGAAGCGGCGGTCGTAGAGCAGGCCCAAGTGGCCGTCGCCGTAGAACGGGGTCTTGCCGCCGATGAGGTAGTAGTTGTTGGCGGCCGGGTTGAATATCTCCTCGTTCTTGTCCACGAAGTTGGCCAAGTTGGTGTACAGCCGGTAGCCCTCGATCAGGGGCATCATGCCCGGGTCGAGCATCAAGTCCAGGTCGTCCTCCAGCAACGAGGCGGTGGAGGCGCTGCGGAAGGACTCAGCCCAGGGATTCGACCACCAGGGCAGCCCCTCGGCCGCGAAGCCGACGGCGCCCGCCAGGACCAGGGTTACCAGCAGAAAACCGATTCTCGCCTTCATGTTTTCCTCCTGTTGTTTAGTTGGGTGAAATGAACGGGTAATGGTTTCCGAAACGATGGCCTCACTATGCGGTTCTCACCTTAAGTTGAACGATCGGTTCCTCCCTTCGCGTAAAGTTGAACGGATTAATGTATAATGATATAAGAATACAGCATGGATGTCAAGTTTTTTTTAAAAAAATATTGACTTGCAGAAACTTGATGGTATAATTTAACTGTTGTTCAAGATGCAGAAAAGGAATTTCGTTTTTTGGGCCGTGGCCCTGGTCTGGGCCGTCTCCATGGCCTGGTTCGCCCTTTCGGCCGGAGGCTGCCCCCGCCGCCATGGCCCCGGCCCCGCCCTGCTCAGGGGAGACACCGAGGCCTGGCACGGCATCTACCTGGGCTCCGAGAAGATAGGCCATTCGGTCACCCTATCGCGGGCCCTGCCCAGCGGCGGCCGCTCCGTCTCCAACCGCAGCCTGATGCTGATCTCGATGATGGGCTCCCCCCAGGAGGTGGCCTCGGCCCTGAGCTACGACCTGGGCCCGGATTTCACTTTAAAATCGTTTGACTTCCGCATCTCGGGCGCCGCCGATATCAGGGTCCAGGGCCTGGTCAGCGGCCGCAGGCTGAAGCTGGCGGTGGAGACCGGCGGACGTACCCAGCGCCAGGAGCTGGCCTTGAGCGGCCCCATAACCCTGCCCGAGGCTATGGAGCCTCTGCTGGCCGGCCGGAGCCTAAAACCGGGCGCCAGCTTCACCTATTCCATGTTCGATCCGGCCTCGATGTCCCTTCAGCCGGCCGTCATCACCGTGGCCGGCGCCGAGAGCCTGGAGATCGACGGGCGGCGGGTCTGGGCCACCAGGCTTAAAACCGAGTTCTCCGGGGTCGTCTCCCACAGCTGGGTCGACTCCGCCGGCCAGACCCTGCGCGAGGAGGGACCGCTGGGCCTGGTGCTGTTGGCCGAGCCCAGGGACAAGGCGCTTGGGCCCGCAGGCGGCAGACGGCCTTTGGACCTTCTGGCCTCGCTGTCAGTCCCCTGCCTGGGTTCCGGCTTGGAGGACGCCCGCAGGGTCTCGCACGCCGTCTACCAGCTGATGGACGTCGAGCTTTCAGGCTTCGACCTGGACGGCGGCCGGCAGAAGCTGGCCCGGCCATGGCTGGAGGTCTCCAGGGAGGCCAAGCCCGGGCCGACGGCCGCCGCGGCACCAGACAGCCTGAAGCGCTGGCTGGCGGCCACCGCCCTCATCCAGTCATCGGACCCGGCCGTCAAATCCCTGGCCGACTCGGTCTGCCGGGGGATCCAAGATCCCTGGACCAAAGCGACGGCGTTGAGCAGCTGGGTCTTCGTCTCTTTGGAAAAGAGGATGTCGGTCACCCTGCCCTCGGCCGTCGAGGTGCTGGGCTCGCGCCGCGGGGACTGCAACGAGCACGCCACCCTTTTCTGCGCCCTGGCCCGCTCCCAGGGCATCCCTGCCCGACTCTGCCTAGGGGTGGTCTTTTTGGACGGCCGGTTCTACTATCACGCCTGGAACGCGGTCTGGTGCGGGGAATGGATCGAGCTGGACCCGACCTTCGGCCAGTCCCCAGCCGATGCCGCCCGCATCCGTCTGGTGTCCGGGGATCTCTCCGACCAGGGGCGCCTCCTCCCGGCCATGGGCCGCCTCAAGATCGAGGTCAGGAAATCCCGGTGAGCGTATCGGCCTGCATCGAGGCCAAGGGGTTGGCCAAAAGTTTCGGAGCCAAGCTGGCCGTGGAAGACCTGGATTTGGTGGTGCGCTCCGGCGAGATCTACGGCCTTCTGGGGCCCAACGGCGCCGGCAAGACCACCACCCTGAAGATGCTCTGCGGCCTGATGCGTCCCGACCGTGGCCGGGTGGCCCTGTGCGGCTGGGACATGGCCAAAAATCCCTTGGAGGCCAAGCGCCGCCTGGCCTTCATTCCGGACAACCCATACATATACGACGCCCTCACCGGCCGGGAGTTCCTGAAGCTGGTGGCCTCCCTCTACGGGATCGGACCGGATCTGGCGGCCGCCAGGATAGGTGAGCTGGCCGATCTCCTGGAGGTTGGTCCCTGGCTGGATCAGAGGGCCGAGGGCTATTCCCACGGCATGCGTCAAAAGATAGTGCTGGCCTCGGCCCTGCTGCATCAACCGGAAGTCTATTTGGTGGACGAGCCCCTGGTGGGCTTGGACCCGGCCGGCATTATAACCGTCAGGGAGATCTTCCGCCAGGAGGCGGCCCGCGGCGCCTGTTTGGTGATCTCCACCCACACCCTCAGCCTGGCGGAGTCGGTATGTAGCAGCATCGGCATTATATCGCACGGCCGGCTGGTTGCCCAGGGGACGCTGGGGGAGTTGCGCTCCCTGTCACGGAAGAAACACACCGACCTGGAGAAGCTCTACCTGGAGTTCACTCGGCCCGGATTATGATACTATATACTAATAGTATCTATCGGTGAGCCCCGCCCGGCTTGCGGTCGCGGATATCCAAACTTTGAGTCTATGCTTTCAAATCTGCCGAGATGGCCCTCGAAGGCAACATAGCCGAGTTCTCCCTGCCGGAGATACTCCAGCTGCTCTCCAGCCAGCGCAAGACCGGAGTGCTGTCGCTGGCCCAGGGACAGGATTCGGCCGCCCTGGACTTCGAGGAGGGGCAGATCACCGGCGGCTACTATAGTCGCCGCGGCGTCCAGGAGGACTTCTCCGGTTATCTCTTCAAGACAGGGCTGGTTAAAGAGGCCGAGCTGGCCCGGGCCGAGGCGGAGCAGGCCCGTCGTCGGGTGCCGCTGGAGGAAGTTCTCATCGAGGACGGGTATCTGACCGAGGAGGACTTCGCCGAAGTCATCCGTTTCAAGATCCAGGAGATCATGGACGAGGTCTTCACCTGGGTGGATGGACACTACATCTTCGACCTCAAGTCGCGCCTATATACCAAAAGCAAATATCCCATCCGCCTTTCTACCGACAGTTTTTTGATGGAGGGCATGCGCCGCCTGGACGAGTGGCTGCGCATCCGCAAGGTGCTGCCGGACCTGGAGGTGGTGCTGTTACGCCGGATCCCGCCGCCACCCTTCGAGCCCACCCCGGATCAGGCCAAGTTCCTGGAGTTCCTGGGCGCCCGGCACATGAGCCTGGCGCAGATGGCCGAGTCCAGCGGCCTGGGCAAATTCCTGACCTGCCAGGTAGCCGTCGAGCTTCTGGAGGCCGGCGTCATTCGCCGCCATGAGCCTCATCCCGAAGGTCGGGCCCTGGCCGAGGCGCCGCCGGCCAAGGCACGCCAGCAGACCGGGGCGGTGGCCCTGATGGTCAGGCACCTGGGCATGCTGATCAACTACCTGTCGCTCTACCCCTTCAATCATGCCAATATCATGTCGGTGCTTGAGGAGTTCTTCTTCCTGTTCGACGGCCTGCTGCTGGACGAGGGCGGCCTGGCCCTGGAGCTTTCGGATCACGGCGTCTCGGTCGGCGGCCGGGGGCTGGACGACCCCCTGATGCAGGAGTTCCGCTCCTACCTCTCCCAGCGGCGCCTGGTAAGCCTGTCCTTCCTCCCCCAGCTCAAGCGCGATGAGCTCCTGTCATTCGCCTTCGTTTTAGCCCTGCCGGCCGACTTCATCGAGTCGCTGGGAGGCATCGAGGCGGTGTCGCGCACCCAGCACCTGCACCACATCCGCATTGGCTTCTCCCCGGCCGGCGACGGCCCCTCCATGAAGGGCGAGAGGATGTTCGTCGTCCCCAGCCGCTTCCTGGAGATCCTGCTGGACAACCCGGCCCTGGGCCAGGGCGATTTCCGCATCTTCCAGAGCCTGCGGCGCATCCATCGCCTGCCGGCCTTCCCCGTCAGCCGGGAGGCGGCCATGGAGATCGAGATGGCCGACCAGGATACCGAGCGCATCTTCGGCGTCTACAGCCGCGGCGGCCGGGAGAAGTACATCGAGAAGGTGATCATTCCGGTGATGAGGCTGCACCCCGCCACCCGCATCGCCTTCATCAAACGCAAGCTGCTGGATGTCCGCTGGCCCTTCCCCCTGGACAACGTCCTGGCTCTGTCGCACAACGATTTCGAGAAGCTGGTGCGCCTAAGCCAGGCCAGGCGGCCCTGATGCCCGATCCTGGATCCCGAGGCTTCCCGGCCGGGCTGATGGCCCTTCGCCTGAGGGCCGTCTGGCGCCGGCTGCTGCGGCCTCGCCGCGGACGCCTACTCCAACTGGCCGCCTACGCGGCGGTCATCGCCGTCTTCCTGGCGGGCGGGTTTCTACTCTTCCACCGACTCTTCGTCTACTTGGCTTCGCTGGAGTCGATCGGCCTGCCGCTGCTGGCCCGGATCCTTTCCACCGCCTTCCTGGCCTTTATGCTCATGCTTTTCCTCAGCAGCCTGATAACCTCTCTCTCCACCATCTATCATTCGCCCGAGGTGGATTTCCTCCTGGCTATGCCTCTGGCCCCCAGCCGTCTCTTCGTCTATCGCCTGGCCTACAATATCCTCTATAGCAGCTGGGCTACCCTATTCCTGGGCCTGCCGCTGCTGGCGGCCGCCTTCGCCGCCCTGAGGACTCCGCCCCTTGGCATCCTGGCCGTCTTGCTCATGTTCCCGCTGTTCATCGTCATCCCCACGCTGTCGGCGGTGGCCGTGCTTCAGCTGGCCGTCAGGCTCTTCCCGCGGCTAAACCTCCGCAACCTACTGGGGTTCCTCTTCCTGGCCATTGCTGCCGGCTCCTGGTTATTCTTCGCCTTCGGCCAGCCGCAATCGCTGACCATCGGACAGATAGACTCGCTGGCCGAGCTGGAACACTACCTTTCCGGACTGGCCGTCACCTCCCACGCTCTCCTACCCAGCAACTGGATGGCTCAGGGCCTGCTGCCGCCAGCCGGGGCCGGCCCCGGGTTCCTGGCCGCCAGGCTCTGGATGCTGTCGATCTCGGCCGTCATGGCCGCCTTCGTCTGCCTGCTGCTGGCCGACCGCTTCTACCTCCGCTCCCTGCTGGAGCGCGTCTCCGCCGGGACCGGGGCCGGGCGGCCCTCGCCCTTGATAACCTCGCCCCTGGGCCGGCTTTTCCCGGTGGCCGCCAAGGACGCCGTTCTCTTCCTGCGCAACCCGGTGCAGTGGGCTCAGGCCTTCATCTTCGTCTCCCTGCTGGTCCTCTACCTGGGCAGTCTGCGTCGCTATCCAATGATGTTCACCTTCGACCTATGGAAGGTGGTGGTCTCCTTCGCCAACTTCGCCTTCGCCGGCTACATTCTAGCCACCCTCTCCGTCAGGTTCGTCTTCCCCACCTTCAGCCTCGAGGGGCCGATGTTGTGGCTGGTGCGGTCCGCCCCCATTCCGGCCCGCCGCCTCTTCTTCGAGAAGGCCTTCCTCAACGCCGCCGTGGCCCTGCTGCTGGCCGAGGCCCTCAGCCTGTCGTCGAACCACCTACTCCGCACCCCAGTTGGCTTGGGCCTCATCAGCCACCTCTGCCTGGCCGTCATGTGCCTGGCGGTGACCAGCATCTCTCTGGGCCTGGGAGCCGTTTGGCCTGACTACCGCGAGGCCAACCCTAGCCGCATCGCCTCGGGCCTGGGGGGGATGGTGGCCGCCCTGGCCTCTATGATCTACGTGGGTCTGTCCATCGTGGTCCTTTCTTGGCCGGCCTACCTTTTCGCCCTGCACCGGTGGCAGGGCCGGGCCGCCTACCGGGGCGCCCTGGCGTCATCCCTACTCCTCTTCCTTCTGCTCTCGGCCGCCTTCGCCGCCGTCCCCCTGCGCCTGGGGCTGCGCTCCCTGGCGGGAAGGGATGTCTGAGGGGGAAAGAAAATTATGCCTCCCCCCTTGTAATCCAACACGGCGGAGTGTATAATTAAATAGTTATCGAGGATACTATATACCAATTCCATATCCCCAACCGCAATTCAAGGATGACCGCTATGAGAAAGCAGAAGACCAGATCCGCCGGTGGCGGGCCGAGCTATTTGGAGAAGCTGGGGGAGAAGTTGCAGAACCTGCGCAAGAGCCACGGCCTCTCCCAGCAGAAGCTGGCCGCCAAAGCCGGCTTCGACTACCGCTACATTGGCTTCCTGGAGCAGGCCCGCATCAATCCCACCATAAAAACACTGGAGAAGGTGGCCCGGGCCCTGGGGGTCCATGTCTGCGACCTGCTGCCCGACGCCGCCGAAAAGGGCAAACGCCCCGACTCCATCAGGCTCAACGAGCGCGAGCTGCTGCAGGCCAAGATCATGCGCAACCTGCACAAGGCAGACTACCGGCGGCTGAAGACCATCGAAAAGATGGTCAACGTCACCGTCAAGAAACACAATTAGGGCCAGCGCCGCCCCCTTGACCCGGCCGCCATACCCGGATATAATTAACCGGGGTTTAACGGAACGGGCCGCCCCGTAAGTAACAGACAATAACGTAACCGCCGGGAGCTACAGATGAACTATCTGACCAGGCTGGGTGAGAAGATCAAGCTTACCCGCAAGAGCAACGGCATGTCCCAGCAGCAGCTGGCGGCCAAGTCGGGGTTCGACTACCGCTACATCGGCTTCCTGGAGAAGGCCAAGATCAATCCCACCATCAAGACCCTGGAGCGCATCGCCCAGGCGCTGGACGTTCACGTCTGCGAGATACTGCCCTCGGAGACCGAGGACCGGGAGCGGGCCGACATCTACCGCCTGAGCGAGCGCGAGATGATGATGTACCTGGTGATGCGGAATCTCCACAAGGCCGATTTCAAGCAGCTCAAGGCCATCGACCGGCTGATAGAGAGCTCCATCAAGAAGCAGCCCAAGTAAGCCCCGACACCAAAAAGAGAGGCCCCGGAGCTTTTGAGCTTCGGGGCCTTTCATGTCCAGATCTATCACGGAGTCGATGACCCGTGTTCCGCCCAAGATCGAATCACCTCGGAGCAGCTGCTATACCTCTGCGGTTTCGGCTGGCTTCATTTCACCCTGGCCTATAGCTACTTGGCGGCGATGCTGACGTCCCGGAATAGGATGGCCGGCGTAAGGTAGTGCCCCCGTCTTTCCGCCTCCCGGGAGATCTCGCCGACTCCGTCCCTCAGCATCTGATAGACGTTGCCGGCCACCATGGCGTCCTTGACCCGACCCACGATCCGTCCCCGCTCCACCGCGAACCCCAGACCGATGTTGGCCGAGAAGTCTCCGGCCAGCAGGTTGCTCTGCCCCGCCCCCAAAAGATCATGGATGATTATTCCCCGATCCATGGATTTTACTATCTCGGCCAGGGGGCGCCGCCCGGTGGAGATCACCAGGTTGCTAATACCGGGCGCCGGCTGGGACGAGAAGTCACGTTGCCCATGCCCGGTGGAGGCGGTCCCCATGATCCCGGCCGTCTGCAGGTCGAAGATGAAGTGGCGGAAGACGCCCCGTTGGAAAAGAGGCAGCCGGATGGTGCCGACGCCCTCGGCGTCGTGGGGAGCCGAACCAGAGCCCAGCTTAAGGTGGGGATCGTCGGTCACCGAGATCCTTGGATCAAGCACCGCCTCGCCCAGTCGGCCCTGCAGCGGGGAGGACCGCTTCTGCAGCATCTTGCCGTTGACCCCCATGCCCAGCGCCATCCAGAAAAGGTACATGGCCTCGTGGGAGAACAGCACCGGCATCCGGCCGCTGGACGCTTTCGACGAGCGCTTTGACTGCTTGAGCAGCCGCGCCATCTTGTCGATCATGGTCACGGACTCCAGGCTCAGGCCGCAGCCGCGCCGCCCGTCGCCTACGAAGAGCAGGTGGCCGTCAACCACCGCCACCCCGGAGAGCTGGTAGGAGAAGTGGGTCTTGTCGAAGACGCTGCGCAGCCCCCGGCTGTTGGCCAGCTCCACTTGATAGATGCGCTTCTCGATGGTGGCGTCGCACTTGAGCTCCGGTGCGGCCTCTCTTAACCGCGCCAGCGCTTGCCTTCCCTCGGCTATGGCCTGGTCCACCGAGTACGACTCCACCTTACGATCGAAAACGCTGACCTGGGAGGGACGGCACTTGGTCGGGAACTGGCAATGCGCCGTCTGACCGAATGCCGCACTCTGGCAGGCATGGTCCACCAGCTCCCGAAGCCGGGCCAGGTCGGTGGTGGAGGAAAACCCGATCCGCCCCCGGCGGATCACCCGGAGCCCCAGGCCCCGGATCTCCTTATGCTCCACCGAGTGCAGCTTGCCGGCCTTGAATTCGACCGTGGTCACTTCGCCCGTATGCCCTATAGCCTCGGCCTGCTCGGTCGTCCCCTTGGCCAGGGACAGGGTTTTCTCGATCAACTGTCTCATGTCGCTTACCTCCCCCCGATGACCACGTTGCGGATGCGGATGTGCGGCCCGCCGTCCGACACCGGCAGCGGCGACTGCCCGTCCTTGCCGCACCCCCCCAGCCCCCCGTGCAGCTGCAGATCGTCCCCCACCGCATCGATGTTGCGCAGCGTCTGAAAGACATTTCCCGAGAGGATGACGTCGCGCACCATGGGCCCTATCTTCCCCTTCTCGATACGGTAGGCCTTCATAGCCGAAAAGGTGAACATCTCCAGCTCGGTCATCCCCCCCAGGGCCGAGACCACGTACAGGCCGCGGTCAATCTCGCCCACCATCTTTTCGAAGCTGTCGCGGCCGGGCTCGATATAGGTGCAGCCCATGCGGACGATGGGCTTGTGCTGGTAGCCGATGGCCCGGGCGCTGCCGGTGGGTTTCTCGCCCATCAGTCCGGCCGTCTCCCGCGAATGTAGCCGCCCCACCAGCACCCCGTTCTTGATGAGATAGTTCTTGCCGGCCGGCACCCCCTCCTCGTCGTAGCGGTAGCTGCCCCGTTCCCCGGCGATGGTGGCATCGTCGACGATGGACAGTTGCGGCGGCCCGAAGCACCTGCCCAAACGCATCATCCTCTTGAGCCTGGCGTTCTGGTGTATGTGGTCCGACTCCGACAGGTGGCCAAAGGCCTCATGGGCGAACACCCCGCACATCTTGGGGTCGACGACGACCGTATACTTGCCAGCCTCCACCTTTTCGGCCTTTATAAGCCCCAGAGCGTCGCCGGAGACTTCCTCCACCAGCGGTTCCAGCCTGGTCAGCTTCTTAAATCCGATGGCCCCGCCCCCGAAGTTGTCGTGAGCCGTCTGGACGTTTGACCCGTCCTTGGCGATGGCGGCGAAGGCCATCCCGCAGTATAGTCGTTCTTCGACTATCTCCGCCCCCTCGGTGTTGGCGTAGGTCTGCCGTTTGAAGACGTCCTCGTAGCGAACCCGGGAGCTAATGATGCCAGAATGCCCTAAAATCAGCTGGTTGTAGTGCCGGGCCAGGGCCTCTTTCTCTTTGAGCGGCACTTGGCGCGGATCGTCCGCCATCTTTAACCGGACCGTGTCCCGCAATGGTTTGACTTTGGCCAGCCGGCTTCGCTCCCGGCCCACCAGCCGGGCCGCCCTCTGGGCCTCGGCCGCCTTCTCCGGCAGCTCGTCGATGGTGTTGAATGAGGCGAAGCCCCAGCCGCCCTTGTGCAGGGCCCTGACATTGCCGCCCCGGCTGGTGCTGGCGCCTGCCTGCTCCAGCTCACTGCCCTGGTAGACCACGCTGGTGGTGCTTCGTTCCTCGATGCGCACCTCCAGGTAGTCCACCCCGCAGGCGGCAAGGGCCTTCTTGATGTGGTGCTCCATTAGAATCCTTTACTATATTTATATTACTATATTATATTCGCCGCGCAAAATGCTGGAGCCATCTCCGTATTTAGCGTTTTCGCGGGCACGGCGTTTTCAATGCTCGATTCCTTTCCTCGCCGGGACGCCCTTCCGGTAGTAGTGCCTGACCTCCCGCATCTCGGTCACCAGGTCGGCCAGTTCGATCAGCTCCTGCGGCGCGTTGCGCCCGGTGATCACCAGTTCCGTTTCCTCCGGCTTGGACGAGATAAGTTCCCTCGCCTGATCCAAAGTCACCAGCCCGAAATCAAGCGCCACGTTAAGCTCGTCCAGGATCAGGATATCGCAGCTTCGCAACTTCATGGCTTCGCCGGCATACCCCAGCGCCTCCCTCGCCCCCTCGATGTCCCGGGGGTCCGGATTGTTTTTATCCACGAAGTCCGGCCGGCCGAACTGGACGATGGTGAAGCCTGGGATCAATTTGGCCGCCTCCAGCTCTCCGTAATTGGTCCTGCCCTTCATGAACTGGATCATCAGCACCCTTTGGCCGTGCCCGGCCGCCCGAAGGCCCAGGCCCAAAGCGGCCGTGGTCTTGCCCTTGCCGTCGCCGGTGTAGACGTGGATCATACCTTCCCCCATCACAGCCTTCCCGCCAGCCCCAGGGAGAACCTTTTGCGCAGGCTGCCCGTCCCCCCCTGCTCCTTGGCCTCCAGCAAAACTATATATATCCCCATTGGGCAAGCCTGGCCGCCTTCATCCCGGCCATCCCACACTAAACTGCCCTCCTGGGCGAACTCCCTCTGCACCGCCGGAGCGGCTACCTGCCGGCCCAGCCGATCGAATATCTTGACGGTCACCTGCGAGCGCGGCCAGGGAAGGCTGAAGAAGATGATGCTTCGGTCCTGGTGGCCGTCGCCATCCGGCGAGAAGGGGTTGGGAGCGGCGCCCGCCTCGGCCCCGGCCGCCGGCCGGTCGATGTAGACGCTGTTGGCCGTCCCGGGGGTCGACCTGTAGTCCGAGACGCAGCCGCCCCAGGACGAGGCCTGGGAGGGGTCCAGGAACGGGTTGACCCGCTCCAACGAGCGGCCGTCGCTTCCTCCCCAGGAGGGAATATATCTGACCTGGTCGGCCGCCGCCCCGCGGCCGTCGCGGAGGACTATCAGGTCTCCGTCGTTGTTGAGGGAGGGCCAGGTCCCTATGGGCTCGAGCCTGAGGCAGGCCGTCGGCGGCTGGTCAGCAATAGAGGTGATGATGGCGTACTGGCCCGGAACCAGCGACCGCCCCAAGGTGTCCAGCAGTCGCGGCTGGGCGGCCGCGTCCTCGATGGTCCAGCCTTCAAGGTTGACCGACATGCCGGACCGGTTGAAGACCTCAAGCCATTCGGCCTGACCCGAGGGCGGGGCGTACATGATCTCGTTGAGGACCAGCGGGCTTCCGGCGGCAGCGGTTATCGCCCGGTAGCTGTTCCCGCTGTATGCGTCCAGCGAGCAGCGGGCTGTGGCCGCCAAGCAGTATTGGCCCTCGGGCAGGGCGGGCATGGTTACCCGGAGATCTATAGATGTGGAGCATTGGGCGGCTGTGGCCACCCCCCACAGACGCTCCCCCGGGCCGTGGACCGAGTCCCGGTCGTCGTCGCTGAAGACCGCTAGGACGATGTCGGTGGGCGTGTTCTGCCCTGCATTGGAGATGGCCGCCGTCACCTCGAACGGCTGCATGGCCGGAAGCGACTGCGGCGCGGTGGAAATCAGGGCCAGCTCCACGTCATAGGGCGGGGGCACGTTGGAATACCCGGGGGTGGGCTTCTGAAAACCCTGCCAGTCGGCCGGGCGGTTGGAGTCGGCCCCGTCGGCCCTCAGGCCCAGCGACCAGCCGCAGGCGGCGGTGTCCACGAAATCCCCGGCCGTCCAGATGCCGGCGGCGGCCGCCGTCGCCTGGTAGGTCTGGCCGGCCGCGCCGTACTGCAGGAAGTCGACGATGGTGTCCCGGCTGGCGCTGGTGAACAGGGCCACCGAGGCGTGGGTGTTGGGCATGTTTGAGGAGATGCCGGCCGTGCCCTCGTAGAGGTCGCGCTCGGTGTTCGCCCCATCCAACCTCAGGTGGACCAGCACGAAGCGGCCCGGCCCCAGCACGAAGCCGTCGGGAAAGATATAGTGCGGCGAGCGGCCGGGGTAGAGGTCCCAGCCCGACAGGTCCTGAGGCTCCGGCCCGGGGTTGTACAGCTCGATCCACTCCTTGCCGGTGTCGCCCGAGGGGTCCAGGTGGTAGCCGACCTCGTTGATGCAGGACCCGGCCCGGAGTCCCTGGTATAAAAAAATAGTGGCCGCCGCCACCCAAAATATCAGGGTGCTTTTAGACATTCAGGAGATTGCCGTTCGTCTTACTATGAGCCGTTTTTCATTCGTTTTCTTTTTTCTGTCTTCGGCCTTCTGCTTTCTGCCTTCGTTTTCTGCCTTGTAGCCGTCAGTCCGTCATCGGCAGGCGGACGGTGAAGCGGCTGCCCTTGCCCGGGGCGCTCTCCACCGAGATGGTGCCGCTGTGGGTCTCGATGATCTCCTTGACCACCGACAGCCCGATGCCGGTCCCCTGCCTGGTGTGCACCTTCTGGTCGGTGCGATAGAAACGGTCGAAGATGTGGGGCAGATCCTTGGGGTCGATGCCGATGCCGGTGTCGGTGACGTGGACCTCCAGCTTCCACAGGGCGTCCTCCAGCCGCCAGCCGCCGGTCTCGATGGTCACCGTCCCTCCCTCCGGGGTGAACTTAATGGCGTTGTCTAAAAGGTGGCTGAAGGCGAAGCGCAGGGCGGTGAAGTCGCCCTTGCAGGGCGAAAGGCTTTCCGGGATCTTACGCTCCAGTTTCACTCCCTTGCTCCGGGCCGAGGGCTCCATGTCCCCGGCCACGCTGCTTAAGAGCCTGACCAGGTCTACGTTCTCGTGCCTCAGGCCTATCTGCCCCATGCTGGCCTGGCGATAGTTGATGATGCCGTCCAGGATGGTGCTCAACCGCTCCCCCTCGTCCACGATGATCTTGAGCAGCTCAGCGTTCTGCTGCTGGCTGGCGGCCGCGTCCTCGTATAGGATCTCGGCGTAGCCCTTGATAACCGTCAGTGGAGTGCGTAGCTCGTGGGAGATGTTGGTGACGAACTCATCCTTGAGCTTGTCGTAGTCCACCGCCTGCTTCCGGGCGACGAAAAGCCATCCCAGCCGGTTGAGACGGGATAGCCTCCAGTAGTGCGAGCTGACCAGCACCTCGGCCCCGTCCCGGGACTTGATCGTATCCTGTTCGTTGTCGCTGACCTCGGCCCCCTCCAGGGACTTCTCCCGCGGTACGGCCGAAGGCCCAGGAGGGTTGAAGGTTTGGTTCCAATCTCGCCCGGACAGGTCCCCGGCCTTCCAGCCGGTCAGCTTCTCCACCATGGCGTTGGCATAGACAATGCGTCCGTCCGGCTCGGCCAGTATCAGTGCGGCCGGAAGCCCGTTCAGTATCTGCTGCCTTTGCTCGGCCTGGACCTCCAACAGCTTCCTCTGCTCCTCGGACTTGTCCTTGATCCTCATCAGGTCCAAGTTGTTCAGCTTCTGCTGGTGCAGCTCCTCCCGGGCCTGCTTTAGGTCCTGTCGGGTCCGGTCGAAGGCCTCCTGGTCGCGGCCGCGCCGCCGCATCTGCCACAACCCCCAACAGGCCAGCAGCGCCCCGGACGCCAGGGCGGCTGCCCGGACGACGGTCAGGCTGTCCACCAGCATCGCCGCCGCCAGCAGGGGCAAAGCCGCCAGGAGCCAAAGCCACTGGATCATCTCAGTCCTTGGCGTTCCCGATTATCGATTTCACCAGCTCCAGCAGGCGGTTGGGGCTGAAGGGTTTGGTGATGTAGTCGCTGGCCCCCAGGTTCAGCCCCTGCTCCCGGTCGCGCTCCTGGCCCTTGGCCGTCAGGAAGACCACCGGGATGCCCGCCAGGTCGGCGTCGGCCTTGACCTGCTGGCATACCTCGTAGCCGGTCAGCCCGGGCATCATCACGTCCAGCAGGACCAGGTCGGGCTTCTCCTGGCGGATGCGGTCCAGGCCGGTGACCCCGTCGTTGGCTGAAATGACCGCGTAGCCCTCCTGCTCCAGCTTGAACTTGATCACCCGGGCGATGTAGGGCTCGTCGTCGACCACCATGATCTTTTTCTGCATACGCTCCTCGCTTGGGGGATGTATCGGATGTTTTATTGTCCGCTCAGCCGGGGATGGTGAAGGCGAAGCGGCTGCCCTGTCCGGGGGTGCTCTCCACCCAGATGGCGCCGCCGTGAGCCTCGACCACCTTCTTACATAACGGCAGCCCCAGGCCGGTGCCGGCCTTGCGGCCCAGCCGCCGCTTCTCCACCTGGTAGAACTTCTCGAAAATCTTTTCCCGCTCTTCCTCGGGAATGCCCTCTCCGGTGTCGGTCACCGAGACCTCGGTGGACCTGGGGTGGCGCTGGACCTTAAGGGTTACCTTTCCGCCGCGAGGGGTGAATTTGATGGCGTTGGAGATGAGGTTGGAGACCACCCGGTTGAGCTTGCCTTCGTCCCCCACCACCATGTGGACGGCCGGCTCCTCCTGGCTGAGCTGGATCTGGCGCTCCGAGGCCAGCGGCGAGAAGTCGTCGATGGCCCGGGCCACCAATTGGCCGATGTCGAACTCCGCCTTCTCCAACTTCAGCTCCACCGCGTCGTACTTGTAGCCGTCGAGGAAGTCGTTGAGCATCTCCAGCATCCGCCGGCTGTCGTTCATGGCGTTGCCCAGGAACTGCCGCTGGTCGTTGTTCAACGGGCCCAGGCTCCCGTCCAGCGCCAGGTCCAATGTGGCGATCACCGCCGACAGGGGGTTGCGCAGATCGTGTGACAGCATGCCCACGAACTCCTGGCGCAGCTCCTCCAGGTTGCGCTGCTCGGTGATGTCCTGATGCAGGATCACCAGGCCGGCGTGGGGCCGGTCCGGCTGCTCCACCGGGAAGGAGATAACCTTGAGGAAGCGGCGCCCCTTGAGCTCCACCTCCACCGGTCCCACCGCCCCGCTCTGGGCGGTGGCGCAGCTCTGGTAGAAGTCCAGCATCGGCTTGGGGTCGGTCAGCCGCTCCACCAGCTGGGGGACGATATCGCTTACCAGGTCGGCCCCTGGCCGGACCGGCCCCTCCAGCCTCCACTGCCGCTCGAAGCTCTGGTTGCTCATGATGACCTTGAAGTCGATGTCGAGCATCAGCAGGCCTTCGGGCATTGAATTGATGATGGCTCCCACCCGGCTGCCCTCGCGGCGGATCTCTTCGTAGAGCATGGCGCTGCGCAGGGCGAAGGTCACCAGGGGGGCGATATCCAGCAACAGCGATTGGTCCTCCTGGCCGAAATAGTTAGGGTGGGCCGAGAGCGCCGTCAGGGCCCCGATGGAGCGGTCCTTGACCTTTAGCGGCACCCAGATCCCGGAGCGGAGGCGGGCGGCCGGGCTGGGGGCCAGATAGCGCGGGTCCTCGGTTAGGCTGGGGATGATCTCGGGCACCCCCCGGGCGATGACCTCGGCCGTCACCTCCTTGATCTCGGCCAGACGCTCCGGCTCCAGCCGGATGCCGGAGCTTCTGACCATGCCCAGGAAGCCGCCATCGGACTCGCGGCCCAAGATCGACTTGCCGCTCCAGCGCTCGGCCACCTCGTCGTAGAAGTAGATACCCATTTCCTCGACCCGCAGCTCCTTGGCGATGGTACGGATCATCAGCGACAGCAGGCTGCCCACCTGCAGCACCGAGCCGGCGGCAAAGCCGATCTCGTAGAGTTTGTCGCGCAGCTGATTGCGGCGCCGGACGCTAACCAGGGACCTGATGTGCTCCACCGACCGGTAGAGCTGGCCGCAGAGCTCGTCGATGGCCGGAAGCTGGGCAGGCTGGAACTGGCGCTCCCCGTGGCGGGCCAGAACCACTAGGCCGGAGACGTTCCCCAGCTTGGCCAACGGCGAGACCACCAGGGATCCGGCCTCGGCCAGCAACGGCTCCAGCCTCCTGAGCCCCAAAGCCTGGACGGCCTGGCCGGGTGGGCCGTTATGTATGATGGACCGGCCCTCGGTTAGGGCGGCCTCGACCAGGCCAGGCGCCGGCACCAGCTCCTGCCCCAAGACCTCCTCGCTGCGGGCCAGCCCCACCGAGGCCAGCAGGCGAAACTGCTCGCCCTTCTCCCGCGTCAGCAGCACGGCCCCGTCGTAGTGGACAATACGCTGGACCTCCCGAAGCAGCGATTGGGCGAATATCTCCAGGTCGCCTAGGTTGCTGATGGCCGTGGTCAGCTCCCTGAAGCCGCTCTGGTAGCTCTCCTCCAGATTGCGGAAGACGCCCAGCACCGACCTCTCCGGGCCGGGCAGCAGCGCCAGCCGAATTTCGAAATGCCTGTCCTCCAGCGCCAGCGAGCGACGGGCCTGTTCCTGGGTGCCATTGGCTATGTCCTTGATGGCCTGGGTCGCCCACTCGGCGACCTCCGGGTTGCCCTTCAGGCCCTGGACTGACGGCGTCCCTTCGCCGAACAGCTCCCTGGCAGCGGCGTTGGCGAAGATGGTCCGCCCCTGGCCGTCGAAGAGGGCCAACCCCAGCGGCACCGATTCCAAGATGCCCTCGGCCTGCTTCTGGTTTTTTTTGAGATCGCCCTTCAGCTGCGAAGCCAACAGGGCGCCCGATAGCTGCACGGCCAGCAGGCCCAGCTGACGCCCCAGATCTCCGCCAGCTTCGATTGGCCCCAGGGCGCAGGCCTCCAGTACGCCGAACCAGATGCCCCTGGCGGTGAGCGGCCAGGCTGAAAGCCAGACAGCCGGTTCCTGGGCCGACCCCTCGACCTTCCGCTGCTGCGGCCCCTGGCTTAGAACCTGATCCAGCCAGGAAGCCGCCGAGGGCTGGCCGCAGGCAGGGCCAAGTGATAAAATCTTGGCCGAATAGTCTCCGCTCTTGGGGTCTCGGAGTTGCACCGCTAGGCCCAGTCCGTCCGGCATCGGATCCATGGCCCGTGACAAGGCCTCCCACAATTGGTCGGTGTTTTCGGCCTCGGCCGCGGC
>CAZFJC010000018.1:0-55611 GCA_964518765.1 uncultured bacterium
TCTCATGTTTGGCCTTGGTCCTATTGTAACATAGAACCTGGACCAGTTTCAGGGGGTCAGGTCAATAGGGCTGCGTATGTCAGTCTCTGTAACATCGGGGTAAATCTTTCTGGTTATTTTAGAATTACGGTTTTTCGGGTTATTAACTCATCTCCTGCTTTTAACCGATAATAATATATACCGGCTGGCAAAGTTTCGCCTTTTTCGTTTTTTCTGTCCCATACTACTTGATATTCACCGTTCTTCCTGTATTCGTCAATCAATGTTTTCATTTTTCGTCCAGTCATGTCGTAGACGCTAAGCAATACATGGCAGCTTTGCTTTAGTTTGTAAATAATTGTTGTCGCATTCTTAAACGGGTTGGGGAAGTTAGATACTTTACTTTTGAAAACATTATTTTCTTCCACAGGTTTACATTCGACGCCAACTACGTAATCAATAACTAAATATGGTTTACTAATTAATGTGTTGCCTGTGTAAAATTGCAGAAAGTCATCATATCCATCATAATCAGAAAGTACAGGAAACCTTAATCTATACTGGTTTCGTATTCTTCCCGTGAATATGTCAGATTGAACACAAGTAGTAACATCCATGGCCCGCCATCCGGTGTCTGGCGTTGAGGAAAAAACGCCGAACCTGCTGGTTATCGTTTGAGTATCCCCAGGATCTCCGGCTGTCCAGTCAAGTGTGTCAATTTCAGGCCCATAATTGATATGGTCTATCAAACAATACATTGTGTCGCCGCCGGGGACGCCGGTCCATTGAGGAAACAAGCCCTTGGTGGAGTTTCCGTAGCTGCTGTATTGACGTACTTTTAGCGTTGCTCCATATATAGTAATCGTATCAGGCAAACTGTCTATGTAAAAGCTAAGGTAGCCTCTGGCACCCCCTTCGTAATCGGGCCCAAGTCCTATCCAATAAGCGTCTCCAACTAGAAATCCTGGTTCACTTCCTAGTGTTATCAGGGAACCGTCCTCCCATACCCTAATCTCGCCATCAACGGATGGCTCGCTGTAAAGGGTGTCAACCTCGGCGCGGCAGATGCCGCTGCCCATGAATAGAACCAGCCCAAGTAATACAAAAAGCTTTTTCATTCTACCCTAAGTACTCCACCAGCAACCGGCAGATGTAATCCTCCACCCTCCTGGCGGCCTTGGCCCGCCTGGTGTTGTTGACCATGATGGAGAAGGCGAACATCTTCCCGCTCTTGGCGGTGACGTAGCCGGACAGGGCCGAGACCCCGCCTATGGAGCCGGTCTTGGCGTAGACCCGGCCGTGGAGGTCGGGATGGGAAAGTCGCCCCCCCAGGGTG
This sequence comes from uncultured bacterium, assembly GCA_964518765.1. Classification (GTDB taxonomy): domain Bacteria; phylum Edwardsbacteria; class AC1; order AC1; family EtOH8; genus CAZPNX01. Next base: position 1,316 of record CAZFJC010000018.1, read on the forward strand.
CCGTCAACGCCGCCTATGGCCAGGGAGTTGTAGAAGGCCCCCCAATACGGTTGCTGGTGTATGAAGCGGAGCAGGGTGACCACCTGCAGTGGCGAGACCTCGTTGCGCCGCGACAGCCCGCAGCCGTCGAACAGCTCTACCTCCCCCAGCCCCATCTGGGCGGCGATATCGCGCTCTACCTCGGCCCCCTGCCTTACCGAGCCCTGGCCGCCCACTTCCGAACCCAGGGTCTTGAGCAGCGTTTCGGCGTAGAGGTTATGGCTGTTCTTGTTCACCACCTTGATGATCTCCGACAGAGGCTGCGAGCTGTGGGAGTAGGCCAGCCAGGCCGAGTCCGCCTGCCCGACCCCTTCCTCTCCGCTGCCCCGGGGCCTGCCTTTGAGATCGATGCCTCGGGTTTTCAGGGCGGCGGCCAGCACTCGGGCGAAGTGGTCATCCGGCTGCTTGGCGGTGAAAAGGAAGCGTTTGCTGGAACCCTGGGCCAGGGTTCCGGTGACCTTGAGAGTCCGCCCGTCGAAACTGACGTGGGGCCGGCCCACGTTGTAGACCTTGCGGGTGCGGGTGGTGTAGCTCCCGTCCTTCTGCCTTACCTTACGGGAGACGGTGGAGGAGCTGCCCCTGATGGTCCGGCTGAGGTTGCGCACCTGCACCTCGATGGGCGGGTCGGTGCTGACCCGGAGGGGTTTTCCCAGGACGCCCCCGGAGACGGTCACCGCCACCAGGTTGTCGCGGAAGGAAAGGCCGGAGATGTTCCAGGCCATCCGCTTCTTGCGCTTCACCAGGCGGTTCGAGGAGCGGGGCACCATGGAGACGATCTTTTCCGGCACGAAGTTGCCGTCGTCGCCCACCAGGTCGCCGTCGATGGCCGACAGCCCGCAGGCCGCCAGGCTGTCGGCCCAGGCCGTCAGGATCTCCCAGCGGTTGATGGTGGGATCGCCCGATCCCCTGACCACCAGGTCCCCGTGGAGCACCCCGGCCGAGTCCAGCGGGCCGCAGGCGTAGAGGTCGGTCTGATAGGTGTAGTCCGGGCCCAGCTTCTCCAGGGCGGCGGCGGTAGTGAAAAGCTTGGCGTTCGAGGCCGGGATGAATTTCTGCTCCGAGTTGTGCTGGTACACCAGCTCCCCGTCCTCCAGCGATACCACCGCCATGCCCCATCGCCCCATCCTCCCCAGCCTCTGGGAGAAAAGTTTGTCCAGGTCTTCCTGGACGTCCCCGGTGGGCTTGGGCAGGTAGAATACCCGGCTGGCCCTCCTCCGGGCTCTCTTTTTTTTAGCGGCGGCCGCCTCCAGGTGGGATGCGTCCGCCAAGGCGATCAACAGCAGAGCCGGGACTATCAGCGCCAGTCTTTTATGCAATATGGATCCCTTCATGTCTGTTCGGAGCTTTCTAGCGTCCCATGAAAAGGTAGGGCCGCCACTTTTGATCCGGGTTGCCCACCGAATACTGGATGAAGGAGATGAAGCTGGGCTGCCGCGGCTTGCGGATGAGGGACATGCCGCTCTGCCCCAGGCTGCGGTTGGACTTGCGGTTGTTGCAGGCGGTGCAGGCGCAAACCAGATTCTCCCAGGTGTCCTCCCCTCCCTGGGAACGCGGTACCACGTGGTCCACCGTCATCGTTCCCTTGGAACTGCCGCAGTACTGGCAGGTGTGCCGGTCGCGCCTCAGCACATTGTGCTTGGTCAGCTTGACCTCGGGCCTGGGCTTGCGCACAAAGCTGTCCAGCCTCACCACGCTGGGAAGCCTGAACTGGCGGCGGACCGAACGTATCCAGCTGTCCCCCTCCTCCACCACCTCGGCCCGGCCCAGGAGCATCATCACCAGGGCCCGCCGGGCCTGGCAGACCATCAGAGGTTCGTAGTTCTGGTTAAGCACCAGCACCCGCTGGTCCATGCTCGTTCCTCCGTTCACCGGGCTATGGCTGATGACTCGGTGTGGCTGAAGTTCTGCTTCAGAGTGTAGACGCCGAAGGGGAAATAGGTCTCGGTCTGGTATTCGATGGAGATGGATATCTCCTGGCCCGGCGTCCGCTTGATGTTCTCCAGGAAGTAGGCGAAGGCCCCGTCCAGGTACTGCTTCCTCTCCTCTTCGGTCTCCGGCTGGTAGAAGAACAGGTCCCCCTTGTCGTCCCGGACTTTGTAGAAGAAGTCGCCCACTATGGGCACCTTCTGCTCCAGGCAGACCTCGGCCAGCTCCCGGGCCAGGGCCTCGTCCGGTTCGGACATGGCCGCGGCCGCGGCCTCCTCCATCTTGCCCTTAACCCGCGAAAAGCGGATATGCGGCAGGCTGGCCATAAAGGCCGTGTATAAAAGCAGGGCAACCAGCACCACGATCAGGAACTTGAGGATCGGCGGCATATTGCCTCCTTAAAAAGACGGGAGCACAAGCGTCACTTGTGCTCCTCTGCCCCATGCGCTTGCGTCGGATTCGTCGTGTTTCATGCTACAAGCGTTCTATTACGGGAGGGCTCTTGGATGTCCTAGATGCTGTCCCGCGGTTCTAATGTATGGTGGACCTGAGGGGATTCGAACCCCTGACCCCCTGACTGCCAGTCAGGTGCGCTACCAAAACTGCGCTACAGGCCCATGTCCTTACAAACAATTAGTTTACCAAAAAGGATGCTAATCTGTCAAGCGCTAACTTGCCGGCCGAGCCATTTCAGACCCGTCCCAAGAACCTCCTGACCGCCACCCAGCTGCCCAGCCCGCCCAGGGCCACTCCGAAGACGACCAGGCCGGCCACCTGGTGGCGGCTGAAGAAGCCCAACATCCCGAACTGGGAGGAGAGCACCCGGTAGCCCAGGTATAGCCCCACCCCCCCCAGCAGGCTTCCCAACAGGCCCTGGGCCATGCCCTCCAATAAGAAGGGACGGCTGATAAAGGAGTCGGTGGCCCCCACCAAACGCATGATCTCCACCTCCTGGCGCCTGGCGTACAGGGTCAGCTGAATGGTGTTGAAGACCACCATCACCGCCGCCAGGCTCACTATCACCAGCAGGGAGACATCGATGACCACCAGCAGGTAGCCCACCCGGTAAAGGCGTCCCAGCCAGGCCTTGCCGTACTCCACCTCCTCGATGCCCGGAATCTTCTGGATCTTCTCGGCGATGGCCGCCATCGCCTCGGGGTTGCGGCGCTCCGGCTGCAGGCTCACCCTCCATGACCGAGGCAGGGGGTTGGTCTCGATGGCCGACAGCAAACCTCCCCGGTCTCCCAGCTCCTCCCGGAAATTACGCAAGGCCTCCTCCTTGGAGACGAAGACGGCGTCGCGCACCCCGGGCAGGCTGCGGATGACGCTGCCGGCCACCACTGCCTGGGACTCCGAGGCGTCCTCGCGGATGAAGGCCTGGATCTCGAACTTCTCCCGCAGGCTTTTGAGGGCCAGGTGAAAGTTGAGGGTCACCAGCAGGAAGGTGCCCAAAAGGAAAAGGGCGGCGGTGATGCTGGAGATGGACAGCAGGCTCATCAGCTTGGCCCGGCGGAATCCGGCCAGGCTTTCGCGGAGGTAGTATTTGAGGTTCATCGGGAAATGCCTGTCTTTTTACTGTGGAGGGTGCTATCAACAAAGACAATGTCGATACATTATACATCCAAAACATTTACTATGCAAATTAAATGATTTTCCTAATATTCCAGGAAATTATGGACAGACGCCTTTTTCGGCCATCTTGACTTCGCGCCACCACTGGAAATTCGCACCCGGAGCAGTATTATCGAGCCTTGCCGCGATAGTCCGGGATGTGGGAACTGGCTAACCGGAAAAACAGAAAAATCAAAGCGAATTATATAAGCACCGTGAACCTCACCCTATGCTTCTTCTCCCGGCCGCCTATCACCGCCTTGAACGCCAGTACATGCTCCCCGGGCTCCAGCCGCCACCTGGGGGCGATTTTACCGGAAAGCCGCCTGCCGTCCATGGTCCATTCGATTCCTTCCGCCGTCCCCGGAACCACCGCCTTGAAGGTGATCTCCTGGCTCTCCCGCCTCAGGCCCGGGTCTATCCGGAACACATCTCCGTCCCTGGGGAAGGCTATGTAACAGGACTTGCCGCTTCCTATCTTCGTCCTTTCGTCAACTTCGCCTTTGGAGGCCCAGTCCCGGTAGACCGGCGGGTAAACGATCTTTCCCGAACGGTCGTGGAATCGGCAAAGAGTTTTTGGCGCCCCTCCGGACAGAAAGACCTCGCTCATCCGGTTGGGGCAGCCCGGCCCCGCCAGGTCGCCGGAGAGCGGGCAGACGCTGCGCTCCTCGATCCCCTCCGGCCTGACGAACGATCTCGGCCTTTGGTTTCGGTGCAGGGCCAGCATGACATCGCGGAACAGCGGCCCGGCCCCGGAGACGCCCGACACGCCGTGCATGGGGCGCCCGTCGAAGTTGCCCACCCAGACGCCTACCGTATAGTCGGAGGTGAATCCGACCGTCCAATTGTCCCGGTAATCCTTGGTGGTCCCGGTCTTGGCGGCGCAGGGGAAGGGCAGGTCCAGCGGGCTGCACTCGCCGAAGGCCGGCTGGCGGGCCGAGCGGTCCGAGAGCATGTTGGCCAATATGTACGCCACCTGCTCCGGGAAGACCCTGGCGGAATCCTTGTCATTGCCCGCTTGACCCTTGCTCCTTTGAACCTTGACCCTCTCCTCTGACTTCCAGATCAAATATCTAACATCCCGGTAAAGCCCCCGGTTGGCGAGCGACGCGTAGGCCCGGGTCAGCTCCAGCAGGGTGACCTCGCCGTTCCCCAGGGTCAGCCCCAGGCCATAGTGGTCCGGGTCATGCCTCAGGCTTTCGAATCCCGCCATCCTCAGCCTTTCCAGGAGCTCGGGCTGTCCCACTTGCTCCAGCATCCGGACCGCGGCCACGTTGTAGGAGCAGCCCAGGGCGGTTCGGATGCGCACCGGGCCGTGGTAGCGCTCGTCGTAGTTGCGCGGGATGAACCGCTCCTCGTCCGGCCCCGGGTCGAAGTCTATGTCCGGAAGGAGATACGAGGCCGGAAAGCCCCGCTCCAGGGCCAGGCCGTAGGTGAAGGGCTTGAGGGCCGAGCCCGGCTGGCGCAGGGCCACGGCGCCGTTGACCTGGCCGGAGATCCTGGAGTCGAGGTAGTCGGCCGAGCCCACCATGGCCAGCAGGGACATGTCCGAATTGCGGATGACCACCAAGGCCGCGTTGGAGATGCCGTAGGGTGATAGTTTTTTCACGTAGGCCCGGATATGCTTTTCCAGCCCCGCGGTAAGTTCCCCGTCAACCGTGGTGCGGAGATCGCCGCCCCTGTCCGGCACCTGGGACAGCACCCAATCGCAGAAGTGCGGGGCCTCAAACGGCGGGGATTGGAACGAGACGGCGGGCGGCTCCGCGGCCAGCGCCAGCTCATCAGAGGACAAGCTCCGGGCCCGGCCCATCCCGGCCAAAAGCTTTTGTCTGGCCCTCTCCAGCCTTTCCGGGCCCCGACTCGGACTGTAGTGGCTGGGATTCCTGGGTATGACCGCTAGCCAGGCTGCCTGGGAAAAGGTCAGATCTCCGGGCTCCACGCCGAAATATCCCAGGCTGGCCGAGCGGCATCCCACGTGCCGGTTGTCGTATGGCGCCAGGTTGAGATAGAGCTCCAGTATTCGCGGCTTGGACAGCCGCCATTCCAGGTACCCTGCCAGCATCATCTCCTCGAACTTGGCCTTGAATCCCCGAGTCCTGGGGCCCAAGATGAGCCGGGCGGTCTGCATGGTGATGGTGGAACCGCCGGAGATGGTGCGGCCGGCCTTCAGGTTATGGCCGGCCGCCCGGGCCAATGCCAACGGGTCCACGCCGGGGTGGAGGAGGAACCGCCGGTCCTCGGAGAACAGGGTGGCTTTGATCAGGTGCGGCGAGACGTCATCGAGATCGGCCCACAGACCCTTATCCCGGTCCACCGCCCGCAGTATCCGGCCCTGGCTGTCGAGGACGAGGAAGCCCGAAGCCTTCCTAAAACTATCGAACTCCCAGGAGGGCAACAAGCGCCCAAGAGCCAGCAGCAAAAACCAGGCGACCAGGGCCACCAGAAAAAGTTTACGGTGCTTACTCAAGCCTTCCTCACCTGAGGCTCCGGATCCTCACCTCTAGTCCGGGGACATCCTCGAGCAGTTTGGGTAAAACCGATACGTCCGTCTCCCCGTAATGGTAGGGATACAGCACCTTTGGCTTTATGATCCTGGCCGCGTTGGCCGCCTGCTGGGGGGTCATGGTGTAGGGCTGGTTCACCGGCAGGAAGGCGATGTCGATGTCCTTGAGCTCCGCCATCTCCGGGATGTCCTCGGTATCCCCGGCAATGTAGACGCGCTTGCCGCCGATATCGAGCACATAGCCGTTGTCGCGGCCCCGGGGATGGAATTTGTCCCTTCCCTCGGTGGTGTTGTAGGACGGCACCGCGGCTATCTTGACCCCCTTGGCTGTCAGCGAATCCCCGTTTTTCAGGACCTCGCCCTTTCCCAGCTGGTCCCGCCCCGCTTGGTTGATGATGATGCGCGTTGCCTTCTTCCCTAACTGCGAGATGGCCTTGGCGTCCAGGTGATCGGCGTGCTGGTGGGTAACTAATATGATGTCGGCCTTGTGAAGCTTGCTGTAGTCGGCATACTGGGACACGGGATCGACGTAAATCACCGTCTTCCCGTGCCTCAGCATCAGCGAGGCGTGGCCGAAGAAAGATATGGATAGTTTTCCGCCTTCGGCCTCGAACGAGTCGGTCTCGAACGCCTGGGCACTGCCCGCCGAAAGCGAGCCGGCTGCCGCCAGCATTAAGGCAGAGGCTAGGATCCTCATTCTCTCCTCCTTTCATGTATCTGCATGGCCCTCACTCGATCCTCCACAGCCGCCGCCACCAGGGAAACAGGGCCTTGGCGGCCAGGGAGAGCACCGTGGTCACCAGCAGGCCGACCCAGAACCGCTTGCCTTCAGGCACCTGGACCAATATGGCAATGGCGGGGAGGATGACGAACGCCAGCCAGCCGCTGGCCTGGCACAAAAGCCGCTTCAAGGTTGCTTCTCTCCGGTCACGGCATCACCTCGATGGCGACATCCTCGATGATCACCTCCTCCAAGGGACGGTCGCCGGGCCCGGTCTTGACCGTGGCGATGGCGTCCAGCACCTCGAACCCCTCGAACATCTGCCCGAACACCGTGTACCCCTCGGCCGGCCCTCCGTTCTTGGGATGGTCTAGGAAATGCGCCCCCTTTTGAGGGTGGACGATGAAGAACTGGGAGCCTATGCTGTTGGGTTGGTTCGTCTTGGCGTAGGAGAGGGCCCCGCGGATGTGTTTGAGCTCGGGATGGTACTCATCGCCGATGTTGGTGCCCGGCCCCTTGTATGAATGCCCGCCGGTGCCGTCCCTGCGGGTGAAGTCGCCGCCCTGGATCATGAAATCCTTGATAATGCGGTGGAAGGGCGCACCCCGGTACTTTCCCGTCCTGGCCAGCTCTATGAAATTTTTCGTCCCCTCAGGGACAAGCTCGGGGAAAAGCCTGAACTTCATGGCACCCAAGCTGGTGGTGATGGTGGCGATGGTCTCGCCCTTGGAGGGTCTGTCGTTCTGCATCCTTGGCCTCTTGTTGTGTTAAGATGTTATCCGGTAAGTTGTTGCCTTTATGGCGGCGGCTCCTTTTATATTGCTTGACACCGGCATGAAAAATAGTATATACTTAATTACTTTAAGGGCTTTTGCCCACCCTAAGAAACGGAGGTGATTTTTACGAAGGTCTCCATAGACCGCAGCGATTCGTTCGACAAGGCCCTTCGCGCCTTCAAGCGCAAATGCATCAAGGAGGGGCTGCTGGCCGACATGCGCCGGGGCGAGTATCATGTGAAGCCCAGCGTCAGGAAACGCCTCAAGTCGGCCAAGGCCCGCAGCCGCAAGGCCCGTTACGGAATCTAGCCTCCATCGTTCCCTTTGGGCCCCGCCACCAAGCGGGGTCTTTTCATTTGCCGGACCTCACCGGTAAAGCAGGTACCAAACCAATGCCCCGTAGGCTAGGATGTCCCCCAGAATCCAGGGATCGGCCAGCAAAACCCGCTCCGGCCGCTCCCCCTCCCGCCTTTGATAGACCAGAAACAGGTAGCGGAAGATTCCGAACACTACCAGGGGAACCGTGTACTTCAGGTCCGGTGTCCCCAGCCTGGCCAGGGTCTCCGGCCACAGGGTATAAAGGCTGTAGCAGATCAAAGTCCCCGAGGCTGCCACCGCCATCATCTGATCCAGCAATTTTTCCGAGTACTGGCCCAGGACCGGGCGGGCGGAATCGTCGAGGTTGATCATCTCCTGCCGGCGCTTGGCCAAGGCCAGGAACAGGGCCAACATGACCACGCACACCAGCAGCCAGTCCGAGATGGGGACGCCTATGGCCTCGGCCCCGGCCGCTGCCCTCAGCACGAAACCGGCCGCTATGGCAAAGACGTCGGCGATGACCACCCTTTTTATCCACAGCGAATAGGCGACCATCAGCCCCGCGTAGGCCGTGGCCGCCGCCCCGAAACCCGGCGCCAGCAGCCAGGACCCGGACAGGGATCCGGCCCCCAGAACAGCGGCGGCTAGGCCGGCCGTGCCGAGCTTGAGCCGCCCGGCAGCTATAGGTCGGTTTCTCTTGAGCGGGTGCGCTAGGTCGCGCTGATGATCCACAATGTCGTTAACCAGGTATATAGAGCTGGATAGCAGGCAGAATATGGCGAAGGCCAGCATTGATTTCTGCGCCAGGCCGGGGTCCCCCAGGTTTTGAGAAAAGATGAGGGCGGCGAAGATCACCGAATTCTTCAGCCACTGGCCAGGGCGCATCGATTTCGTAAGATTCTTCAACATGGTTCTTTTCTGTTTATAAGTGATCCGACAGCCCGATGAAGCGACAGGAACTCGTTTATGGTAAGGGTCTCGGCCCGTCGGCCGAGGTCGATGCCGCTTATGTCGCCTATCCTTGACACCTCGCCCAGGCTGGCCTTAAAGGCCTGTCTCAGCCCAGCGCCCAAGGTCTTGCGACGATAGCCGAAACAGGCGCGGACGAACCGGTGGAACTCGTCAGCTTCGTTCTCCGGAACCAGTGGTATGAGGAGCGGGCTCAGTTCCACCACGGTAGATATCACCTTGGGCGGCGGCACGAAGGAGCCGGGCCTGACGTCGAAAAGTTTTTTCACCTCTGACTTGGACTGTATGAAGACCGAGAGCGACCCGTAGTTCTTGCTAGCCGGGCCGGCCGCCATCCGCAGCGCCACCTCCCTCTGTACCATTACCACCATCCTGGCGAAGGAGACCGGACCCCGGAGCAGCTTCTCCAGTATCGGCACCGCCGTGTTGTAGGGGAGGTTGGACACCGCCAGGTTCCTTCCGCTCATGGTCAAACCCAGGCACAAGGGATCGACCTCCAGAAAATCGGCCTGGACGATGCGGATATTGGTCCGGCCGTGGTACCTGGCCGCCAGCTCCCGCGCCAGGTGGCGGTCCAGCTCCACCGCCACCAGCCGGCCGGCCCGCTCGGCCATGAGGTCGGTGAGCACCCCCCGGCCCGGGCCGATCTCAAGAACCGTGTCGCCCTCGGTTATCCCGGCCGCGTCCACTATCCTTCGGGCCACGGCCGGCGAGGCCAGGAAGTGTTGGCCGAAACGCTTGAGGGGTCGCGGCCTTGACTGCGGCGCGGCGGCGGCCCTCATCTCAGCTTCCGTACCCTGGCCTCTATCATTTTCCTGATCTTCCGGTAGCTTGGCGGCGGGCCGAAGCCCACCTGCCTGCCGTCGATGAAAATGGCGTCCGAGATCCCCCACTCCAGCATGGTCGCCCTGTCCGAGGTGTCTATGGTCTCGAGAACTACTTTGGGGCCGAACTCTTCGGCAGCCCGCCTTGCCCTTTCGAAGGTAAGGTTCTGGGCCGGGCACCAGCCGTTCTTGAAGGCGGCGATTGAAACCACTCCCGGGTTCCTGCCGGGTTTTTTCTTAATCTTTACGAATTTCGGCGGTTTAGCGTCTTCGGTGAAAGGCTTCCATAACAGGGCCGCCATGCCGTCCCGGTCGGCCTGGCGGTAGCCGTGCTTTTTGAACCAGGAGGCCTTCATCCAGAACGGCAGCAGAATGCCCCAGGCGGCCATTCCCTTGGCCCCCCTCCCCTTGGCATCCTGCTCGGCCGCCTCCAGCAGGGCCCGGCCCATCCCCTTCTTCTGGAAGTTTCCCCGCCCCTGCTTGTGCCCGTGCACCCAGATGCATTGTATCATGTACAGCCCCTCGCCCTGGGCCGTGGAGTGTTCTATCGGAAGGTACTGGATCATGCCGCCCACCTCGCCCCGGTCATCCAGGGCCAGCTTGACCCGCAGGCCGCGGTCCCTGAACTTTTTGAACCAGCGCTCCTTGTGGTCCCCGGCCTCGCGGATATCGGCCGACCAGTCCTCCAGGCACAGGAAATACAGGGGACGGCTCTTTTCGTCTAGGTCGACTATCTGCATTGTTTCGTCGTCTGTACTATACTCTTCAGCGAACGCTTGATATCCCCCGACTCCGGGCATTCCGGCACGCCGATGAACTTCACCCTGAGCTTGGCCTTGGCCAACTCCTTCTTCAGTGCTTCCACGAACAGCCCGTTCCCTTTGACCAGCCGCCTCTTCCCGCCGACCAGCCTCGGCGCCCTCTCCACGCTGCAGCTGGGGCTGCCCTCCACCCCAATAATCCCGAGCACCCTATATCCGGCCTCTCGGTAAGACCTGATTTCGCGCCCTGTCGACTTGGCCAGCCTGCGGCATACAGCCCGGTATTTTTTCGTATCGTACTGCTCCACCGTGTCCGTCCCCAGCGGCCGCCGCAGGCCCAGGCAGGCCATCTCCGGGCACGGCAGCTGTGCCAGGCCAACGCCTGACCTCAGGAGCGTTCGCACCAGCGGCTCGAAGGTTCCCGGATACCCGGCCAGGCCCTGGACCTTGGCGTTCTGGTTCAGCAGGCAGTGGGCCAGAAATAATAGTTTCTTGCTGCGCCTGTCCCTCACTCGCCCCACCTCGATGCCATCCATTCTCTCAGCTCCACCGCCAGGGGGATCACCTCCTCCTGGGGCAAGGGATTTTTCACCTTCTCGCCCAGGGCCGAGAGCACAAGGGCCCCCGTCAAGTTTTCCGGCCAATCCGGCATCCTGGCCACCAGGTGGAAATGAACGTGGTGAAACCCCTTCTGCTCGGCGAACTGCATCAGGTATTCCTTTTTGGCTCCAAGGACCGCGGCCAGGGCTTGCGAGCAGAGCCCCAGCAGCCTGGCGAACTCCGAGAGCTCGGCCGGGGTCAGCTGGTGCATGGCCTCGCAGTGCCGCTTGGGCACCAGCACCAGCCAGCCGCGCACCGTGGTGGGATAGGCGTGCTCCACCTTCCAGTGGTTGGTATCGATCACCGGCGGGGCGTCGGTCAGCCTGATCTTCTCCTGCAGGGCCTGGCAGGTCAGGCAGTCCGGCTGATAAGGATCTGTCATTATAGTAACTGAGCGCGGAAAATCTTTTGCCACAGATCTACACGGATCATTTTCTGGAAAGGCTATTAGTGATTATTATCTGTGACTATCTGTGTTAAAAGTAGCGTCTACTCCGGGAGCAGGGGAAAGGAATACCTCAAAGCCAGCGGCAGCAGCACGGCCAGCGCTGTCAGGCACCAGGCCGCCGTCCTTTTGGGCACCCCCCAGCCCTTCAGGACGAAGGATTTCAGGTAAACGCAGGCCGTGAAGAAAATGACCGCCACCGGCAGCTCCACGATGTTGCCCAGGCTCTGGGGCCCGATGCCCAGGTAGGTCAGCAGGATCCAAAGCAGCCCCGGCACCGAGGGCAGCATCGCCTCCCAGGCATAGAAGTAGCCCCGGCGGCGCGAGAACCACCAGGCCGGCAGGCACAGGGCGCTGCTGAGCAGGATGGCTGCCAGGATGAAAACTATCATTCCAGACAACTGATTGTTATCAAAATACCACAGAAAAAGCCAAGATGCAAGCGATAAAAAAGCGGCCCAAAGGCCGTTTTTTATGATTGCCCACTATCTTGAGTGTTCCCCGTACGACACAGGATTAATATTAGATGTGTGACTTGTCATCATGATACTCGCTCCCGTGCCTTGCCCGTGAAGGACCTGCCTTTATAGCGAGATCCTTCGGCCTGCTATGCAAGAAGCCATACTCAGGATGACATAGGGACAAGTGACCGGAGTGTCCGTTCCGGCCCCTTGTCCCCCGTCGGTGGGCGGTCAGTTGACCTCCATCCAGACGCTGCCCGAATGGCTGTTGAACTCCGGGGCATACATGCACTGGATCTCGGCCAGGCCGCTCTGGTAGCGCCCCTTGAGCTGGACCCGCAGCTGGTACTCGAAGACATAGGTGCCCTTGGGCAGGTAGTCGATGCAGAAGTGGCTGGCCGCGTCCCGGGTGGATTCGTAGTAGGCCAGGCCGTCCTGGTACTTGTAGCGCGACAGCACGTTCACCGGCTCCAGGCCTGAGCCCCTGAGGTCCTTGAGGTGGACGTACTCCATGTCCCGATCCACCCGAAGCACGATGCGGCAGGTCACCAGGTCGCCGACCGCCAAGGGCCCTTTGACCGGCTCGATGACCCGGCCCTTCTTGGTGTCCCTGCTCACGAAGAGCGTCTTTTCCAGGGAGAGGTTGGTCTTGTGCGGCGTCACCTGGCTCATGTCCTCGAAGTACTGGAAGTGGACCCCGCCCCAGGCGATGCCCTTGTCGTGCTTGGTGACCGTGATCTCCGAGTGCTCGGGCTTGACCTCGGCTCCCTGGTAGGCCCTCTCGTAGAACCCGGTTCCGGCTTCTACTTTTTCGGCGGTGACCAGGAGGTCGGCCAGCCTCACCTCCACTAATTCATCGGACTTGAGCCACTCCGAGCCCCGCAGCAGCAGGGCATAGACCGCATCGGCCGTGGCCTTGGTGGTCCGCCAGTGCTGGGTCTGCTTCTGCTTTAAAAGCCACACCTTGCAGTCCTCGACCGCCGCCGTGTCCTCGGCCACCTCGCCGAAGGCCTCTATCATCAGGGCCTGGGTCTCGATGGGCGCCCGGTACCACCACCAGGAAAGCTCGTCCTCGCGCCAGAACCGGCCCAGCTCCTCCGAGGTGACGCTGCGCTCCTTGATGGAGGCCATGATGCCCTGGGCCAGCTTACGATTTCCGAAGCGGCTCAGGGCCAGGGCCAGGTACCCTTGGCTCATCCGGGAGTTCAGGTCCAGCCAGTACTGCTCGGCCTGCTTCAGGAAGTAGTCCACCGCCACCCGGTTGTGGGGTGATATGGCCCTGTCCTTCAGGTAGAAGCTGCGTCCGTAGAGGTAGAAGGCGATGGTGGGCGACAGATGGTTCTGCTTCTTGTCCCTGATGTCGTCGTAGTGGTCGCGCACCCAGCGGTCGAGGTAATCGAGCGACTTGAGCGGCATGGACATGTCCGGCTTGGCCCCCAGATGCCTGAGCCTGGCAAAGCCGGTGACCACATAAAGAGTAATGTAGGGATCCGGCCTTCCGCCCGGGAACCAGGGCCAGGCGCCGTTGGAGAGCTGCATGGCCGAAAGTTTTGAGTAGGCCGAGCCGATGTTGGCCTTGAGGGTGTTCTCCTCGAACAGCAGTCCCACGTTGCGCTTGGATTGAGACTCGCTTTGGGCCTGAAGCACCCAGGGAGTCTCCTCCAGCATCACGCTCTTGAGCTGATAGTTCTTTTCAAGATTGGACTTGAGGGCGTCGGTCCCTTTCCATTGGTTGAACACTTTTCTGATCTTGGGGTCGGAATTGGCGATGTGCCCGGCCAGCGAGTTGGCGTAGAGCCGGTTGAACACCTGCTCCGAGCACTCGAAGGGGAACTCGATCAGGTAGGGCAGGGCCTGGACCGCATACCACGAGGGGTTGGAGGCCACCTGCACCGTCAGCCGGTAGGGATCGAAGGTCTCTGACTTGCCGATCTGCTTGAGCCGGTCGAAGGAAAATTTCCTGGACCCCGGACCCCGGATCCACAGCGGCACCGACTCGGTGATGAAGATACGAGAAGTTAAAACGGGAACCGCCCCGGCCTCGCCGTCCGAGAACTTCTGGCTCTTGGCGATCACCGTGTAGACCAGTGGCCCCTGGCCCTTGGGCACCTTGATCCTCCAGGCAAACCCTTGGGAAGACTTGGGCTTGAGCTTGAACTGGTAGGCCGTGGCCCTCAGGCCCAGGGCGGCGTCGGCCGGCTTGTCGGTGAAAAGGTCCCTGAAGTTGAGCTGGACCGTGCCCTTCTGCTCCTTGTCGGTCACGTTCTGCACCTTGGCGGTGAAGTATATCTCGTCGCCCTCCCTCAGAAACCGCGGGGCGTTGGGCTGTACCATCAGCTCCTTCTGGGTGACGGTGAACCCGGTGTGCAGCCCGCTCTGGCAGTCCTTGGTGTGGGCCAGGGCCAGCAGCTTCCACTTGGTAAGCGCCTCGGGCATGGTGAAGGAGACGCTGACCGACCCGTCCTTCTCCGTAAGCAGGTGCGGATAGAAGAAGGCCGTCTCCTTCAGGTTCTCCCTGATGGAGATGCCCTTGGTATCGATGGGTTTGGCCGCCTTCTGGGCCTTGTCGTCGCGGTCGGCCTTCTCCCCCTCGGCCTTTTTCGACGACGCCGTGGCGTCGCCCACCAGTCCCGAAGCTAGGGCGGCCATGGCCGGAGCCGGCGGAGGGGCGGCCGCCTCCAGGGCCACCTCGTCTCGGCCGCTTGAAGACTTATATCGCGGAGAGTCCATCGGCCCTCCTCCCCGGTATCGGGAGTAACCGTAATAGAAAAGGTTGTCCACCACGCTGGACGGGAAATGGGTATAGCTGACACTGGGATAGCCGTAATACCAGTTCCAGCCGTCCCGCCAGGTGCTGTAGGGCTGGGCGCCATTGGCGAATACGCTGTTGTATACGCTGTAGTCCCGGTAGAAGAGGTTGAGTTTGCCCCAGGCATGGGGATAGAACTGGTCCAGGGAGAAGTCGTAGAGGCTGGCCGCCATTTCGGCCGCCGCCAGGTCTTTTTTCTTACCCCTGATGCGGAATTTCCAGGTCTCCTTCTGGCCCGGCTGCAGTTTGTCGCGGAAGGTCTCGGCCGTTATCTCCAGTTCCTTGTTGTCCCAGGGCACATCCAGGTACAGGCTGTGGGTATAGGCCCGGTTCTCCCGCACCTGGGTGAACTTGACTGTCAGGCCGCCGCGGTGCTCCTCCTTTATGGGAAGGGAGAACGAGTGCTGGGTGACGGACTGGTCAGTCCAATATCTTTCCACCACTTTTCGCTTGTGCTCTATCTCCACCAGAGCCCGGCCCTGGGAATATCCGGTGCCCCATAGCGCCCGGGCCTGACCGCCGACCTCGACCGTGGCCTTCTGCAGCTTGGCCAGCGAGGGTATCCTGATCGAGAAAGTTCTGTTTTCCCAGTTCGGCAGCACCATCAACGGCAGGGGCGCGCGCACCTCCTGGCCGAATTGGTCGCGGGAGACGCACTCCAGCTTGTAGAGTCCGGCTGGCAGCCTTATCCTCAAAGTCTCCGGGTTCGTCTTCGAGGTGGAGAACTTGACCTCCTGGACCGTCCGGTCTACCGGCCAGGTTTTCCAATCCGGCCCGAACTCTCCCCTCTGCTCGGATTTGGCCGGAGCATCATCGGTCCACCACCAGTAATCATAGCTCCACAGCTTGCCCGGCACCGGCTCCTTGGGCTCCTTGAGGCGGCTGATTATCACCTTGCCCTCGGCCGGGATGGGTGTGCCAGCCAAAGTCTGGGTCGTCAGCACCAGGGGGAAGGCTTGGTTTTCCTGAGCGTCCTCGACGGCCTGCATCCTTATCGCCAGGGCCTTGTAGCCCAGGGTGACCGAGGCCTCACCCGATCGGGTCTCCCCGTCCGAGGCGGTGACATCGGCATTCAGGGTGAACTCGAAGCTGGGGTCGTCCTTCTTGGATGCCGACAGATCGGGTTTGGCAAAGAAGGTCATTCTGAACTTTCCTTCGGCGTCGGTCTTGATCCGGCCGTGGGCTATCTCCTGCGATCTCTCCTGGCGGGACGGCCGGAACCACCACCACCAGGGCCAGCGCACCACCCGTCGCACCCGGTAGCGTACCTCGGCCCCGTCCACCGGCGCCCCGTTGTAGCCCATGGCCGTCCCGGTTACCGTCACGCTGTCGTTCAGCCGGGAGGCCGACTTCGGCTTCTCCAGCTCCACGAAGAACTTGGGCCTTTTGTACTCCTCCACCCGGAACTGGGCCGAGCCCTCCAGGGGATGTTCGGCATAGATGTACATCAGCCCGGTCAGCCTGCCCTCGGGCGCGGTGAAGGTCCCGGAGAAGCTGCCGAAATCGTTGGTGTTAAGCTGCTGCCTGGCGATCTCCTGGTAGTTGGCGTCGCGGAAGCTAACATTCACCTTTTTATTGGGAAGCACCTGATAGTTACCGCCTTCTTGATCAACATGGACGCAGATCCCCTTAAAGTATATGATCTGGCCCGGCCGGTAGAGGGAGCGGTCGGTGTAGAGCAGGGTACGCTCGTCCGGCGAGATGGGCGAGTGGGGGTAGGAGTATACCTGGTTGGCGTCGAACAGGACCTGGTTGCCGCAGCGCAGGAGCAGGTGCTTGTCCCAGTGGCCGGCGGCGGCGACGAACACCGCCCGGCCGTCCTTGTCGGTCGACCGTTTCTCCCCGTATTTGTAATATTCATTGTCCCGGTAGATAATAGTCAACTCGGCGCCCGGCACCGGCTCGCCGCTTTCGGCCTGGCAGACCAGAACGTCGATGTTGCCGTCGCCCATCCTGGCTACCAGGGTGTAGTCGCAGACCCACAGCCAGGTGTGCTGGACCATGGTCGAGGATTTGAAGTCCGACTGCCAGCTGGCGAAGATCCGGTAATACCCGGGCTGAAGCTTGGGAACATCGATCTCGACCGCTTTCTCCCTAAAATCCTTGGTAGGCTGCAACTCGACCGTCCATTCGGCTGCCGGCCTCCTTTCCAACAAAGCTTGAATCTCCTTGTCTTCGATGTTGTTGGGATAGCTCCATTTCTTGTTCATAAAACGGTCCCAATCGTCGGAAACGGCCCGGAAATAGATCTTGGTGAAATTTTTGTATCGCACCTGTAGCTTGGACGGCTTCTGGGGAACGCACCTTTCTCCGGTCAGGGTGAGTGATTTGTTCTCTATCTCGGCCATATATGCCTGGCAAGACTGCCCGCCTAGGGTTTTGGGATGCCTCTTCATGCCCTCCGTGGCCAAGGAATGAGCCTTCACCAGGTCACCCTCCTCGCCCCAGGCTCGGGCCAGCAGGTAATATGCCATGCCAGCCGCGTACGCCTGGCCGTAGCGGCCGATGGCCTCCTCCAGCCTTTGAATGTAGATCCTGTTCTTCTCCTCGCCGAAACTGTTGTTCTTGACGTATTGGAGGCGCAGTAGATCCAGGTCGGCCAGGGGCTCGATGTTGTCTTTGCCCAGATGCATGGAGAGAAGGGACTGGTAGAGCCTGATGGCCTTGTATTTGGAC
The DNA here is from genome assembly GCA_964518765.1 of uncultured bacterium. Taxonomy (GTDB): domain Bacteria; phylum Edwardsbacteria; class AC1; order AC1; family EtOH8; genus CAZPNX01. Next base: position 18,755 of record CAZFJC010000018.1, read on the forward strand.
GACCCGGTGTCCTCGGTGGCCGGCTGCCAGGCCAGGAACTCGGTAAGCGGGCCGAAAGCGTCCGACGAAGCATCTATTTCGAAGGCATCCTCGGGCTTGGCCGCTGCCTGCTCCGCGCTAGTATAGAAGGCCAGCGCCTCGTGGGCGATGAAGTCGTAGAGGGTGGGCCGCACCTCCTGGGGCATGGTCCCCGGCTCCAGGAAATCCTTGAAATCGGAGATCGGTATCTTGGAAAGCAGCTCCCGGTCCTGCAGGATGCCCTGATAGAGGCCGTCTATCTCCGAAAAGATCTTCTTGAGGTCCCAGGTGGTAAAGTCGCTCTCTTTCATCTCCTGGGTCTGGGTGCGGCCGGCGAAGCGCCAGCGGTTGCGGCTGTAGTAGTGCCAGTACCATTGGGCCAGGATGGCCCGAAGCAGCGGCCTGGTCCGGGAATCGGCCTTTTCGAACTCGGCCTTGAGCCTGATCACCTTCTCCTCCGGCTTGTTGCCCTGGACGATGCCTTCTAACATTATCTTCTGCGAGAGGGCCTTCAGCCACTCGCCGTGCCGGCCCTCCCTCTGGGTTATCTCTAGGATGCGGTCGATGTGCTTGACGGCCGTCTGGGGCAGGCCCTTGTTCTGGGCGGACTCCACCTGTTTCCAGATGGCGGCGGTGGGCGTCGGCTGCTTGCCGGCCGAGACCAGCAGAGTCAGCGAAACCAAGAGCACGGCCGAGATGATGGTCAGGCGCTTCATGGGGTCCTCCGATAATTATCGATAACTGGAAGTATGCCTTGTATATACTTGGGGCCTGGGGATTTTATTCCGCCTGAATCAGGCTTTTCCCCTTAGCCGGTCAAGAACCATCACGTTCTGGGCGTGGGTGGCCCTCCCCTCCCCGGTCTCGAACTGCTTGGTGTTACCGGCCATGACCCTCCGCAGGTACTCGATGTTGACGTCGATCGTTTCCTTGCCGACCTTGGGGCAGTGACCGGCAATGATACGGGCGGCGCCCATCCTCTGGTACCCCTCCAGGGTCTTCAGATACTGGCCGAGCCCGTTCCAGTTTAGGTAGGGCAGGGGCAGCTCTATGTTGTCGCCGACCAGAAGGACCTTGTCGACCCGGTCATAACACGAGGAGGAGTCGTCGGTGTGACCCGGAGAGTGGAAGAACTCCACCCCGTCCTGCACGAAGGCCTGCCGGTCCTCGAAAAGCAGCTGGGGCGTGACCATGTGGACCTCGCCCTTCTTGTATTTGGCGTAAGCAATCAGCTCCTCTTGCCCGTGCGCCAGCATCCGCTCCTTGGTCAGCCGGTGGGCGACGATGGTGGCCTTGGGGAAGGCGCCGTTGCCCCAGACATGATCCCAATGGTAGTGGGTGTTGAAGACAACGGCCGGCTTGCCCGGACAGTGTTTCGAGATATGAGCCAGCACCGGCGCCAAGCTTTTCGGACCCAGAAAGGTGTCAACGACGAAGAGGTGCTCGGTTCCGTCTATCAGGTAGACCGTGGTCGGCAGGCCGTCCAGGTCGTCGAAGACGAAGAGGGTGCCCCGCTTGCCGACATTTTCGATTTGACAGCCCTCAGCCGGCATGTCCCTCCTTCAGCCACTCGTCCCTCAGTATCCCCATGGCCACGATGTCGTAATACTGCCCGTCGCGGAAAAGCTCCTGCCGCATGACGCCCTCCTTGACGAAACCGCACTTCTGGTAGCTCTTGATGGCTCGGGCGTTGAAGGAGAAGACCTCCAGCCTTACCTTGTTCATGTTCATCTGGTCGAAGATGAACTTTAAAAGGACCTTCATGGCGTCCGTCCCGTACCCCTGGCCGCGATAGAGCTCCGGCCCGATGAAGATGCCTACCTGGGCCACCCGGTTCTTCCAGTCTATCTTGTTGAGCCCGCAGCCCCCGATGTAGCGCGGCTCGTCCAAGGTCTCGATGGCGAAGGAAAAGCTCTCCGGCTTGGCGACGGATAGGCCCTCGTACCACTTCTCCTCCTCCTCGGGTTTCATTGGGAGGGGGATACCGATCTTCAAGTATGCCTTGACCTCGGGCTCGTTGATGTATTCCAGGGCTAGTGGAAGATCCTCCCGCCGGTAGGCCCTGAGCCGAACTTTTTTGCCGGTGAGCATTCTATCGCTCCTTCTTATAGATATCGTGCTTTTCCGCGCCCCTTGCGTTCTTGGGTCGCAATCTTTTCACGTAATGGATGTCCCGGCCCGCCTCGCGGTAGCCCATGGCCAGGTGCGCCCGGTGGCTGCCCTTGTTACCGATCCAGGTGTCCGAGCCCATGTGCGAAAAGCCGCGCCGCACCGCCCATCGCTCGGCCGCCCTGACCAGTCCCTGGCCGATGCCGCGCTTGCGCCATTTCGGTTTGACATACCAGCCCTCCAGATAGCCGACATTCTCCCGGCCCACCCCGTCAGCGTAGTTGCGCACCGAGGTTTCCAGGAATCCGATGATGCCTCCATCTCCATCCTCAGCCACCCAGGCCGGCTGGCCTCTGGGGTCTCCGAGGATCTCGGCGATTTCTCTGCGATGATCCTTGAGGGTGCACTTGGGCCAAAGCGTCCGCCGCATGACCAGCCATTCTTCTACGTCTCGGCGTTGCACCCGTCGGATATTTATCCTTAGTTGGCCTTCGCCTCTTTGTGCCTTTGTGTTCATGCCTTCGCCGCCTTCAGCGAGAACATCAGCGGTATCAGCTCCCTGCCCCCGGGGAAGCGCCAGCGGCCGTCCCCGCCTTTCACTAAAAACGGGAAACAGGCGTAGCTGCAGTAAGGGTACTCGTGAAGGAACTCGAGCTTTAGCCCTGCTACCAGCAGAGAGTTGACCACGTCTCCCAGCGAATGCTGCCATTCGTAGGACTTGCAGGCATGGTCGAACTTGGCCTGATGGTCGGAATATGAGCCGTCGGCATCGAAGACCTCGGGCTCGGCCCGATGGAAGTAGGACCAGCGCGCCTTGAGCTCGGTCGCCGACTCGTTGTCGAAGACGCCGGCCGCCGGGTGGAACTCGCGGATGTAGAAGAATCCGTCCAATTTGAGGTACTGGTCGATCAATTGCGCCCACTTCGACAGATCGTTTATCCAGCACAGCACCCCGGCCGAGGTGAAGACGATGTCGAACTTCCTGTCCAGGTGCTTGGGCAGGTCGTAGATGTTGCAGCAGATGAACTCGGTCGATATCTTTAGTTCCGCACTGAGCGACCTGGCCAGCTTGATGGCCTCCTCCGAGAAGTCCACCCCAGTGACTTGAGCCCCCATGCGGGCCAGCGATATGGTGTCCTGGCCGAAGTGGCACTGCAGGTGCAGTATCGATTTGCCTCGCACGTCTCCCAGCTCGGCAACCTCGATGGGATCGAGCGTGTTCCGGCCGCGCCTGAACCCCTCCAGGTCGTACATGGCCGACCGGGCGTTGATGGCGGTAAGCTTGTCCCAGAGAAGCCTATTGGCCTCCATGTGTTTGTCCATGCGGTTCTCCGATAAGGCTTTTCCCTTTTTTAAAGGTTAACACAACCCGCTGTTTTAATCAAGTGATAAAATATCTCCGGTGTTTTACCGATTTCGCTTGACGAATCCGCCACCCGTTGATATAATTAACTAAACGGTTAGTTAATAGCATGTCTAATCCCAGGGAAAACAAGGTCCGGGAGCGGATACTGCGGACCGCCGAGCGCCTCTTCGCTGGCGCCGGCTTCGACGGCACTTCGGTGGACCAGATCGCTGCCGGGGCCGGGGTCAACAAGGCCATCATCTATTACTACTTCAAGAGCAAGGACGGCCTTCGCGAAGCCCTGTTCCATCACGTCCAGGGGGACCTGATCGCCTTCATGGACCGATTGCTGGGGGGCTTCTCCGCCGCCAAGCTGCGCCGGCTCTCCGCCCTCCCGCCGGCCCGGGCCATAAGGGAGATGCCCCCGGGCTACATGGAGCGTTTCCTGCTGGACATGATCTCTTTCTTCGAGGAGCACCGCGACGCTTTGCGGCTGATGATCATGGAATCCCTGAAGACGGATTCGGACAGCCCGGCCATCTTCGGCTTCTTCGAAACCATCTTCCGCGACCAGCTGAAGAAGGTCAGGGCCAGGGGCTTACCCTACGACGCCGGAGCCAAGGAGCTGATCTACGAGTTCTTCACCGGGTTCGTCCCCCTGGCCATGTTCATCGTGCTGCACGACCAGTGGGCCAGGCACTACCGTACGGGCGAGGAGCAGGTCAAGCGCGATTTCCTGGAATCGTTCATCAGGTCGCATGTCCTCAGCACCGAGCGGAGGGCGCCCCGGAAAGGAGGTAACCGGAAATGAATAGATACGTCCTGCCGGCCCTGTTGGCCATGGCGCTTCCCGGACCCCTGTTCCCCGACCAGGCCCGTGACATCGTGGCCAAGATCGATCAGCTCTACCGCAGCTCCAGCAGTTACGCGGTGATGGAGATGGTGATCACCACCCCCCACTGGAGCCGGGCCCTGTCGCTGGAGGTCTGGACCAAGGGCACCGAGAAGACCTTCATCGTCATCAACGAGCCCAAGAAGGAGAAGGGCACCGCCACCCTGCGCATCGGCAACGAGATGTGGAACTACCTGCCCCAGACGGCCAAGGTCATCAAGGTCCCTCCCTCGATGATGATGGGCTCCTGGATGGGTTCGGACTTCAACAACGACGATCTTGTCCGCGAGACCTCGATGTTGGATGATTATGACTTCAGATTGATCGAACCATCGCAAAAAGAGTCAGGGACATTATGCATTGAGATGATCCCCCACGAGAACACTCCGGTGGTCTGGAGCAAGATCATACTTACCGTCAGGGAAAACGATTATCTGCCTGTACGCGAGGAGTATTACGACGAAAAGGGGAAGATGATGCGTCTGATGGAATTCAAGGACGTGCGGAGGATGGGAGGCAAGATCATCCCCGCGACCATGGAGCTGACCCCGCGGAACAAGGTGGGGAACAGGACGGTCGTCAGTTACAAGAAGGTCGACTTCGACATCCCGCTCAGGGACGACATCTTCTCCCTCAGAAATTTGAAGAAGGGCCGGTGACCCCACGGCTCCAAGACGAGCGATAAATCCGATGATCCTCACTCTCGCCCTGCGCAACATCCGACGGCAGAAGCGCCGGACTGTCTTCACCGTTTTGACCATGGTCGGCGGCTTCACCCTGGCCTCCTGGAGCATCGGCATCGCCGATGGCTCCTACAACAAAGTCATCGACCTGTTCACCCGCACCCAGACAGGCCACATCCAGGTCCACGCCGGGGATTACCTGGACCGCCCCTCGCTGTACAAGACGGTGGACGACTATGAGGAAGTGGGGGCCGCCATCCAGGTCGTCCGCGAGGTGGAGTCCTGGTCGCCCCAGGTTTTCGCCGCGGGCCTGGGCTCGGTTGGCGGGAAGAGCGGAGCCCTGCAGATCGTGGGAATCGACCCGGCCCGCGAGTCGGCCACCACCGCTTTCGAAGGCAAGGTCAAGGTGGGAAAGACCCTGCCGGCATCACCCGGTCATTGGGCGGTCATCGGCAGGGGCCTGGCCCGGACGCTGGCGGCCGATGTCGACAGCCAGGTGGTGGTCGTCTCCCAGGCTGCCGACGGCTCCATCGCCAACGACGTCTACACCGTCTGCGGTGTGATGGAGAGCGGCGACGAGATGTCTGACCGGATGTCCCTTTACCTCCACATCGGCGATGCCCAGCGGCTACTGGCGCTGGAGGGCCGGGCCCACCAGATAACGGTGAACGTGACCGACATCCGGCGCACGGAAAAGATTATCCGGAAGATCAGGGCGTCGTTGAACGACCGGGGTCTAGACGTCCAGCCCTGGCAGGTGGTGGCCAGCACCTTCTACCGAAGCATGGAGGCCGACAAGAAGGGCAACTACGTCATGCACTTCATCATCATGCTGATCGTGGCCATCGGTGTGCTAAACACGGTGCTGTTGTCCGTGCTGGAGCGCACCCGGGAGTACGGGGTGCTGCGTGCCCTGGGCACCACCCCCCGCCAGATACTCGCCATGGTCATCCTGGAGGTCTTCTGCCTGGCGGTTGTCAGCATCGCGATTGGCTGCGCCGCCGGCACCGCGCTAAACCTGATATTCCACTACAAGGGCATCGCCATACCGCCGACCGAGGTGGGCGGCATGGTCATGGACTCCATGACCTCGGAGGTGAACGCCAACACCTACATAACCCCCATCCTGCTGGTGCTGTTCTCGGCTATGGCGGTAAGCCTGTTCCCGGCCCGGATGGCCTCGAGGATCGAGCCTGCCCGGGCCATGCGTATGCACTGATCGGTTCATCGGTTCTGGACCGGTAAGGGCCATTTATCAGGTTATGTTCCTTTCGCGTATTTCGCGGGAATAAAGATGATAACGTTTATAAAACTCGCCTGGCGCAACCTGCTGCGCAATAAGCGCCGCACATTCATTTCCGGGCTGGCCATCGGGGTGGGCCTGGGCGCCTTGATGCTGACCGACGCCGTGATGTACGGAGTGATAAACAGCATGGTTCGCCTGGCCACCTCGTCCTTCATGGGCCACGCCCAGATTCATCGGGAGGGTTTCCGCCAGTCGCGCGACGTCCAGTTGACAGTGGCCTATCCAGACCGATTGCTTGCGGACCTAGGGCGGGATCCCGCGGTCCAGAGCTTCGCACCGCGCACCTTTTGCCTGGCCATGATCAGCTCACCGGCCAACGTCAGCAGTGTGGAGCTGGTCGGCATCGACCCCGCCCCGGAGAGGGAGCTCTCCAAGTTCGACGACGCCATCGTCAGCGGCGGCTATTTCGAGGGCGACGAACCCCGCGATATAGTCATCGGCGCCAAGTTGGCCGAGATCCTGGAGGTGGGCCTGGGGGACAGGACGGTGGTGACCGTATCCCAGGCTTACGGCGGCGACCTCTCCCAGGAGATGTTCCGCGTCTCCGGCGTTTTCGACATGAGGGACCGGGCCATGAACACCGGGCTGGCGCTGGTCAGGCTGCCGAAGGCCCAGGCGATGCTGGGTTTGGGCGATTATTTCCACGAGGTGGCGGTCAGGTTCAGGAACCTCGACATGAGCCGGGACACCCTGCTGCCCTTCTGGAGCCGGTACTCGCAGGGCGGGAACGAGGCCCTGTCATGGCTTAAGATCATGCCCCAGATAAAATCCATGATAGATCTTTCGGGCATAAGCGTGCTGATAACGGCGCTGGTGCTTATGGGGGTGGTGGCCTTCGTTATCCTGAACACCCTGTTCATGTCGCTTTTCGAGCGGCAGTTCGAATTCGGCGTGCTCCGGGCCCTGGGGACAAGCGCCCGCGGGATAGCCGGACTTCTGCTGTGCGAGGCCGGCTCCCTGGCCCTGGTGAGCATCGCCATCGGGCTGGTCCTGGGCACGGCCAGTATACTCATACTGGGCGCGTTGGGCATCAGCTACGCCGGGGCCGAGTTCTACGGCCTGACGTTCTCCGAGGTCATCCGCCCCGAACTTCACCTCAGCCAGTACACCATCTACCCCGCCTGGATCTTCATCTTCACGGTGCTGGTCGGCGTCTACCCCGCGGTCCACGCCGCCCGCATCCCCCCGGCCCGGGCCATGAGGAAGAGCTTTTGAACCGTAAACCAAGGAAGATAAGGCCGGATGCCCTTGAAAGTAACAGGCTTATGCGTCTTGGCCTTGGCTATGATGCCCATTCCATGCCTTGCAGGAGGAGCCCCCATGGAAAATAACCCGTACCAGAAAAGGCTTGATAGCCTTGCGAAGTCCGAGCGGTTCCAAGAGGCCTTGGAACTCGTAAAGTCGGTTGGGAGAGATTTCCCCGAAAGGGATTTTCAGCTATCCAAGGACCTGGCCGATCTCCATCGGCGGTCCGGCGACCTGGGAAAATGCCTGGACGTCTGGTAGGCCGGGCACGTCAAGGGTTACTTTTACTGCCTGTATCCGACTATCCACTTCTTTGCCCCGTTTGTCAAGCTGGAGCGTTTCCTCAAGCTGTCGCAGATAGACCTTGAGCTTAGGAACAAAGCTAATGAGGCGGCCAGGATGTCCTTCCACTTGATCGCGCCGGAAGGCGTCCCCGAAGGGACGACCCGACCTCTGATCATGATACTTCACGGCGGGGGAAGCAACATTGAGGTGGAGATGCGTCACTGGAGGTCACCGTTCCTCAAGGACCCCTGCCTGACGCTTTTTGTGAAGTCCCACCGCCGTATCGATTTCGACACCTACGGCCTGGAGAGGTGGCGGCTCGCTGGCCATGAACGGGCTTCTCGACATTTACGAAAGGATCGCCTCCAAACACCGAGTGGATACTGGGCGGGTGGCCCTGGCCGGGATCTCGGCCGGAGCCCTGGTGGTCATGGAGGCGGCATTCGAGGGCAGGTTCCGGGTCTCCGGGTTCATTGGGCTCTGTCCGGACGTGAAGCCGGAGAAGTTCTACAGCGCCTTAGTAAGCAAGGCGTCCCGGAAAGGCATCAAGGGCGTGATGATATACGGAGGAAAGGATCCCCGGCTGGACGACCAGAGGAAGACGTCGCAGCTGCTGGCCGAATCCGGCTACCGCCACAGCCTTATGGTCATCCCCGGCCTGGGGCACTGGTACCTCGAGAACATGGGGGACGTGATAGATTCGGGATTGAGGGAGATCTTCGGAAGCAAATTCGGCTCCGGAGATGAGAGCTAAACCATCGATGAATGCCTTTTCGCAGAGTTGATATCGCCCAATTGGTCAATAGTGTGAGGCTCTTACATGAGACATTTCGACGACGGACAGCACCTGATGGAGGCCAAGGGCTTGGTCAAGATATACCGGGACAACGGCCTTCCGGTGGAGGCGGTGCGCGGCATCGATCTCACAATACATTACGGCGAGTTCGCCGCTCTGGTCGGTCCTTCCGGGTCGGGGAAGACGACATTACTCAATCTGATATCCGGGCTTGACGCACCCACCTCCGGAAACGTCGTGCTGGCTGGCCGCGAGATATCTTCCATGACCGGACGGGAGCTTTCGGATTTTCGCCGCGATCATATCGGCTTTATCTTCCAGGCCTACAACCTGATACCGGTGCTGACGGTGGAGGAGAACGTGGAGTATGTGATGGTGCTGCAGGGGATCCCCGGGAAGGAGCGGCGCCGGAGGGTGGCGGAGATCCTCGAACTGGTGGGGCTGGAGGGCTATCAGGACCGACTGCCGCCCAAGCTCTCAGGCGGCCAGCAACAGCGGGTGGCCGTGGCCCGGGCCATGGCCGCCCGGCCCTCCATCATCCTGGCCGACGAGCCCACCGCCAACCTGGATTCCAGGACGGCCGAGCAGCTGATGGACATGATGCACCGTCTGAACCACGACAACAAGATGACCTTCGTCTTCTCCACCCACGACGGACTGGTCATGGACAAGGCCGAGAGGATTATCGCCATCAAGGACGGGCGGATAGAATCGGACATCGATAAATGAGCGCGTTCTCGGTCCGGGGAATGGCGCGCGGGAAGGGCCGCTGGACGGCCCGGATGGTCCTGGGCGGGAAAGCGCCCGGGAGGCAGGACGTACTGTGCGTCCGTGGCTTCGGGAACCGTGTATGAGGTCGCGTTGCTTGCTTGCCGCTTTGCTCTGGACGCTGGCCTTCAACGCGGGACCGGCGCCCTCCCAGCCGTCGCTGGCCGGCTACAGCAAGACCTTCGTCGTTACTTTGTGGCCTCCGGCGGTCGCAGGCGCCCCGCCTCCGGCCCGGGAATGGTCGCTGCACGACGCCCTGCGGCTGAAATTCGCCTGGGCCTTGAATGATGGCTTGTCCTTCAACCTGGCATATGGCCTGGTGCCGCAGGTTCGCAATCCTACTGCCGGCTTTGGCCTGTCCGCGGGTTCCCGTCGATACAGGATCGACGACGTCAGGCCTAGAATCTACCCCTGGTATCAATGGGACAGCGGGCATTTCACCCTCGGGCACAACCTCGACCGGGCTTACGTTCGACTGAGCCGGGGTCCTGTCGATCATTTTATCGGTCGTCAGGCGGTCGCCTGGGGCAGCGCCCGCATCGTCAACCCCACCGACGTCGTCGCCCCCTACCCTTTCACCGAGTTGGACGCCGAGGAGCGCGTCGGCGTCGACGCCCTACGGGCCGTACTCCAGCTCGGAGGACTTTCCTTCGCCGAGGCCGGGGTGGTGTCTGGAAGGAACTTCCACGCCGACAGCAGCGCTGCCTATATCAGGATAAAAACGCACTGGGCGATGACCGACATCGCACCCGTCATCGTGCTTTACCGGGGGCACCTGATGGCAGGGATGGACTTGGCCGGTTCCATGGGAGGGGCCGGAGTTTGGCTAGAGGCAGCATACACCAGGTATCGGCTTGGAGAGAAAAACCTTGCGGATATCAGATACTCCTGGCGCGTTACGTCGGGATGTGATTTCCGCCTATCACAAAGCATCTATTCCTTCATTGAATACCATTTCAATGGAGACGGGGAGAACGATCCTGCTTTTTACCGGCAGAACTCCGTAAAGCCTGGGTTCCGGGACGGCCCGGTGTACCTGATGGGGCGACACTACCTGATACCCTCCCTGGCCTGGCAGATACATCCTTTATTGAATTCGTCGACCATGCCGCTTGTCAATCTCGGCGATCTTTCGTGCATTCTTTCGCAAAGTTTGGAGTTCAACGTAACCCAAGATTCCTATTTGTCAGCTGGTGCCTACGCTCCTTTTGGGGGGAATGACGTTCGCCCGTCATCTGGATACCCGCCGGCCTTATCTGAATTCGGCAGCTATCCCCTGGTTTTATTCTTGTCGTACGGATGCTACTTTTAAAGCGGAAGGGCCGCCTTCGGAAAGGCGGCCCTTTTTTCTTAGCGCAAAACGCCCTAGCGATTCTCCATCAGCCAGTGCTGGGCCGGGCCGAAGCCCATCCTGGCGGCGACCTTCATGTCGGCGGCCGCACTCTGCCGCTCCCCTAATTCTAAATAGGAGATAGCTCTGTTATAATAGGCTTGGGGGTCGCCGGGATTGATGACGATGGCCCGGCTGTATCCCTCGACCGCCTGCTGCTGCTCGCCCAAATAGTAGTGGGACAGGGCCCGGTTGAAGTGCGTCTGGTAGTCGTCCGGGTCCAGGGCCAGGGCCTTGTCGTACTCGGCCACCGCCTGGCGGTGCCTGCCCATCATATTGTAGACGTATCCCAAGTTGTAGAACCCCGGGGCGAAGCTTGGGTCCAGCGCCAGCCCCCGGCCGTAGGCTATGGCCGCGCCCTCGAAGTCCTCGATGGCCGTTAAAAAGGAACCGCGCTCGAACCACTCCTTGGCCGATAGCCGGTTGGCGTTGGCGGTGTATGTTTGCTGGATGCTCTCCCTGGCCTGGTCGGTCTTGACGTTCTCCAGCTGCTTCCTGAGCCTTTCGTTCTCGGCCAGGGCTGCATCAGCCTTGCGTTTGAGCTCCTCCAGTTCCTTCATCTTCGATTGGTTCCGCTTCATGGCCTCCAGATCAGCTGCCACCTTGGCCGGATCGGCCTCCACCTTGGCCCTAAGCCAGTACTCCCGGCCGTTCCATTTCTCCTCCATGATCTGGGTCTGGACCACCCCGGCGGTCATGGCCGTGATCTGGTCCATGGTCAGCTGGGCGTTCTTGACCTCGGTATAGCTCTCCAGGTAGGTGCCCAACTCCTCCAACAGCGCCCTTTTGACCTGCTCCAGGGCCGTGGACCGACTGGACAGCTTGCTGTCGGCTTCTCCGGCCTCGTAGGTGTACTCCCTGACGAATGTCTGCAAAGATGCTCCGGCCGGCTGCAGAATGAATGTCAGCCCTAATACGATCAAAGCCGTTTTCTTCATGATCGCTCCTTATCGCGTGCGCTTTGTCCCTTAACCCCGGCAGTATCATTTACCGATGCAGAACCTCTCGAATATCCTCTCCAGGACTTCGGCGCCTATATCGCCGCCTTCCGCCCGGCGGTAGGCCTCCCCGGTGATCTCGTCCAAAGCCGCCACCGCGGCCCTAACGTCCCCGGCCAGAAGATCGTAAGGCCTCCTTTCCAACAGACCACTGGCCGCCTCTGCCAGCAAATCTTTTGACCGTCGGAGCGCCTCCACCTGTCTGACGTTGGCCGCGGCCACCCCACCAGCTTCCGCCCCTCGGCCGCCGGTCAGCTCCGCCACCATGGCCTCCTCCAGCTTGGCCAGGCCGGCCCCGGTCAGGGCCGAAAGACGCACCCAGCCCTTCTGGGCGGTGAAGGCCGGCTTGAGGTCCCCCTTGTTCAGAACCACTATCCTTGCCAGGTTTTTAGTCTGTTCCAGCAGCTTTTTATCTTCGGGCCTTGGCGGTTTTGAGCCGTCGATCACCAAAAGCACCAAATCGGCCTGCTCCAGCTTCTCCCGGGCCCTTTCCACCCCCATGGCCTCTATCTGGTCGGCCGGCTCGCGTACCCCGGCGGTGTCGAATAGGCGCACCGGCAGGCCCCGCACTTCGATGAAGCCCTCCAGCACGTCCCGGGTGGTTCCCGGCTGCTCGGTGACGATGGCCCGTTCCTGGCGCAGCAGCAGATTGAACAGGCTGGACTTGCCGGTGTTGGGCCGGCCGGCTATCACCGCCCGGGCTCCGTCGCGCAGTAGCCTGGCTGTCCGGCTCTCCTCCAAAACACAATCCAACTCTTTGGAAGATTTCTCTATCACCTCCAAGACATCGTTGACTACCGGTTGGGGCAGGTCTTCCTCGGGGAAGTCGATGGCCGCCTCCAGTTGGGCCAGCACCTCCAAAAGGTCGGATCTGATGGCTCCAACCCTCCGGGAAAATCCTCCCTCCAACCGCTCCAGGGCTGCCCTGGCCGCGGCCAAGGTTCCGGCCTCAATGATGTCGGCCACCGCCTCGGCCTGGGACAGGTCCAGCTGGCCGTTCAGATAGGCGCGGAGGGTGAACTCGCCGGGCCTGGCCGGCCTGGCGCCGGCCAGCACCGCCAGCTCGACCACGGCCGGCGCCGCTGCCCCCCCGCCGTGGCAGGTTATTTCGACTGTATCCTCTCCGGTGAAGCTGCGCGGCCCCCTGAGCATGGCCAGCATCACTTCGTCCACCGCCTGGCCGCGCTGGGTAACGATATATCCATGCTGAATTGTATGATCCGCCATCTGAGATGGTTTGGTTTTGCCCTGAAAGATCCTGTCGGCCACCTCTGCAGCCTGCGGTCCGGAGATGCGTACCACCGCCAAAGCCGCCCGCCCCGGCGCGGTGGAGACGGCCACGATGGTATCTTTTATGCTCCTGTCCATGCCGAATAGCATACTTTATGCTCATGCAAAAATCAAGCAAAATATCGCTTGACTAGACAGGGGAAACAATGTATCTTAATAGCCTGGGTTTGTTATCTCGTAGTATGAAAAATTTAATTACGATCGCCATAATTCTGGCGACGTCCATTATGCCCGCAGCTGCCCAGACCTTCAAGCAGAAGCAACTTAAATACGAGAGGGTCCGGGACGCCTTCACCGAGAAGGAGGAGGGGCTGAAATACCTCTGCCGAAGCAAGCGAATCTCCTACCCCCCAAGGAGCCTTTTTATTCGAATCCTGAAAAAGGAACAGACCGTGGAGGTCTGGGCCAAGGACTCCTCCGACAAATATGTACCGCTCAAGTATTACCGAATATGCTCCTCCTCGGGCGACCTTGGCCCCAAGCGCCAGCGCGGCGATCTCCAGGTGCCGGAGGGCTTTTATTACATTAACGACTTCAACCCCCACAGCAACTTCCATCTCTCCCTAGGCATCAGCTACCCCAACCGCTCGGATCTGATACTGAAGGAGGGGCGCGACCCGGGGGGAGCCATCTACATCCACGGCTCCTGCGTCACCATCGGCTGCGTGCCCATCACCGACGACAAGATCAAGGAGCTCTACGTCCTGGCGGTGGAGGCTCGGTCCGCGGGGCAATCTACTATTCCGGTGCATATCTTCCCTTCAAGGCTGGACAGCGCCGGAATGGCGCAGCTGGAGTTGGAGTACGGACAAAGCTGGAAGCACCTGTTATTTTGGAGGGATTTGGCGGTGGGCTATCGCATCTTCGAGGAGAGGGGCCGACTGCCGGCCGTCACCATAGACCGAAAAGGGAAATACATCTGCAGGTAAAAATTAAGGATGATACGCACAACCGCCTTAAGCCGCACCTTCTGGGATCCCAAGAAAGGCGACATCCGGGCTCTGCTCCCCACCGACCTTTTCATCTCCCGGGGCGAGATCTTCGGCATCCTGGGCCCCAACGGCGCCGGCAAGACCACCCTGTTGCGGATGCTGGCCACGGTGATCGCCCCCAGCTCGGGCACGGCCTCTGTCAACGGCTTCGACATCGTCCGGGAGCCGATGAAGGTTAAGAAGTCCATCGGCTTCCTTTCGGGCAACACCAAACTCTACGGCCGTCTTACCCCCCGTGAGTTGCTGGCTTACTTCGGCCGGCTCTACGACATGAGGCCTGCATGGGTGTCGCAGCGCACCGAGGCGCTCTCCGGCATGTTGGATATGACCGGCTTTCTCGACCAGCGCATCGAGAGGCTGTCCACCGGCCAGACCCAGAAGGCCTCCATCGCCCGCTGCCTGCTGCACGATCCGGAGGTGCTGATCCTGGACGAGCCCACCCTGGGCCTGGACATCATGACCAGCCGGGCCATCATCGACTTCATCCGGAACGCGGCTGCCTCCGGCAAGACGGTCATCCTCTCCACCCACTACATGACCGAGGCTGAGCTGCTTTGCCACCGCATCGGCCTTCTGCACCTGGGACGGCTAATGGACGTTGACAACCTGGAGGGATACCGGGGCAAGACGCTAAAGCAGAGCCTGGCCGACATCTTTATGGATTATGTCAACCGGCAAGCTGGGGTGTCGGCATGAACCCGGGGAAGATTCTGGCCATCTTCCGTAAGGAGGTGTTGGACTCCCTGCGCGATCGTCGCACCCTGATGGTGATGGTTCTGCTGCCGATCGTCCTCTACCCGGCCATGTTTATCTTCATGACCCAGCTGACCTCGGCCGGCATGGCCCGACTCCAGCAGGAGCGAAGCCGGGTTTCGGCCGGCGGCAAGGTGCCTCCGGCTTTGGACTCCCTGCTGCAAGGCGACACCTTGCTGGTCTTCTGCCCCTCGCCGGAACCGGCGGCCGAACTAGCCTCGAGGAACATCTGGGCCTGGTTGGAATGGCGCGGCACCCCCGACTCGGCCGTCATCTATTACGACGGGGCCAAGGAGAAGTCGCGGTTGGCCCTCTTACGTCTCAGGGAGGCCGCTGGACGCTACCGCCTGCTACTGCAGAAGGAACGGCTGGCCCAGGCCGGGGTGGACTCTACCGTTCTAGAGCCATTCGCTCTTAGGGAGGAGAACACTGCCCCGCCATCCCGCATGGGGAGCATGGTGCTGGGCATACTGCTGCCGATACTGCTCATCGTCGGCATGATGATGGGGGCCATGTACCCGGCCATAGATCTGACCGCCGGCGAAAAGGAAAGGGGCACCATGGAGACCATTTTGGCCGCCCCGGTGGACAAGCGCGAGCTCTTCCTGGGCAAGTTCCTGACGGTGGCCGCCATCGCCGTCATCACCGGCGCCCTCAACCTGCTCTCCATCATGATGACCTTCTCGGCCGGCCTGGTCCAGCTGGGCGCGTCCACCGGAAAGATGGAGTTCTCCATTTCCCCGATGTCCCTGGCCCTGATCTTCCTTTCGCTCCTGCCCCTGGCCCTCTTCGTCAGCGCCGTGCTTATCACCGTCTCCCTGTTCGCCCGCTCCTTCAAGGACGCCCAGAACCTGGTGACCCCGGCCTACCTGCTCCTGTTCCTGCCCACCCAGCTGGCCCTGATGCCCGGCATCCAGCTGGGCCGCCTGCTGGCGCTGGTGCCGGTGGCCAACGTCACCCTGCTGTTCAAGGACATCCTGCTTAACGAGTGCTCCTGGGGCATGGTCCTGCTGGTTTTCCTGACCAACTCGGCCCTGGCCTTCCTGGCGGTGTCGGTCTCCGCCCAGCTCTTCGGCTCAGAGGACGTTTTGCTGGCCGAGGGCAAGGGCTGGCACCTGGCCTTCCGCCGCGGCGCGATGAAGCCGTCATCCGCCCTGCCGCCGGTCGGAGCCCTGGTGCTCTACTGCCTGGCCCTGCTGTTGCTATTCTACCTGGGGGGGTTCCTGCAGATCAGGTTCCGCCACTGGGGGGTGCTGGCCACCCTCTGGGGCCTGGTACTGACGCCGGCCCTCCTGGCCTCCTGGTACGCCAAGCTCGACTTCCGCAAGGCCTTTCACCTGGCCCCGTTTCGGCCCCTGTCCCTGGCCGGCGTCATTCTGCTCTGCCTGGGCGCCGCCGGGCTGGCCGCCTGGGCGGGCTCCATCCAGACCAGGCTCTTCCCCGAGTCGCTGAAGATGCTGGAGGGCCTGAAGGATTACCTTGACCTGAAGAAATCAGGGGGCGGCCTCCTGCCCGGCCTTTTCATCCTGGCCGTGAGCCCCGGCATCTGCGAGGAGATGCTGTTCCGGGGGGCCCTGCTTTCGTCCTTCAGGGGGAGGATGCCGGCCTGGGCCGCCGTGGTTCTGACCGCCTTCCTCTTCGCCGTCATCCACCTCAACCTTTTCCGCCTGGTTCCGACATTTCTTCTCGGGCTTTACCTGACGTTCATAGTCCATAGGACCGGTTCCATCTACCTTTCGATGCTGGCCCACGCCCTGAACAACGGGCTGGCGTTGCTGTTCATCTACTACCCCTCGGCCGCGGCCCGGCTCCCCTGGCTGGCCGGCGAGGGGGCGTTCCCCTCCGCCCTGTTGCTTGCCTTGACCGGGATGGCCGGCCTGGGCATATGGCTCGTTATCCTGGATAACCCTAAGTCCCGCGGCGACGGGTAACCCGCCCTGTCGGCGATAAGAAACGGGCCCCGCCTTGCGGCGGGGCCCGTTCGTTTATAACAAACGCTGCTAGTACAGCTTCGGTCCGAACATGGTGCTGGAGTAGTACTTCCCCCACTCCCGCTTGACGCTGGCGATGAATAATAGATTGCCCTTGGACATGCCCTCGATCTGCGACAGCACCGTGCCCACGCTTATCTTCCACTCCGGCGCATTGCGGAAGGGCCTGATGTTGATGTCGGCCCCGTAGTCCAGGCGGGTGGTGGTATAGCTGGAATCGGTGAAGCTGTAGCCCCAGATCAGCCCCCCGGACAAGGTCCATCCCATGACGTAGGGCATGGTGATGTCCATCGAAGTCCGGCTCCAGGCGAACCGGCCGAAGGGCACGAACGATATCATGGCATTCAGCGGCAGCTCGGCCGCCAGGCCGATCGGCAGGCTGATCTCGTTGGTGTTTATCGTCATGTCGAAGCCGCTGCTCATGATGTCTTCCATGGTGAAGCTGGTGAAGTTGTAGCCGCCCCCGCCGAACAAGGCCACCGTTGTCTTCTTTTCGGTTATCTCTCCCGCGATGTCCTTTTTCTCCCCCTGCACCAGGTCCTTGACCAGGAACAGGTTGGTGCCCATCATGAAGGCGGGATAATCCTCGTTCTCGATGGGGACGTTGATCTTCATGAACATGCCGTTGACTATCGCCCCCAGACCGTCCCCGGCTCCCCGGGCGGCCTCGGCTTGAAACCCCCAGGCGGTGGGGGCCTCGTCCAGTCCCGAGTCCTCGGCCTCGCCCATCTTCATGTACAGCCCGGTGAAGGTCAGCTGCTTGACGCCTTTGAAAAAGTCCAGGCAGGAGATGGGCGGCGGGGTGGGCTTAAGGCTGATGTTGGCCTGGTCCTGGGCCGCGGCCGCGGCGGCCAGCAACAGCAAGGCGGCCATGGTCAGCGCTTTTTTCATTATCGTTTACCCTCCTTCATCATCTGCCTTACCTCCGCCTGTTTGGCAAAGCTCTCCGCCACCCGATTGACGGCCTTGCGGGTGGCCATGCCGATGGTGGTCTCGTCGAAGCCGGCCGTGCCGAACTCGAAGGTCAGGGCCACCCCGCCGGTGCTGGTGCTGGCAGTGCCGATGCCCGAGGCCGCGGCCGCTGTCTCGGCGGTCTCGGTGTCCACCATTCGGGCGTCGACCACCACCCGGGTAGTGATGGTCTTGGACCCACCCACCCCCACGAAGGCCGAGGTTTTGCGGATGCCAAACTCGGAAACCTCCCCGATGACCACAAAGCGGGCCCCCAGCATCCTTCCCACCTTGGCCGCGGTCTGAGGGGTGACGGCTCCGCTCTGCCCCAGCTTCTGCTCCTCGAATATCTTCTGGAGCACCGCCTCATTGCGCTCCACCACCGTGAAGCGGCCGGTGCTCACCAGGGCGGTGATCAGCATATTGGAGACGCCGCGCCCGATGCGGGGGTCGTCGAACTGGCTGAGGTTTTTCAGGTCAAGCACAGCCACGATCTGCTTCCTGCCGGTATAGGGCGGCAGGTCGATGGCCAGCCCGGCCGTGTCCTCTTCCGGCGGGCTCATGGCCTTCGGGGCGCAGGCCAGGGCCCACGGCATAATGAGGAGAGCCAGTATCGTCTTTGAACGTTTCATGTCGATATAATAATATTACAGGGGTGTAGCTTTATCAATCGGGCAATGTCTTAATTTCTGCCGATAATTTTCCTACGGCCCGCTTTTTTCCAGCCGGTCGATCCTCTGGGCGTATTCTTCGGTCGGATTGCGCTTGTTCAACTTAAGGTAGATGTCCAGGGCCGCCTGGCGGCTGGCCTCATCCCCGGACAACTCGTGGATCAGACGAAGCGACTCGGCCCTCTGTTCGTCGTCAAGCGGTTCTTCCAAAAGCTGCCTGAGGGCCACCACCGCCCCGGAGGGATCCTGACGAGAGAGGATTTTGGCCGCCAACAGCCGGCATTCCGCCACCATCTCCGGAACGTTCATTTGCTCGGAGAGATCCAGCGCCCGAAGATTGGTTTCCTCGGCCTCGCCCATCCTTGCGGTCTTCAGGAGGACGTTTGCCAGGTTGCGCAGGAATCCGCTCAGGTAGTACCTGATGTTGGCCTTCTCGCCGAGCTCAATCGCCTTTCTAAAGGCGTTTTCCGCCAGACTATATTCCCCCCTAGTGTAGTATATGTTGCCCCGATAGTCCCAGGCCAGGGCCTGTCCTTTTAGGTCGCCTATCTCCTCGGAGATCTCCAGCCTCTTTTCCAGGAACTCCAATGCCTTTTCCGACTCTCCCATCTTGAGATGGGCTCCAGATAAGCTTCCCAGGGCCGAGCCCATGACCAGCTTGTTACCCAGACGGATCCCCAGGGCCAACTGCCGTGTGAACCAATCCCGGGCCAGGCGATAATCACCTTGGGAGAAGTGGGCGGCCCCTATGTTGCCGCTAATCACCGCCTCCATATAAGCGTTCCCGGCCTCCAGGCTGGCCCTGAGCGCCTTTTCATACAATTGCAGAGCCCCGTCGTTGTCCCCCTGCTCCCCCAGAATGTTGCCGATATTGTTGAGCGTCTTGGCCTCCGCCACAAGGTCGCCGATACGGCGTGAGATCTCCAGTCCCTTCTGGTAGTGGTCCAGGGCCCGGTCATAGTCGCTGTTCTGATAATAGGTGCCCCCCAGCTGGCTGTGGGCCCGGGCCTGTCCGCCGTCGTCGCCAAACGATTGATATATAGACAGGGCCTCCATTATCAGCTCCCGCGCCCTGTCGTCTTCGTTCCTCTGGTGGCAAACCCAACCCAGGGCGTTCAGGCTTTCTGCCTGATAGCGGCCCAGGCCAGCTTTCCTCGCCCAGATAAGCTGGGATCGGTAAATCTCCTCCGCCTGGCTCCATTTGCCCACGTTATCCAGCACCTCTGCCTTCATCGTCATCAGTTCAAAAGGGAAATAAGCTCCAGCGACGCGGCCGGCGCCTGCCCATAGAAGCCGGATCGAGTACCTTCTTCGTCCCGGCATGTCATCCCCTCTCGGTCAGGACCACCCCGGCCGCCACCGCCATCGCCCCCAGCAGAAAACGGACGGTGATGGCCTCCCCGAGGAAGGCCCAGGCCAGAAGCGCCGCCAGGATAGGCTGGAGGTTGGAGAGCACCGTCACCTTGCTGGCCTCCAGCTTGGAGAGCCCCCAGCTCCACACCAGGTAGCCCAGCACCGAGGTCAGAAGCGCCAGGTAAAGCAGGGAGGCGATTCCATTCCAGCTTATTTTGGAGTAGTCCTGCGCCATAGCCGGCAGCAGGCCGACGGGAACGAACATCAGGAAGCCAAGGGAGAGCCCGGCCCCGGTGACGTAGAGCGGGGGGTAGCGCTCCAGCATTTTCTTGCTAAGGATGGTGTAGGCCGCCCAGGTGGTCACCGCCATCAGTATCAGGGCGTCGCCCTTGAGTGTTTTGTCGGATATGGCGATCCTCTGGTCGGAGAGGACCAGCAGCACCCCGGCGAATCCCAGGGCTATTCCGGCCGTCTTCATCAGGCTCGGCCTTTCGCCCAAAAACAGACAGGAGAGCCCGAAGACCATAATGGGAGTGGTGGCGTAGAACAGGGCCCCGTGTGAGGCCAGGGTGTACTTCATGCCGTAGAGGAAGAGGCCCTGGTTCAGGGGGACGACCAGGAAGGCCAGCCAGAGGAAGGAGGCCCAGTCGCCTTTCTGTGGCAGGCGCAGCTGTTTTTTGGCCGCCAGCAGAATTACGAAGACAATGGCGGCCAGGAGAAAGCGGTATAGGCCGAATGACAGAGGCTCAAGCTCACGCAGGCCCAGCTTGGCCATCAGGTAGGTGCCGCTAATGACCACCTGGGCCATGGCCAGAACGGCCACTACCGAATTCTTCCCGTCTATGGGTGTTGCCCTTCGGCAATCCGTCGTCACGGCTTTCAACTTACTCTATCTATGGCATGTTTGGAAGGCATGAAATTCCCTCCTCTTCTTGAGGAGGGTTCGGTAGTCATTCCTGCCGGCCTTTTCTTTCTCACCATTCCACCATCACCCGCCCATCGTCACCGTATATCTCTGGCAGCTGCAGGCCAGCGATGCTCCAGGACCTCTCGGCCACCTTCTCCGTCAGGTACTTCTTCAGCTCGCCCAGCGTCAGCCGCCGGTCGCCGTCATGATCGGCGTGGCCGGCCAGGCCGGCCGCTAGGTAATAGGTTAAAAGGCCCAGCTCCGACGGCTGGTGCGGGGCCGCGTGCAGGTAGCCCTCGCAGGCGTTGATGACAGTGAAGGAGGTCTCCGACGAGCGAACCGGCTCCTCGCCTGAAGCCGGGACGATAGCCGACTGGGCGGGGAATACCGTCCACGGCTTGGGGTTCGCCAGCCTGAGCTTCTGGCCCTTGGGGTTGGGCTCGGCCTCGGCGTCTATGATAACGGTGGCCGACCTAGCTCCCAGCCGCCCCAGACTGTTATAGAGAGCACTCAGCGGATAGCCGTCGGCCTCGGCCCTGTCCGGCCTGCCGTCGACCGGAAACAGCAGCAGCTCGGTGCGCTCCCGGTTGGGCAGCAGCCGGCCCCGGTAATAGACGATCAGATCGGTGAAGCCGCGGCGCATCTCCCGTTTCAGCCTGCCGTAGTCCGGATTGAAAATCTCGTCGAATATCAAACCCGAGGCGTCCTGGTCGATGTAGGCCAGGCATAAGCCCACGCCCAGCCTCGTCTCTAGATAGCTCCGCACCAGTCCGGCGCTGGACGGAGCGTAGGGCACCTCGGGAAGAAAGCGATAGCGGCCCAGGCCGAGGACCACCGCTAGGGTTTGGGGACTTTTGGTCGCCGAGCTCTCCACCCGGGCCACGTTCAGCTCCTCCCGGGGGATGGCTGAGAACTTGGGGGACTCGAACTCGAAGCGGGCCTGGCCCAAGGCGCCCAGGCTGTCTGACCTGGCGGGCATGAAGGCCGGCGGCGGCGGGGCCTTGCCCAACTCCAGCGGCAGCTGGATGTTAGTCAGTCCCAGCATACCGATGCGGTCGCGTATGGTCAGGTACAGGGGCAGGGCCCGGGACGAGACCACTCTTTTGTTGGGGCTGACCGACATGATGAACGGCTTGATCTCGCCAGGCCTGATGTCGCCCAAAGTCCCGGAGGCCTCGCCTAAAAAGATGTTGGGGTCGGTGGTATGGACGCTATAGCTGATGCCCTGGGCGATGCCCAGGCCGGTGTTCTGCAGCAGGACTCTCAGTTTGGCAGATTCCCCCGGCGACAGGACCCCGTCCCGGGCGAAGGCCGCTGTCCCTGGCCCAGACTCGATAAGCTCCAGCCCGCAGAAGCCTATGGCCGGCGGGGTGATGGCCTTGGTCTGCAGCACCAGGCGCACCGGGTCCATGTCGTAGCCGAAGTATTCTTTGACCCTGATCTCCATGCGGTGCTGGGCCGTCCTCACCCCCAGCCCGGCCCTGAGCATGATGGAAACCCGGCAGCTGCCCCCTGGCCCTATGGCCCTGATGCTCTGCCCGGTTGAGGACAGGGCCGGGTCTGTCAGGTCGTCCTCGATCGATACCCGCACCCTCTGGGCCGGGCCCTGCCCCTGGTTGCGCAGGATCAGGTGGACCCGGGCCGTTTCCCCGGCCTCCAGGATGCCGTCGCCGTTCTCGTCGTTGAACTCCAGTTGGGCGCAAAGGTCGGGCGGCAGCCTCCGCAGCGGATCGAAGGGGATGGGCCAAAGCCTGATGGTATGATCGTCAGAGGCCGATGCCAGGCTCCAGCCGTTCGGGCTGAAGGCTATCCCGTTGACGCCCTCCCGGTGTCCCCCGTAATCCCGGACCATGGCCTGGGTCTGCACCTCCCAGAGCTTGACCGACTTGTCGCCGGAGCAGGTGGCCAGATAGCGTCCCTCGGCGCTGAAGGCCACGCCGTACACCCATCCCTTGTGGCCGGTGTATTTTCCTACCTGCCTTCGGGTGACCGCATCCCAAACCACGGCCGTACGGTCGTTGCTGCCGGTGGCCAGCTGTCTGCCGTCCGGATTGAAGGCCACTGTCCTGACCGCGTCGCCGTGCCCGGCGAAGGTACGGATCTCCTCGCCGGTGAAAACGTCCCACAGCTTGGCGGTGCGGTCCTCGCTGGCCGTAGCCAGCTGCCTGCCGTCCGGGCTGAAGGCCACCGCGTTGACCCCGCCCCGGTGACCCTCGAAGCTTTTGAGCTCCCGTCCGGTGCGCAGGTCCCAAAGCTTGGCGGTGCCGTCGAAGCTGGCCGTGGCCAGCCAGGCGCTGTCCGGATGGAAGGCCACCCCCATCACCCAGTCGGCATGGCCGGAAAGCGTCATCAATTCGTCCCCGGTGGAGGCCTCCCAAATCTTGGCGGTGCCGTCGAAGCTGCCGGTGGCCACCACCCCGCCGTCGGGCCCGAAGGCGGCCGCGGTGACGCTGTCGGTGTGGCCGGACAGGATGCGCAGCGCCCGGCCGCTGGCCGCGTCCCAGACCACGGCCGTCCCGTCGAAGCTGCCGCTGGCCAGGTAACGGCTGTCCGGGCTCCAGGCCACGGCCATGACATAGTCTTTGTGGCCCGAAAGCACCCGCACCTCATCGGACGCCTCGAGGCAGTCAGCCGACATGAGAAGCAGCCCGGCCGCCAGCACCGCCGGGATCAGTGTTGAGAAAGGCCTGTCCGACTTGGGAGTCGACTCAGGCCCGTCGTGTCTTGACCTAAAAATCTTCATTCCTTTTTAAAGTTGCGACATTAAGATTCCGAGAAGGCTTGCCTATGAGGCAGGTCGGAGAATAATGGCATCACCTTCAGCCGGCCAGGCCGCGAAGCCTCTCTCCGGGTGACAGGCGGTTTATAGAAGCTGGAATCTAAAGCGAGCTGCCCAGCTTTACCCTCAGGTTGAGGAACAGGGTGTTCACCCCCAGCTTCCCCCGGTCGTTGCGGCCCACGATTATCGAGGGGCCCAGAGAGATGACGCTGGAGGCCCAGCCCTCGGCTATCTTCTGCACCATGACCTCCATGGCCAGCTGGGGCGGCCGCTCCGGGTTCTTCTTCTGGGGGTACATGAAGTCGAAGCGGAAGTCGAAGTTCGACCCCACCAACACCAGCTCCCGGCCGGTGTAGCCCAAATGGAGCTCGTTTTGGTACGAGGCCAGGTAGGCCTTGGCCCGGGTGGAGCCCTGGTTGCGCATGGGATAGCGGAACTCCCAGTTGAAATAGGAGCCGGACATTATTTTGGGGGAATAACCGTCGGCCGAGTCCTCCAGGATGTAGCCCAGTTCGGAGGGGGCCATCTCCTCCATCACCTGCTGGTAGCCCACCTCGAAGAAATTGCCCAGGGGGATGACATAGGCCACCTGCAGGGCCGAGGTGGCATAGTGCAGGTGCATTCGGTTGCCCTTGTTCAGGACGAAGGTGCTGGAGGTGTCCCCCTGCAGGCTCTGGTTGAGGGTCTTGCCCACCAGGAAGGAGGCGGCGGTGATCATCCCCACCCTGGCCCCTAGGGCGTGGAGGTTTACCTCCACCTGGTCGCTCTCCAGGGCTCCGGAGTACGGGGTGCCGGTGCCGATGGTGATACCGATGTCGCGCTTGATGGCGAATCCCAGCCGCTCGCCGCCGTAGAGCTGGAAGTAGGGATTGACGTAGCCCCGGGTGGACAGTATCTGGTTCTTGTGGGGCGGCTCCACCAGCCGGCGGAAGCGGATCTTCTTGATGACCCGGGTGAAGACACTGGTGTAGGTGGTCTGCTCCTCCAAATTGAGCTTGAAGGGGAAGGTCATAATGCGGGCCCGGGTTTCGGGGGTAAAGGCCAGAAAGGGGAAGACCGTGCCCTGGATGGTGACCGTCTGGTTCTGGGGGTCGCGCAGATCGACCACGATCTCGGCCTTGGGGTTGGGCGGGTCGATCTTGACCTCCTCCTGGATGCGGACGAACAAACTGTCGTCCATGGTCTCCATCTGGTAGTAGCGGATTATCTCGTCGTCGAAATCCTCCTGGGCCGGGGATGGGAGGGCCGAGGCCACAAGGAGAGCGAAGACGGCAATTAACTTGAATTCGTTCTGCATATTCCCTGGAATGGGTTTGATAGGTTTGACAAGTTTTGTGATTTCACGTCGTTTCGCTCCTGCGCAACAAAGCGCTGCGGCAAAAGCTCGTATTTCGCTGGAATAGTTTTACGGATTCACTTGAAATCGGTGAAGTATATCGACCCGCCGGTCGGCGGGAACTTCTCCCCGGTGCGGCTGTCCGAGACGTTGAGGAAGAAGTTCACCTTGTAGCGGCCGTCGGCCTCCCGGGCGTCGCCGTGCCGGTCCACCCAGGACTGGAAGGCCTCCTCGGTCCGGGCGATGCTGGGGGTGACGAAGTAGATGAGGTTGCCCCGGCTGTCCCGGGTGGGGCCGGTGGCCGTCACCGGTCCGGTAAACGATGCCTTGAGCTGGTCCGGCCTTTCATCCTCGATGGTTATCTTGAAGCAGGAGACCGCCTGCAGCTCGGCCAGCCTGATGCGCGAGCCCTCCATCTTGGTGGTCACCTTCTCGATGCGGATGGCCGGCGGCTTGTTGGGGGCCACCGGGATGGCCTGCTCCCTCATGCCGAACTTGGCGATGACCTCGGTCTGCCCCCCCAGGTCGAAGCGCTTCTCCTGGCCGGGCGGGATGACGGCGATGGGTTTTGATCGGTCCTTGGGGTCGTAGATCTCCACCGGTACCGTGCCCGAGTTCTTGGCCGTGTTCCAGGTGTGCTGGATGTAGGCCTGGGTTACCGAGAGCGGCAGGTCCTTGGAGCCCTTCCTCAGACGCTCCATCTCCTGGCGGATTCTCTCGTCCTCGGCCGTCTTCCGGGCCAGCTCCTCTTGTATCCGGCGGGCCTCCTCCTCCTGCTTGGCGATCTCGGCCGCCAGGGAATCGTTGTAGCGCTTCTTCTCCTCCAGGGCCACCCGCAGGGAGTCGCTGGCCCCGACCTTCTCCACCCGGGTCAGGTCGATCTCGGCTCCCTTGATGGTGATCAGGCAGATGACCACCAGGTACAGGGCCTGGTAGATGATGAACTTGACGTCGTGCTGCCGCTTGCGCATCAGTTAGGCTATTTTTCGTTGTCATTCCCGCGAAAGCGGGAATCCAGGATTATCAATATAACATGCCGTTCTTAATGCCTGCCGGAGTTTTCCCTGAGTGGAACGAACTTGCGGGCATGCCAGGGAGAGAGATGGTCACTTCTTGGCCACGATGTTCTCCAGGCTTTTCAGGGCCGCCTGGGTGCCGGGGTTGCCCAGCCCCTCGGAGATGGACCTCAGAGACTCGGTGGCGCTGCGGAGCTTGGCCACCGTCTCGTCCGACAGCCCCGGCAGGTTCTTCAGCTCCTTGGGCAGGGCGGCCAGGGCCGAGAAGTTCTCCAAGGTCACCCGGGTGGCCTGGGAGACCACCTGCAGTTGGTCGGTGAGCACCTGCATCCGGTTGACCATCTCCTGCAGGTTGACCGGGATGGTCTTGATCTCCTGGGCGGCGGCGATCATGGCCCGGTAGTTCTCCAGCGAGGTCCGCGATAGGCCGGCGATGGCCTCGGCCGTTCTCTGCAGCGCCGCTAGGTCCTCCTTGGGCGGGATGCCGGCCACCGCCCCCGAGGAACGCATCAGGTCGTCCTCCATCCGCTTGATCAGGAGGTTGGTGTTGTCCATCTGCACCCGGACGAAGAAGCGCTCCCGCAGGTCCTTGATGCCGTTGATGACGTCGTTGAAGGCCACCCCCATGTGGTCGAAGACGATGCAGAACAGCTCGCCGATGGCCAGGATCAGCAGGGCCTTGATCTCGAAGGGCACCGAGATGCCGATGAAGACCTCGGGCCCCAGCTTGACGCTCACCAGCAGGATGGCGGCTCCGATCAGGGGGACGGCGGTGGAGATGCCCTTGACCGCCGAGACGAAGCCCTCCAGGATACGGTCGATGTTCTCGTAGGAGCCGGACACCCTAACCTCCCTCTGCAGTGAGCGGAAGGCCATGTAGGCGTAGAGCACGAAGACCGCGTAGAAGACCACCGGCATCCACCACAGCGACAGGGTCTGGGTCAGGTTGTCCGGGTTCCAGTTGGGGAACATCCTCTTGGCCATCTCCACGCTGATGGAGCCCAAAAGGGGCACCCGGGAGACGTCCAGGAAGAAGGAGACTATCAGGGCCACCAGGGAGTAGAGCATGGGCTTGAGGATGAGGCCGGGCTTGATATCGGCCAGGGCGTTGCGTTTGTACTCCTCGATGGACTTGTCCAGCCAGCCCAGCTGGTCCACGTCGTGGCGGCCCAGCGAATGTTTCACTTGGCCGGTCTGGTCCAGGGGAGTCTGTATCGGTCTTTCGGCGGAGGGCATATGCGGTCCTGCGTTGGAGTTGCTTGTTGAGGGTGCCATAGGATTATGATATCAAAGCGGCCAAGGTATGTCAAGGAAAAGAATACCTGCCGTTTTTATTGTTGACATCGCGTCCCTCCAAGCATATAATCTCCATATGACGGGTGACAGCGGATTCCATCGCCTTCCCTTTCCGGCCCTCCTGGGCCAGGACAAGCTGAAGAGAGCCTACCTGGCCAACATCGTCAACCCCAGAATCGGGGGCCTCTTGATCTCCGGGCCCAAGGGCACCGGCAAGAGCACCCTGGTCCATTCGGTCTCCGCCATCCTGCCCGAAGACCCCGCCGTCGCCTCCTGCCTCTTCAACTGCGACCCGAACGATCCCGACAGGCTCTGCAGCCTGTGCCGCGAGCGAGGCGAGCTTCAGGCCGAAAGGCGACGCATGCGCATCGTCAACCTGCCGCTGGCCTGCACCGAGGACCGCCTGGTGGGCAGCATCGACGTGGAGCGTCTGCTCAAAACGGGCGAGAAGGTCATCCTGCCGGGCATCCTGGGCCAGGCCAACGGCAACATCCTCTACGTGGACGAGGTCAATCTGCTGCCCGACCACCTGGTGGACGACATCCTGGACGCGGCCGCCTCGGGCTGGAACACCATCGAGCGCGAGGGACTGTCGGTCCACCACCCGGCCCGCTTCGTGCTGGTGGGAACCATGAACCCGGAGGAGGGCGACCTGCGGCCCCAGATCCTAGACCGCTTCCCGCTGTGCGTTAGGATCGAGACGGTGCGCGACCCGGAGCTGCGGGCCGAGATCGTCAGGCTGAACCTGCAGTACGAGAGCGACCCGTCCGCCTTCTTCGCCCGATTCGATGAGGCCGAGCGGGCCGCCAAGGGATCGATCGTCGCCGCCAGGGAACTCCTGTCCCGGGCGACCGTATCGGACGGCCAGGTGCTGGCTGTGGCCGAGTCCTGCGCCGAGCTCAAGGTGGACGGCCAGCGGCCGGACATCGTCATCGTCAAGACCGGTATCGCTCTGGCGGCCCTGGAGGGGCGAACGTCCGTCTCTGCCGACGACCTGATACTGGCGGCCGAGCTGGCCCTGTGCCACCGCACCCGCGACGGAGGGCTGCTGGAGCCCCCGGACCGCAACGAGATACTAGGAAGCTTCTCCAAGCGTTTCGATCGGCTGTCGCCGTCCCAGAGCAAGGACGGCGGAGCGGAACAGCCTGGCGTTCGGCAGGCCGGGGTCCGTGCACCCATTGGCCTACCCGGCCTCGGCGGCTCCTCCGGAAAAAAAAACTAAATGTGTCTCTAGCCCAGGCCGGGCCTCCGAGCCAACCCAGGAACCTAATCGAGCGGCTGCGCCGCCTGACGGCCAAGGCCCTTTTTAAAATCCGAAGGAAACGCCTCCTGGTCGTTGACGTGACCCAGGGCCGGGGGTCGTCCCAAAACGCCCTCCTTTTCCAGAACATCCCCCAGGCCTTCGAGCAGTTCCGCTCCGGGTTCTTCAGCTTCCTCAAGAGATTCGCCCGGCCCCGTACCCGGGCCGTCCGCGGCAGCCGCCGCCAGAGGTCCGTCATCTCTTACCGATCAGGCCGCAACGTCAAGCCGGTCCGCTACCGTCCCGGCGAGAACGCCCTCTCGGCCTTGCTCACCCTGCTCAGGGCGGCCTCGGACGGCGGTTACGACCTGGCCTCGGGCAGGTTCCGCATCGGCGAAGGCGACTTGATGGGCTGGGAGAAACTGGAGCGCCAGAGCCTGACCCTGGTGCTGGTGGTGGACGCCAGCACCTCCACCTACCCCTTCATCAACGTCTTCGCCCAGATACTGAACTCGCTGACCGGGCACTTCCGCCGGCACCAGGACCGCATCGGCCTGGTGTCGCTGAACGGGCGTCAGGCCGCCGTCCTCAACCATCCCACCCACAACTACCGGGTGGTCTCCCGCAATCTCAGGCAGATTAAGGTCCAGGGCATGACCCCGCTGGCCGACGGCCTGGAGAAGGCCTTGGCTATGATCAGGCTGGAGCGCCAACGCAAGCCGGGCAGCCGCAACCTGGCGGTGCTCCTGTCAGACTGCTACCCCGAGCCATTGACCCACCAGCAGGCCGACATCTTCGACGAGCCCGCCTACCGCCTGAGCCTAGCGGCCGCCGCCCACTTCCGCCAGCAGGGGGTCTCCCTGCTGGTCATCAACCCATCGTTCAAGAACACTGAGGAGGCGCGGTTTCTCCCCGGCGAGCGGCTTTCGGCGGCCCTGGCCAGGGAGGGCCGCGGCCGGCTGATCAAGCTTTTCCGCAACGAGTTCTCGCCCGGCACCGTCAGCCGGCTCTACGGCCCGCCGTCCAAGCGGGAGATCCAACAGATCCTCTCCGGGGTCGAAGGGATGTTGGGGGGGCGCGGCGGACCGGAGCGCGACCCGGCCTTGCCCTAGCCAGCAGGCCGTATAGTATTCATCGCGGGTTTTTCCGATATCTATCGGATAATATGCCCATATAACGAAAGCGGCCGTCATGGCCGCTTTTCCCTTATCCCCTATCCTCTACGGCAGATTTATGATATAATCTGCCATGCGCGTGAACGATCTCAAGGCCGACCTTTGGCTGCTGCTGTGCACCTTCCTCTGGGGGGCCACCTTCTCCGCCGTCAGGGACGCCATGTCCTATGTCTCCCCGTTCCTATGGCTGGGATTGCGCTTCCTTTTGGGCGGCCTGGTGCTGCTGCCGTTCTGCTGGAGGCATCTCCGCGGGCTGGGCCGCCGGGGCTGGAGGGACGGCCTTATCCTGGGGGCCTTCATGTTCGCCGGCTTCGCCCTGCAGACCGCCGGCCTGGTCCACACCACCGCCTCCCGCTCGGCCTTCATCACCGGCCTGGCCGTGGTCCTGGTGCCGCCGGTGGCCATCGTCCTGCTGAAATCCAAGCTCGACCCCTGGCAGGCCCTGGGCGTCCTCCTGGCCGGGGCCGGGCTCTATCTCCTGTCGCGCCCGTCGGCCGGGGGTTTCAACCTGGGCGACTTCTACACCGCCGTTTGCGCCGTATGTTTCGCCATGGTGGTAGTCCTGGTCCAGAGATACACCGACCGGCACCATCCGTTGGGGCTGATCATGGTCCAGGTGGTGGCCACGGTGGCCCTCTCCGGCCTGCTGCTGGCCGTGGCCGAAATTCCGCGCTTTGTTTGGTCTCCGACCTTGGTGCCCGACATCCTGGTCACCGGCATTTTGGCCACCGCCGGCTCGCTGGTGATCCAGTTCTACTGGCAGAGGCGCACCACCCCGGTCCGGGCTGCGGTCATTTATACCCTGGAGCCGGTCTTCGCCGCCGGCTTCGCCTACCTGCTTCTGGGCGAGACCATGGGCGGCTGGGCCTGGGCCGGGGCCGGGCTGATACTGGTGGGGATGCTCTCGGCCGAGGCCGGCAGGCTGGCAAAGCCTGTGCTCGGTCTGACGCCCATAGGATAGCGGAACTTGGAGAAAGAATGAACAGGCTGCTTCTGATAATCTTGGTGTCTTTGCTGGTGGTCTTCTGGGGCAACGCCTTCGTGGCTATCAAATACCTGCTGGAAACGGAGGGGATGACGCCCATGGGCCTGACCGCCCTGCGCTACCTTCCCGCAGCCGCCGTTTCTTTATTGCTGCTTCTTATCCTCTATCCCCTGCCATCGATCTTCGAATCCTGGAAGCGGGAGTGGAGGGGCATCTCCCTCTATGGATTGACCGGCGTCCTGGGATACAACATCGCCCTAAATTTCGGCGAGACGCGCATCGCCGCCGGCACCGCCAGCCTGATCGTCGGCCTGTCCCCAGTGCTCACCCTGCTGGCCGCCAGGGCTTTTCTGGGCGAGCGCATCACCCCCCGCAAGCTTTGGGGCATCGTCATCGCCTTCGTCGGCCTTTTCATCGTGGTGCGCTGGGGCAGCCGCGAGGCCATCGGCTTCGGCTACCTGCTAGCCGTGTTGATAACGCTGGGGGCGCCGCTCTCCTGGGTAGTCTACACCGTCGTCGGCAAACCCATGGTGGATCGCTCCGACGCCACCCTGGTGACCCTCTCGGCCATCGTCTGGGGAAGCCTACCCCTAGCCTTCTTCATTCCGTCCGGACTTGGGTCTTTGAGCGCCAGGGCCTGGTCGGCCCTGGGCTTCCTATCCATGGTGTGCACCGTCTTCGGCTTTCTGGTCTGGTCCTGGGCTCTCAAGCGAACCGAGGCAGCTCGTCTGGGCGCGATCGTTTATCTCATCCCGCTGGTGACCATTGCCTCCAGCCTTATCCTGCTGGGACAGCCCCCGACCTGGGGCCTGGCGGCCGGCGGCCTGGTGCTGATGGGCGGGGTGGTCCTGGCCGAGTTGTGATCCTTTTGGCCGAACCGCAGGGATCTTAAACGATATAACTGTTTATCAACAAATCAGATTG
This sequence comes from uncultured bacterium, assembly GCA_964518765.1. Taxonomy (GTDB): domain Bacteria; phylum Edwardsbacteria; class AC1; order AC1; family EtOH8; genus CAZPNX01. The sequence goes on from CAZFJC010000018.1 coordinate 50,249, forward strand.
TTCATCCATGCCCGACCAGTCTTCCCCCCTCTCCTTCCCGGTGCATCTGGTACGCCTCGCTGCCGAGCAGCCGCTGGTGCTGGAACAGGCCATCGGCCTGCGCGGCTTCTACGCCGCCGCCTACGGCCACACCGGACCGTTCGCCTCCTTTCTGGAGAGGAGCCGTGCCTACCGCTATCCCCGCCTTCAGTACAAGGTGGTCGACGGCCGAGGCTTGATCCTGGGCTTCGCCGAGGCGGCCGAGGTCCTAGCCGGCCTGCCATACCCAGAAAGCCTGCACCTGGGACGACAGGACTTCGCTGTCTCCGAGGCCGGCTCAAAGTCGGGGGAGGGCCGATGGTGCCTGAGCGAGAAGATGCTCTCCTACCGCTGGCTGACTCCCTGGCTGATCCTGGACGAGACCGGTCTGGCTAAGTACTTCCGCCTCAAGTCGCCGCATTCCCAGAAGTTCTTTCTGGAGAGCCTTTTGATCTCCAACCTGCTGGCCATCTCCAAGGACATCGGCTACCGGGTGGCCGGCCAGGTGCAGGCCGAGATAAAGGAGCTGAAACAGATAACCCTGGAGATCCACGGCGGCCACACCATGGCCTTCGGCGGCTCGTTCTCGGCCAACATGGAGATCCCCGACTACTTCGGCCTGGGCCGCTCGGTGGCCAGAGGCTACGGGGCGGTGAGACAGTCACCTTAGAACCAGCCTCTCGTTATGGTCGTTCTCGCAAACGCGGGAATCCGCCAAAGGAAAGGGCCCGGCTTTTCAACCGGGCTCTTTCGTTAGTGCGATTATCGTATTTCTATGCTTGGGGTATTGTTTTAACAGCCTCCCCCTGTCGCCCAGCTCGAAATCCCGGAATTCGAACCCCGGGAAAACCGTGGTCCCCAGCAACGCCCATCGTCCCCCCGTCCTCAACCTGGCGCCCTGCCAACAACCCCGGCCGACTACCGCCTGCGGCTTCATGCCGTTTCGCAAGCCAGCCCCTAGAAGCAGCTTCCTTGCCTCCCCCTTGGGCCCGAAGACGAAGAGCTCGACCGGGTCCCCCAGGTAGAAGTGGTAGACTTCATCGCTCTTCAGCCGATGGATGGCCGAAAAGGTTTGATCGGTCAGGAGATAGTAAATGGAGGTGCCGGCGCTCCGCTTACCGGCATATGCCTTCGGCAAAAAGTAGGGCGCCAGGCTAAGCTCGGAGCGATGGGTTTCGCGGTAGAAACCGCCCTCGGGCAGCAGCGGCCGCAGCCCCAGCAGTTTGATTATTTTTTCGGCTTTAAAAATATCAGGCACCAAGCATCCTCATTTGGCCTTTCCCGGCATACAGGAGCGGCCGAAGCGGCACAGCAGATCGTCCACTAGGGTGTAGACCACCGGCACCAAGAGCAGGGATACCAGCAGCCCGAAGCTCAGGCCCCCGATGTAGCCGCGGGCCAGCGACTGCAGGGCCTGTCCGCTTCCCCCGATGTTCAGAGCCAGAAAGGCCGCCCCGAAGATGGTGGTCAGCGAAGTCATCATCACCGGACGAAAGCGCACCCGTCCCGCCTCCAGCAGCGCCTGGATGCGCCCGACGCCCTGCTGCCTGACGGCCACCGCATAGTCGAGCAGCAGTATGGAATTGTTGACCACGATGCCGGAGATGATGATGGCCGCCAGGAACGACGAGAGGTTGAGTTGGTCACCGGTCAAGAGCAGAGCCCCGAAGAACCCGGGCAGGGAGAAGGGCACCGACATCATGATGACCAGGGGCAGAGTCAGGCTGTTGAACTGGACCCCCATGACGATGTAGACTAGGAACAGGGCCACCAACAAGGCCAGCCCCAGGGTGCGGAAGCTCTCGGCGATGGCCCGGTTGGCGCCCCGCAGCTCCGCTCGGTAACCGGCCGGCATGGGGAACGATCTCACCATCGCCTCCAGGCTGGCCCGGGCCCGGCGGGGATTGACGCCGGGAACGAATTTTCCGGTTACGTTCACCGTCCGGTTTTGATCCAGCCTGACTATCTGCGGCGGCGAGCTTCCCTCGACGAAGTTGCCCAGAGCCTTGAGCGGCAGGACCCCGGCCCGGGGGGTGGCGATGGGCATCCTCCCCATGTCCTCTATCCCCTGGCTGTCGGAACCGGCCAGAGAAAGCTCCAATTTGATCTCGTTGTCGCCCGGGCCGAACCTGGCCGCCTCCAGGCCGGATTTGGCAGCCCTGATGGCCGCCCCCAGCGAGAGCACGTCTAATCCTGCCGCCGCCAGCCTCTGCCGGTCGGGAACGAACTCGTAGGCGGGTACTCCCGCCGCCAGGTTCGACGACAGGTCCGTATTCTCCGGCCTGGCTCGCAGAGCCGCCGCCAGCCTATCGCCCAGCCCTCGCAGCGTGTCCAGGTCGTCTCCGTAGATGTTGACGTCTATGTCGTCTCTCCGCACCCCGGCGGTGGCGTCGATCACCCGCAGCACCGGCGCGGCGCCGGGCAGACTGTCAAGGAGGAGACGGGCCTGGGCTATAACCTCAGCCACCGGCATCAAGCCGTCGGTGAATACGTCCAAGGTGGCCAGATACGGCTGCAGCGTGCCGAAGAACGGATCCTGCCCAACTATGCTGAACACCCGCCCCACCCCTGGGCCGTTCAGAAGCTGTCTCTCCAGCTCCCCGGCCCTTTCGGCGGTACGATCCAGCGAGGTGCCCTGAGGGAAGTTGAGGGTTATCTGAAACTCGCCCTGGTCGTTGGCTGCCAAAAGTCCGGTGTCCACCAATCGCCCCAACCCCAGCCCCAGCCCCAGGGCCGCCAGGAAGGCCAACACCACCAGTGGCCGGCGAACGAGCGCCCAGCCCAACACCCTTAGATAGGCCTGCTGCAAGACGTCCATCGCCCTCAGGAACCAGGAATTGAGCCGGTTTCTGCCGCCATCCGTCCTCAGCATGAAGAAGCTCAGCACCGGCACCAGCACCGCCGCCATGACGATGGAGATCCCCAGGGCGAAGGTCACGGTCAGCGCCAGTTCCCCCAAAAGGACCTTGGCGAACCCGGAGGTGAAGGCCAGCGGCAGGAAGACCACCACCGTGGTCAGGGTGGCGGCCGATATGGCCAGCCCCACCTCGGACGCCGCCGAGGCGATGGTCTCCTGTCGGCCTTCCCCCTTGGCACTACCGGCTAGGCGACGATAGGCGTTCTCCATCACCACCACCGCCGAATCCACGATAAGGCCCACCGAAAGGGACAGGCCCCCGATGGACACCGTGTTCAGCGACAGGCCGAATACCCTCATGGCCCCAAAGGTGATGGCCAAGGTGGCCGGGATGGAGAGGACTATGACCAGTGTGTTGGCCAGCCGGCCCAGGAAAAGGTAGATGATGGCCGAGGCCAGGATGCCGCCCAAAAGGCCAGACAGGGCTACATCGACTACGGCCTTTCGTATGGATACCGATTCATCTCTAACTATCTCCACCTTGACGTCCGGCGGCAGCTTGGCCTGGCTTCTCTTGAGCCAGGCGCTAACCTGGTCGGCCACCTTCACCGAGTTTCCGCCGGAGGGCTTTCTCACCAGGATTCCCACGCTTTCTCGGCCGTTGAGACGCGTCAGGCTCTGCCTTTTTTTCTCCTTAAGGACAACCGTAGCCAGATCCTTGACCCGTATGATCCTCCCGTCTTGGACCGCCACCGGTTGGTTCTCTACTTCGAAAGCCGACCGGTAGCGACTCCTGAGCCTTAGGTTGAAAGACTGCCAGGATCCGGAGATGTCGCCCAAGGGGAGGTCGGCGCCGCCGGAGCCTAGAGCCGCGGCCAGTTGCCCCAAACCCGTCCGGCTCTCCCTGAGCCTTATGGGATCGGCCTCCACCGCCAAAACCGGCTCGACACCGCCGGTCACCTGGGCCGCGGCCACGCCCGGCAGCCTGGACAGCTCGGGAGCTATCCGGTCCTTGACCAGCTTGGTCAGCTCGCCCAGGCTCCTGGAGTCGGATGTCACCGCCAGCTGCACGGGCGGCGGCAGCAGCTGGTTGATGGTAGTCAGGGTCGGCGCCGGAACCTGGCGCGGCAGGATGCCCCGGACCAGGTCGATCTTTTCCTGCACCTCCCTCTTCTTGGCCTCGATATCCTGGCCGAAGGCGAAGCTGACCACCACCCGGCAGAATCCCTCCTGGCTGACCGATTCGATAAGATCCACCCCCGATACCGTGGCCACCGCCTGCTCTATCGACCTGGCGACCTCGGCCTCGACCGCCTCGGGGCCGGCCCCAGGATAGGAAGCCAGGATGATGACCGCTGGTACCGTGAAGTCGGGATAAAAGGAAACCGGCAGCTGGGTTAGTCCCAGCAGGCCTAGGGCCGCGGCCAGGCTCACCAGAAGCAAGGTGCCGTTATAGTGCTCGATGACGTATCTGAAGAAGCTCATCTTCCTTGTTCGACGGTTAAACCTCCTGCCCTGTCATGGCCTGAAGCCACCGACGATGGACAGTTTCCTGCCGGGGGCCAGAACCGAGGCCCCTTCGGCCACCACTGTCGTCCCCTCGTCTATGCCCTCGACCAGGAAGTAATCCTGGGCCCGGTGGACCACTCTGACGCGCCGGAAGACCGCGCTATCGCCTCTGGCCTGGTACACCCCCTGGTTGCCGTCCGCATCCTTGGCCAAAGAAAGCCTGGGCACGGCAATCCCGGAGACGCTGCCCACCTCGATGTGGCCGTCAACCGACTGGCCGATAATGAGCGGGTTCTTCACCAGGCAGATGGTGGCCTCGATGCCCTGGCCTCCGGTGGAGGGATCAAGCTGGGGGGCCAGCCGCCCGATTTTCAGGCCCATCAGGGTGTCGCCGCCAGCCCCGGTGACTATCATCCTCTGCCCCGGCCTCACCGCCTCCCGTTCCTCGCCGAAAATCTGCCCCACGAACTTTATGCACTTGGTGTCGCCGATCTCGAACAGGGGGGTCTGCTGGCCGACTGACGCCCCCAGGCTGGCCATGGTCCTGAGGACCGTCCCGGCTATGGGCGACCTTACAGGATGCGGCCGATAATCGCTCCCCGGGGCATCCTGCGACACCTCGGCTAGAAGGCCGTGGCGCCCTATTCTATCTCCCTCCTGTACCGCCACCCGGCTCACCTTTCCGGCCACCTGTGAGTAAACCGAGATCCGGTTTTGCGGCTCCACCCGCCCGGCCACGTCCACCACTGTTTTCACTTGACGGACGGCGGCGGCGAAGACGCTGACCGGCACCGGCTTTTCGGCCACAGGCGCCGGCTTCCTGCCGCAGCCGAGCATCACCGCTCCGGCCAGCAGCGACAGGACGGTGGAAAAGGATAAATACTTTTCCCTGGCCATTTTTGCATCCTTGTCAGCGTTTTTCGGAAGGTAATGCATGGTGATTTCGGACCAAATATGATATATTTTTTGAATGAAAATA